>NZ_ANAE01000143.1 GCF_000341265.1 Nocardiopsis prasina DSM 43845 | reverse complement strand
GCCCGCCCCCCCCCGCCGGGGCGGCCACGGGACGAGAGGCCGTCAGGCGTGCGGAGCCCAGAGGGAGACCACACGGACCACCCCGTGTTCCACGCCCCTTCCGGGGCAGCGGGACACCGGCCGACCGCCCTCCGAAGTGGACCCCGGGCTACCCCTTGACGGCTCCCTGGACGAGCCCGGAGACCATCCAGCGCTGCACGAGGACGAAGAACACCATCACAGGGATGGTGATGATCGTGGAGGCCGCCATGACGTGCCCCCAGTCGTTGGCGTACTGCCCGAAGAACTGGCGCAGACCCACCGCCACCGTGTAGTTCGAGCTCTGCGTCATGAAGGTGAACGCCAGCACGAACTCGTTCCAGGCGACGATGAAGGAGAAGATCGCCGTGGCCACCAGGCCGGGGGCCACGAGCGGGAACAGCACCTTCCAGAACATCTGGGGCCAGGTGGCGCCGTCGATGTAGGCGGCCTCCTCCACCTCCTTGGGGACGGCCGCGACGAAGCCGCGCATCATCCAGACCGCCAGGGGCAGCGAAAGCGCCACGTAGACGATGCTCAGGCCGATCACCGTGTTGAGCATCTGGAGGTCGCGCACCTGGATGAACAGCGGGATGACCAGCGCCTCCAGGGGCACCATCTGCACGATGAGGATCATCACGAGCACGGCCGTGCGGAACCGGAAGCGGAAGCGCGCCACCGCCACGGCCGCGAGCATCGACAGCACGCAGGCGAAGGCGACGGTGATCCCGGCGACGGTCAGCGAGTTGCGCAGGTACGTGCCGAAGTTGCCCTCGGTCATGACGTAGACGAAGTTGTCGAGCGTGAACGAGGTGGGCAGCAGCGCCCCGGTCCCGGAGGTCGAGCTGTCCGAGAACGCGCTCATCAGCATGAAGTACACGGGGAACAGGGTGAAGAGCAGCAGCACGCTCACCCCGGCGGCCTTGCCGACCACGCGCCAGAGGCGGAGCGCTCCGCCCCGGCGCCGGGAGGCCCGTACCCGTGCCTCCCACTCGGAGGAAGTGTCAGCGGTGTGCGTGTCCATCGGACCTCCTCGTGGGGACGGGGTGCTGACGGCGTGCGGTGAGGGTCATCTGATCTCGTCCTCCCGGAACAGCGCGCGCAGGTAGACGACCGTGATCCCCAGCAGGAGCAGCGTGAGCAGGGCCGCGATGGCCGAGCCCATACCGAAGTCGTTCTGCCCGAAGGACCGCACGTACGCCCACACGCCCAGGTTGAGCATCTGGGAGCCGCCGACGTCACCGCCGGGCATCAGGTAGATCTGCGCGAACACCTTGAAGTCCCAGATGGTGGACAGGACCGTCACCACGGCGAACACCGGGCGCAGCGTCGGGAAGGTGACGTGCCAGAAGCGCTTCCACGCGCCGGCTCCGTCGATCCGGGCCGCCTCGTGCAGTTCCTTGGGGACCGTGAGCAGCCCGGCCAGGACCGTGACGGCGACGAACGGGAAGCCGCTGTGCACGATGTTGAGCGTCACGATCGCGTAGAACCAGAAGCGGTTGGCGAACCAGTTGTATCCGGAGGGCTCGATCAGGCCCAGGGACTTCAGGGCCTGCGCCACGACCCCCTGGTCCACGTCGAAGATCCAGATCCACACGTAGGTGCCGCTGACGGCGGGCATGGCCCAGGCCACCATCACGCAGGAGACCACGATGACCCGTGTGACGGGCTTCAGGTTGGCCAGCAGCAGGGCGACGAGCGTGCCCAGGACCACCGTCGTGACCACGGCGACCACGGCGAACACGACCGTGTTGACCAGGACGACGCGCCACAGGTACGGGTCGGTCAGCAGCGTGACGAAGTTGCCCAGGCCGACGAAGTCCGACTCCCCCGAGACCAGGTTGCGCAGCTTGAAGTCCCGGAAGGACAGCCACACGATCCGGCCGATGGGGAACAGCAGCAGGACGCCGATGACCCCGAGTGGGGGTACCAGGAGCGCCCAGGGCAGGAGGGCGCGCCGCCCCCGCATTCCCAGGAGCGGCGCGCGTCGGCCGCTCCTGGGCGGCCGGACCGGTGTGGCGGGTCGCAACTAGTTTCCCTCGTTGAGGATGGTCTCGATGGACTCGGCGGCGCGGTCGGTGGCCTCCTCCACGGTCGCTTCGCCGTTGAGGATGTCCTGCTGCATGCCGACGATGATCCCCTCGGCCTCGACCTGCGACCAGGCGGGGACGGCCGGGGTGCTCTTGCCCGCCTCCAGCAGCTGGACGGCGAACGGCTCGACCAGCGGGTCACCGGAGTCGGCGTAGGCCTCGATCTCCGCCACCCCGGCCGGGAAGAAGCCGCTCTCCTCGCCCCAGCGGTCGAAGAACTCGCCCTGGGTGAGGAGGTCGACGTACTCCCAGCCGGCCTCCTCGTTGCCGGTGCCCTCGAACACCGACAGCAGGGAGCCGCCGGCGAAGGAGTCCGTGTACCCGTCCTCCTGGCCGGGCAGCACGAACGCGCCGAGCTTGCCCTCGAGGTCCGGGTTGGACTCGATGATGGCCTTCGGGTTGGAGCTGTTGGAGATCGCCATGATGGCGTCCTCGTCGGCGAGGGACTCCATGACGTCGATCTCGTTCCAGTTGACCGCGCCCGTGGTGGACAGGCCGTCCTCCAGGGAGAGGTTGGTGAAGAACTCGACCCCGGCTCGCCCCTCCGGGGAGTTGATGGTGGAGGTCCAGGTGCCGTCGTCCTCCTGGACCGCGACCTCACCTCCGCCGCCCCAGACCCACGGCATGACCGAGTACTGCGCCTGGCCGGGCACCGGGAAGCCGATCATGCCGTCCTCGGCCTCGGCGAGGTCGGTCGCGGTCTCGCGCAGTTCCTCCCAGGAGGTCGGCACCTCGTGGCCGTGCTCCTCGAAGATGTCCTTGCGGTAGATGATCGAGCGGATCGACGCGTACCAGGGCACCCCGTAGGCGGCGTCGTCGACGACGCCCATGGAGTACATCTCCTCCTGGAACCGGGAGGGGTCGTCGATGTACCCGGAGAGGTCGTGCAGGGCGCCCGCGTCCGCGAACTCCGGGGTGAAGGTGGTGCCCAGCTCGACGACATCGGGAACCGTCCCGCCCGCGATGGCCGTGGAGATCTTGTTCTGGGCGTCAGCCCAGGGCACGAACTCGACCTGGACGTCGATCCCGGTCTGCTCGGTGTAGGCCTCGTTGACCGCGTCGAAGAAGGCGCTGGCGTCCGGGTTGGTGCCCTCCATGATCCACACCTGGAGGGCGTCGGTGGCTCCGCCGCCGCCACCACCGCCGCCACAGGCTGTCGCCGCAAGCGCCAGCGTCAGTGTGGCCGCGGGGAGGGTGACGTACTTGTGTGCTCGTCTGCGGGCCATCGGCTCGCCTCCCGTTCCTTTCGAGGGTCCCGTGAGGGTTGGTAGGAAACCTACGTAAAGAAGGACGACTTGTGAAGTAAACCACTGCCACTTGTGTCTGACCTGTTAGGCGAGCGGTTCCGGCCGGGGATCGCGAGCGGCCCGACAGGCGCGGTCAGTCGCTCAGTCCGGTCACCTGGCGCAGGGTCGACACGAGTTCGGCGCGCTTGTAGACGGCGAGTCCGATGGCGGCGCAGAAGGCGGCGAGCATGTGCACGAACACCATGCGGTCGCCTTGGGCGAGGCGCTCGGCGGTCTCCTCCTCACCGATCGAGTGGGCCTCCCACGCGGTGGAGACGGCGAACTCCAGCTCAGGCGGCAGCATCTCCGCCACGGTGCGGGCCACGGCCTCGCGCGAGTCGGCGGGCTTCCACACCACGCCGGTCTCCTGGACGCGGCGTCCGAGGAAGGCCGCGATCACCCTGAGCTCGGACTGGACGTCGTCGACGTGGTCCACCGCCCGGGGGATGACCCGGTCCAGTTCCTCACTGTTGTGGTCCACGTAGGCGCTGATCAGCTCGATCGCGGTCTCCCTGACATGGTCCGGCAGGTCGTGCTCGGGTGTCGGGTCGCTCTGGTGCGCGTTGTCGTCGGAGGACACGGGGTGGGTCCCTTCATGCTGGATCTGATGGCTCCATGATGCCGCCTCGACGTCGTTGCGCGGCGCAGGCCGGGGCCGGGCGCGGGGGTGTCCGCGCAACGCGAACACCCCCGTGTGTGACAGCCGCCGTGAAGCGCCCGTCGCGGTGCTGGTCGGTCGATCGGGCAGCCGTCCGTTGGCGTCAGTAGTCCGGGCGCAGGGGCAGGTGAGCGTCGGTTCCGTCCAGCTTCACTCCCAGGATCTGGTGGAGCTGCACCACGTCCCGCTCGAAGCCCAGCACGCACCCGGCCATGTAGAGACGCCACACGCGCGCGGTGCCCTCCCCCACCTCGGCGACGGCCTTCTCCCAGTCGCGTTCGAGGTTGGCGCCCCAGTGGCGCAGAGTCAGGGCGTAGTGCTCGCGCAGGTTCTCCTGGTGGCGGATCTCGAAGCCCGCGTCGTTCATCGCGGTCTGGATCTGGGCGGGGCCCTCCAGCTCGCCGTCGGGGAAGACGTACTTGTTGATGACACCCTTGGTGTTCATGGGCTTGAGGTTGTTGCGGGGACGGGTGATGCAGTGGTTGAGCAGTCGCCCGCCCGGCACCAGCTTCGCGTTGAGCGAGGCGAAGTAGGGGTCCAGGTTCCTGGACCCGATGTGCTCGGTCAGCCCGATGGAGCTGATCCGGTCGAAGCTGCCGTCCGGCACGTCCCGGTAGTCCATGTGGCGGATCTCGGCGAGCTCGGTCAGCCCCTCCTGGGCGATCCTCTTCGCGCCCCACTCCGCCTGTTCCTTGGACAGGGTCACGCCGACCGCCTTGACCCCGTGCTCACGCGCGGCGTGGCGCACCATGCCACCCCATCCGCAGCCCACGTCGAGCAGCCGCATGCCCTTCTCCAGGCCCAGCTTGCGCGAGACCAGGTCGTACTTGCGGAACTGGGCGCTCTCCAGGGCGCCGTCGAAGGAGCCCACCCGGTCCAGGGCACCGTCCTCCTCGTCGAAGACCGCGCAGGTGTAGGTCATCGACGGCCCGAGGACCATCTCGTAGAACTCGTTGGAGACGTCGTAGTGGTGGTGGATCACCTCGGCGTCGCGCTGCTTGGAGTGCCGCATCCCCCGCCCCAGCAGGGTTCCCTGACGCATCTCCTGGGGCGGCGGCGCCACCCGGTTCACGAACTTCACCCAGCCCACCGATCCCACGATGGCGAGGAGGTCGCGGGCGGTCACGTTGACGCCCTCGGCGAAGGTGAAGTCCGCCATGTGTCTGAGCGCCGTGTACATGTCGCCCTCCAGCTCCAGGTGGCCGGAGACGTAGGCCCGGGTCAGGCCCACGGCGTTGGGCGACTGGGCCAGGTAGTTGACGGCCACCGGGGTCCGTACGTTGACCGTGACCTCGCTGTCGGGGTCCCCCGCGGAGCTGCCGTCGTAGGCGGTGAACCGGATGGGCGCGTCGGGTCCGACGACACGCTCGAAGATCTCTGCAAGCCGCATGCTCATGTCCTTTTTCCCTCCCGTACGCGGCCCCTGCCCACAGGTCGCCGCCCGGCGGTGCTGTCGACTGCTCGGCGATGGGCTACTCAGCCGTTGCGTACGCACTTGGCGTACAGGTCAAGGAGCCGGCCCTGGGGGTCGTAGGTCTCCTTGAGGCCCGCGTAGTCGGCGCCGTTGTAGAGCGCCCAGAAGTCGTCCTCCGAGTAGAAGGAGTCCGAGTACAGGGACTTGTGGCCGCCCAACCGGGTGACCTCCTCCTCGACCCTGCGGTTGTGGTGCGCGCGGCGCTGGCCGGGTTCGGTGTCGACCAGACCCCAGAACCCGAAGTTCACGTAGAGGCGGTCGTTCTCCAGGGGGTAGAGCGGCCAGACGTGCTCGTCGTCGGCGAGCCCGGCGCGGCGGGGCTCGCGGAGCCGGAGCGGGCACAACCACATGGGGGTCATGCCGATCTCCGCGTGGTAGAAGTCCAGGAACTCGGCCCCGTGCTCCACTCCGACCTCGATGTCCTGGATAAGGGGCTCCTGTTGCGGGCGGCCCCGGTAGTGGTTCAGGAGCCGGGAGAAGTCGGTGCGCCGGTCCCAGGCCACCAGCCTGCGGTAGACGTCGGAGCGTTTGAGGGAGCGCGGCCAGAACGGGCGCACGAACCGGTTCTGGGTACCGAAGGCCCGGGAGCACCAGAACCAGTCGGTGTCCCAGCGCCACAGGTAGTCGTGCACGGTGAGGTAGTCGCCGGGGCCTGTGGAACCGCCCTCCCGGTCGGCGTAGCGCGGGATCGAGCGGTAGTAGACGTCGTTGCCCGTGTAGTCGCTGGCCCAGGGGGCGTGGTCGGTGAACCGGGCCAACGTCAGGTACAGCTCGTCGGGGCCGAACACCACCCCGTCCACGAAGTCCACGGGCGACCCCTCGTGGGCCGCGTCGGAGCAGATCCGGGCGAGGGCGTCCATCGCTGCCGAGGAGTCGTGGAACCGCAGGTGGCGCAGGTGCACGTAGGGGGACACAGGGTCGAGTTCCACCCGCAGGCGCAGGGCGTACCCGAGCGTGCCGTAGGAGTTGGGGAAGCCGTGGAACAGGTCGCTGTGCGCGTTGTCCCGGGTGGCGGTGACGACCTCCCCGGAGCCGGTGAGGATCTCCATCTCCTGGACCGACTCGTGCGGGAGGCCGTTGCGAAAGGAGGAGGACTCGATCCCGAGTCCGGTGACGGCCCCGCCCAGGGTGATGGTGCGCAGCTGCGGCACGACCGTGGGCATGAGCCCGTGCGGGAGGGTCGCGGCGACCAGCTCCTCGTAGGTGGTCATGCCGCCGACGTCGGCCAGGCGCTCGACGGGGTCGATGGAGATGACCCCGGAGAAGGCCGAGACGTCCAGCGCCGGGGCGGAGGACTCCTCGCGGAACCGGAACAGGTTGGAGGTCGGTTTGGCCAGCCGGACCGGGGCGCCCTCGGGAAGGGCCCGGTAGTCGCGCCGCAGCCGCTGGACCGCCGCGACGTGTTCCGCCAGCCCCGTACCGGCCGACGGCCCCCGTGGGGACCGGGGGCCGGAGTTGGAGGTCGTACCGGGCTGTTTCGGAGTCATACCGGGTTCCCCTGAACTGTTGACGGCGCACAGCTTGGGTCGGCCAGGACCGGTGGTGGCATGCCTCGGCAGGCCGATCCCCTCAGTTCTACCTATCGGTATCGGTCCACGGCCACCCCATTTCGGTACGTGTCTTACCCACTCTCGGGCACGGACGAAGAAGCCACCGAAGGCGGGAACGGGGGCCTTCGCGGCGTCCGAACCCCTCGGTTCCGCCCTTACCTGCGGTGATATGAGGGTTACGGCGGGGGCCGCATAGGATGCGGTTCCATGCGCATCGCTCTCGTTGACTCCGGTATCGGCATGTTGTCCACGGCCGCCGCCCTGCACGCCGCCCGGCCCGACGCGGACCTCTACCTGTCCATGGACCCGGACCACATGCCGTGGGGCCGTCGTACCCCGGAACAGGTGATCGACCGGGCCGTGGCCGGTGCCCGTGCCGCCCTGGACGCGGCGGGTTCCCTGGACGCGGTGGTGGTGCCGTGCAACACGGCGTCGGTGCACGGGCTGAACCGACTGCGCACGGAGCTGGAGCCGGACATCCCGGTGATCGGGACCGTCCCGGCCATCAAACCGGCGGCGGCCGCCGGCACGCCCATCGCGGTGTGGTCCACCGAGGCCACCACCAGCAGCGCCTATCAGAAGCGGCTCGTGGAGACCTTCGCCCGGGACGTGGCCGTGACCCAGGTCGCCTGCAAGGGCCTGGCGGAGGCGGTGGAGTCCGCCGATCCCGCCCTGATCAGTGACGCGGTCGCGTACGCGGCCTCGCTGACGCCACCGGAGGTCAGGGGTGTGGTGCTGGGCTGCACGCACTACGACCTGGTCGGCGAGGAGATCTCCAAGGCGCTGTCCGGCAGGGCGGACCTGTTCACCGCGGACCGCGCCGTGGCCGCCCAGACCCTGCGCAGGATGGGCGCGACCGACGGGGCCGGTGAGGGCTCCCCCGAGGCCACCCCCGCCGACCGACCGGGGCGGGTCACCGTCCTGGCCAGCGGCCGACCCGCGCAGCTCCCCCCGGCGGCCCTGACCTACCCGGCGGGCCGCTCACTCCTGCCTCACTGACCCCGGCGCCGACGTCGGCACCCGGGTGGAGCGATCAGCCTCCGACCCCGAACCGCACCGCCCCCGCGGCCTCCTGCGGCTCCCGGGCGGGCGGATGGTCCGGCACCTGCGGGTGGTCCCCGACCTGCGGGTGCGCGGACGCGGGCCGGTGTTCACGCACCGGCGGGTACTCCGGGACCGACGGGTGTTCGACCGCCTGCGGGCGGCTCGGAGCCGGATGCTCCTCCCACACCGGCGCGTCGTCCGGGACCTGCCGCGGGTCGCCGACCCCCGGGTGGTCCGGAACCGACCGGCGACCACTCACCAGCGGCTGTTCCGGAAGCGACCCTCGATCCGGGACCAGCGCGCCGGCGGCCAGCGTGCGGACGAGGTCGCGAACCCCGGCGGTGTCGTTGTCATGCAGCAGTGTCTCCAGCAGCGACAGGGCGGCGCGCTGGTCGCCCGGCTGCTCGCGGACGTGGCGCCACTGGGGTTCGGTGGCCACGTCGGACAGCATCAGGGTGCGGCCCACCTGCCCGAGCGCGCTCAGCAGCGCGGAGTCGTGCGGCCGCTCCATGAGCGCCACGTTCACCTGCTCGGCCTGCTGCTCGGGGTTGACCTCCTCGGCCTTCTGCGCACGGAGGAACTCCAGGATGCCCCCGGAGGGGGCCAGGGGAAGGATGGCCTCCATCCCCCGCACCATGGACCTCACCTCCGTCAGGTCACCGGTGATCTCCTCGGCGCCGCCGAGTTCCCGGATGAGGCGTTCGGCCCGCTGCGCGGAGCACTCGGCGACCCACCGCGCACCGCGACCGCTGGCCAACCGGGACGCGGACAGGGCGAGTTCGGCGCCCCGGCGGGGCGCCCCCACCCGCTCGAAGTACCGGGACCAGGTGGTCACGCGTACGCCCAGTCGCCAGTCGTTGCGGACGCTCCCCTGGCAGACCAGGTTCTCCACCGCCTCCACCCACGCCGAACGCAGCTTCGGGTAGGTCTCGGCCTCCTCCACGGTGGGCAGGAGGCCGATGGCCTGGCGAGCGTCGCACAGCCCCAGGCGGGCCAGCCAGGACAGCAGCCGGGCGCGCTCGAAGCGGATCATCCGCAGCAGGGCGGCGCGACGCGGGTTGGCGGAGGAACCGTCCCCGCCCCTGCCGCCCAGGTCGAGCTCGGCCTCCATCCGGTCCAGGGCGTCCAGGGCGTCGGTGTGCTTGTCCTGGTGACGCAATGCCCTGACCAGGGCGAAGACACCCTCAGCGCCGAGCACGGCCGGACCGGTGGCGGTGTGGTCGTAGCGGCGCAGTTCGGCCTCGGCGCGGTCGGCCTGACCCTCGTCGATGAGCAGGTGGACGCGGGCCAGGGTGAAGCCGGGCCAGGCCGGGGTGCCCTCCCAACCGGACAGGCGCCGGGCGGAGAGGAGTTCGCGGCGCTGGTCGGTGGTGCCCTTGGCGTCGATGTTGGCGTGGCAGCGGACCAGGGTCTCCAGGGCGGAGACCGGCAGCGGCCCGTACTGGTTCGGTGCGGGCTCGTCCTCGACTACGGCTTTGGCCTGGTCCAGGGCGCGACGCCCCTCCGCCAGCGCACCCACCCGCACGGCGAGCGGCCAGTGCGCCAGGAAGAACAGGGTCGGCGGGCCGAACACCCCCGGGACCGAGGCCGGAACCGCCGTGGGCGCGGGGTTGTCGGACTTCGCGGCCTCGGCGACGAGGCGGCGGGCGGTGCGCATCGCCGACCTGGCCAGCGCCTCCACCTTGACCGCGTCGCCCGCCTCACTGAGTACGGGCAGCTCTGCGACGGCTTCGGCGAGTTCGTCCTGACCGGCGGCGCGGAGTTGGCGTCCGGTCTCCCCCACCCATGTCCACATCGTCATGGTGTCTCCCCCCTGTGCCATGTGCGACAGAACGTAGCAGCGTGGTGACAGGGCTGTCTGGCGAACGCGCAAACCCGCTGCCACTCAGGCGCTCTGGCCCCTGTGCGGCTGGATCACGGCGGATAGACTCGGAGACGGCCAGCGAGCGGCTGGCTCAGGGCGGCACGAGGGAGACATGAGCGCCGATGGGATGGCGAGACCGGTTCGGACTCCGCAAGGCCAATCGCAAGGGCAAGGCCCGTTTCGACCGCGCCTCCGAGGATTCGGACATCAAGGCGCTGATCGAGTTCGCCAAGAGCCGGGTGGGGGTGGAGTTCTTCGTGGAGCCCGAAACCTTCGCCACACGGGCCACCGCTGTCGCCGTCGCCACGGACGGGGAGTGGATCCGACGGCGCTGCGGCTCCCCCGAGGTGCTCCGCAAGGTGGCGAGCAACCTGGCCAAGCCCGCGTACGACGTACAGATCGTGGGCTATCCGCAGCGCATGCGCGACTGGACCGAGCGGAACAAGCGCGGCCTGTCCATGGACGACTGACCCCCGAGCAGTGCGGGCGGAGCATACCGCCCCAAGGTGAGACCGGCCACGTCCACACCCCCTCTGAGCACGTCCGAAACCCGTCGGCCGGTCATTTTGGGCATTGATGACGAGTCCTTGCCGCGACTTCCTCGCCGAACGGGTTCCCTAACGACCTCCATCCGTCGCATACTCGCCTGGGAGGGGGGACTCTGATGAAGCAGGATCTCACTGCCTTGTGTTGCGAATGCGGCATGGTTCGCGAGGTGAGCGACCACCAGAGTGTCGGCGAGGCACAGTCCGCGTACGGGCTGGCCCGCTGCGTGGTCTGGCGCAAGTGCCGCCCGTGCGGCTACCGCACCTACCACGCCTACCTGCGAGCCGACGAGGAACGCGACGAGCTGGAGGACGCCCTGCGGCTCGACGGCGCACTGGCCGCCGAGGCACTCGACGAGGAGGTCGAGCAGCTCCGGCTGTGCGGGGTCGAGATCGGTCACGCCCCCGTGCCGGCGATCTGGGACGGCCAGTCCGTCGGCATGGTGACCCAGCGACTCACCGACCACGCCTACTCGATCGTGCTCGACCCCGAGGCGTCGGTGGTGTCCCGGCTCAAGCTCATCGACATGATGTGGAACGAGCTGCTGGTGGGCGATCACGACGACCGGTGGCAGATCCAGGAGCCGGAGGACGACTCCCCCGGGTACGCGGTCCGGCTCTTCGGCTACCGCACACGCGGCTGATCCGGCGGGGACGCCCGAACAACACGGACAGCGCGAGGGCGCGGGGTACGAGGCCCCGGCTCGATCTCGGCGACGGCAGCGGCCGGGCACCCCAGGGGAGCCCGGCCTCCGTCGTGTGACCCCGTCCCCCCGCTCGGCACGCGCGGCCGGACCGGCCCCCGGCGGCGGCGAGCGTCAGCGCGATCAGGCGGCCGACTCGTCCTGCCCCGCCGCGGCCTTCTCGGCCAGACGTCGCAGGGCCGAACGGGCGACCTCGGGGTCGGCCGTCCCCCAGTAGGGCGGCAGGGAAGCCCGCAGGAACCCCCCGTACCCGGCGGTGGCCAGCCTCGGGTCCAGGACGGCGATCACCCCCCGGTCGTCGGTGGAGCGCAGGAGGCGACCGGTGCCCTGGGCCAGCAGCAGCGCGGCGTGGGTGGCCGACACCGACAGGAAGCCGTTGCCCCCGTGCGCGGAGACGGAGCGCTGGCGTGCCGAGGCCAGCGGGTCGTCGGGGCGCGGGAAGGGGATGCGGTCGACGATCACCAGTTGGAGCGAGGGGCCCGGCACGTCCACGCCCTGCCACAGGGACAGGGTGCCGAACAGGCAGGAGCGCGCCTCCTCGGAGAAGCGGCGGACCAGTTGCCCGGTGGAGTCCTCGCCCTGGCACAGGATGGGCTGGTCCAGGCGCTCGCGCAGTTCGTCGGCGGCCTGCTGGGCGGCACGCATCGAGGAGAACAGGCCGAGGGCGCGGCCGTCGGAGGCCTCGATGAGCTCGGCGATCTCGTCGAGGTAGGCGTCGGAGAGTCCGTCGCGGCCGGGTTTGGGCAGGTGGCGGGCGACGTAGAGGATGCCGCTGCGGCCGTGGTCGAAGGGCGACCCGACGTCCAGGCCGCGCCAGCGCGGCTCACCGGCGGCCCGGTGCGGACCGTCCTCGTCGGCGTCCTGCGTCGTCTCGGCCTCCGGGGCGCCCGGGGACGGGGCGGACTCGGTCACGGCTCCGTCGCGGGCGGCCCGTTCGGCGGCCTCCTGGGTGACCTCGCGGCCCAGCCCCCACTGGCGGGCCAGGGCGCCGAAGTCGCCGCCCAGGGTGAGGGTGGCGGAGGTGAGCACCACGGTGCGGTCGCCGAAGAGCTTCTCCCGGAGCAGACCGCCCACGCCGAGCGGGGCGACGTTGAGTGTCGGCGGGCGCGCGGGGGCCTTGGTGAGCCAGACGATCTCGGTGCGGTCGCGCAGCGGCGGCTCGAAGGACTCCAGGACCCGTTCGGCCGCCTCACGGACCTCGGCGAGCGCGGCCAGGGCCAGGCGGCGGTCGGAGGCGGTGTCCGGGTCGAGCTCGCCCGGGGAGGGGCCGATCGCGGCGACGCAGGCGGCGGAGGCGTCACGCGCCGCCGCCACGGCCCCCGCGAGGCCCTCGTCGATGTGGTCCAGCCGCCCCTCGGGCACCTCGGTGAACATCAGGGCCAGCCCGTCCGCGCACTCGCTGAGCCGTTCACTGATACCCGGTTCGACCAGGCGGGCGGCGCGCTTGGCGGCGGTGGTGACGCTGCGCTCGGTGAGGGTTCCGGTGGCCACGGAGGTGGCGCGGTCGACGAGTTCGTGCGCCTCGTCGATCATGATCGTGTTGTGCTCGGGCAGGATGTGGTAGCCCTGCGACATGTCGATGGAGAGCATGGCGTGGTTGGTGACCACCACGTCCACCCCGGTGGTGGCCTCGCGGGCGAACTCGGCGAAGCACTCCTGGCCGAAGGAGCACACGCGGGCGCCCATGCACTCGTTCCCGCCCACGGAGACCTGGCGCCAGGCCAGGTCGCTCACGCCGGGCACGAGTTCGTCGCGGTCTCCGGTGCGGGTCTCCTCCGCCCACTCGTGCACGCGGGCGACCTGGCGGCCCAGTGACGAGAGCTGGCGGGCATCGAACAGTTCGCTGCCCTCGGCCTCCTCGTCCGAGGCGGTCTGCATACGGTTGCGGCACAGGTAGTTGCGCCGCCCCTTGAGTACCGCGAACGTGGGTTCGCGGTGCAGCAACGGTGAGAGCGCTCGGGCCAGGCGCGGCAGGTCGCGGTCGATCAGCTGGTTCTGGAGCGCGATGGTCGCGGTGGAGACGACCACGGTGGTCTTCGTCGCCATCGCGTGTCTGATCGCGGGCACCAGGTACGCCAGGGACTTGCCGGTGCCGGTACCGGCCTGGACCACCAGGTGTTCGCGTTCTTCGACCGCCTCGGCGACGGCGGCTGCCATGGTCTGCTGGCCCTCTCGGCTGCTGCCGCCCAGGGCCTTGACGGCCGCGCCGAGCAGAGTGGGAACGTCGGGGAGATCTGCCACGGATCGACAGTACCCGTCGGTGACGACAGGTTCGGCGTCGTCCACAGGCACGGTTCGCGGCCCTGCCCGGCCGCCGGGCGGCGAACCCCGGGTTCAGACCAGGGAGCGGACCAGCGCCTCCAGCTGGTCCATGGACTGCCCGGCGCCGGTCTCCATTCCGGAGGCGAGCATGCCGTCCCGGTCCTCCACGCTCTGGAAGACGGCGGTGGAGGTGTACCTCGTGCCTCCGTCGGCCTCCTCCAGGCGGTGGGTCTCCATCAGGACGTGCCCGGGCATGCCCTCGAACTCGAAGGTCTGGGTGTAGCTCTCGGGCGCGCTCACGTCGTGGATGACGCCGTGGAAGGCGTACTCCTGTCCGTCCGTGTCACGCTCGACGATCCGCCAGTTCCCCTGGGAGCGGAAGTCGTACCGGTCGATGACGGTCTCGGTGTCCTTGAGGCCCCACCACTTCGGCAGCAGTCCGGGGTCGGTCATGGCACGGAAGACGACGTCGCGTCGTGCGTCGAAGGTGCGGGTCATCACGATGTCCTGACGGCCCGGCTCGGCGACGATCCTGAGGTCACTCATGGCTCTGCTCTCCTCCGGTACTGCTCTGTAGCCTTCGTATTTCCTCATCCAGGCGGGCGAAGCGTCCCTCCCAGTGGTCCCGGTAGCGGTCCACCCACTCGTTGACCTGCTCCAACGGCGCTGACTCCAAACGGCAGGGGCGCCACTGGGCGTCTCGCCCCCGGGTGATGAGCCCGGCCCGTTCCAGGACCTTCAGGTGTCGGGAGACCGCTTGGAGGCTGATGTCGAACGGTTCCGCCAGGGTGTTGACGGTGGCCTCGCCCTCCGCGAGCCGGGCGAGGATCGCCCGACGGGTGGGATCCGCCAGTGCGGCGAAGGTGAGGCTGAGCGGGTCGTCCGCCATCTGTGCATTCAACCTCTCTGTTAATCAACCAACATGTTGATTATGCGCCCGGCCCCTGCCCCGCGTCAAGACCCGTCCCGGTCTCTAGCGTTCGATCCCGAGCCTCGCCGCGGTTCCGCCCGGGACCGGGTAGACCCGCTCCGGAGGCAGCAGGCGCCGGGCCCTGGCCACCCGGCCCGAGCGCACCGCCTCGGAGATCCTGCGCGTCCGTTCGGTGATGTCGGTCAGCCCCACGACCCACTCCTCGGCGAAGCTGGTGATGAGCCCCCGGCCCACGCCCACCTGAATGCTGTAGTGGTTGAGCGCCGCACCGCGCAGCGAGCGCTCCGGGTCCCACTGGACGTGCACGGCCGCTCCGGCGACCACGTCCGGCGCCGAGGTGGTCAGCGCGGCCGCCGCCAGCGCCTCCTCCCATCCCTCACGGGTGATCCGCACCGCCAGCACACGCTCCTGACCCGGCTTGCGGGCCCAGTTGCTCCGGTGCATGAGCCACAGGAACGACGGTTTGATCCACGTCATCCGCTTGAGGGAGAACGGCGGAACGAACCGACCGGCCCGCAGCGCGGGGTCAGCGACCGCCGAGGAGTAGGCCTGGTAGACCACGATCGTCCGGTCGTCGAAGTCGGCGCGCACCTGGCGTTGGGTCTGCATGCGGAACAGACTTCCAAGCGCCTCGTGCCCACCGCAAGAGAATTCCTCAGGACCGGCGGACACCCCTGGGGTCGCTCACCGTGGCGTCGACTCCGGCGTCGGCCAGCTCGGAGAGTTCGGCGGCCAGCAACGACCTGGCGGCGTCGCTCAGCCCGGACACCCGCTCCAGGGCCACGCTCACCGATGTCACCCGCGCGTCGTCGATGGCCTCCTCCAGCCGAGAGACCACCTGCTCCGCGGCGAGGAAGTCGATCTCACCCCGCAACCGCACGTCGAGCCGGCTCCCGTCCCTGGTCACGCTGTGCATCGGCGAGGGCGGCTCCGAGGGAGTCTGGAGCATGTGCAGGTCGTAGTCGTCGGAGAGCCGCTCCAGAGCGGCCACCCCGCGCACGCTGTTGCCCGCGTCGTCCAGCGGCGGACTGAACACACCCACCCCGAACGCGCCCGGGGCGGCCGCGAGGATGCCTCCGCTCACCCCGCTCTTGGCCGGGATACCGACCCGCAGCGCCCACTCCCCCGCGTGGTCGTACATGCCGCAGCTGGACATGATCGAGAGGGTGTGTCGCGCGGTGCGCTGGGAGACCACGCGCTCCTCGGTCACCGGGTTGACCCCGCCGACCGCCAGGGTCGCGGCCATGACCGCCAGGTCGCGCACGGTCACACTGAGGGAGCACTGGCGGAAGTAGTCCTGGACCGCCTCCTCGACCGGACCCACCAGCACACCACCGGCCAGGCTCAGGTACCCGAGGGCACGGTTCCGGTGCCCGGTCTCGGCCTCGGAGCGGAACACGTCCTCGTCCACGTCCAATGCGCGACCGGCGAAGGACGACAGGACCGAGCGGATGCGGTCGAAGCGTCTGTCGGGCTCCGCGCTCTCCACCAGGGAGGTGGTCACGATGGCCCCGGCGTTGATCATCGGGTTCTCGGGACGACCGTGCTCGTCGAGGCTGATCGCGTTGAAGGGCTCGCCGCTGGGTTCGGCGCCGACATGTCCGTGCACCGTGTCCAGCCCGAGCTGCTCCACGGCGATCGCGTACACGAAGGGCTTGGAGATCGACTGGATGGTGAACGGGAGTTCGGACTCCCCCACGCAGTAGGAGCGGCCGTGCGCGCTCACCGCGGCGATCCCGAACTGTCCAGGGTCGACGCCCGCCAGTTCGGGGATGTAGTCGGCCACCCGGCCGCCGGTGAGTCCGGCGACCTCCTCGCGGATCTTGTCCAGCACCTGGCTGACCGGGCTGGTCTCGTCGGCGGAGTCGTGGTCCATCCGCCCAGTCTAGGAAGGCGGGAGCGCGCACCGTCCCCGGCCACGCGGGCCAGTCCGTGGAACGGGCCGAGTTCTCCGGAAACGAACGCTCGGAGGTCGTGATCGCGCGGGAACCGGGGCGGCCGGGGCGTGAGCTCATCGGGAGCGCGCACCGGGCGGCTTGGGGGGGCGTCCCCTCGGAGAAACAACGATACGACCCGGGCAGGATGACGCGGTGGGTGAGCCCCAGAGAGCGCAATCCGCAGGGCTTGGGCCCCCGGAAACAGGAACGGACCGCGGCGAGGAGGACGACGTCCCCCGAGCAGCGGCCCGTTTCTCGTGGAGCTATGGGGATTCGAACCCCAGACCTCCTCCATGCCATGGAGGCGCGCTACCAACTGCGCCATAGCCCCGTGTGCCTTGCGGCAACGGTTCGATTCTATCGGATGTCCGGCGGTGCCGTGAACATCTTTCGAGTCACACCGCGGGCGTTCGACGCCGGTCCGAGTTCACCGGGTCTTCAGACGAGACACCCCCATGTTGGACATGCCCGTTTCCGGGGTACCGGATGGTGGCTTGAGTCTGGAAATCCCCCGAACGAGAGGCTTCCCCCGGATGCGTGTCCGTTTCCTGATCCCGACGGTGCTCACAGCACTCCTCCTGGCGCTGGGGGCGTTCCCCGTGTCCGCCGCACCGCAGGGCACCCTGTCCCTGGCCGAGGGTGAGGACTTCACCTTCGCCTACTCCACTTCCGACCCGCACGCCACCAACTGGATCGGGCTCTACCGCTCGTCCGGCGGCGGGCCCGTGGAGGAGGAGTACGTTGCCCCCTCCCTCGTCTGGGAGTACGCACCCGAGGCCGAAGGGACCGTGCGGCTGTCCGCAGACTCCCTGGAACCCGGCTCCTACACCGCCTTCTTCCTGGCACGTGACGGCTACGCGTGGCTGGCCGAACCGATCGAGGTGCGGCTGTCGGACGAGGGGCCGATCTCTTTCCCGGTGGAGGGGGCCACGCTGCACAACGCCCGCCAGGGTCAGGCCTACGAGGCGCGCCTGGGCGGACTGGTCTCGGGGGCGGGTGCCGAGTTCACGAAGGTGAGCGGGGACGCCTGGGTCGAGGTGGCCGCGGACGGAACCCTCTCGGGCACCCCGCGCGCCTCGGCGCGACGTGAGCCGGGTGCCTCCCGCCCCGACCGCTCCTCGGCGATGGTGACGGTGGAGGCCACCGGCGAGGACGGCTCCTCCGCACGCCTGGACGTCACCGTCCCCGTGCGCCGCCACAACGAGCCGCTGGTCGACGAGTTGGGCGTCATGAGTCTCAACACCTGGCACGGCGGCACGCAGGTCAACGGCTACCACGAGAAGCAGGTGCGCTTCCTGCTGGAGAGCGGTGCCGACGTCGTCGGGCTCCAGGAGACGCAGGGCACGCACGCGGTCCGGCTGGCGCAGGCCCTGGGCTGGCACCACTGGCAGGGGTCGGGCAGTCTCGGGGTGATCAGCCGGTACCCGATCGTGGAGGAGTACGGCGAGGTCAACGCCTCCGGCGGCGTGCGGATCGCGCTGGACGGCGAGGAGTCCCAGGTCAACCTGTGGAACGTGCACCTGGGGTACACCCCCTACGGTCCCTACGACTTCTGCTTCGACGGCATGGACGTGGACCGGGTCCTGGAGCGTGAGGCGGAGTCGGGTCGTACCCCGCAGATCACCGACACCCTGGCCGCGATGTCCGACCAGGTCGACGCCGCCGACGAGGTACCGGTACTGCTCGTGGGTGACTTCAACGCGCCCTCGCACCTGGACTGGACCGAGGAGCTGAGGGAGAAGAACTGCGGGTACGCGGACGTGCCGTGGCCGACCTCGGTGCTGCCGACGGAGGCCGGGTTCACGGACTCCTACCGTGTGGCCCATCCGGACCCGGTGAGCTCTCCGGGCCTCACCTGGTCACCGCTCTTCCCGTTCCACGAAGGCTCGACCGGCCCCGTGGAACCGCAGGACCGGATCGACTTCGTCTACCACGCCGGTGATCTCACGGTCCGGGAGTCGCAGGACCTGGTCGTCGGGGACCCCGCCCCGGCGCCGGGGCACGCCGACAACGAGTGGACCACGGACCACGCCGCGGTGCTGACCTTCTACTCGCTCACTTCCTAGGCGCTCCGCCCCTCCCCGGACCGGGGAGGGGCGGAACCCCTCCTGGCTTCCGCGAGGGCGCGCGGGACTCCCGTACCTTGGGACGACGGCGCCCAGACGTCCCGGGAAAGGGGGGTCCGAGTGAGCGACGAAGGAAACCCGCACGTCGCCGCCCTGCTCCGTTGGGAGGAGCACGGTGCCCTGTGGCGCGTGGTGGCACGCACCGGCAGCACCGTGACCGTGTCGATGCTCACCTGCGACGGCGGCACCGAGGTGGACCGCGTCACCTCGGACGACCCCGAACTCCTCTCCTTCCTTGGTCAGCGGACCAGCTCCGAGGAGCCCCTCAGCCCCGATCCTCGGCGATCGACCTGATCCCCTCCAACCTGCGGTCCCAGGCGGCGGCGATACCGCGCAGGTCCCGCCCCACCTCGTCGAGGCGGGCGCCCTCCACCTCGTGAAGGACCGAGCGCCCGCTGCGCCTCGTGCGCACCAGCCCGACGGTGCGCAGGACCTCCAGGTGCTTCACGATCGCCTGCCGGGAGACGGGCAGTTCCCTGGCCAGCTCCGAGGCCGAGGCGGGCTCCCGGCCCAGCCGGACCAGGATGCTCCACCGGGTGTCGTCCCCCAGAGCGGCGAAGACCGGAGGCAGTGCGGTGTCCACGGCCTCATCTCCCCTGCGTGGCGGAGAGGTGTTCGGTGAGGGTGGTGAGTCCGCCGTTCCAACCCTCGAGTTCCACGGCGGCGTTGTCCGCCGCGTCACCGAAACGCGCCTCCAGGGCGTCGAACCCCACCTGGGTGACGGTGAGCAGACTCCCCGTCCCCGAGGCCCTGACCTCGAAGGTCACCAGTGTGCTGTCGTCCGCCCCGGGGTCGGTCCCGGGCTCCATGGCGATCCGGTAGGCGAACCTGCGCGGCGCGTCCACCTCGACGACCCGGCCGCGATACGTTCCGTGCTCGGCCCAGCGCAGTTCCATCGGTGCGCCCGCACGTGGCTCGAAGTCCGCACCGTCGAAGGCGTACCAGGCCGCGAAGTGCTCCGGCGTCGTCAGGACCTCCCACACCCGCTCAGGGCTGGCCTCCACGTGCACGGTGCGCTCGACGGTCAGCGGATCGAGCAGACTGCGCGCGGCGGCGAGTTCGATCTCCCAGCCCTCGACCTGTCCGGCGACGTGGCGACGCAGCTCGGCCTCGGCCAGACCCAACCCCTCGAACCCGCTCTCCACAACCGTGAGCGTGACGCCGCCCGGACGCTCACGAATCCGGATCTCCACCTGCGTGGACTGTTCGTCCTCCACCCTGCCGACCCAGCTGAACACGGCGTGGTGTGGCGGATCGAGCTTCTCCGTGCGCACCCGGAACACACCGTGCGTGGGGTCGTGCACGAGGTGCACACCCTCCTCGACCTCCTCGATCCGGTGGTCGACCACTCGGCCGTCGTTGATGAACCATCCCGGCCGCGAGACGAGCTCCCAGACCCGTTCCGCGGTGGCGTCGATGTCCACCTGTCGTTCGATCCTGTCCATACCAACCCCCTTTGTGCAACTCCAGGATTGCACATGGGTCGACCAAACCGCAACCAATGCATTGCACAATCCTTGCGGGAATCAGTCCGATCGGCCTAAAATCCGTCCATACGGCCTAATCGTTCGGAGCCCCCCATGACCCCACTCCTGTGGTCCGGAGCCGTCGGCTCCTGGCTGTTCGTCGCCGTCTTCCTGCTGGACGGCCTCACCCGACCCGGATACCAGCCCGTCAGGCAACCCGTCAGCGCCCTGGCACTCGGCCCTCGCGGGTGGATCCAGACGACCAACTTCGTCCTCTGCGGTCTGCTGATCACGGCCGGGGCCACCACCCTGCCCACCGCCACCGACGGCTATGCGCTGGCCCTGGGCGTGGGAGTGCTCGGACTCGCCCTGGTGGCCTCGGGAATCTTCCGCATGGACCCGATGCGCGGTTACCCGCCCGGCACCCCGGACTCCACCCCGGAGGAGTACTCCACACGGCACCAGGCGCACGACTGGGCGGGCACGGTGGTGTTCCTGCTGCTGCCGGGGGTCGCACTCATCGCGGTCCTCGAACTCGCGGACCCGGCCTGGAAGGTGGCGTCGGGGATCGTCGCCGCGGCGTCCGCCGTGGCAGTCGGCGCCTTCGGCCGACTGTGGGAGCAGGACTCGCCCAGGGTGGGCCTGGTGCAGCGAGCCGCGATCACCATCAGCCTGGTCTGGCTCGGCTGCCTGTTCGCCTACGGGGCGACTACCTGAAGTCCGCCGCGTGGTCGCGCGCCCACTGCCGGAAGGTGCGTGCGGGCCGCCCGAGGGCGTCCATCGAGGTCGGCAGCGCCTCCGGTTGCAGGACCTCCAGGTCCCCGGGGTCCGACTCGCCACCGGAGTAGTCCTCGAAGCCCAACAGGAAGTCCGCGTTGTCGGCCGCGAATCCGCCCTGGGCCAGGTAGTCCTTCCTCGCCGTGTGGGCGTCGACCACCTCGAAGCGCACCGGTTCCCCGATCGCCTCCGCGATCGCGGCCACCTGTTCCCGGCGGCTCACCAGATCCGGGCCGTTCAGGGTGTACGCCCGTCCAGTGTGCCCCTCCCCCGTCAGTCCGGCCACCGCGACGTCCGCGATGTCCCGTTCGTGCACCGGGTACCAGGCCTCCTCCGGCAACGGGTCCCTGACCGTCCGCCGGCGCCTGATCGAAGGCCCCCACAGCCGGAGTTTGTTCAACGCGAACTCCCCCGGGCGCACGTGGGTCCACTCCATTCCCGAGGCCTCCACCGCCCTCTCCACCGGAAGGTGGTAGTCGGTGTCGAACCCGTGGGTGACGGCACCGGAGGAAAGGGTCACCACTCTGGTGACACCCGCCGCACGCGCCATTTCCACCACACGCCCAGCCATGTCCGGAACGGGGAAGAGATAGACCCGGTCGACCCCCTCGAAGACCCCTTCCAGGCTCTGCGGGCGGGCGAGATCACCGACCACACCCTCGACGCCGTCGGGCAGGTCGTCACGGACCCGCCGCGAGAGCGCCCGGACCTGGACTCCCCTGAGCCCCTCCACCACCAGTCGGCCGACATTACCGCTCGCACCGGTCACGAGAATTCTCATTCACACACCTCCGCTTCAACCGTATCCTTGAACCATTTGTAGAGGGTTGAGTCGATACCCAAAAGGCCAAAGGGCGACAACCCTCAAACAGAGAAAGAACCCAGGGAGAAAGGGGGAACGGATCGAGCCACTTTCGGAACGCGACGGGAGCCAGGATCCGGGGCACAGGAGACGCCGGTACGGCGGGAGGAAGGAAGAGAGGGAACCGGTCGCGGAACGGCACCGCCGTATGCGAACCGAACGGAGGGCCGAACACCCGTGTCAGCCGTGGACGGGACGTCACGGTGTGCCCACCCCGAGCAGGGTGGCGAGGTACGCGAGCCCCGGCGAGCGCGCACCGGGGGTGGGGGTCACCCCGGTGCAACGGCGGGGCGACCCGGCGATCGCGTGCGATCAGAGTCGTCTCGGAGAAAGCAGGAAGGCCCGCCGGGAGGTTGCGCGGCAACCACCCAGCGGGCCCTACTCGTGGAGCTATGGGGATTCGAACCCCAGACCTCCTCCATGCCATGGAGGCGCGCTACCAACTGCGCCATAGCCCCTGGTAGGCCGGGCGGTTTCCCCGCTCGGCACACTTCAACTCTACAGGAAGTCAAGGGTGGGTCGGACCAGGGTGAAACCTTGGGTGACCTTCGGGTGCTCCCGGGCGTGGGGGCTGGTCCCGGTCGGGCCGAATACTCTGGGGAGGTGGCCGAATCAAAGCTTGAAATCCAGATGCTCCATGACCGCCTGTTGGTGAAGACGGTCCCGGACAAGAGTGAGCGGCGCAGCAGCGCGGGTCTGGTCATCCCGGACACGGTGAAGCTGGCGACCAGGCTGGCCTGGGGCGAGGTGCGCGGCGCCGGGACGGGTGCGCGTCACGTGAAGACGGGTGACCGTGTGCTCTTCGACCCCGAGGAACAGGGCGAGGTCGAGTTGAACGGTGAGCGCTACGTGATTCTGCGGGAGCGGGACGTCCACGCGATCGCGAACGAGGCTCCGGATCGGGGCACCGGCCTCTACCTGTGAGGACCGACCGGCCCCCGAGCGGTCAGGCCGCCCTTTCCCGCGAGACGGCCTTGACCAGTGACATCAGGCACATGTTGTGCGCCTCGAAGGCGGGGACCCTGGCCGTGGTCACGTGGAGCCAGCCCGCGTAGAGGGTGGACCACATGAGCTGCTGTGCCCACAGCGGCGTGATCCGGGGGTCGATGGTGCCGTCCTCGTGTCCGCGCTCGACGATCTCGTAGAGGGCGAGGTCGCTGGGCCCGCACTCCTCCTCGTCCTGCGCCTGCGCGGCCTCCTCCCCGGCGAAGGAGAGCATGGCGGCCCGGCGGAGCGCGAAGTACTCGGACACGAGCCGGGAGAAGGCCTCGATGGCGGTGCCCTCCGTGGTCCGCGCGCGTTCGGTGGCCTCGTTGGCCAGTTCGTCGGTGTAGTCGCCCAGGGCCGCCACGAGGTCGGCGCGCTCGGGGAAGTAGCGCTGGAGCGTACTCCGCGCCACCCCGGCGCGGGTGGCCACCTGTGACAGTGGCGCGGCTCGGTTCTCGCCGAGCACGTCGACGGCGGCGTCGAGGATCGCCCGGCGGGTTCGGGCGCGGGTTCTGGTCTCTTCCTCAGAGGGAGCGCTCTTCACCATGTCCTCATAGTAGGGGCGTCGGTAACCTGTTGACAATAATCGGGCACATATGACCTACTTTCATCCATGACTGCTCATCCACCGGTAGAACATGCCCCACCCGACTCTTCGGACGGAACCACACAGGAGCCGCGCTTCGCCCAGTTGAGGGTGCTCTGGTCCTTCGTCCGCCCGTACCGGAGCAAGCTCCTGCTGGGCCTGGTCCTCGCCCTGTTCGGCTCGGCCCTGGAGCTGGCCAACCCGATGGTGGTCAAGCTCGTCCTGGACACCATCTCCGACGCGGGCAGCCTCGCGATGCCCATCGCGATCCTGCTCAGCCTGTTCTGCGTCGGTCTCGTCACCGGCCTGTGGCACTGGATCGTGCTCGGGACCGTCGCCGAGAAGGTCGTCCTCGAGGCCCGCACCTCCCTCGTCCGGCGCTACTTCCGGGCGGCCCTGTTCCCGATGTCCAAGCGCTCCTCCGGCGAGCTCGTCACCAGGGCCACCTCGGACACCGTCCTGCTGAAGGAGGCCGCCTCCAGCAGCATCATCAGCCTGGTCAACGGCGGTGTTCTGATGATCGGGACCCTGGTCATGATGGGCGTCCTCGACCTGGTCCTGCTGAGCGTCACCGTCGTCGCGGTGGTCGTCGTCACGGTCCTGTTCCTCACTCTGATGCCCGCCATCGCCAGGGCACAGGAGAGGGCTCAGAACTCCCTCGGGCTCATGGGCGGGGTGCTCGACGGCTCCCTGCGCGCGATCCGCACAGTGAAGGTGAGCCGGGCCGAGGAGCGTCTGGGATCGCAGATCCTCGAACACGCGGAGGACGCGACCCGGCACGGCATCCGATCGGTCCGGCGCGAGGCCGTGGCCTGGACCATCGCCTTCGGCGGCGTCCAGCTGGCGATCATCGCCATCCTCGGTGTGGGTGCGATGCGGGTGGCCTCGGGGGAGATCGCGGTCTCCACTCTGGTCGCGTTCCTGCTCTACGCCTTCACCCTGATGAACCCGGTCATGGAGCTCTCCCAGAGCGTGACCACCCTCCAGTCGGGCATCGCCGCCGCCAAGCGCATCCGCGAGGTGGAGGCCATTCCCCTCGAACCGACGGCCGAGGGCCCGAGTGGCTCCGCTCCGGGGTCCGGCGACGGTCACGGGGGACCGCTGCTGGAGCTGCGCGGGGTCACCGCCCGGTACGCGCCCGGGGCCGCCGCCGCGTTGGAGGGGGTCGACATGGCCATTCCCAGACGCGGGCACACGGCGATCGTCGGCCCCTCCGGGGCCGGAAAGACCACGGTCCTGTCGCTGCTCCTGCGGTTCCTGGAGCCGGAGGAGGGCCGGATCACGGTCAACGGCACGCCCTACCGCGAACTGTCCCCGCAGCAGGTGCGCGGACACTTCGCCTACGTCGAGCAGGACACCCCGGTGGTGCCCGGAACCATCCGCGAGAACCTGCTGTTCACCAACCCGGAGGCGACGGAGGACGACATCCGGCGGGTCCTCGACGACGTCCTGCTGACCGAGAAGGTCGCGTCCCTGGAGGAGGGCCTGGACACCCCGTTGGACGCCAGCTCGGTCTCCGGGGGTCAACGCCAGCGCATCGCCCTGGCCAGGGCCCTGCTCGGCTCCCCGGACGTGCTGCTCCTCGACGAGGCCACCTCGCAGGTGGACGCGATCACCGAGTCGGCCATCACCCGCAGCGTGCGCGGACACGCGGACCGGGCGGCCGTGGTGACCATCGCGCACCGGTTGTCCACGGTGATCCACGCCGACCGCATCCTGCTCCTGGAGGACGGGATCATCCGCGCGCAGGGCACCCACGGGCAGCTCCTGGAGCAGGACGACCTGTACCGGAACCTGGTCTCCGCGCTGCACATCGCCGAGACCGAGGACCGCGGCGAGGAGGTGGCCTCAGGGGCGCCGTCCGTGTGATCGGAGCTCCGGTGGCGGGCTCGGGCGCGTACCTGCGATCGGCCGCCGCGAGGTGCGGGTCAGCGGCCGGGTCCGGCGGCGACCGGGCGACGGCCGGAGGCCTCCCCCACGTCGAACACGGCGTCGCAGGAGTCCCGCACCGAGGCGTCGTGGGTGGCGATCACCACCGAGCACCCCTCGTCAGCCATCTCCGCCAGAGTGTCGATGACCATGGCGCCGTTCTCCTGGTCCAGGGCGCCGGTGGGCTCGTCGGCCAGAACCAGGCGGGGCCGCTTGACCAGGAGCCGGGCCAGCGCCACGCGCTGCTGCTCGCCCCCGGACAGGTGGTGCACCGGCTCCCGGTCCCGCCCTGCCAGACCGACGCGGTCGAGCGCCTCCTCCTGCCGTTCCCGGTCGCGGCGGACCACGTCGAGGTTCTGGCGGACGGTGGCGTTCTCGATCAGGGCGTAGTTCTGGAACAGGTAGCCGAGGTGGTCCCTCCGGAAGCGCCGTCGGCGCCCGGCTCCCTGCCTGGTCACGGACCGGCCGTAGAAGAGGATCTCTCCGGAGTCGGGGGCCTCCAGGAGTCCGAGGCAGTTGAGGAGGGTGGTCTTTCCGCTGCCGGACGGGCCGACCAGCGCGAGCGTCTCGCCGGGACGGATGTCGAGGTTCACGCCCTCCCACAGGACGCGCCGTCCGAAGGACTTGCCGAGGTCGAGTGTGTTGATCACGCTGTGCTCCTTGGGATGGTCGACCGGATCATGCCTGGGAGGCGCCCTCACGCACCACGCGGCGGTGGAAACCCACGAGCGTGGCGGTGACGAGCAGGAGGCCGGACACGGCGATGGCCGCCGCGAGGAAGGGCTGGAGTCCGAGGGCCGCCGCGGGTTCACCGGTCACCGGGTTGGCAGGGTCGGCGTGCCAGGCGAGTTCGGCCCTGGTACGCCAGACGGCCCAGCCGACGAACAGCGCGGCCAGGGCGGACTCCACCACGAGCAGCCTCCGGTGGATGGCGAGGAACCCCCATCCGGCCAGGTGGCGCGCGAAGATCGTCTGGGCCCGGGCGCGGACGTGGATGACGCAGACGGAGACGGCGGTCATCAGCAGCACGACCGTGGCCGCCGCCAGGTTGAAGGTCTGGAGCCGCATGTCGCGGACGAGCTGCGTCTGGATGTCCGCCGCGCTGGTGACGACCATCTGGAGGCCGTTGACGTAGGTCGAGAAGGGCGGTCGCGCGATGGACGCCGCGGCGAATCCGGGGTCGGGGAAGACCAGTCCCCCGCTGGTCGCATAGGAGACGTAGGTGTGGTCGTCCAGGACACCGCCGTCGGGCAGGACCACGATCACCGGGTCCTCCAGGTGGGCCCGGCTGTGGACGTCCCCGGGCAGGTCCGAGCCGTAGGTGAAGATCCGTTGTCCGGTCGCGACGGTCGCCGTCCGGAACCCCTGGGCCGATCCCTCACCGACGAACCGCAGCCATGAGCCGAACCCCTCCAGGATGGCGCCGACCTCCTCGGTCCGGTTCTCGGGGACGAGGAGGCGCACCCCGGGTTCCCGGCCGAGGCGTCGCCCGTCGGCGGCGGTCACCACCTGCTGTTCCAGGTAGGTGTCGTTGACCACCAGGACGTCGAAGTCGGGGCGCGGTCTGCCGGGCGGCAGGAGGTTCTCGCCCCGTTCCCGTGCGGTCAGGACCAGCTGGCCCTCCGTGTCGGCCTGGCGGAGCCAGCCCGCCACGAGACCCTCCATGTCCTCGCGTTCGTCCGTCAGGTCGACGCTTCCGGACAGGGTGACCCGCGACGCCTGCCCCGCCTGCTCGTAGCTGTCGAGGCTCTCCTCCTGGGCGCGCACGTTCTGGGCGGAGACGACGACGTGCCCGATCACCACGAGCACGAAGACCAGTGCCGGGACGCGTACGAGGTAGGCCCCTGCCCCGGCGAGACGGGCGGGCAGCCTCCCCTTGAGTGCGCCGAGGATGTCGGTGGCGTGCACCATGGCCAGGGCGAAGGCGTGGGCGACCAGGGCCGCACCGAGGAGCAGCGCGAGGAGCTGTCCCGAGATCGCGGCGAACAGCCCGAGCTGGGACCAGCGGTTGTGGAGGTACAGGGCCAGAAGGACCAGGGCCACGGCGCCGAGCCCGTACCCGAGGTGGAACCGGGCCAGCTGGGCCAGGTCGCGCCCGAGGATGCCCGCGTAGGAGTGGCCCTGGAGACGCAGCACACCGTAGGAACGGGCGTTGAGGAGGACCCCGGAGGCCGTGACCGTGACGGAGAACAGCAGGAGGATGACCAACGCGGTGTCGAGGTCGCCGCCGTACCGGTAGAGGTCGGTCCAGTTCAGTTCCTGCGCGCCGACGCTGGAGACCTCACGGAGGCCGATCCCGGCGAGCTCCTCCTCGAACCGCTGGGTGTCCTCCTGCGTCCCGAAGACCAGGTAGAACCCGCGCGGATCGGGTTGTTCGAGGTCAGCGAAGGGACGGACGTCCGTGCGCATCGTGTGCCCGAAGGAGGGGTAGCCGTCCTCCAGCCAGTTCGCGGCGGGCGCCCCGGACGCGCCCGCCGCCAGGTACAGGTGGCGGGCGTTGCCGGGATCGCGCAGGTCGGGCGTGTGCAGTGCGACGGAGACCCCGGTCTCCTCCGCGAACCCCTCGACCGTGTCGACGATCTGCGGGAGATCGGCGTCCCCGCTGTTGCTGTTCACCCAGACCACGCCGGAGGGAACCGTGATCGCCATTTCCTCGTAGGTGCGAACCGTGACGAAGGAGAGAAAGGCCGCAACCAGGAGGAGAATGAAATGCGTGAAGGTGACACTTCGGTGCAGCACCGAACACTCCGAGGAATAGGGGGATAAAGGGGCGGCGTCCCGCCGCCCCTCAGGTCAGCACGAGGCGACGTCGTTGTTCCAGTAGGTGGCGTTGTTCTTCTCCGCACGCGGGGCGCTGGCGTACGACCACTTGCCCGCGGGCGCCTTGCCCACGGACGTGTAGGTGCCCACAGCGGTGGAGGTGTGGCACACGGTCTCGTGGAGATAGTTCGAGTAGACGCGGGACGACGTCATTCCCTGGTCCCACTTTCCGCCACCGACATTCTGGATTCGGGCAGCAACCGGGCCAATAGCGGCGAAAGCGAGAAATCCGGACAGAATAACCACGAGAGACGTACGCTGAAAGCTGCCCACCAATTGACCCTCTTCTCGGATCGACGACCACACACGAGTAGACCAGAGAATGCACGTCCATTCGCGAGAAATCAAGAGGGAACCGACAGCGCGGGCCGAACGGGAAACCCATCACCCGCACCCACCACGGGCCTGGGAGAACGCGAGCGAGCCAGGCGCCTCAATGAGCGCGGCTACGCGCGGGCAGGGGCGGCGAGGTGCGCGAGCCCCAGCGAGCGCACACCGAGGGCGTGGGGGGCGTCCCCCAAGAGAAACGACGAAACGACCCGGCGAGGAGGACGAGGTCCCCCGAGCAGGGTCGTTTCGGAGTCGAGTGGAGCTATGGGGATTCGAACCCCAGACCTCCTCCATGCCATGGAGGCGCGCTACCAACTGCGCCATAGCCCCGTGTGGGAGTCGTGGGGGCGTGTGCCCTTCCGACTCCCTGAACCTTAGCGGAAGTTGGGCGGTTCGTCGAAACGGGTTCAGGCGTCGTCGCTGAGCACCACGGGCTCGGGGAGGCTGGCGGCGTTGTGTTCCATGAGTCGCCAGGTGTCTGCTCGGGTCTGGAGCACGGACCAGCACGCGTTGCTGAGCGGGCCGAGGATCTCCCGTTGTTCGTCGGGGATGCCGAGCATGCGGGTGATGCCTATCCGCAGGGCCGCTCCGTGGCTGACGACGACCAGGAGGCCGCCGGGCGGGGTCCTGTCGATACCCCGGTGGATGGCGGCGTACATGCGGTCTCCGACTTCGGAGATGGGCTCTCCGTCGGGGATGTCCATGCGGGGGTGTTCGACGGGCCAGCGTTCGGCGAGTTCGGTGGCGGTGTGTCCCTCCCAGCTGCCGCCGAAGCGCTCCCTGAGCCCCTTGTCGTACTCCAGCGGGAGCCCGGAGCACCGGGAGAGGTACCCGGCGGTGTCCGCGGCTCTCCTGAGGTCGGACGCGACGATGACGTCGGGGGTCAGGGTGGCGAGCAACCGACCGGCCCGTTCGGCCTGGGCGTGGCCGACCGGGTCGAGGTCGATGTCGGTCTGTCCCTGGAAGCGTTTCTCGACGTTCCAGGCGGTGCGTCCGTGCCGCCAGAACAGCACACGGGGCGCGTCAGTCACGTGGTGTGTCCCTCTTGTTCGGCGACCGGACGGCCGCGGAGGTTACGGCCCGTCCAGGGGGGTGCGCTCGGCGCCCTGGGCGGTCTCGGGGAGTTCGATCTCCGGGCAGTCCTTCCAGAGGCGTTCGAGGCCGTAGTAGCCGCGCTCCTCCTCGTGCTGGATGTGGACGACGATGTCGGCGTAGTCCAGAAGGACCCAGCGGCCGTCGCGCTCGCCCTCGCGACGCACGGGCTTGGCGCCGGAGTGGATGCGGAGCTGGTCCTCGATCTCGTCGACGATGGCGCGGACCTGGCGGTCGTTGGGCGCCGAGCACAGGACGAAGGCCTCGGTGATGACGAGCTGGTCGCTCACGTCGTAGGCGATGATCTCCTGGGCGAGCTTGTCGGAGGCCGCCTCTGCGGCGACCTTGACGAGTTCCAGGGCCCTGTCGGTGGCTGTCACGTTGTGCCTGCTGCCTTACTTGGTCGGGATGCGGGTCCGCGTGGCGCGGTCAGGACTCCAGGTAGAGCCCGGTCTTGTGGATGTAGCGGACGATGCCGTCCGGTACGAGGTACCAGATGGGTTCGCCCTTGCGGACGCGTTCGCGGCACTCGGTGGAGGAGATGGCGAGCGCGGGGACCTCCACCAGGGAGACCTTGCCCGCGGGCAGGCCGGTGTCACTGAGGTGGTGTCCGGGCCGGTTACAGCCTACGAAATGTGCGAGGTCGAAGAGTTCGTCGACGTTGTGCCAGCTCAGAATGGCACCCAAAGCGTCGGCCCCGGTGATGAAGAAGAGCTCCACGTCCGGGCCGTAGGCGGCGCGCATCTGGCGGAGGGTGTCGAGGGTGTAGGTGGGTCCGGAACGGTCGATCTCGACCCGGTCGACCCTGAACTGGGGGTTCTCGGCGGTCGCGATGACCGTCATGAGGTAGCGGTCCTCGGAGGGGGTGACCTTGTCGAGGTCCTTCTGCCAGGGTTGGCCGGTGGGCACGAAGACCACCTCGTCGAGCCCGAAGAGGTGGGCGACCTCACTCGCGGCGACGAGGTGTCCGTGGTGGATGGGGTCGAAGGTTCCGCCCATGATTCCGACCCGCGTCGGTGCGGAGCCGTCCCGTCTCACGGGTGAGCTCCCTCCGTGGGAGCCGCCGGTGGCCTGGTGTGTCACTGTGCGCTCCGTTTCGCCGTGGCGCTGCCGTCTTGCCGGTTTCGGCCAACCGAGGTTAGCCGACCCTGGCGGGTGTCGGCCCTCTCCCGGGCGCGTTACTCCCGGATCAGCTGAAACAAGGGCCGGGACGCCGTACTTCCCGCGGGTTCGTGAAACTCCGGGGAGTCAAGTCATATCTCGATGGCCCGGAACCGTGGCCAACGGGCATCGTGCCGCATAGCATGCCGTTATGGCCAACTCACCAGACCGCGTACGCGTCCGGCTCACAGACATCTCCCCACGTGCCTACGAGCACCCCGCCGACCGTGGCGCCCTGGTCGCGCTGCGATCGCTGTCGGGCTTCGACACCCTCGTCAAGTCCCTGTTCGGTCGGGTCAACGAGCGCTCGCTCCGCCTGATGTTCCTCTCCAGCGCCGTGCGGGTCAGCCCCACGCAGTTCCCGGAGCTGCACGACTACCTCCGCGACGCCGCCTACGTCCTGGACCTGGACGAGGTACCCGAGCTCTACGTGAAGATGGACCCCCAGCCCAACGCCATGGCGATCGGCCGCAAGAAGCCGTTCATCGTCATGACGACCGGCCTGTTCGACCTCTTCAACGACGAGGAGAAGCGGTTCGTCATCGGCCACGAGGTCGGTCACGTGCTGAGCGGGCACTCCGTGTACCGCACCATGCTCCTGCTGCTGGTGTGGCTCTCCACCAAGATCATGTGGATCCCGCTGGGCGCGATCGCGATCCAGGCGATCCTGGCGGGTCTGCGGGAGTGGCAGCGCAAGTCCGAGCTCTCCAGCGACCGCGCCGGTCTGCTCGCCTGCCAGAACCCCGAGGCCGCCAAGCGCGCCCTGATGAAGCTGGCCGGCGGCTCGAACCTGTCCCAGATGAACCCGGACGCGTTCATGGAGCAGGCCCGCGAGTACGAGGGCGGCGGCGACGCCGTGGACAGCGTCCTCAAACTGATGACCACCATCCCGCAGAGCCACCCGTTCGCGGTGGTGCGGGTGGCCGAGCTGCACCGGTGGATCGAGAGCGGCGAGTACCAGCGGGTCCTGGACGGTGAGTACGCGCGCCGTTCCACCGACCGTGACGCCAGTGTCTCGGAGGAGGCGAGCAACGCGGCCAACTCCTACCGGGAGGGCTGGAGCCGTTCCTCCGACCCTCTGGTGAAGACCATCCGGGACGTGGCGGGCGGCGCCGGGCGCGCCGGCGGCCAGATCTTCGACACGGTGGCGGACCGCTGGCGGGGCGGCCAGAACGGCGGCTCCGAGGGCGGCGGCGACCAGAGCGGCAACAGCAACTAGCCCCACCCGAACTCTTCGGGGGCGGCGCCCGGTCCGGCCGGGTACCGCCCCCTTGGTGTGTCCGGGGCCCTGGGGCGCGGTCAGCCCCAGCCGTGGGCGAGTGTGTCGCGCACCTCGCGCCAGGCGGCGCGTTCGGGGTCGATGACGGCGAAGTGGTCGATTCCGGGGACCTCCCGGTAGTCGACGGGGTCGCCGGCCGCTGCGGCCGCTGCCACGTAGTCGCGGCTGTGCTGGACCGGTACTCGCTGGTCGACGTCCCCGTGGACGACCAGCTGGGGAAGGCCGAGGGGCAGTCGGTGCAGTGGTGAGGACTCGGAGTACAGGGCGGGTGCGGGGTCGGGGCCGAGGAAGGGTGCGACGGCCCCCTCCCCCAGTTCTGCCTCCGCGCAGCGGCGCAGGTCGGTGATGGGGGCGAGGGCGACCACTGAGGTGACCAGGGATTCGGCCGCCGTCATCAGGGCGAGGTGTCCCCCGGCCGAGTGCCCGATGGACACCACGCGTGAGGCGTCCAGGCCCGGGTCGCGGTTCGCGGTGGCGGCGAGCAGGTCGAGGGCGCGGACGACGTCGTCCCGGGTCTGCGGCCAGCCGCCGCCGTCCTCTCCGGTGCGCCGGTACTCGACGTTCCAGACCGCCCACCCGGTGGCGGCGAGGTCGTGGGCGATCGGGTCCATGAGGTGGGCGTCGTGCAGGTCGCGCCACCAGCCGCCGTGCAGGAGGACCGCCACGGGCGCGGGGCCCTCGGCGCCCTCGGGGTCCCAACGGTGGATGATCTGGCTGGGGTACGCACCGTAGGACGTCGTCACCGCGGTCTCCCTTGCTCGTGGCCCGTCCCGTCCCGGTTCCGGGGCGCCCGGGGCCTCTGGGCGCCCCTCCAGTGCCGGGTGGCCGGTGTCTCGGAGGAACGTAGCAGGTCGGGCCGGGGTGGGGGGCCGTGGGGGACGACCCGGTGTCGAAGTCGGCCGCGCGCTCCCGGCGCCGGTGCGCGAAGACGTGGTGTCGTCGCTGAGGAGCTCCACGGAAGGACCTCGACCCTCGTCGTGACGTGATCCACCCGACATCACAAATGTGCGGTAACGGTGACGACCGCCAAGAGACCTACATGGAGAGTTCTCCGCGGTGTGCCCGACCACCGGTGATGGCGGGGACCACCCGGGGCATGTGGGTTCCTGCCGCTATCGTGTCCGCGTGACGTCCAACAGCGACCGGCCAGCCGGGACCGCCGCCGATCCCCTGCCGGACACCCCCACCGGTACCTCGGCCGACTCCGAGCGGCGGCGGCCGAGGTCGCTGATCGTCTCCTTCTTCGGCTCCTACGCCCGTGACGTGGGCGGGTGGATCGGGGTGGCCGACCTCATCGTGCTCATGGCCGGCCTCGACGTGGACGGCCCCGCCGTACGCTCGGCGGTGTCCCGACTCAAGCGCCGGGGGTTGTTGACCCCGGAACGCCTGGGCGGGGTGGCCGGGTACCGCCTGTCCGAACAGGGACGACGCATCCTCGCCGAGGACGACCAGCGCGTCTTCGGCCACCGGCCCGCCCGCGTTCAGGACGGCTGGGTGCTCGTGGTCTTCTCGGTGCCCGAGACCGAGCGGCGCCGCCGCCACGCCCTGCGCGCCCAGCTCACCCGGCTCGGCTTCGGCACCACCGCCGCCGGCGTGTGGATCGCCCCCGCCCACCTGGCCGACCAGGCCCGCAGAGCGCTTCGCGACCTCGGACTGGAGGAGCACGCGGAGCTGTTCCACGCCTCCTACCTGGATTTTCGCGATCTCACCGCGTCCGTGTCGCGCTGGTGGGACCTGCCCGGGCTCCAGGCGATGTACCAGGGGTTCCTCGACGAGCACGAACCGGTGGCGGCCGTCTGGCGCCGCCGGGGCGCCCGCTCACACCAGGAACCGGGACTGCGCGCGGCGGCCTTCGCCGACCACCTACGGGCGGTGGACGCGTGGCGGCGGATGCCCTTCCACGACCCGGGTCTGCCCCCGGAGTTGCTCCCCGACCGCTGGGCCGGCAGCCGGGCGTCTCGGGTCTTCTTCGATCTGCACGCCCTCTTGCGCGAACCGGGCCTGGAGCACGTCCGCGCCGCGGCGGCCCTCGGCCCCACCGCCTCGTAGGGCCCCTCCCAGCACCTCGGAGCGGGCGCCCGCCAGGGCGACCGGCCCGGGGATCACGGTGGCCACCCCCTCTCCCCGGTGGAGTCCGAAGTACCGCCAGTGTTCGGCCGCGGGGCGGACGCACGGAAGGGGCTTACCGGTGGGTTCCTCCGCCGTCGATGGTCAGTGACTGGCCGTTGACCGCCCCTGCCAGGGGGCTCGCCAGATAGACGACGGCGGCGGCCACCTCGTCGGGTTCGATGAGTCGGCCCAGAGGGCTGGTCGTGGCCAGGGTCGCCTCGGCCTGTTCGAGCCCGCGCCCCGTGCGTTCGGCGATGCGGGCCACGGAGCGCTCGGTCATGGGGGTGCGGACAAAGGAGGGGCACACGGCGTTGCTGGTGACACCGGTGCCCACGACCTCGGCGGCGACGGCCCGAGCGAGGCCGAGCATCGCGTGTTTGGAGGCCGTGTAGGCGGCGGTGTAGCGGGATCCGGTGTGCGCGGCGGTGGAGGCGATGAAGACGATCCGCCCCCGGTCGCGGGCGAGCATGCCGGGCAGGAGCGCCCTGGTGAGCAGGAAGGCCGAGGTGGTGTTGGTGCGCAGGTGGGTGTCCCACAGGTCGAGGTTGGTGCCTCGCAACGGTGCGCTCTGTGCGGTGCCCGCGTTGTTGACCAGGACGGACACTTCTCCGAGGCCGTCCGCGAGGGACTCCACCGCCTGTTCGTCGGTGATGTCGCAGATCCGGGTGGTGACGTTGAGGCCGTGTGCGCGGGCCCGGCGCTCCATGGCGGCGAGCCGCCCGGAGTCCCGCCCGAGGGCGATCACCTCGTCCCCCTCACTCGCCAGGGCGAACACGATGGCCCGCCCGATTCCGCCGGAACCACCGGAGACCACGACACGCCGTTCGGAGTCAGCCATGCCCCGGAATGTATCACCGGGCCATGACCGTCGTCACTGCTACGACATATCAGTGGTGTTTGTGGGACAGATGGGGTCGAAGAGTTCCCGGAGGCGGCCTGGACCCACACGAGAACAGCGCCGACGGCACGGGGCCGTCGGCGCTGCTGGAGGCGGAGGGCGGGGGGTGGCCCTCCGCCGGGTGTGCCGTGGTCGCGCCGCCTGGGACGGCGAGACCGACTGGAAGCGGGACCGGCTAGAAGGCGGGACCGGCCTCCAGGGCGTCCTCGATGGTCTGGGCGCGAAGCTCCTCGACCGTCTCCTCCAGGTCCGCCTCGTGCGCCTCGAACTCGGCGGTCACCTCGGCGGCCAGCGCCCGCAGCGCGACCTCCTGGGTGACGATGCCACCGCGCACGCGGTTGTTGTCGCCGACCTGGGCGGTCGGGCTGTTGTCGGAGGTGGTCAGGTCGCCACCCACGATGTTGTTGTCGATGTACACACCACCGGAGACACCGGTGACCGTCAGGTTGCCGTCGATGTAGTTGAGCGAGCTGGCGAAGCCCTCCTCGGCGCCCGCACCGACCGCCACCGGGCCGTTGCCGCCGCTGTAGGTCGCGTCTCCGATGACCTCGCTGTCGGCGAGGATGCCGCCGGAGGCCGCGTCCGTGACGGAGAGGTCACCGCGCACCACGCTGTCGAAGATGTCCACGTACTCCACACCCTCGGCCGTCACGCCACCCAGACGGGAGTCGGTGACGTAGACCTCGCCGACACTGGCGTCGACGGAGGAGGCGGAGGAACCGACCACGAAGACGAAGCCGTCGTTGTCGGCGCCCTCGGCGGGCGCGGCGCTCAGACCGGCGACCGAGGTGCCCTCCTCCAGGTAGGTGCCGTAGGAGCCGGTGTTGACGACGTCCCCGGCGACCTTGGTGTCGGAGGCGTCGAAGTAGCCACCGTTGGAGACGGTCACGCCGCCGTCGATCTGACCACCGAGGACGTGCAGGTTGGCGTCGCCCTCGACGGTGACCTTGCCCTGGATGACGGTGCCGTCAAGGAAGCAGCTCGCACCGGCCGGGACCTTGAGATCAGTGGGCAGGGTGACCGCGCCACCGTGCCCAGAGCAGAGAGTGATCAGGTCCGCCTGGGCGGGGGCGGCCATGAGGGTGACGCCGCCGATGGCCAGGGCCGCGGTGGCGGTGGACGCAGCGATCTTGCTCCCGAACTTCATGCGGGGGAATTCCTTTCGTCGTGACCGGTGGGGTCCGACGCTCCTGATGAGGGTGCGGGAAGAGCGCCTGGGGACACCACAGTGAAAGTACCGACCCCAAAGCGCTTTGGGAATACTTGCAGGAGAAGATTCGCTTCTGCCCAGGTTTCCAGCAGAAGAATTCACCTGGTGACGTGTGTTACCCCGAGGGGCTGCGGATAGCCTCTGGTGCGGTTGTGCACGGCCGGTGCGGGCACACGAATGGTCGCCCGGACATCCGAGCGACCATTCTGGTACGTGCCGACGGTTCCCCCGGCTACTTCAGGTGACCGTCCCCGGTGACCACGTACTTGGTCGAGGTCATTTCAGTGAGCCCCATCGGGCCCCTGGCGTGCAGTTTCTGGGTGGAAATGCCGATCTCGGCGCCGAATCCGAACTCGCCGCCGTCCGTGAAGCGCGTGGACGCGTTCACCATCACCGCCGCCGAGTCCACCCGGGCGACGAAGTACCGGGAGGTGCTGAGCGAGTCGGTGACGATCGCCTCGGTGTGCTGGGTGGAGTACCGCCGGATGTGCGCGATCGCCGCGTCCACGTCCGGGACCACCCGCACGGCCAGGTCCATGGACAGGTACTCGGTGGCCCAGTCCTCCTCGGTGGCCTCGACCACGGTGGCGCCGGTCGGGTGGGCCGCGGCGACGGCGAGCACGCGCTCGTCGCCGTGCACGGTCACCCCGGCCTCGGCCAGGGACACGAGCACGCGCGGCAGGAAGTCCTCGGCCACGGACTCGTGCACCAGGAGGGTCTCGGCGGAGTTGCACACCGAGCAGCGCTGGGCCTTGGAGTTGACCACGATGCCCACCGCCTTGTCGAGGTCGGCGTCGGCGTCCACGTACACGTGGCACAGGCCCTCGCCGGTCTCGATGACGGGGACCGTGGAGTCGCGCACCACGGCCTGGATGAGCGAACCGCCGCCACGCGGGATGAGTACGTCGACGAGCCCGCGGGCCCGCATCAGCGCGGTGGAGGACTCCCGGGTTCGGCCGGGGACCATCTGGATGGCGTCGGTCGGGACGCCGGTGCCCTCCAGTGCCTCGCGCAGCACCGCGACGATGGCGGTGTTGGAGTTGTAGGCGGAGGAGGAGCCGCGCAGCAGGGCGGCGTTGCCGCTCTTGAGGCACAGGGCTGCGGCGTCCACGGTGACGTTGGGACGGCCCTCGTAGATGATGCCGATGACCCCGAGGGGCACCCTGATCTGCCGCAGGTCCAGGCCTCCCGGCAGGACACCGCCGCGCACGGACTCGCCGACCGGGTCCGGCAGCTCGACGATCTCGCGCACCGCCTCCGCGATGGCCTCGATCCGCGCCGGGTTCAGGGTGAGCCGGTCGATCATGGCGGGGCTGGTGCCGTCCTGGCGGGCCTGTTCGACGTCCTCGGCGTTGGCGGCGGTGATCTCGTCCGCCCTCTTGACCAGGGCGTCGGCGATGGCCAGCAGGGCGGCGTCCTTCACGGACCGGCTGAGCGGGGCGAGGTCGGCCGCCGCGTCCCCTGCGCGTTCGGCGACCGCGTGGACCGCGCGCTCGATGTCACTCATGGCTGTCATCCTTGTCGGGGCTTCCTTGCTCGGGAGGCCGCCCGGGCCGGTGGACCCACCCCTTCGTAGGGCACCGGACCAGGAGGATCTCCCTCAGCGTATAGGGCCCCGCCCCCGGAGACACCGGGTTATCCACAGGGTGAGACGGCGGAGCGCCCCGCGTCCCTCTCAGGTCCAGCCGTAGCGGTCCCTGAGGACCGCCGCGACCTTCCAGAACAGGCTCTCCTCCATGACGGCGGCCTCCCGGCGGATCGCCGCCTCGTCGAACTCGAAGAGGCGGTCCACCCGCACGAAGGAGTCACGGCCCTCCCTGTCCCAGGCGCCCGTGCCGATCGGCAGCCAGTCCTGGCGTTCGTGCTCGTCGGGGACCTGTGTGGAGAGCATGAGTCCGTGCAGACGCCGCCCCTTGCGCCCCACCACGAGCAGGGGGCGGTCCTTGCCCTGGGTGGCGTCCTCCTCGTAGGGCACCCAGGTCCACACGATCTCGCCCGCGTCAGCGAGGCCGTCCTTCTCTGGCGCGTAGACGAGTCTGGTGGCGTTGCGTCCGGTGGGGACCTCGCGCACCGCACCCTCATGGGGGTGGGTCTCGGTTCCCTGTTGGAGACCGCCCCGCTGCGGGATGTCGCCGTCGCGCCGGGAGCTGCCGTTCTGTCGGGGTGCGCCGCCCTGTGGCGGGTTTCCGTGCTGTGTCGTGTGTTGGCTCACGCACCGCATCCTAGGACCCGCGCGGCCCCCGCGCACAGCGCTCCGGGGGCGCCGTCGGCACGCGATCAGTCCAGGTCCAGCAGGGCGCGCAGGGCCCGGACGCAGTGGTCGGCCTCAGCGGTCGGGTCGGTGACGCGTTCCTCGTCGGGGACGGCCGCCCAGCGAAGGGCCCTGGCCTCCAGGTAGGCGGTCCACGCGTCGGTGACCGCCGCCGCCGACTCGGGGGCGCCGAGCAGGGCGCGTACACGGGCACCCATGGTCTCGCGCAGGCCCTCCACCAGTGCGCCGTCCAGGGTCACCGGACCCGCGCCGAACACCAGCGCCGCGTAGGACGCCCGGCGCCGGTTCACCTGTTCGATGTAGCGCTCGGCGAACTGGGTCACCGCGTCCCAGCCGGTGCGGTCCTCGTCGGGGGCGGTGTTGCGCACGACGCGCCGTCCGGCGGCGGCCACGACGGTCTCGTGGAAGGCGGTCTTGTTGGGGAAGTAGTGGAACAGCAGACCTCGGGAGATGCCCGCCTCCCTCGCGACCTCGTCCACCGCCAGCTCCTGGATGGGACGTTCCACCAGCATGCGCAGTCCGATCCCGACCAGTTGGCGCCTGCGTTCGTCCTGGGTCATCCGCGTCCGGCGCGGAGCTGCTCCACTCACCCTATTGAGCATTGCTCAACAAGGTCGTAGTGTCAACGACATGGACTTCGCACCCTCCCCCCGCGCCACCGACCTCGTCGGGCGGGTCCGCACCTTCGTCGAGACCGTGATCGAGCCCGCCGAGGAGGCCCGCCAACACGACCCCGCCGCGCTCCGGGCCGACGGCGACCCGTGGCGCCCCCTGCCCGTGGTCGACGAGATCCGCGCCCGCGCCCGGAGACTGTGGAACCTCTTCCCGCCCGCCGCGCACGAGGGCCCCGACGCCGAGCGGCTCACGGACGGACCGGGCGAGGCGCACCGGGCTGTGGTCGCCCGACTCGAACCGGTGAAGCACGGAGTCCGCAGATGAGCGCCCCCGAGCGAGGGACCCCGACAGCCGGTGCGGGCCGACGCGTCCTCGTCACGGGCGGCGCCTCCGGCCTGGGCGCCGCGCTGGTGGCCGCGTTCGCGGCGCGCGGGGACCGGGTGGTCGCCACCGACCTCGCCGAACGCGCCCCCGACACCCTTCCCCAGGACGTCACCTACCTGCGCCTGGACGTGACCTCCGACGACGACTGGGCGGCGGCCCTGACCCACGTCGAGGAACGGTGGAGCGGGCTCGACGTGCTGGTCAACAACGCCGGGATCGCCGCGGGCGGACGGATCGACGTCCTCACCGTCGAGGACTGGCGGCGGATCACCGAGATCAACCTGTTCAGCGTGGTTCGGGGCTGCCGCACGTTCACCCCGCTGTTCAAGCGGCAGGGGTCGGGACACGTCGTCAACGTCGCGTCCATGGCCGGGCTCGTGCACCCGCCGGTCATGAGCTCCTACAACGCGGTCAAGGCGGCGGTCGTCGCGCTCAGCGAGACCCTCCGGCACGAGCTCGCCCCCTACGGCGTCGCCGCCTCGGTGGTGTGCCCGTCGTTCTTCCGTACCAACCTGGCCGCCTCCCTCAGTGGCAGCGACCCCGAGGTGGAGGCCTCCGCGACCAGGCTGATCAACGGTTCGCGGCTGTCCGCCGACGAGGTGGCCGCGCGCGTGCTCCGAGGGACGGACCGGCGTCGTCCGGTCATCCTCACTGACCGGGAGGGCCGAGCCGCTGTCCTCGCCAAGCGCTGGCTGCGCCCCCTGTACGACCGCGCGATGCGCCGGGTGGCCGAGGGTGTGCGCGGCCGTGTGGAGCGCCCCTCCCCCACACCCGAGGACCCCACGGAGAACCGCGTATGAGCAAGGGAACCATCATCATCACCGGCGCCTCGGCCGGGCTGGGCGCCGAGATGGCCCGCCAGTTCGCGGCGCTCGGCTACGACCTCGGCCTGTGCGCCCGGCGCACCGAGCCCATGGCCGTCCTCCGGGACGGGATCGCCGCGGCCCACCCCGACCGCCGCGTGGTGCTCCGGGCCCTGGACGTCACGGACGACGAGGCGGTGCACCGGGTCTTCGGGGAGATCGCCGCCGAGCTCGGCGGGGTGGACCGGGTCATCGTCAACGCGGGCCTGGGCAAGGGCGCGGCGCTCGGCACGGGCCGACACGACGCCAACCGGCAGACCGCCATGACCAACTTCGTGGGCGCCCTCGCGCAGGCCGACGCCGCCATGGAGATCTTCCGTGAACAGGAGCGCGGCCACCTCGTGATGGTCTCCTCCATGTCGGCCCTGCGCGGCATGCGCCGGGCCATGACCGTCTACTCCGCCACCAAGGCCGGGGTGGCCGCCGTGGCCGAGGGGCTGCGCTCCGAGGGCGTGCCGGGGCTGGACGTGTCGGTGGTCTACCCCGGCTACATCCGCACGGAGATGAACGAGCACGTCGCTCAGAGGACCCGGTTCATGGTCGACACGGAGGTCGGCGTCCGGGCCATGGTCGCGGCCATCGAGAGGCGGCGGGTCCGGGCCTACGTCCCCGCCTGGCCCTGGGCGCCCATCGGCTTCCTACTGAAGCGGCTGCCGCTCTCCGTGGTCAGAAGACTGACGTGAGCCGAGGGGTCCCCCGGGGGAGCCGCACCGGGGCGGCCTCACAGCTCCCGGACAGTGCGCATGATCCGGTCACGCGCGTCAACGCCCTCGGGGACCGGGACCAGCGGGTGGATGTGGAAGGCCCCCTCCTCCACGAAGAGCTCGGCCACTCCCCCGGCCTCGGTGACGCGGTCGTGCAGGCGACGTGTGTCGGGCAGGAGCAGGTCGCGGGTGCCGATGTACAGGTCCATGGGCGGCAGCCCCGCCATCGGCCCGTACAGCGGACTGAGCCGGGGCTCGGCGAGGTCGTCCCCGTCCGCCCACTCCCCTGCGGCCTCCAGCAGACCCACCGGTGCCAGCCAGGGGTCGGACCCCTCCACCTCCGCGATGTCGGGGTTGGACATCGTCAGGTCGGTCCACGGGGAGATCAGGACCAGCCTCGCGGGCAGCGGCAGCCGTGCCCCGGGCAGGGTCTGGGTGAGTGCCAGCGCGAGCCCTCCCCCGGCGGAGTCACCCGCGATCAGGGTGCGCTCCGGCGGGGCGTCCTCCGTCAGTTCCCGGTAGACCCGGGTGACGAACGGGAAGGCCTCACGGTAGGTGTGCTCCGGTGCCAGGCCGTAGATCGGCACCTCCACCCGGCAGCCGGCGTCGGCGATCCGGGCGACCAGCACCCAGTGCCACGCGGCGATCTCGCTGACGTAGGTGCCCCCGTGCAGGTAGAACACCGCCCTCTCCGGTTCGACGACGCTGCGGGGACGCACCGTGTAGACGGGGAAGCCGCCGACCTCCCTGCGGGTGATCCAGTGCCGTGCGCTGAGCCACTGCGGCGGCTCCGCGTCCTCCTTGGGTTCGTGGAGCCACTCCCGGGTGTCCTCCACCGACTCCAGGGTCGGTTTGCGCAGGACCCGGAGGGCCAGCGACGCCAGGTGTGTCATCAGACTGGACATGGGTGTCACCCTCCTCGGGACGTTCTCTCGGACTCTTTCACGCACGGACGACAGGCGTGCGCGAAGGGCGACGGCGCGGCCGGTGATCGAACTCCCGGACACAACGAGGGCCGGCCCGGACCCACGGCCCGGACCGGCCCTCGGCGTCGTCCGTCAGAGCACCACGAGGTCGTCGCGGTGCACGAGCTCGCGCTCGTAGGAGGGGCCCATCTCCCGGGCCAGCCACCGGGTGGACCGGCCCATCAGGTCCGGGATCTCGGCGGCGTCGTAGTTGACCAGGCCCCGGGCGACCACCGTGCCCTGCTCGTCGCGCAGATCCACGGGGTCACCGGCACTGAAGTCGCCGTCGACCCCGACGACCCCGGCGGGCAGCAGCGACGCCTTCTCACGCACCACCGCGTTGACCGCCCCCGGGTCCAGGACCAGGCTGCCCCGCCCCGCCGTGGCGTGGGCCAGCCACAGCTGGCGCGCGGAGGGGCGGCGGCCGTCAGCGGCAGCGAAGAACGTGCCCACCCGCTCGCCGGACAGGGCGGAACGGACGTTGGCGGCCGAGGTCAGGAGGGTGGGCACCCCGGCCTCGGTGGCGATGCGCGCCGAGTCAACTTTGGTGACCATCCCGCCGGTGCCCACGCCCCGCTTCCCCGAGGAGCCGATGTCGATCCCGTCCAGGTCGTCCCGTCCGCGCACCAGGTGCACGATCGAGGTCCCCTCGTCGGCGGGGTTGCCGTCGTAGAGCGCGTCCACGTCGGAGAGCAGCACGAGGGCGTCGGCTCTCATCAGGTGCGCGACCAGAGCGGCGAGGCGGTCGTTGTCTCCGAACCGGATCTCGTGGGTGGCCACGGTGTCGTTCTCGTTGACGATCGGCAGGGCGCCGATGTCCAGCAGGCGGCGCAGCGTGCGCTGGGCGTTACGGTGCTGCACCCGGCGCATCATGTCCTCCACCGTCAGCAGAACCTGGGCGGCGGTCAGACCGTGCCCGGCCAGCTCGGCGGCGTAGGAGGCCACGAGGAGTCCCTGGCCGACACTGGCGGCGGCCTGCTGTGAGGCAAGATCGTGCGGGCGGCGGGCCATACCCAGCGGCGCCATCCCGGCGGCCACCGCGCCGGAGGAGACCAGGATCACCTCCTGGCCGAGGGCCCTGCGGTCCGCCAGGACCTCGACCAGGTCCCTGATCCGGCCGGAGTCGATCAGCCCGTCCGGGGTGGTCAGTGAGGACGACCCCACTTTGACCACGACCCGGCGGGCCCCGGCGACCGCCGCCCGCCCGGCCGACTCCAGGGTGTCGACGTCACTCTGCCCGGCTAGTCGGCCGGTGTGCTGCTGGGTGTCTGCGCTGTGCACCACGAGGGGCTTTCCATCCGTGGCACGGCGCCCTCCCGAGCGCCGTGCTCGTACCTTGTCTGGGTCCGGCTGGTGTGGAGCGGTCGGTCCCCGCGCGGGTCAGCCCAGCCGGGCGTCGGTTCCGCGCGGGCCGGACGGGACGACCTCGGCGTCCATCGAGTTGTCCCAGTCGAAGACCACGGCGTCCTCGTCCGTGCCGATCTGCACCTCGGCGCCCTGGGTGGCACCGGCCTTGGCCAGCGCCTCCTCGATGCCGAGGCGGTTGAGCCGCTCGGCCAGGTAGCCGACGGCCTCGTCGTTGGAGAAGTCGGTCTGACGCACCCACCGGGCGGGCTTGTCACCGCGCACCTGGAAGGAGTTGTCGCCGAGCGGCACGACCTCGAAGGGGACGTCCCCGATCATCTTCGGGCGCAGCACGATGCGGGTGGGCTCCTCGACCGGTGCGGCCTGACGGGCCGCCGCCACCTGCTCGGCCAGGGCGAAGGAGAGTTCGCGCAGACCCTCACGGGAGGCCGCGGAGACCTCCATCACCTTGTAGCCGCGCTCCTCCAGCATGGGGGTGACCATGTCGGCGAGGTCGCGTGCCTCGGGGACGTCCACCTTGTTCAGAGCGACGATGCGCGGGCGGTCGGACAGGTCCACCCCGGCCTGCTCGCTGTAGGCGGACAGCTCCGCCTCCAGGGCGTCGAGGTCGCTGACCGGGTCGCGGCCCTGCTCGTAGGTGGCGCAGTCCAGGACGTGCAGCAGGGTGGAGCAGCGCTCGATGTGGCGCAGGAACTCCAGGCCCAGGCCCTTGCCCGCGCTCGCACCGGGGATCAGGCCGGGCACATCGGCGATGACGTACTGGGTCGCGCCCGCCTCCACCACTCCCAGGTTCGGGATGAGGGTGGTGAACGGGTAGTCGGCGATCTTGGGCCGGGCCGCCGACATCGCCGCGATCAGCGACGACTTCCCGGCGCTGGGGAAGCCCACCAGGCCGACGTCGGCGATGGTCTTCATCTCCAGGCGCACGTCGAAGGCCTCGCCCTCCTCGCCCTTGAGGGCGAAGCCGGGGGCCTTGCGCTTCTTGGAGGCCAGCGCGGCGTTGCCCAGGCCGCCACTGCCGCCCTGGGCCAGCACCAGGCGGGTGCCGTGGCCGACCAGGTCGGCGATGACCTCCCCGTCGCCCTTGGTGACCACGGTGCCGTCGGGGACGGTCAGGACCAGGTCCTGCCCCTTGGCTCCGGCCCGGTGGCCGCCCTGGCCCGGAGTGCCGTTCTGGGCGTTGCGGTGCGGACGGCGCTGGTAGTCCAGCAGCGTCGCGGACTGGGCGTCGACCTCCAGGACGACGTCGCCGCCCTGGCCGCCGTTGCCGCCGTCCGGGCCGCCCAGCGGCTTGAACTTCTCACGGTGCACGGAGGCACAGCCATGCCCGCCGTTCCCGGCCTTGACGTGCAAGACCGCCTCGTCGACGAAGTCAGGCATAGCTCTCCCCGTTACTCTTGCGGTCCCCGCCACCCGGCGTGGACCGGTACTCCTCATGCGTCATCTCACCAGTGACAACGCGAAGGGCGGGCCAGTGTTCCCTGGCCCGCCCCCGAAAAACCGCTGTTGCCGGCGCAGCCTACTCGGCGGCGACCGGAACGATGTTGACGGCCTTGCGACCGCGGAAGTTGGCGAACTTGACCTCGCCATCGACCAGCGCGAACAGCGTGTCGTCGCCGCCACGGCCGACGTTCGCACCGGGGTGGAACTTGGTGCCGCGCTGACGGATCAGGATCTCACCGGCCGAGACGGCCTGACCGCCGAAGCGCTTCACGCCGAGGCGCTTGGCGTTCGAGTCACGACCGTTACGGCTGGACGAAGCGCCCTTCTTATGTGCCATTTCTCCAGGCCTCCTACTTCGCCGCGATGCCGGTGACGCGCACCTGGGTGTGCTTCTGGCGGTGACCCTGGCGCTTCTTGTAACCGGTCTTGTTCTTGTACTTCAGGATGTTGATCTTGGGGCCCTTGGTCTCGCCGAGGACCTCGGCGGTGACCGTGTAGCCGCTCAGCTTGTCGGCCTCGCTGATGACATTGTCACCGTCGACCACAAGGATGGGCTGCCACGTGAGGGTGGCGCCGGTCTCGTCGGAGACCCTGTCGATGTTCAGGACGTCATCGACAGACACCTTCTCCTGTCGGCCGCCCGCTCGCACGATCGCGTACACCGGGTAACTCTCTTCCTGCTCGCTCAACGAATAATGCGCTCACTCATGACCGTGATGCCACGATCCACGAATCGCCTGTAGCGGGGCGCGGGGATCTGAGGGAAACAAACCCACCTTGGTGGAGAGCACTGCGGTCTCGGGGCGCGCGAACATTTGGGGCGCGCCGACGCACCGTCCATCAGATTACCACCGACCCGACACAGGCCCGCACACGTGCCCTGGCCCGGACCCGTTCGTGAACGGGTCCGGGCCAGACTGCTGTCCCGCCTCGACCGCTGGTCAGCGGACGTCGACCGCGGTGGACTCACTGGTCTGTGAGGTCACCGCCGCCTTGGTCCGCCGCGTACGGCGGCGCTTGGGCCGCTCGGTGGCGCCGTCGGCGTCACCCTCCGCGGTGGCGGGTGTCTCGGTGGCGTCGGAGTCCGAGACCTGCTCGGCACCGCTCGCCGGTGTCTGCTCACCCTCACCGCTGTCGGCCGGGGCCGCCTTGCGGGTGCTGGTGCGCCGACGGGTCTTCCTGGCCGGGGCCTCCTCGGCCACAGGGGCCTCAGCGGGCTCCTCAGCCGGCTTGTCCTCCGACGCGGACCCCTCGGCCGCCTCAGTGGGCTCGGCGACCTTCTTCGCACGCGAGGAGCGCTTACGCGTCTTCTTCGCGGGAGCGGCCTCCTCGGCGGCCGGGGCCTCGGCCGGAGCGGACTCGCCAGAGGGAGCCGACTCGGACTGGTCGGCTCCGGCGGCCACCGGCTCCGCTGCCTTGCGGCCACGGCTCTTCCTGGTGGTCTTCTCCGCCTTCTCCGCCTTGGCGGGCTTCTCGGCCTGCTCGACGGGCTGGTCGGCCGCCTCCTCGCCGTTCACGGGGAGGTCGTCGCCGTCCTGCTTGTCGGACCTGTCCGCCTTGCCCGAGGCGTCCTTGTCACCCGAGGATGCCTTGTCCCCGGTCGACTCGGCGTCGCCCTTGCCCTTCTTCTTCTTGCGTCCGCCGGTGCCGCCACCACCGCCGCCCTTGTTCTCCACCGGGTCGCCGGAGAGCAGCAGGCCGCGACCGTTGCAGTGGTCACAGGTGTGCGAGAAGGCTTCGAGCAGGCCCTGGCCGACCCTCTTGCGGGTCATCTGCACCAGTCCGAGCGAGGTGACCTCGGCCACCTGGTGCTTGGTCCGGTCACGGGACAGGCACTCCAGCATCCGGCGCAGCACCAGGTCCCGGTTGGACTCCAGCACCATGTCGATGAAGTCGATGACGATGATGCCGCCGATGTCACGCAGGCGGAGCTGGCGGACGATCTCCTCGGCCGCCTCCAGGTTGTTCTTGGTGACCGTCTCCTCGAGGTTGCCGCCCTGACCGGTGAACTTGCCGGTGTTGACGTCGACCACGGTCATGGCCTCGGTGCGGTCGATGATCAGCGAACCGCCGCTGGGCAGCCAGACCTTGCGCTCCAGGGCCTTGTTGATCTGCTCGTCGATCCGGTACGCGGAGAAGACGTCGCGGTCCTCGTCCCAGTGCGACAGCCGCTCGGAGAGGTTGGGCGCCACGTAGTCCACGTACTCGTGGACGGTGGTCCAGGCCTCGTCGCCGGAGACGACCAGGCTGGAGAAGTCCTCGTTGAAGACGTCGCGCACCACGCGCACCGTCAGGTCCGGCTCACTGTTGAGCAGGGACGGGGCGTTGGCCGACTTGGACTTGCGCTTGATCGAGTCCCACTGCTTGGCCAGACGCGTGATGTCGCGCTCCAGCTCCTCCTCGCTGGCGCCCTCGGCGGCCGTGCGCACGATCACACCGGCACCGGAGGGCATCACCTTCTTGAGGATGGTCTTGAGGCGCGCGCGCTCCTTGTCCGGGAGCTTGCGGCTGATGCCGGTCATCGAACCGCCGGGCACGTACACGAGGTAGCGGCCGGGCAGGCTGATCTGGCTGGTCAGGCGAGCACCCTTGTGGCCGACCGGGTCCTTGGTGACCTGCACCAGGACCGACTGGCCGGACTTGAGTACCGACTCGATGCGCTTGGGCTGGCCGTCCAGGCCGAACGAGTCCCAGTTGACCTCGCCCGCGTACAGCACGGCGTTGCGGCCCTTGCCGATGTCGACGAAGGCGGCCTCCATCGACGGCAGGACGTTCTGCACCCGGCCCAGGTACACGTTGCCCACGTAGGAACGGTGGGTGGCGCGGTCGACGTAGTGCTCGACCAGGATGTCGTCCTCGAGGACGGCGATCTGGGTGCGGTCGCCGGTCCGGCGCACGACCAGGTCGCGCTTGACCGCCTCACGGCGGGCCAGGAACTCGGACTCGGTGACGATGGGCGCGCGGCGGCGGCCCTGCTCGCGCCCCTCGCGGCGGCGCTGCTTCTTGGCCTCGAGGCGGGTGGAGCCGCGGACCGCCTGCACCTCGTTCTCGATGGGCCGTTCCTGGCGCGGCTCGCGCACCTTGACCACGGTGTTCGGCGGGTCGTCGTTGGTGGAGTCGCCACCGGATCCCGAACGCCGACGACGGCGACGACGGCGACGGCTGCCGCCGCGCTCGCCCTCGGCGGAGTCGTCACCGGACTCGTCCTCGGAGTCGTCCTCCTCGGCGGCCGCCCGGTCGTCCCCGCGCTGGTCCCTGGTGTCGTCCTCGGACGCGGCGGAGTCGCCTTCGTCGTTGTCGGAGTCCTCCGCGCCGCGCGAGCGACCGCGTCCACGGCCGCCGCGGCGGCGACGGCGACGGCTGGGGCGCTCGTCGGAGCCCGTCTCCTCGGCGGGGGCCTCGGCCGACTCGTCCTCGGTGTCGTCCTCGTCCGTTTCGGTGTCGGCTTCGACCACCGGCTCGGCCTTGGGGCGGGTCTGGACGGCGGCACTGGCCACCGGGGGCTGGAAGAGCATGGCGCCGGGAGGCTGGAAGACGGCGCCGCCGGTCTCGGCGGGGGCCTCCCCGGTCTCCTCGACGGCCTCCGGGGCGGGTGCCTCGACGGTCTTGGCGGAGCGGGAGCGTGTCCTTCCGCGCGTACGGCCGCGTCCGGTCTCCTTGGGCTCCTTGGCGTCGCCCGCGGTCTCGGCGGGCTCCTTCACCTCAGCGGGCTCCGGAGCGGGAGCGCTCGCCTTCTCGGCCGTGGCGCGGGCACGCGTACGGCGCTGCGCGGCGGCCGGAGCGTCGTCCGGACGGCCCGCCGCGCGCACGGTGCGCTTGCGGGAGCTCGCGGACACCGAGGTGTTGACGGTGCCGACCTCTCCGGAACCGGCCAGTTTGGTGACCGGCGCGGTGGGCGCGGAGAAGACGTCGTCGGGCTCGGGGGGTGGTCCTGCCGCGCGGCGAGCGCCCTTGGCCGGCGCGGGTGTGGTCACCCGCACCGCGCCGTCCCCCGCAGGGGGCGCCGCCGCCGTGTTCTCGGTTGTTTCAGTTGTACCCGCGGCGCCTTCGGCACCGTTGTTGGGCTCGTTCTCGAGCATCCGGGCGGTCTCCCGTCAAAGCACTCGGGCGCACCGCGACCTCATCGGTCGGTGGCGCGGCTCACGAGCGCTGTCGTCGCTGTGTCAGCGCCGACGACACCGGTGTGCCGTCGGGGCAAAGTCCTGTGGTTTCGCCCATGTTCCCCACTTTGGGGCCCTTCATGACGAAGATCCCGTCATGGGCGATGACGTCCGTGGTGAGCGGGTGCGTCGATCGTTCTTCTGGTCGTGCGCGGTCCCGGCGCTCTCAGTGATGGGAGCCTCGGGTCGGTCCGCGTCGAACGGATCAGCGATCACACCTGTCGCCTCGTCCAGTGGCCCCTGCGCCAGCCTGGTCATCGTCGGTGATGACGGCGGCGCGAGGTCGGCCAGTTGGCGGAGGCCGGTCAGCACGTCGTCTGGTCGTACAGCAGGTGTCGTGTGCCGTATGACCATTCGAAGTATGGCATATGTCGCGTGTCGGTCCCCTGGGACGCGCCCATGGGATCGGTGACACACGTCGATATCGAGGACGGCCGGGCGGGTGTCGAAGCGGCGTCGGCCCTTCTTCGTCATCCGTTCCACCTCGACGCTCTCGGCGGCCAGATAGGTGGCCACCGCCCTGGCGGCGTCGTCGGGGTCGACGTCCGCCATCTCCACGCGCCACTGGGAGGCCTCGAGCCGGTCGGCCAGGCCCTGGGTCCCGGCCTCGACGACCTCGATCACGTCGATCCCGTCGGGCATCGCCGCGTCGATCGCGGTCCTGACCTGTTCGGGTCGGCGTGCCTCGGCCAGGGTGAGCTCAAGATACTCCGCCTCGCTGGCGACCCCGGTGGGGGCCGCACCGGTGTAGGAGATCTTGGGGTGTGGTGAGAAGCCAGCGGAGAAGGCCACGGGAACCGAGGCCCTGCGCAGGGCTCTCTCCAGTACCCGGGCTATGTCCCGGTGGCTCGCGAAGCGCATGCGTCCACGTTTGGCGTAGCGGACGCGCAGCCTCTGGCCGGGGTTGGCGGTGGAGGGTGAGGTGGTGCCCTCGTGTGCGGGGGGCAGCTCAACTCCTTTCCTCAGTGCCCCCTTGGTTCAGGGCCGTCTGTGGCGGCCCTCAGGGGCTGTTCCTCGTCCTGTTCAGCGTACGGTGCGCCGAAGTGCACACGAGCCAAGCGGGACACGCATACCGGTACCTCCCCCGACGGCCCCCGATCGAAAAGTCCCGACCGGGTCCGAGCGGGCACTGAACCGGCGTTCACCACCAGAACACGGGGGTGCGGAAAAAAAATCCAAAGAAATCCCGCAACCATGGCAACCCCCGGTATCCCCCGCGAGTCTTACTTCACGTACGGCCCGGCGCGAGCGGGGCGCCGGGCCGTACACCTTCTCCCCCGGACGCTCCCCCGGTGCCAACGGCACACGACGAGGTCGAGCCACACCGCGGAGGGCGCCCGGAGCGCGAATCCTACTCCCTTTCCCCCCATCACACACTGCTTGCCCCGGTTCACGGGTGCGGTCGCCGTACCCACGAACCTCACCAGCCCCTCGCGGGACCGGCCCCACCCCCGGCGGGACCGGCCCGGCCCCCGTCTCAGACCACGGTCAGGGGCAGCATCGGGCGGCCCCCGGCCTGGTCGTTGATCTGGATCTCGGTGCCCATGGTGGGACACACACCGCAGTCGTAGCAGGGGTTCCAACGGCAGTCGTCGATCTCCAGGGACTCCTCGCCGTGCAGTGAGTCCTGCCAGTCCTGCCAGAGCCAGGAGCGGTCCAGCCCCGCGTCGAGGTGGTCCCACGGCAGGACCTCGTCCTCGTCGCGCTCACGGGTGGTGAACCAGTCCACGTCCACACCGGTCCCGGCCAGCCCGGCCTCGGCCGCCCTCATCCAGCGGTCGTAGGAGAAGTGCTCGCTCCAGCCGTCGAACCGGCCGCCCGCGAGCCACACCTCCTCGACGATCCGGCCGACCCGGCGGTCGCCCCGGGACAGCAGGCCCTCCATGATCGACGGACGTCCCTCGTGGTAGCGCAGCCCGATGGACTTCCCGTACCTGCGGTCGCCGCGGATCCGGTCCCGCAGCCTGCGCAGCCGGGCGTCCACGTCCTGGTGCGAGGTCTGGGCCGCCCACTGGAACGGGGTCTGCGGCTTGGGGACGAACCCGCCGATGGAGACGGTGCAGCGGATGTCCTTGCGCCCGGTCACCTCGCGGCCGGTCCGGATCACCTCGGTGGCGAGGTCCGCGATGGCCAGGACGTCCTCGTCCTCCTCGGTGGGGAGTCCGCACATGAAGTAGAGCTTCACCTGGCGCCACCCGGCCGCGTAGGCGGCGGTGACGGTGCGGATGAGGTCCTCCTCGGTGACCATCTTGTTGATCACCCGGCGCATGCGTTCGCTGCCGCCCTCGGGGGCGAAGGTCAGCCCGGAGCGGCGGCCGTTCCGGGTGAGTTCGTTGGCGAGGTCGATGTTGAAGGCGTCCACGCGGGTGGAGGGCAGGGACAGGCCGGTGTTGGTGCCCTCGTAGTGGTCGGCGAGGTTGCGGGCGATGTCACCGATCTCACTGTGGTCCGCGCTGGAGAGCGAGAGCAGACCCACCTCCTGGAAGCCGGAGGCCTTCACCCCCTCCTCCACCATCCTCTGGACGGTCTCCTGGTTGCGCTCGCGCACGGGCCGGGTGATCATCCCGGCCTGACAGAACCGGCAGCCGCGCGTGCAGCCCCGGAAGATCTCCACGCTGTACCGCTCGTGCACCGACTCCGCCGTGGGGACGATGGGCCGCTTCGGGTACGGCCACTGGTCGAGGTCCATCACGGTGTGCTTCTGCACGGTGTCCGGCACACCGGCGCGGTTGGGCGCGTACCCGGCGATCCGCCCGTCGTCGAGGTAGGCCACGTCGTAGAAGCGCGGCACGTACACCCCGCCGGTGGCGGCCAGCCGCAGGAGGAGGCCGTCCCGTCCGCCGGGGGCGCCCTCCTCCTTGAACTCGCGGATGATCTCGGTGATGGCGAGGGTGATCTCCTCGCCGTCACCGAGCACCACGGCGTCCAGGAAGTCGGCGATGGGCTCGGGGTTGAACGCGGAGTGGCCCCCGGCCAGGACGACCGGGTCCTCCTCGGTGCGGTCCGCGGTGCGGCGCGGGATGCCCGCCAGGTCCAGCGCGGTGAGCATGTTGGTGTAGCCCATCTCGCTGGCGAAGCTCAGACCGAGGACGTCGAAGGCGCGGATCGGCCGGTGGGAGTCCACGGTGAAGTGCGGGACGCGGTGCTCGCGCATCAGCCGTTCCATGTCCGGCCAGACCGCGTAGGCGCGCTCGGCCAGCACGCCCTCGCGTTCGTTGAGGACCTCGTAGAGGATCTGCACGCCCTGGTTGGGCACTCCCACCTCGTAGGCGTCCGGATACATCAGCGCCCAGCGCACCCGCGCGGAGTCCCAGGGCTTGACCACGGAGTTGAGCTCACCGCCCACATACTGGATCGGCTTGCTCACCTGGGGCAGCAGGGCTTCGAGACGCGGGAAGAGGCTTTCGACGGACATGGTGTGGGCCTTCGATCGGCGGACATCGTGTCTGGCTGGATCACACCAGGTTAGCCGCCCGGGGTCCTCACGGACCGGTCATCCACAGGCCCGTCCGGGGTCGTTCGCGCTGATCAGAACTCGAAGCCCCGGTCCCGGGAGTTCACACCCAGCACCAGGCCGAGTGCCAGCATGTTCGCGAGGATCGCCGTGCCGCCGTAGGACACGAACGGCAGCGGCAGACCGGTCACCGGCAGGATGCCCAGGCCCATCCCGATGTTGATGAAGGCCTGGAACCCGAACCAGGAGGCCACCCCGACGCACAGCAGGCGCGGGTAGGGCTGGTCGCACCCCTGGGCGATGCGCAGGATCCGCCAGATCACCACGGCGAACAACACGATGATCGCCCCGGAGCCGACGAAGCCCAGCTCCTCCCCCGCCACGGTGAAGATGAAGTCGGTGTGCTGTTCGGGAACGAACCGTCCGTGTGTCTGCTCCCCCTGGAACAGCCCGGTCCCGTCGAAACCGCCCGACCCCACGGCGATCAGCGCCTGCGCGGAGTTGTAGCCCGCGCCCTGCGGGTCGGCCGCCGGGTCCATCAGAGTCGCGATCCGGTCCAGCTGGTAGGGCTCCAGCAGGTCGAACCACCACACGGCCAGCGCCGCCAGCGCGCCGCAGGACAGCATGCCCGCCACCCACACGACCGGGGCCCCGGACAGCGTGAGCATGCCGAGGAAGATCGCGCACAGAACCAGGCTGGTCCCGAGGTCGGGCTGGAGCATGACGAGCCCGAGCGGGATCGCCATCACCAGGAGGCAGAACAGCACGTCCCTGGTCATCGGCCGGGTCTCGCCGTCCCTGGGCTCACCGAGAAGAGTGGCCAGGACCAGGATCAGGCCGACCTTGGCCAGCTCACTGGGCTGGAACTGGAATCCGCCGATCACGATCCAGCCGCGCGAACCGTTGATCACGGCGCCCAGGGGCGTGAGCACCAGGACGAGGGTGACCACCGAGAACCCGTAGGCGATCGGCGCGTAGGCGCGGACCGTCCGGTAGTCCACCGCTGCCAGGATCAGGCACACCACCACGGCCACGGCGAGGTGGACCAGGTGGCGCACGAGGTGGTCCAGGGACTCCAACGGGTCGCCCCCGTCGCCCGGCAGGGTCGCCGACCACACCAGCAGCGATCCGATCCCGGCGAGCGCCAGCACGCAGGCGATCAGGACCCAGTCGAGGCGGCGCGCCCCGCCCGCCGCCGTGCTGAGGGTCCGCCCCAGGTCGTTCTGGCGCCGGGGCGGTCCTCCCATGTTCGTGATCATCAGGGCTCCAGCGTCTCGATGGAACCGTCCTGGCGGACGACCGGCAGTTCGGTGTGCGGCTTGCCGCCGGGCAGCAGCGGCTTGCCCTCCTTCACGTCCTCGGTGTCACCAGCGGAAGAGAACCCGTACAGGCCCTCGTAGATCTCGCGGGCGATCGGCGCGGCGGTCTCACCGCCGGTACCACCCTGGGAGACCAGGACGACGATGGCGTACTGCGGGTCGTCCACCGGCGCGTAGGAGGCGAACCAGGACGACACCTGTCGGCCCTGCGCGTCGGCACTGCCGGTCTTGCCCGCGACGGCGACCTTGTCCTGCGGGAAGTCGGAGAAGGCGCCACCACCGGTACCGGACGTGGTCACCTCCGCCAGGGCCTCCTGGAGGTACTTGATGGTCTCGTCGCTGACCGGGACCTCGTTCTTGACCGTGGGCTCGATCGGATCGACCTTCGAGCCGTCGGCCGCGACCATGGCCTTGGCCACGCGGGGCTCGTACAGTGTGCCGCCGTTGGCGATGGACGCGTAGGCGCTGGCCAGCTGGAGCGGGCTGACGAGGACGTCACCCTGGCCGATCGAGAAGTTGATCGCCTCGCTGGCCCTCCACTCGAAACCCTCCACGCAGTGCTCATGGGCGAGCTGCTTGAGGTAGGCGGCCTGGGACGGGTCGCTCTCGGCGATCTCCGGGTAGCCGTCCTCGGCACGCTTGCAGTTGACCTCCCGGGTCTCCTCCCAGAAGGTGCGCTTCCACTCGCGGTCGGGGANGGCAGGTCGACGCCGGTGGGCGAGCCGAACCCGTAGCCGCGCGCCATGTCGGCCATGGCCTCCTCGGGGTCGCCGTCCGGGTGGAGTCCGCCGTCCTTGGACCACATCTGGTAGCCGAAGTTGTAGAACACGGTGTTGCAGGAGGCGATGATCGCCTGCTTCAGGGTGATGCTGCCCTGACCCGCGCCCGCGTAGTTCTCGTAGTTCTGACCGGCAAGGTTGACCGAGCCGGGGCAGGCGTAGCTGCTGCGCAGCGAGTACCCGTTCTCGACGGCGGCCGACAGCGACGACACCTTGAAGGTGGAGCCGGGCGGGTACGTGCCCTGGACGGCGCGGGAGAGCAGCGGCTCCCCGGCCTCCTCGCTGAGCATGGCGTCGAAGGTCTCCTGGTCGATGCCGCCGTCCCAGATGGTGGGGTCGTAGGTGGGCAGACTGGCCATGGCCACGACCCCGCCGTTGGTGACGTCCAGGACGACCGCGGCGCCGGAGTCGGCCTTGTACTTGGGCCGGGCTCCCTCCATGCCCCGGGCCAGCGCCTCCTCGGCGACCTTCTGGACGTTCATGTCCATGTGGGTCACCAGGTGCATGCCAGCTTCGGGGAGGCGCTCGGAGATGACGTCCATGATCTCGCCGTGGTTGTTGACGCCCAGGGTGCGCAGCCCGGCGTTGCCGCGCAACTCCTTGTCGTAGACGGCCTCCAGGCCGTCACGGCCCACCATGTCGATCCCGGTGAACTGGGTGCGCAGCTCCTCGCGCGCCTCCAGCTCCTCCTGGGTGACGGGCTGGAGGTAGCCGAGCATCTGGCCCGCGTGGTCGCCGTAGGGGTACTCGCGCACGGCTTGGGCCTGCGCGGTGATCCCCGGGAAGTCGTCGGCGCGCTCCATGATCTGGAGCGCGACCGGGCCCTCCACGTCCTCGGCGAGGGTGACGGGCTGGTAGGGCGACCCGGGCCAGCAGGGACGCTGGACCTCGGGACCGCACAGGCGCATGCGCTGCTGGAGTTCCTCAAGGGGGACGTCGAGGACGCCGGAGAGGTCGCTGAGGACCTTCTCCCCGCCGTCCTTCATCCCCTGGAGTTGGTGGTAGTCGGCCGAGACCAGGAGTTCGGTCTTGTTGTTGACCACGACGCGGCCGCTGGAGTCGAGGATCTGCCCCCGGGTGGCGGGGACGACCAGTTCCTGGTGGTGGTTGGAGACGGCGAGCTCGCGGTAGTGGTCGGCCATGGGCACCTGGAGGTACCAGAGCCGGGCGACCAGGACCGCGAACAGGGCCAGCACCAGGAACTGGGCCAGGAAGAGTCCGAACCAGCCGAGCCTGCGGCCGGGACGCGAAGGGTTGGTGGGCGGCTTGTGCACGGGGTCACCACCCTCTGATCGAGGTCGGCCCCTGGATGGTGGCGAAGTCGCTCTCCGCGAGCGAGGTGCGCACCCACAGGATCGGCAGGGTCACCACCGTGGCGAACAGGGCGGTCAGGAGCGCGCCGACGCCGACGCGGACGCTGACCACCGCGAGCGTGATGTTGGCGTCGCCCATCAGGAAGCCGACGAGCGCGTAGCTCAGCCCCACGCCCACCGCCGTGACGGCGGTGATGCCCAGGGCGGTCCAGTTCGAGACGGCGTTGCCCACCGCGCCGCCCAGGCCGGTGTTGGCTCGTAGCAGTGAGACGAGGTAGGCGGCCACGCACAGAACCAGGGCGTACCGGCCCATCGGGTGTTCGGCCGGGGGCAGGACGTCCATGGCCAGCCCCGCCGCGAAGCCGCACCCGGCGGCGGCGGCGGGGTTGGTGGTCAGGGCGACGGCGACGACCGCCGCGAGGACCAGGTCCGGGCCCCACTCGAAGGGCAGACGGTTGACGATGGTGGCCTGGGCGAGCACCGCAACGGCCACCAACAGCAGGGTCCCTGCGGTCCTCACTGGTCCCCCTCGGGGTCGGGTTTGGGCGGGAGCACGGAGTCGCGCGGGTCCTCGGCGGGGCCGGAGACGACCACACCCACCATGTCCAGGGACGCGAAGTCCACGGCCGGGGTGATGCGGGCGATCCGGCTCAGCGCCCCGGGCGCCACGTGGACCTCGTCGACGGTGCCGATGGGCACCCCCGGCACGAAGGGCGCGCCGTCGTGTGAGCCGAGCGTGAGCACGCGGTCCCCCTCGTCGATGGGGGCCTCCATGTCGAAGAGCTCCAGGGTGAGGTCGGCCTCGGGGCCGCCCGGCACGCTGCCTCCGCTGATCGCGCCGATCTTGCTGGTCTTCTCGAGCCGCGCGCCGACAGTCGAGTTGACGTCGGTGGCGAGCTTGACGGTGGCGAGTCGGGGCCCGGCCTCGATCACCCGTCCGACCAGGCCGGAGCCGCTGACGACGGTCATGTCGGGGCGGATCCCGGAGTCGGTGCCCGCGTCGATGGTGACGGTGTGCGCGTAGCCCTGCGCCGTGGTGCGGGTGACGGCCTGGGCCGGGACGATCTCGTAGCCGCCCAGACCGGACAGGTGCAGGAGCTCGTCGAGCTGGTCCGCGCGTCCCTCGTCGAGTCGGGCCGCCTGGAGGTCCGACTCCAGTTCGGCGTTGGCGGCCTCCAGTTCGGCGACCCGGGCGGCCGACTTCGGACCCTGGCTCACGCCCTCGTAGAGCGTGGCGGCGGGCCCGGCGACCAGACCGACCGCGGTCGCGGTGGGGGCGAAGACGAGTTCGCCGCCGCCCCGGGCGACCGAGGTGACCGGGTTGCTGCCCGCCCGCGAGTCCAGGACCATCAGGACGACGGCCGCCACGACGAGCACGGCGAGGAACAGCCGGGACCGCGTGGAGTCGCGGAGCATGTCAACGCCGCCGTTCCGGGACGAGGACCTGGTGGAGGCGTTCGTAGTTCTCCACGCAGGTGCCCGAGCCCACGGCGACGGAGTCGAGCGCGTTGTCGGCCACGTGGATGGGCATTCCGGTCTCGTGGAGGAGACGGTCGTCGAGGCCGCGCAGCAGGGCGCCGCCGCCGGTGACCGCCACGCCCCGGTCCATGATGTCGCCGGAGAGTTCGGGCGGGCACTTGTCGAGGCTGGTGCGGACCGCGTCGATGATCGCGGTGACCGGCTCCTCGATGGCCTGGCGCACGTCGGACTCGGACAGGACGATGGTCTTGGGCAGCCCGCTGATGAGGTCGCGTCCGCGTACCTCCGCGTGCAGCTCCTCCGCGCCCGTGGGGTAGGCGGAGCCGATGGCGAGCTTGAGCTCCTCGGCGGTGCGCTCCCCGATCATCAGGGAGTACTCCTTCTTGATGAAGGTCATGATCGCCTGGTCGAGTTCGTCGCCGCCCACGCGGATGGACTGGGAGGTGACGATGCCGCCCATGGAGATGACGGCGACCTCGGTGGTGCCGCCGCCGATGTCGACCACCATGTTGCCGGTGGGCTCGTGGACCGGGAGCCCGGCGCCGATGGCCGCGGCCATGGGCTCCTCGATGATGTACACGCGGCGCGCCCCGGCCTGGTAGCCCGCCTCCTTGACCGCGCGGTGCTCGACCGAGGTGATGCCGCTCGGGACCGCGACGATGATGCGGGGCTTGGCGAAGTGGCGACGGCGGTGGATCTTCTGGATGAAGTACCGCAGCATGCGCTCGGTGACCTCGAAGTCGGCGATGACACCGTCCTTGAGGGGGCGGATGGCAGTGATGTTGGTCGGCGTGCGGCCGATCATCTGCTTGGCCTCGATACCGACCGCCACGATCTTGCCGGTCGAGGTGTTGAGCGCGACCACGGAGGGCTCGTTCAGGACGATGCCGCGTCCGCGTACGTACACGAGTGTGTTGGCGGTACCAAGGTCTACGGCCATGTCCCGGCCGAGAAATGCAAGGTTGTTCGGCATGTAACGTCCTCAGAGGCGCCGTGTCGGGCGGGGACGCGCGGTCACGACCATACGTGGTCGTTCCAGCACGTTAGGTATCCAGTCCTCCGCATCGTAACGGTCAGCACTTAGCCCGTTACGCAAACACACCGAATTGTTGCCTCGTCACCGTACAAGGGTGAGAAAAGAAATGGTGTCCCGGGCGCTCACGCACCTCGGGACACCAAGACTAGGGCTCACGGGCCCGGAACCCCTACAGGTCGGGGAAGAACAGCTTGATCTCGCGGTCGGCGGAGTAGGTGGAGTCCGAGCCGTGGACGATGTTCTTCTGGACCTCCAGGGCGAAGTCGCCGCGGATCGTCCCGGGCGTGGCGGTCACCGGGTCGGTGGCGCCGGCCAGGGCACGGAAGGCCTCAATGGCGCGCTCGCCCTCGACCACCATGGCGACCAGCGGACCACCGGTGATGAACTCCACCAGCGAGTCGAAGAACGGACGCGAGGCGTGCTCCTCGTAGTGCGTCTTCGCGGTGTCCGCGTCGAGCGTGCGCAGCTCCATCGCGACCAGGTTCAGGCCCTTGCGCTCGATGCGCGAGATGACCTCACCGACGATGCTGCGGCGGACACCGTCGGGCTTGATGAGAACGAGAGTGCGCTCCACGTGCGTTTCAACTCCTCATTGGGGACCCCCGCGTGGCACAAGGGGGCCTGGGCCCGCAGTGGCGAGCGCACGCGGTGGGGTGAACGGGTGTGTGACCGGGGCTCGGGGACGAGGCGGGGGGAGGTTCCGCCGTGCGGGTCCGCTCGTCTGCCCGGACGTGCGTCACACTATCGCGTTTGCTCCGTGGACGCGGGGGGAGAGCCCGATCGCCCTAGGACGGCCCGCCGACGCCCGCGCCCTCCTCCTGCTCGGCCCGTTCCTCATGGGCGGCGCGGACGGCGTCGACCCTGCGCCCCAGGATCACGCCGGTGACCCACAGGGACACGAACACGATCGCGACCAGGGGCGCCCCGGTGACCATGAAGGAGCTGAACAGGAAGGCCGCCTGGAGCACCCACGACGCGTAGTGCGCCCAGGTGTGCTTCTGGAGGCCGGACAGCAGCAGGGCGGCCAGCGCCATGCCGCCCCAGACACCGCCCGCCACGGCGGGGTCGGCACCCTCCAGGTTGATGGCGATCGGGATCGCCAGACCGATCACGACGGCCTCGAACACGAGGACTACGGCGCAGAGTGTACGCACGGCGTTCTCCCTTCGTCTGTGGGTCTTCAGTCCCCGGAACCGCGCAGCAGGTGGATCGCGTCGCCCGAGGTGACGACCGATCCGGTGACCAGCACGCCGGTACCGCCGAACTCGCCGCCCGCCTCGGCCAGGCCCACGGCCTGGTCGATGGCGTCGTCGAGCCGCGCGGCCACGTGCACGCGGTCCTCGCCGAAGATCTGCCGGGCGATGTCGGTCAGCTGTGCCGGGTCGAGGGAACGAGGTGAGGAGTTGCGGGTGACCACGATCTCGTCGAGCAGTGGTTCGAGGGGTTCCAGGATGCCCTCGACGTCCTTGTCGGCCATGATCGCGATCACGCCGATCAGCCTGGAGAACGAGAAGGCCTCCTCCACGGCGGCGGCGGTGGCGATCATTCCGGCCGGGTTGTGGGCGGCGTCGGCGATGACGGTCGGGCTGGTGCGCACGACCTCCATGCGGCCCGGGGAGTCGATCCCGGCCAGGCCCTCGCCGACGATCACGGGGTCGAGTCCGGCCGCGTCCTCGGAGGCGGAGAAGGCCTCGACGGCCGCGATGGCGACCGCCGCGTTGCTGGCCTGGTGTTCGCCGAACAGCGACAGGAAGAGGTTGTCGTAGGTGCCGGTGAGGCCCTTGACGGCGACCTGCTGGCCGCCGACGGCGACCTCGCGGGAGGTCACGCCGAACTCCAGCCCCTCGCGGGCCACGGTGGACCCGACCTCGGCGGCGTGCCGGAGCAGGACCTCGGCGGCGGGAAGCGGCTGCTGCGCCATGACGGTGACCGATCCGGGCTTGATGATTCCGGCCTTCTCCTCGGCGATGCCGTCGAGGGTGTCGGGCAGGTACTCGGTGTGGTCGATCCCGATGGGCGTGATCACTGCCACGTCGCCGTCGACGACGTTGGTGGCGTCCCAGCTGCCGCCCATGCCGACCTCCACCACGGCGACGTCCACGGGGGCGTCGGCGAACACGGCGTAGGCCATAACGGTGAGGATCTCGAAGAACGACAACCGGATGTCGCACATCGAGTCGGCCATCTCCAGGTACGGCCGAATGTCGTCGTAGGCCTCGACGAACTCCTCCTGCGAGATCGGCTCGCCGTCGACGACGATCCGCTCCCGCACCGTCCGCAGGTGGGGGCTGGTGTAGCGGCCCACGCGCAGGCCTCGGCCGCGCACGAGCGCGTCGATCATCCGGGCGGTGGACGTCTTGCCGTTGGTCCCGGTGACGTGGATGACCCGGAAGTTGCGGTGCGGGTCACCCAGCAGGTCCAGGACCGTGCGGACACGGTCCAGAGTGGGGTCGATGTCGGATTCGGGCGCGCGGGAGAGAATCTCCGCGGTGACCTCGGCGTAGCGCTCGTGGGCGCCCGCGCCACTCACGGGGTCTCGGTGGTCGGGGTGTACACCCGCGCCAGTGTACGCGGCCCCACCTGGGCTCCGATGCGGGGTCGGACGTACGGCGACGCACACCGCGCCGACCATACTGGGGGCATGCCCAGCTTTGACCCGATCGTCGAACCGTTCTTCTCCGAGTGGGCGGGTCGCGCCCCCGGCCACGCGCGCAGCCTGGACCGCGCGGCCGCGCTCCTGGCCGAGCTGGACCTGGATCCGGCGCCGATGCCCGTGCTCGGTGTGGTGGGTTCCAAGGGGAAGGGGAGCACGGCCACCTACGCGGCGGCGACGCTGTCCGCCGCCGGTCTGCGGACCGTCCTGGTGACCGGGCCGAGCTTCCGGGGGTACCGCGAACGGATCCGGGTCGACGGGGTGTCCGTGACCGACGAGGAACTCCGCGGCCTCGGCCACACCGTGGAGGCCGCCCGGCGGTCCCTGCCCTCCCCCGGGGAGGGATACCTGGCGCCCAGCGGGATGTTCCTGGTGGCCGGGCTGCTGCACGCACGAGCGGTCGGAGCCGACGTGTGCGTCCTGGAGGCCGGCATGGGCGGCCACCGCGACGAGCTGCGTCTCCTGGGCCCGCAGGTGGTGGCGCTGGGCATGGTCTTCGCCGAGCACGTGGGGGTCCTCGGGGACACTGTGGCGGAGATCGCACGTGAGAAGACCCGCGTGGTCCACCCCGAACGCACCCGTGCGCTGGTGACCCTGCCGCAGAGCGCCGAGGTGGCGCCCGTCGTGGCCGGGACCCTGGCCGACACCCGCGAACGGCTCTCCCCGGAGGTCGTGGACCCCGCGACCGCGTCCGAACCCCCCGAGGCACTGCGGCCCCGGGGCCTGTCCGCCGCCAACGGCGTCCTGGGCACGGCCGCCGCCACCCGGATGCTGGAACTGCTGGGCAGGCCTCCGGCGACGGCCGCACGGCTCCACGAGGTCCTGGGCACCGTGAACCTGCCCGCCCGCCTGTCGGGGCACACCGTGCCCGGCTCGGCCACCGAGGTCGTGGTGGACTCCGCCATCGACCGCGTCGGCGTGACCGCCGCGCTGTCGCACGCCCGCGACCTGTGGGGCGGTGTGGACCACGTCCTGCTGTGCCTGCCCGACCACAAGGACGTCTCCGGGGCGGTCGACGCCCTCCGGGGTGTGCCGGTGACCGCCGTGCGCCTCCCGGAGGAGCACCTGCGCTTCGAGCACGCCCTCCCCGACCACTGGAACCGCGTCCGCGCCGAGGACCTCTCCCCCGCCGCCCTCACGGCCCTCGGCCAACGCGTCCTCGCCCTGGGCACGGTCTACTTCACCGGTCGCGTCCTGGAGGTCCTCGACGCCCCCACCGACCGCCTCTTCGACCCGCGTCCCGCATAACCCCCACTCATACCCGCTCTTCGCGGCACGATCATCCTTGGTCACCCCTGGTCGTCCCATGCCCTGATTCGTCATGCGCGTCGGACCCTTCGCTCCAAGGAGCCGCATGCCCACACGAGAGCACGAGATCCCTCTTCGTCTTGTACAGAACCAACCCGCGCTGGCTCCGGTCCTGGTGGAATCTTTGGGGTTCGAGATCCCCCATCACACGGAGGTGGTCAACACCAGCACGGCCATGACCAACTGCGACCCCAAGGAGCTCAACGCCGACGGCGCCGTCCTCCTGCGTGACGGACCGGAGAACGTCATGGCGGTCGTGGTCGAGCGCCAGAACGGCCGTGACAAGGAGAAACGTCTGACCTGGCCCGCCTATGTGGTCAACCTTCACACCCGCCTGGAATGTCCGACGCTGCTGGTGGTCCTGTGCCCAACCGATGCCCTCGCGAACTGGTGTGCCGCTCCGATCCGAACCGGGCACCCCGGGTTCGATCTTGCACCGCTGGCCATCGGTCCCAGCAGGATGCCGGTGATCGCGCGGACGGACCAGGCCCGCGATCTGCCGGAGCTCTCCGTGTTGTCCGCCCACGCGCACGGCAGCTCCGATATCCGCACACTGAACGCGGTGGTGGAGGCCCTGGATTCCACGCCCGAGCGAAACCGGGCGTTCTACTATGACTATGTGCTGTCCGGCCTCAATGAGGCCGCTCGCAAGGAGCTGGAGGGCTTGATGGCTGTGGAGACCTACGAGTGGCAGAGCGACTTCGCCCGCAAGTACGTCGGTATCGGCCGAGAGGAAGGCCGAGAGGAAGGCCGGGAGGAAGGCCGCGCGGCTGAGGCGGCGCGCAGCGTCGTCTCGGTGCTGGAGGCACGCGGGTTCGGCGTCTCGGACGAGGTCCGCGAGCGCATCGAGGGCTGCGCGGACCTGGCGACCCTGGAGAAGTGGGTCCCCGCGGCCGTCACGGTGGACCGGCCCGAGGACCTCTTCGACTGAGACGGGGCCGGGGGCACGCGGCCCCCGACCCCTGAGCGTCGGTGACGCTTACCGGCCGGGGCGGTAGACCGGCTGGGTCTGCGGGTTGAACTCCTCGTACGTGACCCGCTCGGCCGCGCGCAGGCGCGGGTCGGTCAGCTTGAGGACGTCCAGGCCCCGGTCGATGTCGGACGAGTACACGTAACCGTTGTAGTAGTACGTCGACCAGGTGTCGTTGTCCTGGATGTCCGGGTCGATCCGCGAGTCCGCGTCGAAGTAGCCGATCTCGCGCGGGTTGGCCGGGTCGTTGAAGTCGATCACCGAGACGCCGCCCTGGTACCAGGACTGCACGAAGTAGTCCTGGCCGGGGACCGGGATGAGCGACCCGTTGTGGGCCACGCACACCTGGTCGCCCTGGTGGCGGTCGATCTTGAAGTAGCTCGCGAACTCCAGCGCGGAGTCCGCGCCCTCACCGTCGAGGGTGTAGATGGCGTTGGCGCCGCGCTCCGGGCCGATCTCCTCGGTGCACGTGGGCGCACCGCCGCCGCCGAGCTCGTCGGTGAACAGCACCGTGCGGGCGTCGTTGGTGAAGGTCGCCGAGTGCCAGAACGCGAAGTTCTCGTCCTGGACCACCTCGGTGACCACCGGCGAGGCCGGGTCCGAGATGTCCATCAGGATGCCGTCGCCCATGCAGGCGCCGGCGGCGATGTCCTTGGACGGGAACACCGTGATGTCGTGGCAGCCCGTGGTGGTGCGGTGGCCGCCGTCCGGGAACAGCACCGGCTCGTTGACCAGGAACGCCTCCGAGGGCGCTTCGAGCGGCACCTCGATGACGCCGATCTTGTCGTGCGGCGGCTGGCAGTTGGGGAAGTTCGCCGAGGGCGAGTACGAGGACACGTACACGTACTCGCGCTCAGCGTCACCGGGGACCAGGGTCAGGGTGTGCGAACCGCAGTCGGTGCGCACCGCCGAGACGTACTGCGGGTTGGCCTTGTCCGAGATGTCGAAGATGCGAACACCCTCGAACCCGTTCGGGTCCGTGACCGGCACGGAGGGCGCGCCGCACTCGTCGTTCGCGCGGGGGTAGTCCACGGCGAAGTACAGGAGGTCGCCGCTGACCGCGACGTCTCCCTGACCGCCGGGGCACACCACCTCGGAGACGATCCTCGGGTCCTCGGGCTCGGAGATGTCGTAGATGACGAAGCCGTCGTAGTTGCCACCGATGGCGTAGTCGCCGGTGAACGCCAGATCCGAGTTGGTGTTGTTGACCGCCTCGGGCTTGGGGACGTTGGCCACGAGCTCGACGTTGTCGCTGGAGATCTCGTCCGAGGGCGGCGTGTCGGCGTACGCCGCCGCCGGGCCGAGGAGCCCGGCGAACAGCGTCGCGGCCGCGGCCGTCGCCACTGCGGCGACGCGGCGCGGGGAGGTGCGCATGGGTCTGCCTTCCTGGTGGGGGTTGGGGGTGGGGGTGACAGCACGCGGGGGTGCCGCGCGTGGCTCGCGCGGCACCCCGGTACGTCGTCGCTGGTTACCGCCCGGGGCGGTAGGCCGGCTGGGTCTGCGGGTTGAACTCCTCGTAGGTCACCCGTTCGGCCGCCCTCAGGCGGGGATCGGTGAGCTTGAGGACGTCCAGACCGCGGCGCATGTCCGAGGAGTACACGTGACCGTTGTAGTAGTACGCGGACCAGGTGCTGCCGTTCTCGATGTCCGGGTCGATCCGGTTGTCGGGGTCGAAGTAGCCGATCTCGCGGGGGTTGCTGAGGTCGTTGAAGTCGATGATCGAGATGCCGCCCTGGTACCAGGACTGCACGAAGTAGTTCTTCCCAGGAACCGGGATGAGCGACCCGTTGTGCGCGACACAGGACTGCTGGTCGCCCTGGTGGCGGTCGATCTTGAAGTAGCTCGCGAACTCCAGGGCGTGGCCGCCGTCAGCGGTCTCGTCCAGGGAGTAGATGGCGTTGGCGCCGCGCTCGGGGCCGATCTCCTCGGTGCAGGTGGCCGCACCGCCACCACCGAGCTCGTCGGTGAACAGGACGGCCTCGGCGTTGTTGGTGAAGGTCGCCGAGTGCCAGAACGCGAAGTTCTCGTCCTGGACCACCTCGGTCACGACCGGGTTGACCGGGTCGGAGATGTCCATGATGATGCCGTCGCCCATGCAGGCGCCGGCGGCGAGGTCCTTGGCCGGGTAGACCGTGATGTCGTGGCAGCCCTCGGTGGGTCGGAGCAGACCGGGCTGGTCGTGGTTGCCGCCGTCAGGGAAGAGCACCGGCTCGTTGACGATCGCGGCCGAACCCGGGTCGTCCACCGGGACCTCGATGATCGCGATCTTGTCATGCGGCGGCTGGCAGTTGGGGAAGGTCGCCGAGGGCGCGTAGGAGGAGACGTAGACCAGTTCGGTCGCGGGGTCCGCCCCGGGCACGAGGGTCAGGGTGTGCGATCCGCAGTCGGTCCGCACGGCCGAGACGTACTGCGGGTTGGCCTTGTCCGAGATGTCGAAGATCCGCACGCCCTCGAACCCGTTCGGGTCGGTGACCGGCACGGCGGGGGCGCCGCACTCGTCGTTGGCCCGGGGGGAGTCGACGGCGAAGTAGAGGAGGTCCCCGCTGACGGAGACGTCGCCCTGGCCGCCGGGGCACACCACCTCGGAGACGATCTTCGGGTCGGCCGGGTCGGCGACGTCGTAGATGACGAAGCCGTCGTAGTTACCGCCGATGACGTGGTCGCCGGTGAACGCCAGGTCGGAGTTGGTGTTGCTGACCGCGTCCGGCTTGGGGACGTTGGCGAGGTGCTCGACGTTGTCACTGGTGACGCTGTCGGAGGGGGGCGTGTCGGCGTACGCCGCCGCCGGGCCGAGGAGCCCGGCGAACAGGGTCGCCGCCGCGGTCAGCGCGACGGCCGTCGCGCCTCGCAGGCCGAGTCCGGCCCGTGACGGGGGAGCTGCGGGCATGGTTTCTCCAGATCGGTTGGGGGACGGGTTGGGGGGCGGGACGCGGCGGGGCCGTGGCCGTCGGGCCACGGCCCCGCGCTCTCCCGTTTGCCCTGACTCCCCAGGAGGAGCCACCGGGAGAGGTCGTGTCGCGCGTCAGCGGCCCGGTCGGTAGCTCGGCTGCGACTGCGGGTTGAACTCGTCGTAGGTGACGCGCGCGGCGGAGCGCAGGCGCGGGTCGTCGAGCCGGATCACGTCGAGGCCCCGGGTGATGTCCGAGGAGTACACGTAGCCGTTGTAGTAGTAGGCCGACCAGGAACCGCCCAGGACGAGCTTGTCCTCGTCGATCGGGTCCCGGTCGAAGTAGCCGATCTCGCGCGGGTTGGCCGGGTCGTTGAAGTCGATCACCGACACCCCGCCCTGGTACCACGACTGCACGAAGAAGTCCTGGCCCGGGACCGGAATCAGGGAACCGTTGTGCGCCACGCAGTTCTCGGTGGCGCTCTGTACGCGCGGGATCTTGTAGTAGCTCTCGAAGTCCAGTTCGGGCGTTCCGTCCGTGCCGCCGACGGTGTAGATGGCGTTGGCTCCGCGCTCGACTCCGTAGTCCTCGGTGCAGATGGCGCCGCCACCGCCGCCCAGCTCGTCGGTGAAGATCACGGTGCCCGCGTCGTTGGTGAACGTGGCGGAGTGCCAGAACGCGAAGTTGTCGTCCCGGACGACGTCGGTGACCACGGGGTGGGCGGGGTCGGAGATGTCCATCAGGATGCCGTCGCCCATGCACGCCCCGGCGGCGATGTCGAGCTCCGGGTAGGCGGTGATGTCGTGGCAGCCGCTGGTGTTGTGGTTGCCGCCGTCCGGGAACAGGACGGGTTCGTTGACCAGCGCGGCCTCGGAGGGGTCGTCCACGGGGATCTCGATGACCGAGATCTTGTCGTGCGGCGGCTGGCAGTTGGGGAAGTTCGCCGAAGGCGAGTACGAGGACACGTACACGTAATCGTGCTCACCGTCCTTGCCGGGCACCAGGGTGTTGGTGTGGGATCCGCAGTCGGTGGCCACGGCGGCGACGTAGGCCGGGTTCGCCTTGTCGGAGATGTCGAAGACGCGGATGCCCTCGAACCCGTTCGGGTCGGTGGTGGGGACGGCGGGGGCGCCGCACTCGTCGTTGGCCCGGGGGTAGTCCACGGAGAAGTACAGGAGGTCGCCGCTGACCGAGACGTCGCCCTGGCCGCCGGGGCACACCACCTCGGAGACGACCGTCGGGGACTCCGGTTCGGAGATGTCGTAGACGACGAAACCGTTGTAGTTGCCGCCGATCGCGTAATCGCCGGTGAACGCCAGGTCGGTGTTGTAGTCACCCATGGCTTCGGACTTCGGGACGTTGGTCACGTGAGTGACGTTCGCGCTGGTCTCGGCGTCGCTCTCGAAGGGGGTCCGGTCCGCCGAGGCGGCGGCGGGGCCGAGAAGGCCCAAGGTCAGGGCGGTGGCACCGACGAGAGCGAGGCCGGTGGAGCCGCGTCGGTACCGCAAGCGTCTCGAAGGGGAGGGGCCGGGGGACGACGCCATGCGTACTCCTGATTCCTAATGGAGCGAAACAGGAAGAACGTACACAGCTCAACATCAATATGTATAGAGGGAAACAAAAGAAACATGGTTGTTTACACGGTGTCGAGCTGACCCGATCCCCCTACGCACCGTGTCCAGACGGGCCCGGTTCCGGGTGCGGCGACCACCGCCGCACCCGGTCCGGCTAGCCGTTCGGGAGTTCCGGCTGCGACTGCGGGTTGAACTCGTCCAGCACCGCCGACTCCGCCCCGTCGAACCGGGGGTCAGTGAGCGCCAGGACGTCCAGCCCGCGTTCCATGTCGGACGAGTAGACGTGCCCGTTGTAGTAGTACGCGGACCAGGATCCGGCCGTGCGCAGCTGGTCCGGGTCGAACGGGCCGCGGTCGAAGAAGCCCACCTCGACGGGCCGGTCGGGGTCGGTCAGGTCGATGACCGAGACCCCGCCCTGGTACCAGGACTGGACGAAGTAGTCCTGGCCCGGGACCGGGATCAGGGAACCGTTGTGCGCCACGCAGTTCTCGGTATCGGTCTGGTGTCGGGGCAATTTGTAGTAGCTCCGAAATTCCAGTTCGGGGCTTTCTCCCGACGTGTCCAGCGAGTAGACGGCGTTGGCACCGCGCTCGGGGCCGATCCTCTCGTTGCAGGTCGCCGAGGAACCCGAGCCGAGTTCGTCGGTGAAGACCACGTTCCTCGCGTCGTTGGTGAAGGTCGCCGAGTGCCAGAACGCGAAGTTCTCGTCCTGGACGCGCTCCACGACCTCCGGGTGGATCGGGTCCGTGATGTCCAGCAGCAGGCCGTCCCCGAGGCACGCCGCGGCCGCCAGGCCTCGGGCCGGATAGGCGGTGATGTCGTGGCAGCCGGTGGTGGTGCTGTGGCCGCCGTCCGGGAACAGCACCGGTTCGTTGACGACGGCCGCCTCCTCGGGGGCCTCGTGCGGCACCTCGATGACGGAGATCTTGTCGTGCGGCGGCTGGCAGTTGGGGAAAACCTCCGCGGGCGAGTAGGAGGACACGTAGACCACGTCGCTTCGCCCGTCCGCGCCCGGCACCAGGGTGTTGGTGTGGGAACCGCAGTCGGTGGCCACGGACGCAACGTACCGCGGGTTCGCCTTGTCCGAGATGTCGAAGATCCGCAGCCCCTCGAAGGCGTCGGCCTCCGTGGCCGGGGCGGACGGTGCCCCGCACTCGTCGTTCGCCCGCGGGTAGTCCACGGAGAAGTACAGGAGGTCCCCGCTGACCGAGACGTCGCCCTGGCCGCCGGGGCACAGCACCTCGGAGACGATCGTCGGGGACTCCGGTTCGGAGATGTCGTAGACGACGAAACCGTGGTAGTTGCCCCCGATCACGTAGTCACCGGAGAACGCCAGATCGGAGTTGGGCGACCTGGCCAGCGTCTCCGGCTTGGGCACGTTGGCCAGGTGCACCACGCCCCCGCCGGTGGTCACACCGTCGTCGGCGCTGGCGCCCGGGACCGCGAGCCCGGCCGCCGCGACCAGCGAGGCGACCGCGACCGTTCCTCTGCGCCGTCCCGTTACCGAAGCCATGCACCCACCCCCGAAAACCACCCAAAGACGTCACTTGACTACAATGGGTTGTACCCTCATTGTCATACACAAGCCAGACGAAACGCCGAGAACGGACACCGCAGGGAGTTCACGAACGGACACGACCGCCCCGACACACCCGCGGCACTGGACAAAACACCCTTCGAGTGAGTAAAAAACCCGCAGGACGTCGGGTCAGCCGACACCGGCGGGCACCCGGCCCGCCGACCCCCACCCCTGGAGGAGACCTCGTGCGTCGCCTGGCACTCGCAGCCGGAACCGCCCTCGTGCTGCTCGGAGTCTCGGCCTGTACCGGTGACGAGGAACAGCAGTCCGCCAACGTCATCGCCCCCGGCGCCCCCGGGGAGGACTCGACCCCGGCCACCGCGGACCAGATCGCCGCCCTCGCCGAGGAGCAGGGCCACAACGAGGCCGACGTCACCTACCTGGTGAAAATGATCGAGCACCACCGCCAGGCGCTGGAGATGACCGACCTGGTCGAGGACCGCTACCAGCGCGACGGCATCGAGCGCATCGCCGACCGCATCGCGGCCGCCCAGGGCCCCGAGATCTCCGCCATGGAGAGCTGGCTGGAGGTCAACGTCTTCGGCCCCGCCCGTGAGAACCCGGCCCACCAGAACTTCTGCGGTCTGGAGGGCGACGGCAGCCACCACTCCACCGAGGACGCCGTGGTCGCCTGCGACCTCCAGGTGGACCACGACGACATGGAGGGCATGGTCTCCGACGAGGACATGGGCCGCCTCGCCGACGCCGAGGGTGACGACTTCGACCAGCTCTTCGTGGAGCTCATGACCGCCCACCACGCGGGCGCGGTCACGATGGCGGAGGAGGCGATGGCCGAGGGCAAGGACCAGGAGGTCCTGCGGATGGCCAACGACCTCATCGCCGAGCAGAACACCGAGATCGCCCGTATGGAGGGGGTTCTCGAGGGCGGGGAGTGACCGGGCCGAACCCGGGCAGCGCCCGGCTCCCGCCCAGGTACGAGAAGCCCAGGCACGGGAAAGGGCGCCCTCCCGTGGGGAAGGGCGCCCCTGAGCCCTCGGCGCTCCGCCGCTCGGCGTCAGCCGCTCGCGGCGGCCGGTCCGGCGGTCAGGCCGACTTCTCCTGACGACCGCCCTCGTCCGCCTCCAGCTGGGCGCGCGGCACGATCGTCGGGTTCACGTGCTGCTCCACCGACTCACGGGTGATGATCACCTGGCCGACGTCCTCCCGGCTGGGCACCTCGTACATCACCGAGAGCAGGACCTCCTCGATGATGGCGCGCAGACCACGGGCTCCGGTCCCCCGGATGATGCCCTGCTCGGCGATGGCCTCCAGGGCGTCCTGGGTGAACTCCAGCTCGACGTTGTCCAGCTCGAACAGCCGCTGGTACTGCTTGACCAGGGCGTTGCGGGGCTCGGTGAGGATCTGGATCAGCGCGGCCTTGTCCAGGTTGTGCACGCTGGTGATCACCGGCAGACGACCGATGAACTCCGGGATCATCCCGAACTTCAGCAGGTCCTCCGGCATGACCTCGCCGAACAACGCGGTCCCGGCCATCTCGCTCTTGGGCCGCAGCGTGGCGTTGAAGCCCATGCCCTGCTGCCCGGTGCGGGACTCGATGATCTTCTCCAGACCCGCGAAGGCGCCACCGCAGATGAACAGCACGTTGGTGGTGTCGATCTGGATGAACTCCTGGTGCGGGTGCTTGCGGCCGCCCTGCGGGGGCACGCTCGCGGTGGTCCCCTCCAGGATCTTCAGCAGCGCCTGCTGGACACCCTCGCCGGAGACGTCACGCGTGATCGACGGGTTCTCGCTCTTTCGGGCGACCTTGTCGACCTCGTCGATGTAGATGATGCCGGTCTCGGCCTTCTTGACGTCGTAGTCAGCGGCCTGGATCAGCTTCAGGAGGATGTTCTCGACGTCCTCGCCCACGTAGCCCGCCTCGGTGAGGGCGGTGGCGTCCGCGATGGCGAAGGGGACGTTGAGGATCTTCGCCAGGGTCTGTGCCAGCAGGGTCTTGCCCGAACCGGTCGGCCCCAGCAGGAGAATGTTCGACTTGGCGATCTCGACGTCCTCGTCACCGGGACGGTCGGTCTCCGAGCGCACTCTCTTGTAGTGGTTGTACACCGCCACCGAGAGGGCCTTCTTCGCCTGCTCCTGACCGATCACGTACGAGTCCAGGAAGTCGAAGATCTCCCGGGGCTTGGGAAGGGAGTCCCACGTGAGCTCGGTGGCGTCGGCGAGTTCCTCTTCGATGATCTCGTTGCACAGATCGATGCACTCATCGCAGATGTACACGCCGGGGCCAGCGATGAGCTTCTTCACCTGCTTCTGGCTCTTACCGCAGAATGAGCACTTCAGCAGGTCCCCGCCGTCGCCGATGCGTGCCACCCAGCCACTCCTCAAAACTAAGGCCGCCCCGTTCCGGGCGTACGCGGCGCCGAACGGACGGAAGGACTCGACTCCCGTGTGTCCGTTCGCGACAGCCAGCCACGAACGGGGCGATCTGTGTGTCGCTCTCCGCCAGACTAAGCGAAAAACCGGACCGGCTTCACCACCGGGCTGTCCCAGGCGGGTCAGAAACCGGACCGGTGAGTACTTCGTGGCGCCGGATTCCCCCGCCGGGGCGCTCCTCGCGTTCGCGAGACGCCCCGGCCGGGGAGGACACGGCAGCCGTTTTCCCCGTTACTTCAGGGAGGCCTTGCGGTAGGGCAGGACGAAGTCGATGAGACCGTACTCCACTGCCTCCTCGGCGGTGAGGATCTTGTCCCGCTCGATGTCCTTCGAGACCTGCTCGTGGGAGCGACCCGTGTGCTTGGCCAGAGTGGTCTCCAGCTGCGTACGGATACGGGTGATCTCGTTGGCCTGGATCTCGATGTCGCTGGCCTGACCGTGCATACCCTCGGTCGCAGGCTGGTGGATCATCATCCGGGCGTTGGGCAGGGCACCACGCTTGCCCTTGGTGCCGCCCGCCAGCAGGATCGCGGCGGCCGACGCGGCCTGTCCGATGCACACCGTCTGGATGTCGGGGCGCACGAACTGCATGGTGTCGTAGATCGCCATGAGGGAGGTGAAGGAACCGCCCGGCGAGTTGATGTACATCTGGATGTCCCGCTCGGAGTCGAGCTGCTCAAGGGTGATGAGCTGGGCCATCAGATCGTTGGCCGAAGTGTCGTCGATCTGGACGCCGACGAAGATGATCCGCTCTTCGAAGAGCTTGTTGTACGGATTCATCTCCTTGACGCCGTACGACGTACGCTCCACGTAGGACGGCAGGACGTAGCGGCTCTGAGGAGCCATCGAGGCCGCGCCGCCGATGAGACTGGGGTTGAACTCGGTCATTTCACGCCTTCCACGCACTGCGCCGATTCATGGACTGGGCCAGGTCAGCTCAGGACTGTCAGCTGGTCACGTCGAGCGTGCCCTCGAGCACCTCGTCGATGAAGCCGTACTCCTTGGCCTCCTGAGCCGTGAACCAGCGGTCCCGGTCGGCGTCCTTCTCGATCTGTTCGACCGACTGCCCGGTGTGCTCGGAGATCTTCTGGATGAACATCTTCTTCACGTAGAGCAGCTGGTCAGCCAGGATCCGGATGTCGGAGGCGGTGCCCCCGATGCCACCGGACGGCTGGTGCATCATGACGCGGGTGTGCGGCAGCGCGTAACGCTTGCCGGGCGCACCGGCGCACAGGAGCATCTGGCCCATCGACGCGGCCATACCGATACCCACGGTGCGCACGTCGTTGGGGATGTACTGCATGACGTCGTAGATCGCCATACCCGCCGTCACGGATCCACCCGGCGAGTTGATGTACATCGTGATGTCCCGCTGGCGGTCCTCTGCGGACAGCAGCAGGAGCTCACCGACGAGGCGGTTGGCGATGTCATCGTCGACCTGCTGGCCGAGGAACACGATTCGCTGGCGCAACAGGCGCTGAGGCGTCTGCTCAATAAAAGGGGAAAGCTGCTGATCCGACGTACGAGCGTCGAATCGCTGGGACTCATCAAAGGTCGGCGGCACTCTCGTCACCTGCTCCGGAATCGAAACGGTTGCGATACAGCGACACTAACGCCGACAGACGCCAGGCTCGTCCGGATACCGTCCCTGTTCGCTTTGAGCGCAGGGTGCGGCCGGTCGGGAACACACCCTTTCTCCTGACAGCGAACAACGCGCCAGGAACGGAAGGGAAAGGGCCCCAGCCGTCCCGTTACGGGTCGGCCAGGGCCCCTGAGAGCCATGGTGCCTCGCGGCGCCGTGAAGCCTCGGACTACTTGGAGTCGGCCTTGTCGGCGTCCTCGTCGGCTTCGGCGGCCTCAGCGGTCTCCTCGGCCTTGTCAGCCTCGGTGACCTCGGCGGAGGCAGCGGCGGCGGCCTTGACGGCCTCGGCCAGAGCCTGGTCGTCGGTGGCCTCGACGATCTCCTGCTCGACGACGTTGCCGTCCTCGTCGGTCACCTTGGCACCGGCCAGGACGACGTCCATGGCCTTGCCGCGGACGACCTCGGTGAAGGCGACGCGGATCTGGTTCGACTCGACCAGGTGCTGGGCCAGCTGGTCCGGGCTCACGCCCATGCGCTGGGCCTGCTCGAACACGTACTGGCTGAGCTCACCCTGGTCGGCGCTGAGGTCCTCCTGGAGGGCCAGCTGGTCGAGGATGAAGCCGGCCTTGACCGCCGAGTTGGCGCCGGTCTTCAGCTCCTCCTCGAACTCCTCCTCGGTCTTCTCCTGCGACTCGAGGTAGGCCTCCTTGGTCAGACCGCTCTGGGCGAGCTGCTGCTCAAGGCTCTGGCGACGACGGTTGATCTCCTCGTCGACCACCGCGTCGGGCAGCGGGATCTCGACGGACTCGATCAGCTTCTCGAGCGCCTTGTCACGGGCGGCGGAGAGCTGCTGCATGCGACGGACGTCGGCCATGCGCTTGCGCACGTCGTCACGCAGCTCGTCGATGGTGTCGAACTCGGAGGCCAGCTGGGCGAACTCGTCGTCCAGTTCCGGCAGCTCCTTCACCTTCACCGAGTGCACGGTGACGGTGACGTCCGCCTCCTTGCCCTCGTGCTCACCACCGACGAGGGTGGTCTTGAAGGTGGCCTCGCCACCGGACTCCATGCCGCGCAGGGTCTCGTCGAGGCCCTCCAGCATGGTGTTGGTGCCGACCTCGTAGGAGTAGCCGCTCACGGCGACGTCCTCGAGCTTCTCACCGTCGATGGCGGCGACCAGGTCGATGGAGAGGTGGTCACCGTCCTCGACGGGACGGTCGGCGCCAACCAGGGTGGAGAAGCGCTCGCGCAGGGTGCCGATCTGCTCGTCGACCTGCTCGTCGGTGACGGTCGCGCTGTCGACGGTCACCTCGATGCCCTTGTAGTCCTTCACCTCGAACTTGGGTCGGATGTCGACCTCGGCGGTGAAGGCGAGCTCGTCGTTGTCCTCCAGCTTGGTGACCTCCACGTCGGGCTGGCCGAGCGCGAAGATCTCCTCCTTCTGGATGGCTTCGTTGTAGAGCTCCGGAACGGCGTGGTTGACCGCTTCGCTGATCACCGCGCCACGGCCGACGTAGCGGTCGATCAGCCGCGCCGGTGCCTTGCCCGGGCGGAAGCCCTTGATCCGAACCTGCTTGGCGAGCGACTTGTAGGTCACGTCGAAAGCGTGCTCGAGCTCCTCGAAGGGCACCTCGATGGTCAGCTTGACCCGGGTCGGGCTGAGCTCCTCGACATCGGTCTTCACGGGGCGGTACTCCTAGGTTTGCCGGCTGGTGTCCGCGTCGGCCCGCAGGCGCACCACACGAACGGCGTATGCACGCGCGCACCCCCGGTCGGTGATGACCACGTTCCTTCGGGGTGCCCTGCGACGGGCTGGGACTTACAGTTTCCTGCTGATCGCACCAAGTCTAGGGCAGACAGACAGGGGGCCACGGCGCACGGCCCGAAGGCCGAACCGCCGCGGACGGTTTCGTCGGGGTGGCGGGATTCGAACCCGCGGCCTCATGCTCCCAAAGCATGCGCGCTAACCAAGCTGCGCTACACCCCGTCACCCGGCGCGGACACACGACCCGAAAACGGGTGTGCGACCAACGCCCCAGAGACTGTACTCTTGTCTCCATCGGCTCCACGAGTCTAGAGGAAACTCAGGGGCTCCGATGCCACGCGGGCGTAGTTCAATGGTAGAACCCCAGCCTTCCAAGCTGGTCATGCGAGTTCGATTCTCGTCGCCCGCTCCACTCGAAGCGAGCTGTGTGCCTGTCGGCACCAGCTCGTTTCGCCGTTCCACCCGGGGGACGCCCCCCGAAACCCCCGCACCACTCGAAGCGAGCCGTGTGCCCATCCGCACCAGCTCGTTTCGCCGTTCCACCCGGGGGACGCCCCCCGAGACCCCCGCACCACCGAACCCGGAAGAGTCGGCGGCCCAGGGGTTCCGGACCGCTCCCCTAGCCTCCGGGAACGATCCGCTCGGCCACGGTGACGCGGAAGTGGAACTCGGTCGTGGCACCGTCCACGTTCACGACGTACTCGTCGGGAGAGACCCGGTAGGCTTGACGGTCCCGCTCCGACCACGGGTGGCCAGGAACATGCGCCGCTGTCAGGCGAAGGGCCTCCGCCCTGGCTTCCTCCCGGTCGTCGAAGCTGGCGTTGCGCTGGCCACCGAGCACCGACGGAACCAGCCCCCAGCGTTGGCGTTCACCGCTCCCCCGAATCTCCTCGATCAGCACCGTCCACGACATGGACACCTCTTCCTCTCGTCCTCGATTCCCGTGATGGGACTCACCCCCGACGGCCACGGTTCCCGGTGACGTGGCCCACACCCACAGAACACTGTTCGGTTTCACCTCGCCACGAAGCGGAATACCGGCCTCAAGCGGGTACGTTGACCTTTCGGGCGGACCCGTCGGCACGACCTGGAACGGGCGCCACTCGGGTTCGGTGGAACGGGGGCCAGATGACGGACACGGACGGCACAGGCGAGCAGGCGACGCCGCTGCGCCTGCTGTGGTTCCAGCGACCGGAACCGCTGGAGCGACCGGTCGTGGTGACCGGGGTCTTCGACGTCCTGCACGTCGGGCACGTGCGCTTCCTCCAGTCCATCGCCGCCCGCGGCCTCCCCCTCGTCGTGGGGATCGAGTCCGACGAGCGCGTCCGGGCCTGGAAGGGTCCTGGACGCCCGGTCAACCCCGACGCGGAACGGTCCGAGACCATCGCCGCCCTGGGCTGTGTGGCCGGGTCCTTCGTGATCGAGGGCCCGCCCTCGGTCGCCGACTGGGCGGCCTACGCGGAACTGCTCCGGCCCCTCTCCCCCGCCGCGCTGGCCTTCACCGCCGGGGACCGCTACACGCAGGCCAAGATCCGGGGCGCCGACGCCCTGGGCGCCCAGACCTGGGAACTGCCGTTCACGCCCGGCCGCTCCACCACCGCGGCACTCGGCCGACTCGCCTCGTCCCTCTGAGGCCCCTGTTCCCACCGACGTCCCCGGCGATCCCACACCGGACCAGGGAAGCAGCGCCCTCCCTCCGGTGTTGAGGCTTGGATGGCGACGTGGTGAACGGAATCGAGGCTGCGGATGATGTCAGGGAGGCCCTCCTACAGGGCACTGGTCAACGACGGAAGCGCGCGGGGGCAGGAACTGCCCCCGGGGCTCACCAGACGTGTGCTGTCCTACGCGACACCGCACTGGCGGCAGATCCTGTTCTTCCTCGCGGTGACCGCGGTGGGCGCGGCCGTGGTCGTGGCCAACCCGCTGCTCCTACGAGCCATCATCGACCAGGGCATCATCCCGGGGAACACCTCGGTGGTGGTCTGGCTGGCCGTCGCGGCGGCCGTTCTGGCGCTCGTGGAGGGCGTCATCACCCTGACCGGACGGTGGTTGTCCTCCAGGATCGGTGAGGGCGTCATCTACCTGCTGCGCACCCAGGTGTTCTCCCACGTGCAGCGGATGCCGATCGCCTTCTTCACCCGCACTCAGACCGGGTCGCTGATCAGTCGGCTGAACACGGACGTGGTCGGCGCGCAGCGCGCCATCACCTCGGTCCTCCAGTCGGTGGTCTCCAACCTGATCAGCGTGGTGGCGGTACTCATCACCATGCTGGCCCTTTCGTGGCAGGTGACGCTGCTGGCGCTGGTCCTGGTACCGCTATTCATCGTCCCGGCGAAGCTGCTGGGGCGCAGGCTCGCGAACATCTCCCGCGACGCGATGGACAACAACGCCGCGATGAGCTCGCTGATGACCGAGCGGTTCAATGTGGGCGGGGCCATGCTGGTCAAGCTCTACGGCAGGCCCGACGAGGAGTCCCGCACCTTCTCCGACCGAGCCGCCCGCGTGCGTGACCTCGGGGTGCGCCAGTCGGTGATCGGCGGTCTGCTGTTCACCATGCTGGCCACCATCACGGCGCTGGCCATGGCGATGGTCTACGGCGTGGGCGGTGTGCTCGCGGTGGACGGTGCCTTCGAGGTGGGCACCCTGGTGGCGCTGACCACCCTGCTGGCCAGGCTCTACGGGCCGATCACCACGCTGTCCAACGTGCACGTGGAGATCATGACGGCCCTGGTCTCCTTCGACCGCGTCTTCGAGGTGCTGGACCTGGAGCCGCAGATCAAGGAGAGCCCGGACGCGAGGCCGCTGCCCGCCGGGCCGTTGAGCGTGGAGTTCGACCGGGTGTCCTTCCGCTACCCGGGCGCCTCCGAGACGTCGGTGGCGTCCCTGGAGCTGACCCCGCAGGCCGAGGCCGCCGACGACACCCAGGTGCTGAGCGAGGTGTCCTTCCGCGCCGAGCCGGGTCAGATGGTGGCCCTGGTGGGGCCGTCCGGGGCGGGCAAGTCCACCCTCACCCACCTGGTCTCACGGCTGTACGACCCGAGGGAGGGAGCGGTGCGGATCGGGGGCCTGGACCTCCGTGGGACCACCAGTGACTCCCTCCGGGAGGCGGTGGGCGTGGTGACGCAGGACGCGCAGCTCTTCCACGACACCGTGGGCGCCAACCTGCGTTACGCGCGGCCGGAGGCGACCGACGCGGAGCTGGAGGAGGCGCTGCGGATGGCGCGGCTCGGGGCTCTCCTGGACCAGCTGCCCAACGGCCTGGACACGATGGTCGGTGACCGCGGCTACCGCCTCTCGGGCGGGGAGAAGCAGCGCCTGGCGATCGCGCGGCTGCTGTTGAAGGCGCCGTCCGTGGTGGTCCTGGACGAGGCCACCGCGCACCTGGACTCCGAGTCCGAGGCGGCGGTGCAGGAGGCGCTGTCGGTGGCGCTGGAGGGCCGGACCTCACTCGTGATCGCGCACCGGCTGGCCACGGTCCGCGAGGCGGACCAGATCCTGGTGCTGGAGGACGGGCGCGTCCTGGAACGCGGCACGCACGAGGAGCTGTTGGAGGCGGGCGGGCTGTACACGGCCCTGTACCGCACCCAGTTCGCGTCCCAGTCGGGGTAGCGGGTTCGGGGGCGGCTCCGTCGGAGTGCTCGGCGGGGTCGCCCCCTCACGCCCTCCCAGCCTTCTCCTTCTTTTTCTTTTCGGCCTTCTTGGCCCGCTTCTTGTCCTTCTTGCTCTTCTTGTCCTTCTTGCCGGGCTCGGTGCCCCCGAGCTGCTCCGACTTCTTCTTCGACTTCTTGGGCTTCTTCGGCTTCTTGGCGTCCTTGGAGGTCACGTGCTCCTCCAACAGGACGGGGAGCGGGGCGATACCCGGACCGCCGTCGAAGATCCAGTCGTCGAGCGCTTCCAGGAGACGGTCCTCGGTCATCCGGCCCAGCCAGACGGGGTTCCCTCCGGCAGCACGGCCCTGACGGGAGGGCTGGACCACGACGACGTTGGCCTGGAAGCAGATGCCCAGGCACTTGCTGGTGCGGACCGGGACGCGGCGGGCGGCGTGGTCGTCGATGGCGCTGAGACGGGCGAGCTGCGCCTTGTGGTCGACCCCGGGCACCTTCTTGCGTGTGCCGCAGCAGCAGCCCCGACAGACCGTGAGCTTGCAGGGCGTACCGTCGATCGCGCTCACCACACCCCCTCATGAGGCTTGCCTTACCTCAGTTCAGGATATTCCTCCGGGACACCGCCCTGACCAGCACTGACGTGGTCGGTTCCGACCACCTCCACCGGCCGCCAGGTTTCGGGAAGCCCCTCGTTCTCCGGGTCACCGGCCTTCCAGCCCCTCCCCCAGACCATGGGCAGGCCCGCGGCGAACAGCGGGTGGGCCAGGTCCATGAGCTGCACCCGGACCTGGGGTTCGGTGCAGGCGCCGGAACTCCCGCACGCGGCGACGCGTTGGCCGAGCACCACGGTGTCTCCCGGGGCCACCGTGACGGAACCCCTGCGCAGGTGTCCGAGGAGCACGTGGGCGCCGCCGACGTCGATGACCACGTGGTTGCCGATCAGCCCCGAGGGTCCGCGCAGTTCGCGGAGGGTGTTCTCCACGACGGTGCCGAACAGCCACGGCCAGGAGTTGCGGCTGCGGTGGTCGCGCTGGCGGTCGTTCACCCGGACCACGGTTCCCGCAGCGGGTGCGTACACGGGGGCTCCGTAGGCCGGGAAGTCCTCCGGCGGGCGGCTGAGCGGCCGCCAGCCGATGTCCGGGCGGGTACCGTCCTCGGCGACCAGACCCAGCGCGTACGTCTGCCCGTAGGCGTGCGTGCCCTGGCTGGGGACGTGGTCCTCGGGGCTCGTCAGCGGCATCCAGCGGCCCCGCACCGGCGGGGCCAGTACGCGCGGCGCGCACCTCGGAGTGCCCAGTCGCAGGTGCACCGCGAGCGCCACCCCCAGCAGCGTCCCGCCGACCCACCAGGACAGACCGAGGTAGCCGGCCAGGAGCGCGGCCATCGCCACCCACATGAGGGGCATGCGCAGCCGGGCGAGGAGGACGGGCACGGGACGAGGAACGGATGAGGCCATGCCCCATTGTGGGCCAGCCCCATCCGTTCCGTTCCACGGGCCCGAACCCCCGCGTCTACTCCTGCCCCTTGTCCTTCTTGTTCTCCTGCGCGCGCTTGCGCAGATAGTCGGTGGCGGCCCCGGCCCCCTTGTCGATCTTGTCGTCGTGAGACCCGCCGGTCGCCTTCTTGGCGGCGTCGGCCACCTTGCCGACGACCCCCTCGGCCTTGTCGGCGTGGTCGTTGACGGCCTTCTTGAGCCGGTTGAACGTATCTCCGGTATCGGACATCGAATCCCCCTCAGACGCGTCCTGCCTGTTGGTGCGATACCCGTTTCCACCCACTTCAAGCGAAACGTCAGCCTCGGGTCACAACCCCAGCACCATGCGCGCCACCGAGAAGTAGATGAGCAGACCGGTGGCGTCCACGAGCGTCGCGACCATGGGTGAGGAGACCACGGCGGGGTCCACCCCCACCTTGCGGGCGAGCAGGGGCATCGCGGAGCCGATGATCGCCGCCCAGGTGCAGATGGCGATCACCGAGAGGGCGACCACCACGGCGATGTCGAAGCCGACCAGCACCGACCCGATGACCAGGGCGATCCCCGCGAGCATGACGCCCAGGAGCAGACCGACCCGGCTCTCCTTCCAGATCACCGAGGGGAGGTCGCGTACCCGAACCTCACCGACCGCGAGGGCGCGCACAATCGCCGTGGCCGACTGCGCGCCCACGTTCCCGCCGGTGCCGATGAGCATCGGGACGAACATCGCCAGCGCCGTGACCTCCTCCAGGGTGGCCTCGTAGACCTGCATGACGTTGACGGTCAGGGTCGCCGCGACGATGAGCAGCATCAGCCACACCGAACGCGCGCCGACCAGGCGCAGCACCCCGACGGACACGTAGTGGTCGTCGATCGGGCTGGCACCGGACTGACGGGCCATGTCCTCGGAGTCGGCCGCCTCGATGACCTCGAGGGCGTCGTCGAAGGTGAACAGACCGACGAAGCGGTCCTCGGAGTCCACCACCGGGAGGGAGACCAGGTTGGCCTCCTGGATGAGTCGGGCGGCGTCCTCGACCGGTTCGCTCACGCCCACCCGGGGCGCGAGGACGTCGACCAGGTCCTTGAGGACGCGGTCGTCGTCGCTGACCACGAGGTCGCTCAGGGTGATGGTGCCGAGCAGCCGACGGCCGTCGCTGACCACCGGGAGGGTGTAGATGGTCTCGGCGTCGGCTCCTTTGGCGCGCACCACCTCCAGAGCGCGGCCCACGGTGAGGTCCCGGTGCAGGATGACGGTCTCCGGCGTCATGTACCGGCCGACCGAGTCCTCGGGGTAGCCCAGGAGCGCGGCGGTCATCTTGCGTTCGGCGGGGCTCAGCCCGGCCAGCGCCCGGGTGGCGATCTTGGCCGGGGCCTCCCCGATGAGGCGGGCCCGGTCGTCCGGGTCCATCTCCTCCAGGATGTCGTGGAAGTCGGTGCCGCGCAGGCCGAGGAGGATGGCCTGCTGCTGGCCGGGATCCAGCTCCTCGAAGACCTCCAGCTCACGGTCCTTGTCCAGGAGGCGGAAGGGGATGATCGCCTCGCCGCTGGACATGCGGGCCAGTTCGTCCGCGATCTCGTGGGGCCTGTGTTCGGCCAACCAGAGCCTGATCCCGGTCAGGTCGTTGATCTCGACCAGGTCCGTGAGTTCTTCAGCGCGCTCGCCGTCCATGCGAAGCACCCCCTTGCGTCTCCATCGCCCGGCGGGCACGCCCGCGGGGCCGCGAAAATCCGGTAGGTCCGGGTCCTGGGGACCCGGTCCGGCCCCTGGTCACTGGTGTGCTGGTCCGTGCGGGCGTCGGCGCCCAGGGGGCGGAGAGGGGCGGGCACGGTGGTCCGTGAACGGGTACGAAGACCTCGTACCGGGGTCGGGGAACATGTCGACCCTACCGCCAGGAACGGCTGGGGCGACTCACCCCCTGCCGGTGCCGAGGCGGCCGGGGGTCAGGTTCTCCAGAGGACCACGAGCGCGCAGTCGTCGTTCTTGTCCTTGCTGAGGGTGTCCACGACCTCGCTGGCGCCGGTGGCGAACCCCTGGGTGACCAGCGATTCGGCGGCTCCGAGGAGACGGTCGATACCGGCGTCGAGGTCCTCGCCGGGCGTCTCGATGAGGCCGTCGGTGCACAGCATGATGGCGTCGCCGGGCCGCAGCTTGCCCTGGACTGAGGTGTAGGTCATCTCGGGGATGACGCCCAGCACCACGCCCTTGGCCTCGGTGGTGCTCCACACCCCGCCGCCGCCGTCGAAGTGCAGGGCGGGCGGGTGCCCGGCCGAGGCGACCTGGTACTCGCCGGTCTCGGTGTCCACGCTCAGGTGGACGGCGGTCACGAAGCCCTCGCCGCCGCTGTTGCGCATGAGGTAGTCGTTGCAGTGGGCGAGGAAGTCGCTGGCGGGGACGGCTCCTATGAGGCCGCTGAAGGCGCCCGAGAGCATCAGGGCCCGGGTCCCGGCGTCCACGCCCTTGCCGGAGACGTCGACGACCGCGATGTCGAGCCGGTGTTCGCGGCGGATGGAGACGACGAAGTCGCCGCCGAACGAGGAGCCGCCCGCCTGGCGCAGGACGGCGGTGCGCCCCCAGCCCGCGGGGACCGGGGGGAGCTTGCCCTGGTCGCGCAGCCGGTCGCGCAGGTCCAGCAGCATCATCTCGCCGCTCAGGCCCTGGACGCCGAGGCGTTCGCGTACACCGGACAGCAGGTAGGACAGGACCCCGGTGACTCCGATGGTGACCACCAGGCCGGGGCCGACCTGGCCGAAGTCGAGCATGAAGGCCACGAACAGCAGCACGGCGACGACCACACCGAGCAGGAAGGCGAGGCTCTTGCGCTTGAGCAACAGCCCGCCCGCGAGGACGGTGAGGATGGTGGAGCTGGGCGGGAACCAGCCGGTGGGACCCCACACGGCGCCGACCCCGATGCCCACGGCGATGGCGACCAGGGTGATGAGTACGAGACGATAGCGGAAGAGCACCTTGCGCCGGAGCACCGCGACGATGCGCTGCACGGTGGATCGCAGCAGTCGGGTGGTCCTGGCGGTCGGTGTGGGGTTCATTGATCCTCTAGGCTCGGCACGCCCGCTCACCCGCGGGGGTCACTCCTGGTCGGGGTACGGCACACCGGTGCGCTCATGGTCGCGTCGGGGCCTGTGTCTGGGTCGGCGGAGGGGGAGTCGTGTGGGGGCACGGCCCGGATCGCGGAGGCTGGTTCCGCCGAGGGGCGGGCACCGATGGACGCGGACAACACGGTGTCTCGGACTACGATGGCCCGCCGCTGTGCACGAACTGTAGCGCTTGGGGTGCTGGCCTGGCACGTACTACCAGCGGCGATCCGCCCCATAACCCCGGGTTTGGGTTCCGCCTAAACCCGTGTTCGCGGGGTCGGACTCACGTACCCGTAGGGGAACTTCCCGGTGATTTCGGGACCCCTCCCCTCTCCCGGACACGGCAGGCCGGCCGGGTGTGTCCCGGGCGCGCTCGCGCGTTTCGCGAAGAACCCACACCGGACGGCGCGGGCCACTCCCGGGCAAGGATCCCACAACGACCCCCGAGGGCGACAGGACCCCCGGTCCCGAACCGGACACGGACCCACGGCGCCCGGAACGCGTTCGTCCCCGCGTGCCGGGCACGCGGGGACGAACGGTCGGTCCCGCTCGGAGCGGGGCCGGAGAGACGGGTTACGGAAGCGGGGGCAGCTCGCCGGTGCGCTCGTAGTCGCTCAGCATGGCGATACGGCGGGTGTGTCGCTCCTCGTCGCTGTACGGCGTGGCGAGGAAGAGCTCCACGAACCGGGTGGCCTCCTCCAGGGAGTGCATCCGGCCGCCGATGCCGAGCACGTTGGCGTCGTTGTGCTCGCGCGCCAGCTTGGCGGTGTCCTCGCTCCAGGCCAGGGCGGCGCGGACGCCGGTGACCTTGTTGGCCGCGATCTGCTCACCGTTGCCGGAGCCGCCGATCACGACGCCCAGGGAACCCGGGTCCTTGGCGACGCCCTCGGCGGCGCGCAGGACGAAGGGAGGGTAGTCGTCGACCGCGTCGTAGACGGCCGGTCCGGCGTCCACGACCTCGTGGCCGTTCTCCTTCAACCAGGAGACGAGGTGTTCTTTGAGCTCGAAGCCCGCATGATCTGATCCAAGGTAAACACGCACGTCACCAGTGTGACAGCTCCCGGGAACAAACGACGCCGCACCCCACCCGGTCGGTGTGACCGGCGAGGGGCGCGGCGCGCGTCGTGTGGGTCGCGCGGGGGATCAGGCCCCGGCGGCGGCCGCCGCCACGCTCAGACCGAGGACGGCGAAGCCGGCCATCGACAGGATGGCGATCAGGTTGTAGACGAGGATCGACTTGAGGTCCTTACCGAGAGGACCTGCCTTGGAGACCGCGGGCTTGCTGCTCAACTCACACCTCGATTGGGTTCGACCAGGGGATGACCAGTCGGAATCTTTCCACACCGCACAACGCGCGCGTCACCGGGTCCGATTCCGGGAGTACCTGGTGGGGGGTGGTGAGACCGGACACAGGGGTCACCTCTGCACGGCCTTGACCTCGCAGAACTCCACCAGTCCGGGAAGGCCCCACTCGCGTCCGTTGCCGGAGCGCTTGTACCCGCCGAAGGGGGCACGCGGGTTCAGGGCCCCGCCGTTGAGCTCCACCTGCCCCGCCCGGAGGCGACGGGCGACGGCCAGGCCCTCGTCGGGGTCCCCGGCCCACACGGCGGCGTTGAGCCCGTAGACGGTGTCGTTGGCGATCCCCACCGCCTCCTCCACCGTGTCGTAGGGGATGAGGACGAGTACCGGGCCGAAGATCTCCTCCTGGGCGACGCGCATGTCGTTGCGCACGTCCGCGAAGACGGTCGGGCGGACGTAGTAGCCGACGGCCCGCTCCTCGACGGGTTCGGACCCCCCGGTGACCAGGCGCGCGCCCTCCTCCACTCCGAGGTCGACGTAGGCGCGGACCTTGTCCCGCTGCGCGGCCGAGACCAGCGGACCCAGCCGGGTGGCCTCGTCCTCGGGGTCGCCCGGCACGTACTTGGCCGCGGACGCGGCGGCCAGCTCCACTGCCTCCTCATAGGAGTCGCGGTGCACGAGCATGCGGGTGAGGGCATTGCAGCTCTGGCCGGTGTTGCGCATGACGTCGGCGACGCCGCGCTTGACCGCCTTGGTGAGGTCGGCTCCGGGCAGGATGACGTTGGGCGACTTGCCGCCCAGTTCCAGGGCGACTCGCTTGATCGTCTCGGCGGCGACCTGGGACACCCGGGTCCCGGCGCGGGTGGAGCCGGTGAAGGAGACCATGTCCACCCTCGGATGGGCGGCGATCGCCTCGCCCACCACCGGCCCGGTACCGGAGACGAGGTTGAACACGCCCGCGGGCAGACCGGCCTCGTGGAGGATCTCCGTCAGCCAGTAGGCGCTCAGCGGGGCGACCTCGCTCGGCTTGAGGACCACGGTGTTGCCCGCGAGGAGCGCGGGGACCACCTTCAGGACGATCTGGTGCAGCGGGTAGTTCCACGGGGTGATGGCGCCGACCACGCCGACCGGCTCGTGCACCACCAGGGAGTTGCCGACCTCCTCGCCGCCGAAGTAGCGCTCTCCGTGCTCCTCGACCAGGTCGATGTAGGTGCCGAACATGCGCGAGGGCAGACCGGCCTGCACCTTGGTGGCGAAGGTGGCGGGCGCGCCCATGTCGGTGGTCAGCAGCCGGGCGACGTCGTCGAGGCGGGTGTCGAACAGCTCCCGCGCGCGGGACAGGTGGGTGACGCGCTGGCCCGGGGTGAGCGCGGACCAGGCGGGGAGAGCGGACGCGGCGGCCTCGACCGCGGCGTCGACGTCGGCGGCGGCACCCGCCGGAACGGTGTCGATGACCTTCTCGGTCGCCGGGTTGACCACGTCAAGGGCCTCGTCTGAGGCGGAGTCACGCCAGGCGCCGTCGATGTAGAGGGATCGCATGGCCCCACTTTCGCAGAACGCGATTCGGGTTGGCCAGAGCGAGGGGGCCGCGGAAGCGACGGCGGGGCGGGCACCCGTGGTTCCACGGATACCCGCCCCGGCCGGGCGCCGAGGGGCCGGGCCCGGTTCGGCGCCGGAGGTCAGCCCCAGTGCGGGGGACGGTCGGCGATCAGCCGCGCGGTGGAGTCCTCGTCGCTGTCGCCCCACCCCTCCGAGCGCTCGTCGCTCGTGGTGTCGGGCAGCAGGTCGAGGTCGTCGAGGAAGGTGGCGCGGCGGTCGTCGTCAGGCCCTGGCATGGGTGCTCCCGGTGAGGTGGTCAGTCGAAGATGGGCGAGCGCGTGCGGGTGCGCTTGAGCTCGAAGAACCCGTCGGTCCCGGCGACCAGGCGCACACCGTCCCACAGCTTCCCGGCGGCCTCGCCGCGCGGGATCGGGGAGACGACCGGCCCGAAGAAGGCCACGTCCTCCACCTGGATGACGGGCGTACCGACGTCCTCCCCCACCAGCCTCATCGCCTCGCCGTGCGAGGCGCGCAGGGCCTCATCGTACGCGGTGGAGTCGGCGGCCTCCGCCAGGTCCTCGGGCAGCCCGGCGTCGGCCAGGGCCGCCCGGACGGTGTCCGTTTCCTTCGCCTCGCCACGGTCGTGGTAGCGGGTGCCCAGGGCCGTGTAGAGGGCGCCGAGCACCTCGGGGCCGAAGCGCTCCTCGGCGGCGACGCACACGCGCACCGCACCCCAGGCGCGGTCCAGGAAGTGCCGGTAGTCCGCGGGCAGGTCGCGTCCCTCGTTGAGCACGCTCAGGCTCATCACGTGCCAGCGCACGGTCACGGGGCGGACCTTCTCCACCTCCAGCAGCCAGCGGGAGGTGATCCAGGCCCACGGGCAGGCCGGGTCGAACCACATGTCCGCGAACACGGTCTCCGGCTCGCCTGGCTGTGCGGGGGTCTGGGTCATCGCTGCTCCTCGTCCGGGGCCTGAGGTCTCGGGCCTGGGGGAAGTTCGGGTTCCGATGGCCGCGGTCCGCCGAGGACGCACCGCCGCCATGGATCGTCAACCACGGTGATCGGTTGCGCATTCCGCCCCGCCGCGTGACAGGATCGAACCGACGACAACGACCTCAGGCCCGACGGCGCCCACCCCCAGTCGGCGGGCCCGACGCGGTCGACAACCGATTTCCGGCCGACGACGAAGACGGCCGTGAAGGGAGCGTGGCGTGGCAGGGAACCTGACACGGGACGAGGCCAAGGAGCGGGCCCGCATTCTCGGCGTGGACTCCTACGCCGTGGAGCTGGACCTGACCACGGGTGACGAGACCTTCCGGTCCACCACCGTCGTGCGCTTCTCCAGCTCGGAGCCGGGCGCGCGGACCTTCGTCGACCTGGCCGCGCCGAGAGTCAGCAGCGCCGTGCTCAACGGGCGCGAGCTGGACGTGGCCGAACTGTTCGACGGCGAGCGGCTCACCCTCCCGGACCTGGCCGCCGAGAACGAGCTGACCGTCGTCGCCGACGCCGCGTACATGCGCACCGGCGAGGGCCTGCACCGGTTCGTGGACCCCGTCGACGACTCGGTGTACCTGTACAGCCAGTTCGAGACGGCCGACGCGCACCGCATGTTCACGTGCTTCGACCAGCCCGACCTCAAGTCCACGTTCGAGCTGACCGTGTACGCGCCGCCGTCGTGGGAGGTCGTCTCCAACAGCGCCCCCGACGTGGAACGCGAGGCCGCGGGTGAGGAGCGGGTGCGCTGGCACTTCCCCGCCACCCAGGTGATGTCCACCTACATCACCGCGCTGATCGCCGGTCCGTACCACGTGGTCCGCGACGAGCACGACGGCATCCCGCTGGGCCTGTACTGCCGCGCCTCGCTCGCCGAGCACCTGGACTCCGAGGCGTTGTTCGAGGTCACCAAGCAGGGCTTCGACTTCTTCCACGGCCTGTTCGACCTGCGCTACCCGTTCGGCAAGTACGACCAGCTGTTCGTGCCCGAGTTCAACGCGGGCGCGATGGAGAACGCGGGCGCGGTGACGTTCCTGGAGGACTACGTCTTCCGCTCCCGCGTCACCGACGCCCGCTACGAGCGCCGCGCCGAGACGATCCTGCACGAGATGGCGCACATGTGGTTCGGTGACCTCGTCACCATGCGCTGGTGGGACGACCTGTGGCTGAACGAGTCGTTCGCGACCTACGCGAGCGTGTACTGCCAGGTCAACGCCACCCAGTGGTCGGACGCCTGGACGACCTTCGCCAACGTGGAGAAGGCGTGGGCGCTGCGCCAGGACCAGCTGCCCTCCACGCACCCGATCGCCGCCGACATGGTCGACATCCAGGCGGTCGAGGTCAACTTCGACGGCATCACCTACGCCAAGGGTGCCTCCGTCCTCAAGCAGCTGGCCGCCTACGTGGGCGTGGACGCGTTCTTCGCGGGCGTGCGCGCCTACTTCAAGGAGAACGCGTTCGGCAACACCGAGCTGCACGACCTCCTCAAGCACCTGGAGGCCGCGTCCGGCCGTGACCTGTCCAGCTGGTCGAAGGAGTGGCTGGAGACCACGGGCGTCAACACCATGCGCCCGGAGTTCGAGGTCGACGCGAACGGCGACTTCACGTCGTTCACGATCCTCCAGGAGGCCGCCTCCGAGCACCCCACGCTGCGCTCGCACCGGCTGGCCGTGGGCCTGTACGACCGCACCGCCGACGGCATCGTGCGCCGTGAGCGCGTGGAGCTGGACGTCAGCGGGGCCCGTACCGAGGTCGCCGATCTGGTCGGCAGGGCCCAGCCGGACCTGGTGCTCATCAACGACGACGACCTCACCTTCACCAAGATCCGTCTGGACGAGCGCTCCCTGCGCACCGTGGTGGAGGGCGCGGGCGAGATCCGCGAGTCGCTGCCGCGCGCGCTGGCCTTCGGCGCCGCATGGGACATGACCCGCGACGGTGAGATGGCCGCCCGGGACTACGTGGCGCTGGTGACCTCCGGCATCAGCGGCGTCAACGACGTCACAGTGGCCCAGACCCTGCTCCGACAGGCCTCGGGAGCGCTCATCAACTACGCGGACCCGGCGTGGCGCCCGTTCGGGTTCGCGCTGCTGGCCGACCGTCTCAGCGAGCTGCTGTCGTCCGCCGAGCCCGGCGGCGACCTCCAGCTGGCCTACGTCAACGCCCTGGCGGACGCGGCCGTGACCGACGCCCACCTGTCCCTTCTGCGGGGGCTGCTGGACGGCGCGATCACGGTGGAGGGCCTGGAGGTCGACACCGACCTGCGCTGGACCCTGCTGCGCCGCCTGGTCGCCGCAGGTGCGGCGGGTGAGGCGGAGATCGCCGCCGAGCTGGTGGCCGACCCGACCGCCGCCGGTCAGCGCAACGCCGCCGGCGCCCGGGCCGCGATCCCCACCGCCGAGGCCAAGGAGACCGCCTGGGAGCGGATCGTGGGCGGGGACCTGGCCAACGCCGAGTTCCGCGCCACCCTGCTGGGCTTCACCGAGCCGCGCCAGGCGGAGCTGTTCCGCCCCTACGTGGAGCGGTACTTCGCCCAGCTCGCCCCGGCGTGGGAGAAGTGGACCGGTGAGTTCGCGCAGTCCTTCGCCGAGATCGTGTACCCGAGTCAGCTGGTGGAGGAGGCGACCTTGGAGCGCACCGACGCCTATGTCGCCGAGCACTCCCCGGCTCCGGCGCTGTACCGCCTGCTGATCGAGGGGCGGGCCGGGGTGGAGCGTGCCCTGCGTGCCCGCGCCAAGGACATCGCCGCCGGTCAGAACGGCTGACGTCCAGGGTCTGAGCGCACAGGGGACGGCCCCGGGGACAGTGTTCCCCGGGGCCGTCCCGTCTTCGGTGGATCGTGTGCCCGGTGGTCGGCCCGCCCTAGAGGCCGCGGCCCTGGTGGCCGAGGGGACCCAGGGTGCGGCGCACCCGGGCGACCATCCTGGGGTCGGCCAGCAGCTCGTCGACCAGGACCGGTTCGCCCTCGCCGCTGGTGAGCGGTATCCGCCAGTTCGGGTATTCGGTGCTGGTCCCCGGTTGGTTCTGCATGCGCCGCTCCCCCACCACGTCGGTGAGCGCGACCCCGAGCATCCGTGCCGGGGTCGCGGCCAGGTAGGCGTGCATCGCGGCGACCACGGAGGCCGGGTCCCCCACCGGGTCGGCGTCCTCCTCCAGGAGCCCCAGGTACACCAGCAGGGCGCACCACTGGGCCACCCGGGCCTCGGAGTCGGCCCGTTCCTCTGCCACGGGCCGGTCGAGCAGGCCGAGGCGGTCGCGCAACTCCACGTGCTCGGCCGACAGGTACGAGGAGACGGGTGGGAGGTCGTGGGTTGCCACGGTGGCCAGACAGTCCCGGCGCCACCTGTCGGGCGCGAGCGGTTCGCCGTCCGCGTCGTTCTCGAACCACAGCACGGAGGTGCCGAGGACCCCGCGATCGGAGAGGTGGTCGCGGACCCAGGGCTCGACGGTGCCCAGGTCCTCGCCGACGATCACCGCGTCCGCGCGCCGGGCCTCCAGCACCAGCGCGCCGACCGTGCCCTCGTGGTCGAAGCGCAGGTAGGTGCCCTGGTCGGCCGAGGCGCCCTCGGGCACGCACCACAGCCGGAACAGGCCCATGACGTGGTCCATCCGCAGGCCGCCCGCGTGCCGCAGGCCCTGGGAGAGGATCTGGCGGAACGGCCCGTAGCCCAGCTGAGCGAGGCGGGTGGGGTTCCAGGGCGGCTGCCCCCAGTCCTGCCCGCGCCGGTTGAACTCGTCCGGCGGGGCGCCCACGTGCAGTCCGTGGACGAGGGCGTCGCCGTACATCCACGCGTCCGCCCCGCCCGCCTGCACGCCGATGGCGAGGTCGTGGACGATGCCCACGTCCATGCCGCTGTCGAGGGCGCTTCCCTGCGCCTGGGCCAGCTGTTCGTCCAGGATCCACTGGAGCCAGCGGTGGAACTCCACGCGCGGCCACAGGTCCAGGGCCCGTCTGCCCACGGTGAGCGAGCCGACGTCGCGCAGCTCCGAGGGCCAGGTACGGAAGTCGGAGCCGTGCTCCTCCGCGAGCGCCGACCACGTCGCGAACTCCACCAGGGGCTGGCCCTCGCGCTCCAGGTAGTGGCGCAGCGCCTCCTCACGGCCCGGTGCCCGCGGAACCTGGAAGAGGATCTCCAGGGCGGTGAGCTTGGCCTCCCAGACGGCGTCGCGGTCGAGGAGGTCGGCGGTACGGCCGCGTTCGCGCAGCGGCCGCGCCAGGCGCTGGATGCCCTCGCGCTGGGCGGGGTCCAGCCGCGCGTACTCGGGGACGTCCTCCACACGGACGTACAGCGGGCTGGCGTAGCGGCGGCTGACCGGCAGGTACGGGGAGGGTTCCAGAGGTGTGACGGGTTCGGTGGCGTGTACCGGGTTGATCAGGGTGAAGTCGGCGCCGAGGTCCCGGGCGCTCCACTCCGCGAGTTCGGAGAGGTCACGCAGGTCCCCCGTGCCCCAGGAGGCCCGGGAGCGCACGCTGTAGACCTGCGCCATCAGTCCCCAGAGACGGGGGTTGTCACGCAGCGCGGTGGATTCGATCCGGTCGGGGACGACCAGGATCGGGGCGTCGTGTTCGGTCCCCCTGTCGGTGACCCGCAGGGTGTGCACGCCCAAGGGCAGCCCCGGGTCGAACGGAAGCAGGCCGCCGTCCGCGGTCTCCACGGAGGCTCGGGCGCCTTCGGGCAGCGCCAGGTCCGGTGCCTTGCCCTCCCGAACCACCACGGCGGGTGGCAGCAGGCCGTGCCCCGGTCCCGCGTCGGGATCGGTCGGGTCCACCCCCAGGGCGGACAGGACATGGCGGATCGTGTCCGGACTGACGGGCACCTGCCGGCCCCGCCAGTCCTCGTATGCGGTCGCGACCCCGTAGCGCTCGGCGACCCGGGTCAGCTGAACGTCCCTCACAGACACCGATCATGCCCCACGGTGGCGCGCGTACACCGCAGGACGACCCGGCGTGGGGACAGAAGATGCTTCCCCTCGACGTTCCTGGGCCCCGGCTCGACCTCCCCTTTCCCCTGGCTTTCCCTGGCCCCGCTCGCACCGGGGACGGTGGGGAGAATCCCTTGGCGAAGCGCCCGGTGGGAGCGGCATAATCGAACACGTGCTCGCCAACTACCGACGGCTCTTCGCCGTGCCCCACGTCCTGTCCCTGTTGATCTGGTCCCTCGCGGCCCGGTTCTACACACCGGGGTTGATGATCGCGGTCACCTTCCTCGTGCAGGGCTGGACGGGGTCCTACACCCTCGCGGGCCTGGTGGCGGGCGCGTTCACCCTGGGCATGGCGCTGGTCGGACCGTTGCGCGGGCGCATGGCCGACCGGGGCAACAGCGACCGTCTGGTGCTGGTGTGCGGCGTGGTGTTCACGGTCGGTCTGGCGACCCTGGCGCTGCTGCCCGCGTCGCTGTGGTGGGTCTCCATCCCCCTGGCCCTGGGCACCGGCCTCTTCGGCACCCCGGCCAACCAGATCGTGCGCGCGCTCTGGCCCCGGCTGACCACGGGTTCGGAGCGGCAGGCGATCTACGCGGCCGAGGCCACCACCCAGGAACTGATCTTCGTCTTCTCCCCGATCCTCACCGCCGGTGTGGTGGCGTTCGCCGGTCCACGCTGGGCGCTGTTGCTCCTAGGGATTCTGGGACTGATGGGCGCGGTGGGGTTCGCTCTGGCCCTGCGCCGCGCGGACGTGACCGGCCCCGCCGAACCGGACCGCGCCGTCACGGTCCCGCAGGACCCCGCTGGCAGGCAGGACCGCGCCTCCACCCGGGTGAACCGCAGTCTGCTCTTCCACCCGGCGCTCTGCCTGCTCTTCGCGATGTGCGGGATGATCGTCTCCGGTGTGGTCGGCATGGACCTGGTGATCGTGGCCTGGGCCAACGAGCTGGGCGCGCCGCACTACGTGATGGTGCTGGCCTCGGTCTGGGCGCTGGGCTCCCTGGTGGGCGGCGCGGTGGCCGGGGCGCTCCGGGGCGCCCCGCGGCTGCCGCTGCGGGCCTTCGGGGCGGCACTGGGCATCGCGGTGTTGGTCCCGTTCCTGCCGCCGGTCAGCCACCTGCCGACCCCGCTGCTGATCACCCCGCTGCTCTTCGTCTCGGGTCTGGCGCTGGCGCCCACCCTGGCCGCCGCGATGGGGCGCCTGGGCGACACCGCCCCCGCCCATCGCAGGGCGGAGGCGTTCGGCTGGATGGCCACGGCCATGAGCATCGGCGCGGCGGTGGCGGGGCCGCTGACCGGTGCACTGGTGGACACCAACGGGATCGCGGGCGGCGCGCTGGGCGCGGCCGCACTGGTACTGGTGTCCGCCGTCCTCAGCCTGTTCCTGGGCCGCGCTTCGGGGTCCACGGACCGCGAGGACGCCGCGGCGGAAGCCACCGACCCGGCGGAGGTGTCCGCCGTCCTCGACGCGAGCCCGGCAGCACCAGGGTCCGGCGCGTCGCTGGTCTCGGCCGCCTCCACCACGGCCGAGGGAGACGCCGTCGGCTTCGAGGGGGTCAGTCCGTCCAGCCCCCGGGAACCCGGTGTGCCCATGGACGGGCCCGCTCCAGCTGCGCCGACAAGGACAGAAGGGTCCCCTCACCGCCCATCCGCCCCGTGAGCATGGAGCCGATCGGCAGACCGCTCGGCGACCAGTGCAGCGGGACGCTCACCGAGGGCTGCCCGGTCACGTTGTAGATCGAGGTGAACGGGGTGAACTCGGTCATGAGCCGGAACTCCTCCTCCGGTCCGCCCGAGGTGAAGTGCCCGATCGGCACCGGCGGCCGGGCCAGGGTGGGGCTCAGGACGGCGTCGAAGCGTTCCGTGGCCGTGAGCATCGCGCGGGTGCCGCGCTGGAGGCGGGCGGTGGCCTGCACGTGTTCGGGGACGGTGGTCCGGCGGGCGCGTTCGCGGAGCCACTGGTAGATCGGTGTGAGCTCGCCCTCGCGGGCCGGGTCGACGGGCGTGGCCGAGGCGATGGCCGCCCACAGGTACGGGAAGTCGTCGGCGAAGGTCCCTCCGAAGGCGGACTCGAAGGGGTTGTCGATCTCCTCGACCTCGTGGCCCAGCTCCAGGAGCAGCCGGGTGGTCTCCTCGTGGGCGGCGAGCACGTCGGGGTGGACGGAGATGCCCGTGGACCCGGTGTCGGAGTAGCGGGCGAGGCGCAGCCGTCCGGGTTCGCGCCGGGCGTGGTCGGCGAAGGTCTCGCCGGGGGGCAGGGGCGGAGCGGTGAACAGGTCGCCGGGGAGGTTGACCGCCATGGCGTCCAGCATCAGGGCGGCGTCCAGGACCGTGCGGGTGATCGGTCCCGCCGTGGACAGTCCGTTGAGGTCGGCGCGGTCGGGTCCAAGGGAGACCCGCCCCCGGGTGGGCTTGAGCCCGAAGAGGCCGCAGACACTCGCCGGAATGCGGATGGACCCGCCGCCGTCGCTGCCCTGGGCCACGGGTGCGAGCCCGGCGGCCACGGCCGCGGCGGCGCCCCCGCTGGAACCGCCCGGCGATCGGGTGGTGTCCCAGGGGTTGCGGCTGGGTGGGGCGACGGCGTTCTCGGTGTGGCAGGTGGCGCCGAACTCGGGGGTGTTGGTCTTGCCGAGGAAGACCGCGCCCGCCTCGCGCAGCTGGGCGACCGCCGCCGAGTCGGTGGGTGCCACGAGGTCGGCGTACAGGCGTGAGCCGAAGGTGACGCGGACTCCGGCGAGGGTGTCCAGGTCCTTGATGGGCAACGGGACACCGAGGAGCGGGGGCAGATCGTCCGGCGTGTCGCTCAGAACGCGTTTCTGTGCATTTCGGGCCTGTTCCAGAGCCAATTCTTCAGCGACCGTAACGTAGGCGCCGTACCGGTCGTCCAACCTCCGAATTCGCTCGAGATAGTGCTCAGCGATCTCAACAGGCGACAGTTCACGACTGCGGACCAACGCGGCGAGTCGGTGCGCGGGAAGTTCATGAATTCTGGTCATGCCACCCGAGGTTAACCGGGTAGGGCAACGGGCACCACGCCGAAGAACGGTACTTCTCCAGAGAGGTGACGAAAGAGCAATCCTTCCCCGTTCCGACGCCCCGGACACGCTTGGGCGCCAGGACATCAGGGAAGAAAAGTGTGAGAAGTAATGCACTAGGACTCGGATATGGATGGAACTAACCTGTCCGTCGTGGAATCGGCAACCAGAGTGAACGGTCGTAGCTCATCCTCCGACGGGTCGGAGCACGAACGACCCGAGGCCCTCTTCTTCCCCAACCAACGCAAGGAAGGCGGGGCGGCGAACACCAGGGCCCTGTACGGGGCTCTGAAGTCGAACGACGCCGTCCGCCGCTGGATCTTCCGGAGCGTTCCGGCCGGGGCGGTGGCGGGTGCCTTCGGCATGCTCACCGGAGACTGGAGGATCGGCGTCACCCTCGGTCTCATCGTCCTGGTCGGGGTGATGGTCTGGAGCGCCCGCCGGGAGTCGGAGATCCCCCGCTGGCGCAAGCCCTCGGCGGCCCAACGCCGTACCGAGGTCCAGCTCAAACTCATGAAGCAGCTCGGCTACCGCGTCCTCCACGCGCGCGCCGTCCCCGGCGGCAACGGGCAGATCGACCACTTCATCGTGGGTCGGCGCGGCGCGTTCGCCATCGACTCGGAGTCCTGGGACAAGCGTCTCCCGCTGCGCAACAAGCTGGAGAAGCTCTACCACGGCCGGTTCAGCAAGAACGAGCGCATCGACGAGGCCCTGGAGGAGGCCAAGCGCGCGGAGGAGCTCATCAGCAAGGAGCTCGGCCGCGACATCTCGGTGCGCGCCTCCCTGGCCATCTACGGCCCGGGCATGCCCTGGGACAGTCACCGGCTGCGGGGCGTGGACATCATCACCGGCACCAAGGTCCGCAAGTGGCTGCGCAGCGGACGCGACCGCCTGAGTGAGACCGAGATCGAGGAGATCTACCAGGCCGCCAGCAAGGCCCTGCCGCCGCGCTACTGACCCCGTCCCCCTCCATCGCACCAAGGCCCGGAACCAGCCACACCGTCGTGGCCTCCGGGCCTCCCGCGTTTCCGGGACCGGCCCGAACACCCCCCGAAGACACGGCGAACGGGGGCCTCCACCTCGACCTATCTCAACATCCGGAACGGGCGTCTCCTCCGGCGAGACCGAACCTGCCCCTGAAGGGGACTACCATCGTGGGGAAACACCCGTATCGATGGGAGTCCACCCCATGCCAGCCCTACGCTCACGCACGGTCACCCACGGCAGGAACATGGCAGGTGCCCGCGCCCTCATGCGCGCCACCGGCGTGGAGCGCGAGGACTTCGGCAAGCCCATCGTGGCCGTGGCCAACAGCTTCACGGAGTTCGTGCCCGGACACGTGCACCTGCGCGAGGTCGCCGAGGTCGTCGCGAACGCCATCCGCCAGGCGGGCGGCGTGCCCCGCGAGTTCAACTCCATCGCCGTCGACGACGGTATCGCGATGGGCCACGGCGGCATGCTCTACTCGCTGCCCAGCCGCGAGCTGATCGCCGACTCGCTCGAGTACATGGTCAACGCGCACTGCGCCGACGCCCTGGTGTGCGTGTCCAACTGCGACAAGATCACCCCGGGCATGCTGCTCGCCGCGATGCGCCTGAACATCCCCACCGTGTTCGTTTCCGGCGGCCCCATGGAGGCCGGGAAGGTCACGGTGGTCGACGGCACCGCCACCACGGTCCGCAAGCTCGACCTGATCAACCCCATGATCGCGGCGGCGGACGAGAGCGTCTCCCAGGCCGAGCTGGACGAGATGGAGGAGAACGCCTGCCCCACCTGCGGCTCCTGCTCGGGCATGTTCACCGCCAACTCGATGAACTGCCTCACCGAAGCCATGGGGCTGGCCCTGCCCGGCAACGGCACGGTCCTGGCCACCCACACCGCGCGCAAGGCCCTCTACGAGGACGCCGGGCGCCTGGTGGTGGAGGCCGCCCAGCGCTACTACCGCGACGACGACGCCTCCGTGCTGCCGCTGTCCATCGCCACCCCCGCGGCCTTCGGCAACGCCATGGCGCTGGACGTGGCCATGGGCGGCTCCACCAACACGATCCTGCACCTGCTGGCCACCGCCACCGAGGCCGGAGTGGACTTCGGGCTGCCCGAGATCGACGCCGTCTCCCGCCGCGTCCCCTGCCTGTGCAAGGTCGCGCCGAACACCGAGAAGTACCACATCGAGGACGTCCACCGGGCGGGCGGCATCCCCGCCATCCTGGGCGAGCTGGCCCGGGGCGGCCTGCTCGACACCTCGCTGCCCACCGTGCACGGAAAGACCGTGGGCGAGTTCCTCGCCGAGTGGGACATCGCCTCGGATGCGGTGCTGCCCGAGGCCGTGGAGCTGTTCCACGCCGCCCCCGGCGGTGTGCGCACCACCAAGGCCTACTCCCAGAGCGTCCGCTGGGACACGCTGGACGCCGACCGCGAGAAGGGCTGCATCCGCTCCGTGGAGCACGCCTACACCAAGGACGGCGGCCTGGCCGTGCTGTTCGGCAACCTCGCCCCGGACGGCGCGATCGTCAAGACCGCCGGTGTGGAGGAGGAGCTGTGGACCTTCTCCGGGCCCGCGAAGGTGTTCGAGTCGCAGGAGGACGCCGTGGACGGCATCCTCAACAAGCAGATCGAACCCGGTGACGTGGTGGTCATCCGCTACGAGGGCCCCAAGGGCGGCCCCGGGATGCAGGAGATGCTGTACCCGACGAGCTTCCTCAAGGGCCGCGGCCTGGGCAAGGCCTGCGCGCTCATCACCGACGGCCGCTTCTCCGGCGGCACCTCGGGGCTGTCCATCGGCCACGCCTCCCCCGAGGCGGCCGCGGGCGGCGACATCGCCCTGGTCGAGGACGGCGACACCATCAGCATCGACATCCCGAACCGGGGCATCGTGCTGGAGGTCGGCGAGGAGGAGCTGAACACACGCAGGGAGCGCCTGCTCAAGGAGCTGGGCCGGTTCCAGCCGCGCGACCGCCAGCGCCCGGTGACCGCCGCGCTGCGCGCCTACGCGGCGATGGCCACCTCGGCCTCCACCGGCGCGGCGCGCGACGTCACCCAGATCGAGAGGTAGGGCGGCCTCAGCCGCAGCAGCCGCCCCCGCAGCAGCCTCCCCCACCGGAGGACGCGGGGGCGGCGGCGCGTCCGCCCACCGCCACGGTGGACAGCAGGCGAACGGTGTCGTCGTGGCCCCGGGGACAGTCGGCGGGGGCGTCGGACTCGGCCATGGGACGGGAGAGCTCGAAGGTGTCGCCGCACTCGCGGCAGCGGAAGTCGTATCGGGGCATGACCCAAGGATAGGCCGGGACGGGGTCGGTCTCCAGCCCCTCCCCGACCCGGTGCACGGGGGCGCCCCCGGCGAGTCGACGGGGTCGACTCACCGGGGGCGCCGTCCGGGCCGGGTGGGACGCCCGGTTCCGACCCTTGCTGCCGCCTAGGCGGCCAGATGCGCCATGTACGGTTCCCACTGGGGGTCACCGTGCAGGTCACCGTTGATCAACCGCCAGTGGGGGCCCTTGGGCACCTTGGGGGTGATGTGCAGTTCCCAGCCGATCTCGTCCAGGAACTTGTCCGCCTTCCGGTGGTTGCACGGCTTGCATGCCGCCACCACGTTCTCCCACACGTGCGCGCCACCGCGGCTCCGGGGGATGACGTGGTCGATCGTCTCCGCCTTCTTCCCGCAGTAACCGCAGATGTGCCGGTCCCGCCGCATGAGCGCCACCCGGGTGAGGGGCACTCTCCGGCTGTAGGGGACGCTGATGTAGCGCCGAAGCCTGATCACCGACGGTACGTCGTAGGAGCGCGTCGCCGAGTGCAGCACCGCCCCCGCGCCGTCATCGTGAACGACCTCCGCCTTCTCGCGCAGCACGAGCAGGATCGCTCTGCGCAGGGGCAGCGTCGTCAGTGGTTCAAAGCTGGCGTTGAGCAGCAGCACGTGGCGGCGGGCGGTACCTGGACCACCCTCCCGGCTGCGTCGGGCGCTCATCGCGTCGCCCCGACGGCCGCGTGCGACCGCCGTGTCTCTTCCCCGGCCAGCCGATCAGCCAGCCAGGTGACCTCCCTGTGCACCGACCCGAGGATCGGTGTCTCCGTACGCCTTGCCACACGGACCTCCCGGTGGTTCCCGCCGAGTTGCGTCCCGCATTCAGTTTGCTTGTTCGGACCGCTCCGGCGCCACCCCAATTTACGTCGGGCCGCCCAGAAAACACCCGTTGTCGCTTTCTGGAACCCATTCTGCGTCCCGGCGCCCCGGATTCATCCTCCCGCCGCGCCGAACACACACAGTGAGATAACGGTGGATAGGGTGCGAAGTATGCGCGAACTCCGCTATCCCCCGGCCACTCGGCTGGACATCAACGAGACCCTCCACGGACACACTGTCCGCGACCCCTACAGGTGGCTGGAGGACGCCGACTCCACGGACACCAAGGCGTGGTCCGACGCCCAGGACGACCTGTACCAGAAGCTGTCGAGCGACTACGTGACCCGCGACTGGTTCGCGGATCAGGTGCGCTCACTCATGGGCGCGGGGCACGAGGGCACACCGCTCTGGCGCGGCGACCGGCGCTTCGTCACCCGGCGTGCCCCCGGCCAGGAGCACGCGGTGCTGCACGTGCGGGACGGTGACGATCCCGAACGCGTCCTGATCGACCCCGGCGCCCTCGACCCCTCCGGCCTGACCACCCTCGACGCGTGGCGCCCCTCTCCCGACGGCCGACTCCTCGCCTACCAGCTCTCCGAGGGCGGCAACGAGGAGTCGTCGCTGCGCGTCATCGACGTCGACTCCGGCGAGCTCGTCGACGGCCCCATCGACCGCACCCGCTACAGCCCGGTGGCCTGGCTGCCGGACGCGTCGGCCTTCTACTACGTGCGCCGCCTTCCCCCGGAGGACGTGCCCGAGGAGGAGACCTCCTACCACCGCCGCGTCTACCTGCACCGGCTGGGCACCCCCGACGACCAGGACGCCCTGGTCTTCGGCCAGGGCCGGGAGAAGACCGAGTACTTCGGGGTCGAGGTGAGCCAGGACGGTCGCTGGCTGGTCCTGACCTCCGTCCGGGGCACCTCGTCCGCGACCAACGCCTGGGTCGCGGACCTGGAGGAGGGCCCCCTGGAGAGCCCCCGCCTGGCCACGGTCCAGGAGGGCGTCGACTCCGACCTGCACCCCACGATGGGCCGGGACGGCCGCCTGTACCTGTTCACGGACCGTGAGGCCCCGCGCGGGCGCCTGTGCGTCGCCGACCCGGCCGCGCCCGGGTACGAGAACTGGACCACGCTGATCCCCGAGGACCGGGAGGCGGTCCTGGAGGGCCACTCCCTCCTGGGTTGGGACGGCAACGGCACCCCCGAGCTCCTGGCCGTGTGGAGCCGGCACGCCGTCAGCGAGATCACCCGGCACGACCCGGAGACCGGGGAGCGCCTCGGCGCGCTCCCCATGCCCGGTCTGGGCAGCCTCGCCGGGCTGAGCACCAGGCCCGAGGGCGGGCACGAGGCGTGGTTCGGGTACACCGACAACACCCACCCCTCGTCGGTGTACCACTACGACGCGCGGAGCGGGGAGGTGACCCCGTGGGCCGGTTTCCCGGGCGAGATCGACCTGCCCGAGGTCCGGACCGAACAGGTCGCGTTCACCTCCAAGGACGGCACCACCGTCCGCATGCTGGTGGTCTCCCCCGCGGAGCCCGCCGACGGTCCGAGGCCGACCATCCTCTACGGGTACGGCGGCTTCCAGATCTCCCTCACCCCGGGCTACTCCGCCGCGATCCTGGCGTGGGTGCGCGCCGGGGGCGTGTACGCCGTCGCCAACCTGCGCGGCGGTCTGGAGGAGGGTGAGGAGTGGCACCGGGGTGGCATGCTCGCCAACAAGCAGAACGTGTTCGACGACTGCGCGGCGGCCGCCGAACACCTGATCAGCAGCGGGATCACCACGCCGGAGCGGCTCGCCGTCATGGGCGGCAGCAACGGCGGGCTGCTGGTGGGATCGATGGTCACCCAGCGCCCGGACCTGTTCTCGGCCGCCGTGTGCTCGGCGCCGCTGCTGGACATGGTGCGCTACGAGAGGTTCGGCCTGGGCCAGCTGTGGAACGTGGAGTACGGCAGCGCGGAGGACCCCGAGCAGCTGGGCTGGCTGCTGGGCTACTCGCCGTACCACAACGTGCGTGAGGGCACCCGGTACCCGGCCACCCTGTTCACGGTGTTCGACAACGACACCCGGGTGGACCCGCTGCACGCGCGCAAACTGTGCGCGGAGATGCAGTCGGCCACCTCGGCGCCGGTCGAGGAGAAGCCGATCCTCGTCCGCCGTGAGGCCGAGGTCGGGCACAGCTCCCGGTCGGTGAGCCGGAGCACGGCCCTGACCGCCGACCAGCTCGCCTTCCTCGCCCACCACTTGGGGCTCTCGACGCCCTGACCTCGGCGCCCTCCTGCGGGTGAGGAGAGCAAGGACACAGAGGGAGGGCCTCCCGCGCCGGGGTTCACCCAGGTGGTCTTTGGGAGAATCGTCGGAGTCGGGGCGCGTCCCGCACCACATGGTGCGGGGCGCGCCCACCCCGCGGAGAGGATGCAGGACGTGACACAGACCGAGGCCGAGAACGCCGCGACCACCGGACCCCAGCGGTACGTTCACCTGGCCCAGGTGCGCTACGCCGACCTTGACCCGCAGCAGCACGTGAACAACGTCCGGATGCTGACCTACCTTGAGGACGCCCGCGTCGGTTTCCTCCACTTCGGGGCGGGCGGGGACGCCCCCGAGGCGTTCGGCGCGACGGTGGTGGCCCGCCAGGAGGCCGACTACGTCGCCCCGCTACTGCCCAGGATCGAGCCGGTGCGCGTGGAGCTGTGGGTGTCCGGGGTGCGCAACGCCAGCTTCACCATGGACTACGAGATCCTCGACGAGGACCGCGTGTACCTCCGCGCCAGGACCGTCCTGGTCGGCTTCGACGTGGCAACGCAGAGCGCCCGGCGCCTCAACGACGCCGAGCGCTCGCTCCTGCACAGGTTCTCCTGAGGGGGCGGGTCACCGCTTCAGGGAGATGGTGACGGCCTCGCCGTCGTCATCCTCACCTGCGCCCCCGGTGTCACGCCGCACCTTGCCGTCGCCGCCCACGCGCAGTGAGGTCGGCTCGACCACCGCCGGCGGGGTGGCGTCCTCGGCGACGTTCACCATGCTGTGCGCGGCCATCACCATGTACTCCCAGAGCTGGCGCTCGAGGACCTCGTGCAGGTCCAGGGAGTCCACGGCGTCACGCATGTGCTTGAGCCACAGGTCCCGCTCGGCGGCGCCGATCCGGAACGGCACGTGGCGCATGCGCAGGCGCGGGTGGCCCCGCTGCTCGTTGTAGGTGCGGGGGCCGCCCCAGTACTGGATGAGGAACAGACGCAGCCGCTCCTCGGCGGGGCCCAGATCCTCCTCGGGGTACATGGGCCGCAGCACGGGGTCGTCGGCGACGCCCTCGTAGAAACGGCGGACCAGGCGGGTGAAGGTCTCCTCACCGCCCACGGCCTCGTAGAACGTCATTCGCGCGGGCTCTTCGCCCGCGCTCTGGTGGTCATCACGCGCGGAAGTCATCGCCCCCAGGGTATGCCACGTTCACGCTCCCTCCCCGAGACCGTCCACAAGGGGAACAACCCGGCCCCTCCGGGGCACGCGGAAGGCCCCGCCCCCGGAGGTCTCCGGACGGCGGGGCCTGACGGCGAACCCGTGACTAGTCGCGGGTGAGCTTGCGGTGGGTGACCGCGTGGGGGCGCGCGGCCTCCGGGCCGAGGCGCTCGACCTTGTTCTTCTCGTAGGACTCGAAGTTGCCCTCGAACCAGTACCAGGAGGAGCCGCCCTCCCAGGCCAGGATGTGCGTGGCGACGCGGTCCAGGAACCACCTGTCGTGGGAGGTGATCACGGCGCAGCCCGGGAAGTCCAGGATGGCGTTCTCCAGCGAACCGAGGGTCTCGACGTCCAGGTCGTTGGTGGGCTCGTCCAGGAGCAGCAGGTTGCCGCCCTGCTTGAGAGTGAGCGCCAGGTTGACCCGGTTGCGCTCACCACCGGAGAGCACACCGGAGGACTTCTGCTGGTCCGAGCCCTTGAAACCGAAGGCGGCGACGTAGGCGCGGCTGGGGATCTCGACCTTGCCCACGGTGATGAAGGACTCGCCGTCGGAGATGGTCTCCCAGACGTTCTTGGAGTCGTCGATCCGACCCCGGTACTGGTCGACGTAGGAGGTCTCGACCGTGTCACCGACGGTGATCTTGCCCTCGTCGGGGGCCTCCTCGCCGACGATCATCTTGAACAGCGTCGTCTTGCCGACACCGTTCGGACCGATGATGCCCACGATGCCGTTGGGCGGGAGCGAGAAGCTGAGGTCCTCGATGAGCACCCGGTCCTCGAAGCCCTTGGTGAGGTTCTTGACCTCGACCACGGTGTTGCCCAGACGCGGACCCGGCGGGATCTGGATCTCCTCGAAGTCCAGCTTGCGGGTCTTGTCGGCCTCGGCGGCCATCTCCTCGTAGCGTGCCAGACGGGACTTGCTCTTGGTCTGGCGGGCCTTGGCGTTGGAGCGGACCCACTCCAGCTCGTCCTTGAGGCGCTTGGCCTTCTTGACGTCCTTTTGCCCCTCGACCTTGAGACGGGCCTGCTTGGTCTCGAGGTAGGTGCTGTAGTTGCCCTCGTAGGGGAACAACTTCCCGCGGTCCAGCTCCAGGATCCACGTGGCGACGTGGTCGAGGAAGTACCTGTCGTGTGTGATCGCGATGACGGTGCCCGCGTACTTGGACAGGTGCTGCTCCAACCAGTTCACGCTCTCGGCGTCCAGGTGGTTGGTGGGCTCGTCCAGCAGCAGGAGGTCGGGGGCCTCGAGCAGCAGCTTGCAGAGCGCCACGCGGCGCTTCTCGCCACCGGACAGTTGGGTGACGGAGGCGTCACCGGGCGGGCAGCGCAAGGCGTCCATGGCCTGCGCGAGCTGGCTGTCCAGGTCCCAGGCGTTGCGGTGGTCGAGCTGCTCCTGGAGCTTGCCCATCTCCTCGAGCAGGTCGTCGGAGTAGTCCGTCGCCATCTGCTCGGCGATCTCGTTGAAGCGGTTCAGCATCGCCTTGGTCTCGGCGACGCCGTCCTCGACGTTCTCCAGGACCGTCTTGCTCTCGTCGAGGCGCGGTTCCTGGGCGAGCAGACCCACGGTGAACCCGGGCATGAGCCGCGCCTCACCGTTGGACGGCTGCTCGATGCCGGCCATGATCTTCAACAGCGTTGACTTACCCGAACCGTTCGGGCCAACGACACCGATCTTGGCTCCGGGCAGGAACGACCCCGAAACGTTGTCAAGGACGACCTTGTCGCCGTGCGCCTTGCGCACGTTTTGCATGGTGTAGATGTACTCCGGCATGCCTCCAAGCCTAGGGCGTCCCGGCCGGTGCCCCCGCCATCGCGGGGGATCAGGGAGCGAAGGAACGTACCGCGCGGAGGCCGCCGGCAGGGCCGTTCCCCGGGTCGGCGCGGCAGCTGGGGCCACCCCTCGTTCCTTCGCCCCCGGAGCCGCGCCGCTCAGGGCGATCACTCCGCACAGGATCACCGGACCGGACGGTGCGCAGGGTGCGGAGGGCGGAGTCGGACCGGCCGGAAGGCTCTCGGATGCCGGGGCGCTCGTCATCGGGCGCGCTTCGCCGGAAGCCGTCATTGCCGCGGTCCCACCCCGCGCCGGAAGGTCATGCGGATGTTCAGCGCTCCGGCGAGCACGAGCAGGAGGCCCGGGACGCCGAGGCAGAGTCAGCCGGTGGCGAATCCGGTCGCCGCAGTCTGGCACCGGGGCCGGTTACTGATCCGTAGGGCATGGCATCGCTGGTCGTGTCGTCCACCCCGACACCCTCGGTCCGGAGGCGGAGCCGACCTCGGCGCGCAACACCACGGAAGAGGCACATTCCGGCCCAGGGGTCGCGCGGCGGCGTCCCGGCGACCACCCCGGTGAAACGTGATCACGCATGGTGCAGGAGTGGGTGGCTGAGCCGAACGGAGCCACCCCGGTCGCCTCCGTAGCCGCACATGCGCTCTCTCGGGGTCCGGTTCCCCGCCGTCCCCGTCCGTGACGCGGGCGGCCAGGAAACCGCGCCAGCGATCCGCGGGCAGGCCCACCTTCAGGGCGCGGGCCATGAGCACCGCCATCGCGTACCCCGGCTCCGTTTCCAGGGCCACGTCGACCGCGGCGCGAGCCAGGTCGAGGTCGTCGTGCTGCCAGGCGGCCACGGCCAGCAGGGCGGCCGGTGCCGGGAGGAGGTGGTCCGGCAGGTGGCGGACCAGGCGGGACCAGAGCCGGACGTGGACGCGCGCGGACTCCGGTGTGATGCGGGTCCACACCGCGTCCCGCACCCGGACGCGGGTCAGGTGGACGCCCAGCCGGGCGAGGACCGCAGGGTCGGTGACCCGCCGCAGCGCCTCCTCCGCCAGGGCCTCCAGCACCTCGGCGGTGCGGCGTTCCACGTGACCGGCCTCCTCGTGGGGCGCGGCCTCCTCTGCGGCGGCCGCCTCTGCCGCCTCTGCCCTCGCCGGACCGTGCGCGGGCTCCAGCAGGAACCCGGTCCGCGTGGAGGGGGTCCGGCCGAGCGGCACCAGCCCCCGCACCACCGCCCCGGCCGGGACCGGGGACGCGTCCGCGTCGAAGCGCCTCCCCTCGGCGGGGCAGCAGCCGGGGTCGTGGCACAGGTAGGACCAGAAGCGGTCGCCGGTCACCCGGAGGGCCTCCAGGACGGGGAGTCCCCGGGCTCGGGCCTCACTCAGGAGCGCGCGCACGTGGGGCGTGACCCGCGCCGAGTGACCGAAACCGGCCACCAGCAGGGCGCTGCCGTCCTCTGCGAGGGCGGCGTCCACCGCCGCCCGACCGCTGCGGTCCGGGGTGAGGACGTGGTCCAGGTGGTCGAGTCCGCCGTACAGGACCCCGAGGACGCTGTCCTGCCTGAGAACCAGCGCGACCACCGCGTCGTCCAGCGGTCGGTCCACCAGGTAGGGCAGGGCGGCGAGCAGGTCCGTCGGGGTACGCAGGCGCAGGGGTGCGGGAGTGGGATCGGGGGTGGGAGATGAGGTGGGGGCGGGGTCGTCGGATCCGGAGGAGGGGTCGTGCTGTTCACCGGGCATGGTTCAACGTTCGGTCACCGGGGGTGACGGCGCAACCGGTCGGCTCTGATCTGTGGACAACTCCCCGGGTGCCTTCCCTGCCGCTGGTCAGCGGGTCAGGAAGGCTCGCCCTGGCTGTTGGCCGGATCGGTGATCTGCCCCTCCCGGGGGCCGGGGATCTGCCCCGTCACCTCGGGGCGCCCGGCGGGCAGGCACACGCGGTCGCGGCCGGTCTCCTTCGCCCGGTAGAGCGCGAGGTCGGCCGCGGTGAGCAGTTCGACGAGGTCGTTGCCGTGGTCACCGGCGACGGCCACCCCGATGGAGATGGTGATGGAGACCTGGACGTCCTCCACCGCGATCTCCATGCGCCCCACCTGGGAGCGCAGCCGCTCGGCCGCCTGCCAGGCCTCGGTGGCGTCGGCCCCGGGCAGCAGCACGACGAACTCCTCGCCGCCGAACCGGCCCAGCAGGTCCGACTGGCGCAGCTGTTGGGCGATGGTCGTCGCGACGCCCAGCAGGACCTGGTCGCCGAAAAGGTGACCGTAACTGTCGTTCACCCGCTTGAAGTGGTCGATGTCCACGATGAGCACGGCCGCCCGGCCGCGCGTGGTGCGGGCCCGGTTGATCTCGGTGGCCGCCTCCTGCTCCCAGGTGGGGGCGTTGAGCAGACCGGTCTTGGGGTCGGTCCGCGCCGCGGTCTGGAGCTGCTGGTAGACGAGGCTGCGCTGGAGCAGGAGGACCGGCGGAACCGCGATGACGAGGAGGAACATCGACAACTGGGCGAGGATCGCGACGGTCACGCCGACACATAACTCGGCGGAGTCCACCAGGAGGGCCTCCCGGTCCCACATGGTCCGCACGCTGCCCGATCCACCGCTGAGCCTGGTGCCCAGGAAGACCAGGAACGTGTTCATGACGGTGAACCCGGCGCAGCAGGCCAGGGCCAGGATCACGCCGCTGAGGGAGAGCAGGGACTCGTGCGCGTTCGAGGAGCCGCTGATCCCGGCGAGCAGGCCGCCCTGGGCGCCGTGCCAGACCACCGAGGCGAGGAAGCCGGAGACGCCGATGGCGGCGGCGTTGAAAACGCGCCGGTGCGGCAGGGTGCGCCTGCTGCGGCGCTGGAGCAGCAGGTAGACGGGGACGGGGATGAGGAGCGAGTACACCGGGGGCAGGAGGAGCATCGCGGGGAACCACCAGGCCCCCAGGAGGTCGCGGGTGATTCCGGCGGGCAGGTCGATGCGGCGGATCGCCTCGACGCACACCACCGCGGAGATCACCAGGGCGAGCAGCAGCGAGAGGTCGGAAACGGTGGGAACCGTCTGCGCGGCCGCCACCCCGAACAGGAACAACGCGACGAAGACCAGCAGGATCAGGTAGACGACCAGCCCCAGGGGCTGCTGGAAGATCGGCCAGGACCGGCGCTCCTCAAGGGGGGCGCCCTCGGTTGCCATCGGTTTCTCCGAGATGCTCACCGCTCCCTCCTCCCTCCCCGTGTCACCTTCTGTCTCCGGCCCCCCGCACCCGACTCTGATGCGCCCACCGCCTCTCACGGTTCTCCCTTCGACGAACCGGACTCGCCCCGCGTTCCCTCACGGTGCCACTCGGTGACCAGGTGGGTCCCACGTCCTCCCTGGTAGGTGACTGGGGAGTACACCCCTACCACTTTACATTACTTTGGGTAATAACTTAATCGCCGATTGTATGTGACCCGCAGGTTGAGGCTACCTTAGTGGTCACCCTGTGTTCCAGGGGGGTTGGTTAGCGTCACGATTTAGGGCATCCTGCCAGAGGGCATCGCCGGTTTCGGCCAGAAGCTGGCCGGTCCGTCTCTGTCGCTGTCTGTCCGCCGTGCCGACCGCCCGATGATCCAGCAACTCACTCGAATCGAAGGAGCATCACATGGCCAAGAAGGTCGTTCACTGGCTGTAAGTCCCCCTCCATGACACACGACGGGGACGAGCGGTCCATACCGCCCGTCCCCGTTCTCAGTGGGCCGCTCGGGGTTCGCCCCCGACCGGCCCTCCTCTTCTCCAGCCGCCGCGATCCGTGCCCCTCAGGGGCCGGTCGGTCCCACGGGGCCGGTGCTCAGTCCTGGATCCGCGCCACCTCGTAGGCGGCCCGGAAGGCCCGGTAGCGGGCGAGCTCCTCCTCCATCGGCGCCACGACCCGACGTCCGGCGATCTCCCGGACCCGTGTCTGGGCCGTGCGCTCCACCTCCTCGCGGCGCTGGACGGCGGCCACCTCCACGAGGTTCCCGCAACCCACCCCGGTCAGCCAGCCCACCAACAGACCGGCCACGAGCACGGCGCCCGCGTAGGCGACGAAGACGGGTGCGTCGAACATCCGCAGCCCGGTGATGCCGCCGCCGAGCCAGCTCAGCAGGGACACCACGGCCCAGGCGAACCCCGCCCCGGCCACCGCGAGCAGCACGTACTGCAATGTCCGGGCCATCCGCCACCATGACGGACTGCGATCGGGGTCACCGACCGCACCGGCGACCGCCTCACCGAGTTCGGTCGGCAGCTCGGACACCCCGCTGCGGGCTGCCGCGCGCATCCGGCGGCGCCAGGGCCCGGGCATCCCCTTGGACACCTGGTCGGCAGCCTCGCCCAGCGCCGTCTCGAGTTCGGCCTCGTGCGCGTCCACCGACCCGCCCACGCCCGGCTCGTCCCGGCGAAGGAAGTCCAGCTGGACCGCGGCGAGCGGGTCCTTGCGGAGCTTGGCGGCGCGGCGGGCCACCGGCCAGCCGACCCTGCGCTTGCCCCGACGCACGTCATTGGTCTCCACGACGTCCGCGACAGCCGTGACCCCGGCCGCCTTGGCCAGCCCTTCGTGCACCTGGGACCGCACCTCGGCGGAGACCGTCGCGGGGACCTCGCCCTCGCCGTAGAACTCCTCGAAGGGAACGATCACCTGGTCCAGGTCCGCGACCAGGCGGTCGACCAGGGCCCGGCGCTCGACGACCGTCTCGCCCAGGAACTCCCGTACCTCGCGGATGCCCTGCCCGGTGACGGTGGAGGTGGTGATCACTCTCGGGTGCACCCCGGACTCCGTCTCCAGGAGACGGCGCAGGTCGGTGAGGAGCTCCTCCAGCTCGTCCGGGGCGACCCGGTCCACCTGGTTGAGGACGGCGACGGTGACCGCCCCGTGCCCGGCCATCTTGGCCAGGTAACGGTGGTGGACGGCGGCGTCGGCGTACTTCTGCGGGTCGAGCACCCACACGAGCAGGTCCACCGAGCCGATGAGCCGGTCCGCCTCGGCGGTGTGCATGCTGCGGACCGAGTCGTGGTCGGGCAGGTCGAGCAGGACCAGGCCGGTGAGCTCGGAGTTGTTGGTGTCCAGGACCCCGGTGCGCGAGTGGCGGTAGCGCGTGGGCACGCCCAGCCAGCTCAGGAGCGCGTCCGCGCCCTCGTGGCCCCACACGCAGGCGTGCGCCTTGGAGGTGGTGGGGCGGGTGACGCCGGTCTGGGAGAGTTCGAGTCCGCACAGGGCGTTGAACAGCGAGGACTTGCCGCTTCCGGTGCCACCGGCCAGGGCCACGACGGTGTGGTCCCCGGACAGGCGCAGGCGGGCCCCGGCGTGGTCCAGTAGCTGACCGGCCTGGCCGAGGACCTTCTCGGGGAGGTCGCCCTGGCCGAGTTCGGTCAGGGTGCTCAACGCGTCCAGGCGCTCGATGAGCTCGGCGCGGCTGGTGGTACTGGTGGGCTGCCAGTGGTCACCGCTCGTGGGACGGTACTCCTCGTCGTCCTCCTCCGGGGCGGTGCCCTCGGTGCGGGACGCGGAACCGGACACGGGTTCGGGCACGACGGTGTCTGCACCGATCGCCCGGAAGGCACCGGAGACCGCTGAGGGTCCGGGAACCCGACGGGGCAGGGGCTCGGGGCCGTCGTCGGCCGCCTCCTCCCCCTCCGGAACGTCGGCGGACTCATCGCCGGTGGGCTTCGCCGGGGCCTCCGAGGCGGCGGCCGCGCGGGCGGCGCCCTCGTCATCCAGGAGGTCGAAACCCGCGTCGGCTGTGCCAGGCGTGGCTGCCCCGTCCGGTTCCCCTCGCTCCTCGGCACCGTCGGTGACGCCCTCGTCCTCCTCGGGTCCGGGGACCCAGGTGGCGGTGGCGGGCCGGGCCACACCGGGTGCCGGACGGGAGGTGTGGCGCTCTCGCGCCCCCTCCTGCGCGTCAGGCTGGTCCGGCTCGTCCCGCTCACGTTCGTCCTGGTCGTGACCGTCGCGATCGCTGTCGACCCGGTCGCGTCTGTTGCGCCCGCGCTCGCCCTGACCACCCTCGGCCCGATCGCGCCCGCCGCGCGTGCTGTCGTCGCGCCCGCCCTCGCCGCGGCTCCGCTCCCCCTGGTCCTCGGGGCGCTCGGTCTCCGGAGTGACCACCGGGAAGCTCCCCGTGTGGCGCCCGGCGATGCGGGTGTCGTCGGCCGCCTCAGTGAGGCTGCCGACCCAGCCCGCGAGGCCGTCCGGGTCGTCGTCGTGGTCCGCGTCGCCCTGACGACGTCGCTGCGCGGTCCCGTTCGCCTCCGTCTCCTCGGCCACCTGGGCGGAGGAGCGGGCGTGGCGTCCGAACCTGCGCTGGCGGGCCCCTGCCGACTCGGCGGACTCGGGGCGCGAGTCGGTGTGCCCGGCGCCGTCGTCGGCCCCCGCCCCGCTCTCGTCCCCGCCCTCGGCGGGCACCGCCCTCTGGGACGCGCCCTGAGCCGCCCCGGCTCCGGACGGGTCCGGATAGCCGGTGATCCCGTCGTAGGCGGGCGGGTCGTAGACGGAGTTCTCCTCTGCCGCCCGTTCACGCTCCTCGGCGTGCTCGGGGTGCTCGGGCACCGGCATCGTGTAGCCGCGCCACGGGCCGCTCTGGTAGGGAGCGGACTCCTCGGCTCGCACGGACCGGTCCGGGTCCGGCGACGCCGGCGCGGGGCCGTCGTTCCAGGGGCTCGCGGCGGAACCCCGTGCGGCGGCGCCGCGCTCGTCCGAACCCCGCCCGGCGGGCGCGGACTCGCGCTCCCCGCCCTCGGCTCGGTTCCGGTCCGGACCGGTGTCACCCGCGTGCGCGGGGTTCCACTGAGTTGTCATCGTGCGATCTCAAGGTTGTACGTGGCCTGATAGAGCTGGACGGCGGTGTCGTCGGACGGGATACCCGCCTTGGACAGGGCGTGGTCGAAGGGCACGCGCTCGTGGGAGAGCAGCCCGAGGACCCGCTGGCGCAGGTCCTCCCGCGCGGACCGGCCGATGCTGCGCAACGACTGGGCGCCGAACAGCCCCTTGAGCAGGCGCTGTGGGGACGGGCCGGAGGTGTCGGCCACGTGGGCGCCACCTCCGGAGTGGGATCGTTCGTAGCCGAGCAGGTCGATGATCAGGACCAGAGCGACGACGTCGTGGTCGAAGGTGACGAAGCGGGCCACCGACCGCTTGGTGGCGCCGTTGGCCGCGGTCATCTCCGCGATCCCGCGCTGCCACTCGGCGATCTCCTGGCGGACCTGTTTGGCGAGCATTCCCCGGCCGGGCTGGTCGAGGGCGTGATCAGCCAGCTCACCGCCGCCGGGGACGTCCCGCCACTGCTCCTCGATCCGGTCCCAGGCGCGGTCGTTGGCGGAGACCACCAGGGCCTCCAAGGAGTCGCGGACGGCGCGTTCCAGAGCGCCGACGCGCTGACCGCGCTCGGCCTGATCACGGCCCTTGCGGGACTTCTTACCGCGCAGGCGCAGGCTCCTGGCGAGCTCTCCGCTGGCCGCGACCTCCTGCCACCGGGCGAGGAGGGAGCCGCGCAGCAGGGAGCCGTCTCCCAGGGCGGTGTCGATCCGGTCGATCGCGCCGGCGTAGGTGTCGTCGACGGAGGCGCCCAGCGAACGCCCGGTCTCGATCTGCGCTTCGACGCGGCGGGCGAGCTCGGGGACACGGGAGCGGAAGCTGTCGATGACCCCGATGAAGGTGCGCCGGGACACCCGGTCGCGCTGGTCCGCCTCACCGGCCACGTCCGCCAGGTACTCGCGGATGTGGTCGGCGACGTTGGAGGTGAAGCGCTCACCCTCGATCTGGTCGGTCTCGGGGATGGCGAAGCGGGCGGCGGCGCCCAGACCGTTGGCCTCCAGCATGGCGCCGAAGTGGTCCAGGAGCTGGCGGCGTCCCTTGCGGGGCACCCGGGAGAGCACGACGGCCAACGAGGTGTCGCGGTCCCGGGCCACCTGGAGGAACTCCCACACGCGCGCGTCCGCGTACCGGCCGGACGTGGTGACGAACACCCACAGGTCGGCGGCGTCCAGGAACTTGGCGGCGAACTCGTGGTGGGCGGCGACGGCGGAGTCGACGTCGGGTGTGTCGAGCAGGGCCACACCCGGGGGCATGGCCTCGGTGGCGGCGAGTACCAGCATGCCGTCCTTGCCGGGCATGGCCAGACCCTGCTGACGCACACGGGGCAGGGACGGGATGAAGGACGCCTCGCTGAACCAGTCGACGTCGGCCGGGTTGCAGGCCAGCACCGGGCTGTTGGTCGTGGGCCTGCGTACGCCAGTGGTGGTGACCTGCTCTCCGACCAGGCTGTTGACCAGGGTCGACTTCCCCGCGCCGGTGGAACCGGCGACAGCGATGAGCAGGGGGATGTCGGGGCGGCGCACGCGGGGCAGCACGTAGTCGGAGAGCTGGGCCAGGACGTCGGCCTGGAGGGCCCGTCCGTCTTCGGCTCCGGCCAGTCCCTCGGCGAACTCCAGGTCCCGGATCTGCTTGCGCAGGGACTCCAGGACCTGTTCGAAGCGGTCGTCCTCGTTGGTGGGGGCGCGGTGCTTGGCGGGCCGCACGGGCACGGGGACAGTGGGCCCCCGGCGTTCGCTGTCGGGGACTCCGGCCAGCGGGGCGGATGCGGGGCCCGGGGCGGCGGGCTGGGCGGAGGCGGCGTCCGGTCCGGTTCCGAACCGGTCCGAGGCACCCTCGCCCGAGGCGTTCGGTGCGGCCGACGGCCGGGTCATGATCGGTATGCCCTCCTCATCGGTACTGGGAATCCCCCGTCGACGCGGCTCTCGCTCACCGCCGTGGGGGTCTCACTGGAGATCGCGCCCGGTTGCCAGTCGATCGGTCTCGAACTGGACTCCCGTGTGCAGTATGTCAAGATCCCGCGCAGTTTTGACCACTTCTCCGATGATCACCACGGCGGGGGGCCGCACTTGGGCCGATCGGACCGAGGCGGCGATGTCCGCCAGCGTACCCGTCACCGTTCGCTGACCCGGCAGCGTGGCCTCCTGGACCACGGCGACGGGTGTGTCCGGGGAGCGTCCGTGCTCGACGAGGGCGTCGGCGATGGCCTCGATGCGCTGAACGCCCATGAGGACGACCAGCGTCCCGTCCGCCCTGGCCAGCCCGGCCCAGTCCACCGTGGAGCGGGCGTCGTCGGGGGCGACGTGCGCGGAGACGATGTGCACGTCCTGGGCCACGCCCCGGTGGGTGGCGGGGATGCCGGCGCTCGCCGGTCCGGCGAGGGCGCTGGTCACACCGGGGACGGCGATCACGGGGACACCGGCGGCGGCGCAGGCGGCGGCCTCCTCACCGCCCCGCCCGAAGAGGAAGGGGTCGCCGCCCTTGAGCCGGACCACGAACCTGCCTTCGCGGGCCCGTTCGACGAGAACGGAATTGATGTCGTCCTGTGTCATCGAACGCCCGTAGGGGATCTTGGAGGCGTCGACGATCTCGACCTCCGAGGGGAGGCGGTCCAGGAGGGGGGTCGGGGCGAGGCGGTCCACCACCACGACGTCGGCCTGGGAGAGCAACTGCTGGCCGCGCACCGTGATGAGCCCGGGGTCGCCGGGGCCCCCGCCGACGAGGGCGACGCCACGCAGACGCTCGCGGCCGCGCCGGGCGTCCAGGGTGCCGTCGGCGAGGCCGTCGACGACGGCGTCACGCAGCCCGGCGGAGCGGCGGGGGTCGCCCGAGGCGACGACCCCCACGGTCACGCCGTTGGCGGAGCCGCTGGCCGGGGTCCAGGCCGAGGAGGAGTGGCGGTCGTCCGCGCGCACGCACCAGATCCGGGACGCCTCGGCCTCCTCGGCGATCGCCGCGTTGGCGTCCGGGGAGTCCGTGGCCGCGTGCACGAGCCAGAACGCCGGGGCGTCGGGGCCGCTGACGTCCCCCGGCTCCCAGGGACGGCGGATCCAGGTGAGGCGCCCGGCGTCGGCGAGGTCCTCCAGCGCCGCGGACACCTCGGGGGCGACGAGGGTGACACGGGCACCGGCCTCCAGCAGGACGGGGACCCGACGTTGGGCCACCCTCCCGCCTCCGACGACGAGGACGTCGCGGTCCCGCATGCGCAGGCCCAGGAGATAGGTCACGGATCGCACCCCTTCGGTCGTCCGCACCGGCCCCCGGCGCCGTCGGCGGGGTGCGCGCGCGGACGGGCCCGGCGCGCCGCCAGCGATGTTCGGTGTTGGCTCCAAAGTAGCTTGTCAACGCGGCATCACGTGGAGGTAAAGGGGCGGGTGCGGACCTGCGTGACGCGCGCCGCATCTGGCGCCCCAGCCCGCGGCCCGGGGTGTGTGGCGGGCGCGGTCTCTCGGGAGGGCCCGGATTCCGGGGATCGACCGGCCTCGTGAGGGCCCCTTCGCGGCGGTCTGCGGGACCGCGAGGTGCACGGGCCCCGGGCACGCGTGATGCCCTCGCATGGCCCTGCGAGGGCATCATCCACGCCGACCGCCCCACGGCCGAGGGCACTGGCACTGGCACTGGCACAGCCAGGCGTAACGGGTCGGATGACCCCGACGGCAAGGGACCCCGACCACCTCCTCGGTGGCGGGGTCCCGTCGTCTCCCCGGACCCGTGCGGATCAGCTCCCACTGCCCGCCCGTGCCCGGTCAGCGTTCACTGGCCGGTGGTCACACCAGCGGTGTCGAAGGTGGCGACGTTGCGCAGCGCGCGCACCGAACCCTGGAGCAGCGGCAGCGCGAGCAGCGCACCGGAGCCCTCACCCAGGCGCATCTCCAGGTCGACCAGCGGCGTGAGGCCGAGGTGCTCCAAGGCGATCGCGTGGCCGGGTTCGGTGGAGCGGTGCCCGGCGAAGCAGGCGCTCAGGGAGTCCGGCGAGATCGCGGCGGCGGCGAGCGCGGCCGAACCGGCGATCACGCCGTCCAGGAGCACCGGCACCCGCAGCGCGGCCCCGCCCAGGATGAAGCCGGCCAGTGCGGCGTGCTCCAGACCGCCGAGAGCGGCGAGGGTCCCGATCGGGTCCGCCTCGTCCACGGGGTTGGCCTTCAGCGCCTGGCGCACGGCCTCCACCTTGCGCTCGTAGGTGGCGTCGTCCGCGCCGGTCCCCCGACCGGTCGCCGTGGCGGGGTCCGCTCCGGTGAACGCGCAGACCAGAGCGGCGGCCGGGGTCGTGTTCCCGATCCCCATGTCGCCGGTGACCAGGCAGCGGTTGCCCGCCGACACCAGGTCCCGGGCGATCTCGATGCCGGCCTCCAGTGCCTGGAGCGCCTGGTCCCGGGTCATCGCCGGGCCCTGGGTGAGGTCGGCGGTCCCCCGAGCGACCTTGCGCGGCAGCAGGCCGGTGCCGCTCGGCAGGTCCCCGACCACACCGACGTCCACGACGGTCACCTCGGCGCCCACCTGCTCGGCGAAGGCGTTGACCACGGCTCCGCCGTCCAGGAAGTTGCGCACCATCTGCGCGGTGACCTCCTGCGGCCACGCGGTCACACCCTGGGCGTAGACCCCGTGGTCACCGGCGAAGACCGCCACGGCGGCGGGCTCGGGCACCGGCGGCGGGCACTCCCCCGCCAGCCCGGCGAGCCGCACCGAGACGTCCTCCAGGACTCCGAGGGAACCGCGCGGCTTGGTCATACGGTCCTGTCGGTCCTTGGCCTCCTCCACGGCTCGGGCGTTGAGCGCTCCGATGGCGGTGATGGTCTCCTCCAGCAGGGTGGTCGGCTCCTGGCCGGGCAGACCTCGGCGCCCGTAGCGGTCGCGGTGCACGGCCCAGGACAGGGGGCGTCCCCTGGCCCAGCCGACGAGGCTGAGTTCGGGTTCGGTGGGGAAGTCCTCGACGTAGCCGACGCACAGGTACGCGACGAGTTCGAGGTGGGAGGGGAGTTCGAGGACGCTGGCCGCGTCGCGCTCGTCCGTGAAGGCGACCCAGCCGACGCCGAGCCCCTCCGCCCGGGCCGCCAGCCACAGGTTCTCCACGGCGAGCGCCGCCGAGTAGGAGGCGGGTTTGGAGTGCCGTCCGGGGCTGTGCGGTCCGCGGCTGGGGTCGACGGTGACCGCGATGTTGATCGGGCTCTCCAACACCGCCTCGACCTTCAGCCCGGAGAACGCCTGTGCGCGGGTGCCGGGCCGGGTGTGGCCCTGCGCGTCGCGCTGGGTCTGGGCGAGGCCGCGCACCCGGGCCCGGATCTCGGGGTCGTCGATGACCAGGAAGTCCCACGGCTGCGTGTGCCCCACGCTGGGCGCCTGGTGGGCGGCCTCCAGAACCCGGGTGAGGACTTCGGTGGGGACCGGCTCGGGCAGGAATCCGGCACGGACGTCCCGGCGGTCACGGATGGCGCGGTAGACGGCGGCGCGCTCGGCCTCGTCGAAGGCGTGGCCCGCGTCGCTCCAGACGTCGTCACCGGGTGTGCCCGGGACCTCCCGGGCCCCCGCGGCGCCCTGGGCCTCGGCGCTCTGGGCCTCGGCGTTGAGCGCCTCGCGGGCCGCCTGGATGGCGGGGACCAGAGCCGGTGCCGGCGCCCCCTGTGGTTCCTCCGGTTCGGTCCGCTGGCGCGGACCCGTGTGCTGCGGTACCTCCAGGGGTGCCGCTGCTTCGTGTGCGTGCACGGTGTCGCTCTGCTTCGGGTCGGTGGCCGGACGGTTCTCGTCCGCTTGGCCGGGGTTCGTGGTGGGCTCGGGCCGCGCGGGCTCTGTCCGCGGGGCCTCGGGGGTCGCGGGTTCGGGCTGGGCGGCTCGGGCGGGGGAAGGGTGTTCGGGTTGCGCGGGACCGGAGTGGCGGCTGCCCGAGCGGAAGGGGATGACGTTGAACCGGGGATCGCGCTCAGGGGCGACGGGGGGCTCCTGGATCTCCGTGGGCGCGTGTCGGGCCCGGGGTTCCGGAGGGGCCTGCTGCCTGGTCTGCTGCGACCGGGTGGTGAAGGCCGTGGGCGCGGGCTCGGCAGCGGGGTGGTGTCCGGGCGGGGGTGGCGGCTCCGCCCCGGGGGACGTACTCCGGAAGGGGTTGTACGGCGGCGCAGGGGGTCTGGGGTCGCGCGCCTGCGCACCCTTGCCGCTCTCGGGCAGTCCGTCCAGGAGGCCGCCGAGGCCGGGCACGGGTCCGCTGCCCCGTTGCCACGCGCCCTCCTGCTCACCGCGACGGGATTCCTCGCGGTCGTCGTTGGTCATGATCGCTCCCCGAAGAAGAGAAGAGAAGAAGAGGTCTGTGAGCTGCCCGGTTCCACCTGGTCCGTTAGGGATTCGGACCAGCGTAGTCCGCGGCGGTCATGCCGCTCGCACGGGTCCCCCCGACCCGGAACGGCTCGCCCCGGCCGAAGTGCCGGGGTCCTCAAGTCACCATCAACTGTGCCAGAGAAGGCGTGGGGCCGGGCTGTGTACGGGAGTCCCGGACGGGAACCGGAGGGGGTTCGCGCCCGGTTCGCGGCCCTACGTCACCCCGCCGAAGTACGGTACGGGGCCCGTAAGGCCTACTCGACAACACCCAAAGAACCCCATCTGAGCAGGGGAAACGGTGCGTGCGCAGGGGAACGCGCACCACCCAATCTCACTGTGCGACCACTCGAACACCCTGCGTACATTTTCTGGTTCTCCGATCCACGTATCGGCCCAGGGGAGGGCTTTCGGCTCGCCCGGGAGCGGGTTGCGGCCAGGACCGGACCCCGACCCACTCCCCATCCCTCTCCTCGAGCCCTGGGGACCGCTGGGGGCGGGACGGTCTGTGGTTTCGGCCCGGCGCGGGGCCCACTGGGGGACCGCGGCGCAAGCGCGTCGGATTCCGTGCGTCACGGCCCTGTGGCACTCTTTGCCGGTACCCGAACACCCCTGCTCCCGGTACTCACCCCCAATCGGAACGGACCTCGCCATGCGACGGCGTCACTTCCTCGCCGGTGCCACCACCGTGACCGGACTCTCCGCGATCGCCCCGGCTCTGCTCGCCTCCTCCGCCGCCTCCGCGCGGACCACCGGAGACTCCTCCGCCTCCCTGACCGCGCCCAGGATCCTCAGCGAACCAGCCGACGTCACCGGCGCCATCGTCCGCCCCGAGCGCCGCTTCGACCTCGTCTCCGTCACCCAGGCGCCCGACTCCGTCTCCGAGAACGCCGCAGTGCGCTTCGAGACCGCCGAGGGGCTGGGCGGCTGGCAGGACCTGCACTTCCACACGGCCGGACCCGAGCACCTGTCGCCCTCCGCCTCCGCCATGGCGCGCGCCCCCGAGGGAGCGACCGGCTACGAGGTGCGCGGCGCGGACAGCGCCGACACGACCGCCCTGAACCTGCACGACGGTGAGGAGCTGCGGCTCGGAGGCCAGGAGCGGGTGGCGCTGTCCGCCGAGGACGAGGGGGTCACCACCCTCACCGGCGGTTCCGTCCTGCGGGTGCGCACCCGGGCGGGGTGGGGCGCCGACGAGTCGCTGCGCTTCGACGAGGACGGCAACGACCTGTGGGCCGCCCAATTCCACCGGGTTCAGGCGCTGACCGTGCACCACACGGCGATGGCGACCACGGACGACCACTCGGCGGACGTGCGCGCCGTCTACCACCTGCACGCGGTGCAGCAGGAGTGGGGCGACGTCGGCTACCACCTGCTGATCGACCCGGAGGGCGGGATCTACGAGGGTCGCCACTCGGGTGGCGGCCTCCCGATCTTCCGAGGGGTCCCGCTGCCGGGCCTGGCCGAGTCGGTGACGGGCGGCCACGCGTTCGGGTTCAACCACGGCAACATCGGCGTGTGCCTGCTCGGCGACTTCACCGACGAGCTGCCGACGCGGGCCGCCCAGGACTCGCTCGTGGACGTCCTACGGGTCCTGAGCGCCCTCACCGGCGTGGACGCGGCGGAGCGGATCGAGTACGTGCACCCGGACACCGGCGTGGCGACCGAGCAGGAGGCGGTGGCCCGACACCGGGACTGGCTCCAGACCGAGTGCCCGGGCAACGCCTTCTCCGAGGTGTTCGACACGGTCATCCGGCAGAGGGTCGTCGACGGTCTGCTCTGAACCCCGTGGCGGTGGGGCGTTCCGACTCCCCACCGCCGGAGAGTGCGGGTGGGCGGGTCGACGGAACTCGGTTCCACACGCCCGTGGGACGTCGTATCTTGATCGGTGCCCGGAACCACCCGGCGGTCGTACGCACAGGGGGAACACACGCATGGCCACAGTCCAGAGCGCTCCGATCATGCCCGCGGTCATCCTGGAGACCGAGCGCCTGCGCCTGCGATCCCTGCTCGAACACGACATCGACGACGTGTACACCTCGTGCGTGGACCCCGAGCTCCAGCGGTGGATCCCGCTGCCCGCGCCGGGGCTGCCCTACACCCGGGAGTCAGCCGAGCACTTCTGTCTGAACGTCGCCCCGGCCATCCGTACCGGCGGCGACGGCCAGCACTGGGCCGTGGTGGACAAGGCGACGGGCCGGTTCACCGGGTCGGTCGCGCTGCTGCGCACGCAGTGGGCCGCCATGGTCACCGAGATCGGTTACTGGATCTCGCCGTGGGGTCGTGGCCGCGGGTTGGCCACCGAAGCTGTCGTGGCCGTGTCCCGGTGGGCCCTCGGGCAGGGTTTCCAGCGAGTGGAGCTCAAGGCCGCCACGGGCAACACCGGTTCGTGCCGGGTGGCCGAGGCCGCCGGGTTCGTCCGCGAGGGAACCGACCGGAACGCGATGCCCCTGCACGAGGGCAGGTCGGACCTGGCCTCGTTCGGCCTCGTCCCGGGCGACGTCGTCCGTGGTACGGGGCTGCCTCCCGTACCCGACCAGGTCGGGCCGTAACGCCCGCCGACCCGACCCCCGCTCTCCGGCGGCCCCGGTTCCCTGCCCCGACCGCCCCGGGCCCCGCGGTCTCTGATCAGCCCCACACCCGGCTGAGCGACCACTCGCCGGTGGAGGCGTCGTGCCGGAGTTCGTACACGCCCTGCGCGTAGGCCGAGCCCGCCTCCACCCGCCAGTGTCTGCGTTCGGGCACCTGGGAACCCGCACCCGGGGTCCAGTCGCGGCGCAGCGTGACCCAGTGGTCGATGATCCTGCGTATCCCGTACACCCGCCCCTCCCAGGTGAAGCGGGTGGGTCGGCCCTCGTCCTCGACGACCCTGACCTTCGCCCCGAAGTACCGCCCCACGACAGTTCCCCCCACCATCGACCGACTCCTCTTGCCTGGTGTCCGGCCGTGTACGAGCGCACACCACCGGAAGGACCCGTCCGTGGGGAAGTACGGCCAGGCATTCGAACAAGTATTCGAATCCTATCGAAAGCGGTGCTTCCTTGGAACTGTTTCCGCGTTCTCGACATCACCTCGGGTAGCACCTCCACGTGCCCGCGAGCTCCGCCGCCCGATCGGCGCCCGGCACGCGCGCTCATCCGTGTCCTTGATCGAACGTCCGTCAACAACCCCGCCGGTCCCCTCCGTCCGCGCACCGCCGATCCGACCCACAGTCGGCCCGCCTCTTCGGGAGCCTTCGGCTGGACGCATTCGGCGGGGCCGACCGCCACCTCCCGCCCGGAGCCCCCGCCCCGGCCCCGGCCCCGGCCCGGTGGACCACCCACCACAGCTCGAATCAGCCCAGTTCCGGCCCGCTTCAACGGCCGGAACCACCAGAACGCGCCGGCGTGTCGAGATCGGTACGCTGATGGGCGCGCATCACACGATCCATACAAGGGACCCCCAACTGTGACGTCCAACGGACACGAAAGCGGCAAACCCCTGCGCGCAGGCGATCCGCGCGAACTCGACGGCTACCGGATCGTCGGCCGCCTGGGGCGCGGTGGCATGGGCACCGTGTACCTGGCCAAGGACGCCGCCGACCGTTCCGTGGCCGTCAAACTGATCCACCCCGACCTGGCCGACGACGAGTCCTTCCGGCTGCGCTTCGCCCGCGAGGTCGCCTCCGCGCGCCGGGTCGCCCGCTTCTCCACTGCCGGGGTCATCGACGCCCGGCTGGAGGGCGAACCCCTCTTCATCGTCTCGGAGTACGTGCCCGGACCCAACCTGGACCAGGCGGTCCGGGGCGGCGGGCCGATGCACGGCGGGACCCTGGACGGCCTGGCCATGGGTGTGGCGGCCGCGTTGACGGCGATCCACGGGTCGGGGATCGTGCACCGCGACCTCAAGCCCGCCAACGTCCTGCTTTCTCCGGTCGGCCCGAAGGTGATCGACTTCGGGATCGCCCGCGCCCTGGACGACTCCAGTGGTGCGGTCACCCGGTCCAGCCAGCTCATGGGCACCCCCTCCTACATGGCGCCCGAGCTGATCCTGGGGGAACAGACCACGGCGGCGGCCGACGTCTTCGCGTGGGGCTGCCTGGTGGCCTTCGCGGGCATCGGCCGTGCGCCCTTCGACGCGGGTACCGTCCCCGCGGTGCTGCACAACATCTCCACGGCACCACCCAGGCTGGAGGGACTCGACCCGAGCCTGGTGGACCTGGTCGGGACCGCACTGGACAAGAAGCCGGAGAACCGTCCCACGTCCCAGCAACTGCTGGCCCATCTGACCGGACAGCAGGAGCCGGAGGAGGCGGAGGTGAGGCGCACGATCAGCACCTCATGGGCGCCGCCGAGCAGCACTCCGGTGCCCGGCCGGCCTCCGGAGCCCACCGAGCCCGGGCTTCGGGATCAGGCTTCGGTCGAGGACGCCACCACGCCGTTGGAGGGACCGCCGGAGGGTCGGGCCACGGTCCCCTCGGCGGGCTCCGCGCCGCAGGATTCGCACGCACCGGATGCGACGGAGCCCGTCACCCCGCCGGAGGACCAGCCCTCCGCCCCATCGGCGAGCTCCGCTCCGCCACAGGATCAACCCCAGGCGCCGCAGGCGCCCCCTCCGGACCCGCGGTTCTCCACGCCGCAGCAGCCCCAGCCGAACCAACAGACGCCGCCCCACCCGGGCCAGTTCCAGCAGGCCCCGCAGCAGCAGACGCAGTTCCAGCAGCCCCCGTTCCAGCAGTCGGCGCCGCCCGCCGAGCACGCCCGGCACTACCCCCAGGGTCATCTCCCCCACCCGCAGAGCCCGCTGTCCGGTCCGCAGCAGGGCGGCCACGGCCACTACGCGTCGGGAGCGGGGGGCCACTCCGGACCGGGCGGTGGACACCCGCCGACCAGCGGCCCGCAACAGCCTCACCCCAACGCCGGGTACCGCGCGGTGGGCCAGGGCGGGTTCGGCCAGAACCAGCACCACCAGCCCCCGGCCGGGAGCTCGCCCTCCCACGGGATGCCCGCCCCCTCCGGCCACGGCGGCCCCGGCGGCCCCCAAGGGCCCGGGCAGCCTCCGGTGCCGCCCAACGGCGGGAAGCCGGGCGGTCGTCGCAGGGTGATGCTCATCGGCGGCGCCGCGCTCGCCGTCGTCCTGGTCGCGGGGGTGGGCGCCACCGTCCTGCTCTCCGGTTCGGACGATCCGCCCGAGGACACCACCAGCATCTACGTCACGGACTTCGCCACCGACCCCGGCTGGTCCGACGCCCGCACCTTCTACCCCGAGGACCCGGATTACTCGGACGGCTACTGGGCCGAGCAGAACGCCGTGGTGTTCCAGCTCGACCCCACCCTCAACGACTCCCGGGGCACGATCGTCCCCTACGACAGGGAGACCCCGGACCGCGTCCTCATCAGCACCAACCTGGTTCCGCTCGATGGCCCCGCGGAGACCAGTTTCGGCGTGCGCTGCTGGGACCAGTCCGGCGAGGACGAACGCACCATGTACGAGGCGCTTCTGCGCTTCGACGGCGCCCAGGCGCAGATCCGCCGGGTGACGGAGGAGAGCGGGGACACCGCGATCGCGGAGACCACGGAGGTCAGGGGGTTCGAGCCCTTCGACCTCATCGACGAGGAGTCCGAGGTCAGGGGGCTGCCCTACGACGTCGAGGTCGACGACCTGGTCACCAACAACCTCAAGTTCGCCTGCGAGTACGTGGCCGAGGAGGGCGAGGACCCGTACATCGACCTGCGCATGTGGGTCAACGACGAACTCGTGCTCTCCGCCACCGACCAGCAGCCGCTGCCCGACGACGGCGAACTCGACGACGAGGAGCGGCGGAGGGTCGGCGTGGTCATGCGCCCCGGCCCGGGTACCGAACCGATCGCCGCGCTCTACACGGACTACGCTCTGCACAGGATCAACGTCGACGACTGAACCGGGACTCCGAGGCAGGCGCTAGGCCGCGCCCCGGCCCCGGTGGCGGCCCCCATCACCCACCGAGGAGAACCATGCGCGCGATCGTCATCAAGGAGCACGGCGGGCCCGAGGTCCTGCGGTTGACCGCGACCGAGACTCCGGCCCCGGGCCCGGGTGAGGCGCTCGTGGACGTCGAGGCCCGAGGCGTCAACTTCATCGACGTCTACCAGCGCTCGGGGGCCTACCAGGTCCCGCTCCCCTACGTCCCGGGGATGGAGGCGGCCGGGACGGTCGCCGCCCTGGGCGAGGGCGTCACGGACCTGCGGGTCGGCCAGAGGGTCGGCTGGGCGATGGCCCCGGGCGGGTACGCGGACCAGGCCGTCGTCAGTGCCTCCCTGCTCGTCCCGGTGCCCGACGCCGTCAGCACGGAACAGGCCGCCGCGCTCATGCTCCAGGGCATGACCGCCCACTACCTCACCCACTCGGTGCACCCGGTGGCCGAGGGCGAGACCGTGCTGGTGCACGCCGCCGCAGGCGGTACGGGGCTGCTCGTCACCCAGTTGGCCAAGGCGCGCGGCGCGCGGGTGATCGGCACCGTGTCCACCGACGAGAAGGAGCGGATCGCCCGGGAGGCGGGCGCGGACGAGGTCATCCGGTACACGCGGACCCCGGTGGCCCCGGCCGTCCGCGAGCTCACCGACGGTGAGGGCGTGGCGGCGGTCTACGACGGGGTCGGCCGCGACACCTTCGACGCCAGTCTGGACTCGCTGCGTCCGCGCGGTGTCCTGGCCCTGTTCGGGCAGTCCAGCGGCGCGGTGGAACCGGTGGACCCGCAGCGGCTCAACAGCGCGGGTGCCGTGTACCTGACCCGGCCGTCGCTCGCCTACTTCGTGGCCGACCGGCAGGAGCTCCTGGGGCGGGCGGGCGACCTGTTCGGGCTGGTGGGGAAGGGCGCTCTGGACGTGCGTATCGGCGGCCGGTACGAGCTGGGCCAGGCGGGCGAGGCACAGGCCGACCTCGCCTCGCGGAGCACCACAGGCAAGCTGCTGCTGGTCTGAGCACCGTCCCGCCCGGGGCTCCCGGGGGGGGAGCGCGCGAGGAGCGGTCGGACACCGGCCCCACCCGTGAAACGGAGGCGGGTCCCGGTTCGGGGCCCGGTTCGGGGCCCGCCTCCGGCCGGCTGGTCACTCGCAGGTCGGCGGTTCCCGGACCGGCTGGGCGCCGACTCGTGACACCGTCACGCTTGGGCGCCCCACCCGCCCGGTCTCCCCGCCCGGCTCAGCCCTCGTCGTCGGACTCCGGTGGGGAGCCCATCCGCGCACCGGCTCTTCGGACGTCGTCCCGCGCGTCGGCGACGGCCTGCTCCGCGGCCTGGGCCGCCTCCTGCGCGGCCTGCGCGGCGTCGGACGACTGGGCCGGGTCCGGGCCGGTGATCTGCGCCGGTCCCGATTCCCCCTCCCCGTCCTTGGTGGTGGAGGGCACGCTCCGGGCGGCGTCCCCGGCGAAGGCGTGGCTCACGTTCTTGACCGCCTCGGTCAGCTCGCCCGGGATCACCCAGAAGGTGTTGCCCTCGCCCTCGGCCAGGCTCGGCAGCGTCTCCAGGTACTTGTAGGCGAGCACCTTGGCGTCGGCGTTGTTGGAGTGCACGGCCTGGAAGACGCGTTCGATCGCCTTGGCCTCACCGTCGGCCCGCAGGATGGCCGCCTGCTGGTCACCCTGGGCCTCCAGGATGGCCTGCTGGCGGGCGCCCTCCGCCTTGAGGATGCGGGACTGCCGCTCACCCTCGGCGTGCAGGATGGCCGCGCGCTTGTCGCGATCGGCCCGCATCTGCTTCTCCATCGCCTCCTTGATGGTGGGCGGCGGGTCGATCGCCTTGATCTCGACCCTGTTGATGCGGATGCCCCACTTGCCGGTGGTCTCGTCCAGGACCCCGCGCAGCCGGGTGTTGATCTCCTCGCGGGAGGTGAGCGTCTTCTCCAGGTCCATGGAACCGATGACGTTACGCAGTGTGGTGACGGTGAGCTGGTCTATGGCCTGGATGTAGTTGGCCACCTCGTAGGCGGCGGCCCGGGGCTGGGTCACCTGGTAGTAGAGGACGGTGTCGATGTTGACGACGAGGTTGTCCTCGGTGATGACCGGTTGCGGGCGCGAGCTGAAGACCTGTTCACGCAGGTCGAACTTGGTGTTGACCCGGTCCACTCCCGGGATGATGAAGTTCAGTCCCGGGTCCAGGGTGCGGATGTAGCGCCCGAAGCGCTCGATGTTGTAGGCGCGTGCCTGCGGGACGATCCGGATCGCCGACAGGGCGACGGCTACCAGCAGGACGGCGAGGATGATGAGCGGTATCGCAGATTCCATGTTCCGCACCTCGGTCCGTGGATGTGGCTGTGTTGGGTCTGTTCCGTTGTTCGGTTGGGGAGCTGACGCCGGACGCGCCCGCCGCGGTGGCGGGTTCGTCGGAGGGGCTCCGTGCCGCTCCGGCGCCGCTCAGTCCTGGTCCGGACGGTTCCGTTCGGGCAGTTCGGGTGGTTCCGGGAGCGCCTCACGCGGGTAGACGACGGCGGTCGCGCCGTCGATCTCCATGACGTCGACGTGCGCCCCCACCGGGATCACCAGGTCCTCGTCGAGGCAGCGCGCCGACCACTCCTCTCCTTGGAGCTTGACCCTTCCGCTGTCGGCGTCCACCTTCTGGAGCACGACGCCGGAGCGGCCCACCAGCGCGGCCGTGCCGGAACGGACGTCCGGTCCGCGCTTGAGCTGGCGGTCCATGATCGGTTTGACGAGGATCAGCCCGGCGGCGGACGCGGCCGCGAAACCGATGATCTGCACGACCACCGGGAGTCCGATGGCGCCGAGGATCCCGGCGACCAGCGCGGCCGCCGCCAGGAGTCCCAGCACGAAGGTCAGGGTGAGGAACTCGGCGACCCCGAGGGCGGCCGCGAGAATGATCCAGATCAGCCAGACAGGCATTTTCCTGTGGCCCTCCCGCTGTGGTTTCGGGTAGTCCTTAAGCTACCCACACATACCCCGCGCACCACAAGATCCCGGCAACAGATGCACGAATCGCGGCCCGCGACACCCCCGTCGCCGAGGGGCCGCGGGCCGCGTCCGTCACCGTCGGGGGCCGGGCCGGTCACCTCCCGCCGGAGAACTGGTAGACCAGCTGGTAGGTGGGCCGGTTCTGCCAGGCGATCGGCCACATGTTGATGCCGCCCACCGACTGGTGGATCACAGTGTCCGCGCAGAGCTGGTCCCCTGCCGAGCAGTGGTCGTCCCCGGGGTAGACGTCGCCCGCCGGGGTCGCGGCGGCCTCGGCGAGGCTGTCCAGCAGTACCGTGCGGCAGGAGTCCAGGTCACCCTCGCCGCAGTAGACCTGGTCGCCGAGTCTGCCGTCCACCTCCTGGCCCAGGACCGAACGCAGGTCCTTGTCCACGTAGGACCACCAGCCGTACTGGAAGGCCGAACCCCGGTGCGCCTGGCTCTGGTTGACGCTGCCGGGCTCCCCTCCGCCGATCGCCCCCGAGGGGGACTCGTCGGTCTGCGCGGCGCGGGTCAGCTGCGTGTACAGGTCCTCGCCCAGACCGGGCTCGAACTGCGCCCGCACCAGCAGCGGCCACCAGGCGTCCAGCACGCGGATGGCCTCCGCGTGGTCGTAGTACCCGGCGTCGCGCTGGGGTTCGCGTCGCAGGGAACCGGCCCCGGTCCAGGCCCGCAGGGACTCCACCGTTCCGGCCAGGTCCGGGTCGTCCACGGCCTGGGTGTCGATGACCTCCAGGAGCAGCGGGAGGACCTGTTCGGCGCGCAGGTCCGCGACTCCGGCCTCCATCATGGTGGCGGTGAGCGAGGCGGGCGAGAACCGGTGCCCGTCGCCAATCAGCCCGGACACCCTGGCGTCCAGCAGGTCGTTGCGGTGCACCGAGCCCGTGGACCAGCCCGAGGTGTACCCCTGCGCGGGCTTGTTGTTCCAGTTGACGATGTACTCCGGGTTGATCTCCTGCGGGTGGTCGGACTGCGGGTGGTAGTCGGCCTCGTTGGTGGCCGGGTCCCAGCCCGACCATCCGGAGCCGGAGTAGGCGTCGATCGGCAGGGTCGGGTTGGTGCCCGCCAGCCGGACGGGGTTGGACCCGGAGTTGATGAAGGCGATGTCCGTGTCGTCCACGTAGTGCCAGTTGAACGCGTACCCGATGTCCTCGGCCGCCTGGGTGAAGGTCTCCGCGGAGGTGACCTCCCCCGGGTCGTTGAACCGCTGGAAGCCGAGGATGGAGTCCACCTCGCGCATGTAGGTGGACCGCAGTTCGGTGAAGGCCACCGGTGAGCCGTCCACGGTCGCGAACGACCGCACGAGGCCGAACTCGGACCGCAGTGAGGTCAGGGTGTAGCCTCCGGCCGGAGTGCCGTCCGCGACGGTCGGCGTCCAGTCGTTGCTGACGCTGAGCTCCTCGAACTCCGTGCAGCCGCCGGAGGAGTCCACGTAGGCCCGCGAGGAGGTCGACGGGTCGGACCCGTCGGTCTCGCACAGCTCCACCGCGAAGGTGTCGGTGATGTCCTGGCCCGCCGAGGTGGCGCTCCAGGCGTAGTCGGCGCCGCGCCCCATCTGGACGTAGAAGCTGACCCCCGCGAAGGAGGCGCCCCGGGCGCTGATGCCGGGCCCCTGGAGTTCCTGGAGCATCAGCAGCTGCGGGGAGAAGTAGCCCGTCTGCGGGCCCATCACCGCGACGGGGTTGCCGCTCTCGGTGTGCTGGCCGGAGACGAGCAGGGCGTTGGACATGCCGCGCGGGTCGAGGAAGCCCTCGGGCAGGACACCGTCGTCGAAGATGCCCTCGGCGGCGGACAGGTCGCCGTCCTCGACCATCTGCTCCAGCTCGGCCCGCTGCTCCTCGGGGAGCTCCTCGACGGTCGGGGCGTCCGCACCGGGCACGTCGTCGCTCTTTTCCGAGCCCGCCCGCTGCGCCGTGGCGGCGGCGGACCCGTACTCGTCGTGCACGATGCTGTAGGGCTCGACGGAACCGGCGTCCGGGACGACCTCGCCGACCGGGTCGTCCGGAGTCTGGGCGTAGGGGAACTCGCCGTCGACGCTGACCACGGCCTCGGGGTCGTTCTCCATGCGCCAGGCGTGCCAGAGCTCCAGGCCCTCCTCGGCGCCGTAGCGGTCCTGGAAGTTGGCCAGGACGATCGCGGCCTGGACCTCACCTCCACCGCCGCCGCCGAAGATCCCGCCGACCATCGCGGCGATGCCCACGACGTCGGTGGGGGTGAAGGGCTCGATCTCCCCCTTGTTGGTGATGGCGTCCTTGTGGCCCGTGAGGACGTACTCGCCAGGGAAGTAGCGGCCGCTGTCCGCCTCGTCGATGTAGGCGTTGACGCCCTCCAGATAGGCGTCGACGTCGGCCAGCGCCCGGGCGCCCCGCTCGCCGCTGTCGGCGACCCGGTCGACCTGGGTCTGCTTGTCCTCCTCGGTGTAGGGCGCGGTGCCCCACAGGTCCTGTTCCAGGCCCCGGTTGCCCTCGGCGCCCCCGGCGAAGGAGGTGAGTTCACCCCGGCCGACCCGGCGCAGGACGTCCATGAGGAACAGGCGGTCCTCACCGGCGGCGTACCCGGCACCGAACATGGTGCCCTCGCGGGTGGTGCCCTGGACGTGCGGGATGCCGTGCTGGCGGTCCCGGGTGATGGTGACGTCGTCGCGCGGCTGGTACCGGCGGTCGACGTCGCCCTCGTCGACGCCGAAGCTGGCGTCGACGAAGAAGTCGTCGAGACCCTCGTCCGTGAGGCCGTCGTAGTGGTGGACGAGGTTGTCGTACATGTCGAGCTGGCTCGACGAGTGCTGGGGCCGGGTGCCGAAGACCTGGTGGCCGAGGATCTCCACCAGCGTGGCGCTGCCGTTCTGGCCCGGAGGCAGGATGTCGAGGCAGGCCCCGGGAGCGCAGTAGTCCTCCGGCGCTGCCAGGGCGGGGGTAGCGGGCAGTGCGGCGACCAACGAGGCGGAGATCGCGAGGGCCGCTCCCGCGGCTCCCGTACGGAGCCGTCGGGACGGATTCGGGGGTCGGAGGTTCGGGGGCATGTGCGGTCACCACCAGGGGGTTCGGGCGATGGATCAGCCGCATGTTACGCACCGGTACACAAAGTGCGAAAGTCTTTCACATTTGCCCACGGAAAGTGGACCCCGGTCCCCCAAAAGCCTGGTTTGCGGTGACCCGGGACACACCTGCGAAAACACGCATGAGCACCCTGCACCGCCGCCGACACTCACCGTGGGCACTGGCCACAACCGGCCACAACCTCATTCGTTGCGCCGCCGGGCACCGGTCACGGAGAACTCCTTTGACACAATCGGCCCATGAACCAGTACCCCGACCCCCCTCAGGGCGAGCCCTGGCAGCAGCCCAGCGGTGGAACCCCCGGCTGGGGCCAGCCCCCCGAACAGCACACCGGCGGCCAACTGGAGCCCTACGGAGCCCCCACCGGCGGGTACCAGCCCCACGACGGCGGCATGCCGCACGAACCCACCCTCGACACCATCGGGGACATCGCGATCACGCAGAACACCGTGATCACCCCGTCCGGCCGCTTCCCCATCCAGGGGACCGTCTGGACCATCAGCGACATGAGCCGCACGGAGCGGACCACCCCCGTGTGGGCGATCATCGTCGCCATCCTGATCTTCTGGTGGACCTGCCTCCTGGGCCTGCTCATCCTCCTCGTCAAGGAGGACAAGACCACCGGACACGTCCAGGTCACCGTGCAGGGCGGCGGTCACTACCACGCCACGCAGATCATGGTGAGCAACCGGTCCTACGTGCAGCACGTCAACCAGCAGGTCAACTACGCGCGCAGTCTCGCGTCCTGAACCCTCCCAGGATCGGCCGCCAAGGCGGCCGATCCTGGATTCCACGCTGACCGGCGTTCGAGCAGCCCCCTCCCCTCCGCCGGTCAACAGCGCCCCTGGGCACCACCAAACCCCTGCAAACCCGCGTTTGCCACGCAATGTATTCGCCCATACACGTAGAGCAGCCTAGAGTCGACCCTGGAAGGCAGGAGCATGCTGTTCACGGTGGCGTCACTGATAGGCCAGTGGTGGATCTTCTGAGCCTCAGAGTGACCCCCGACGCCGGCGAGCACCCTGGAGTTCACGAAACACCCGTCGCACAGCAGCGCACCAGGGGTTAATCACCGGTAACGTGGTGCGCGAAGCCCATAGCGACCGATTTGGTGGAACACACGTGGTAACGAGACGCAACTACGAATCACCGTAGTTGGTCAGACTTTGCCCTCCCTTGGGCGACATCCGCCGAATGCCCTAGGATGTCTCACCGAGGGACCAGCGGCACACGCCGCATCCCCAGGTCACAGGTCGGCCACACAGCGCGACCAGGCGCCACAATTGAACCGAGCACCCATAGCTCAGTGGATAGAGCATCGGACTTCTAATCCGACGGTCGCAGGTTCGAATCCTGCTGGGTGCACCACAAAACCCCAGGTCATACGGGGTACACGAGGACCTCGAAAGAGGTCCTCGCGGCGTTTCCGGGGCCAGTGTGCTCCTGGTGTGCTCCCCAGTACAAGGTGAGTGCAGGTGGGGGTCCACCTCGCGGAGCACTTTGCCAGGCCTTGACCTTGTGGGCCCCGGGACAGGGCAGCCCGTGTCCGCCCGCCAGCGCCCCACAGCCGCCCCCACACGCGGGCCCTAGGCCCAGGGGTACTGCGCCGTCCTATAGGCCGTATCCGGCCGTTTCTACCAAAACCCCTTACCCCGCCAGCCTTCACGCGCCACAATCAGATGGCGTGACTGGACCTGCGTACCACCGGAAACCATCGCGTTCTGGCCACGTTGGGAGCCGGGCTGTTGTTCGACGGCGCCCCACCACCCGCAGCGAGTGGAAAGCCACCTCCTGAGCAGGAGCCATCACCGTCACGCTGTGGCGGGTAGCTACGACAAAGTCTCCTACCTATCGTCAGGCTCTACCCCAGAAGCATGGCACACGGGCAAACAGCACCCTGCAGGAACAACCATCACCGACCGGCTTCACCTACGACCAGAACAAGCTCAACACGGAACCAGAGCGCGAAACCGTGCAGCAGCCAACTAGGATGCACGGTTCTCTCGCCCCAGAAGGGACAGCGCGTGCAGTGCGAACAAGTCGATGACGTGGTGATCGTGGTCCCCGGTATCACCGGAAGCCTCCTGGCAGACAAGGACGACACGGAAGTCTGGGGCCTGTCCGGAACGGCGCTCCTGCGGGGGATCACGACGTTCGGCAGATCCGTGCGAAAGCTGGCCCTGCCCGACGACATCGGCGACGACCACCCCGGCGACGGGGTCACCGCCACCGGACTGATACAGGACCTGCACATCCTGCCCGGCATCGGAGCGGCGGTGGACGGCTACCAGAACCTGTTCGCGTGGTTGCAGCGCGAGTTCACCCTCACCCCCGCCAAGGGCGAGGTGCCTGGAAACCTGGTCGCGTTCCCCTACGACTGGCGGCTGTCGGTCCGTTACAATGCCCGAGAACTCAAACGCACCGCCCAACTGGCCCTGGAGCGCTGGCGCGCCCACCATCCACGCAACCAGGAGGCGCGGGTGGTGTTCCTGTGCCACTCGATGGGCGGGCTGATCGCCCGGTACAGCATCAACAACCTGCCCGACCCGGTCCCCACCCGGTCGCTCATCACGCTGGGCACCCCGTTCCAGGGGTCCTTCGACGCACTCACCAACCTGGTCAACGACAAGAAAGTCCTTGGCTTCGACCTGTCCGGTGTGGCACGCTCGCTGCCCTCGCTGCACCAGCTCGCCCCGGACTACAGGTGCATCCTGCAAGACGGCGCACGCGTGGCCGCGCACACCACCGACCTACCCGGGGTGAACCGGAACCTGCTACGGGACGCCGTCCGGCTGCACGAGGAGCTGCGCACTGATAACACCCTTTACACCCACCATGCCGTCGTCGGCCAGCGCCAGCCCACCATGGTCACCGGAGGTCTGGACGGGGAGAAGCTGACCGCTTCCGTCGAGATCGACGGCGATGTTCCCCACGGCGATGGGACCGTGGCCAGGTTCGCGGCCCGGCCCGCCGGGTCTCAGGCAGCCGAAATCGGGCATGTGGACAAGCACGGATCCCTGCAGAACCGCCAGTCGGTGCGCGACCAGATCTGGACGTGCCTGACAGCGAAGGACAAGGACTACCGGGGCGTGGGCCGCAACAACCTAGGTGTGGACGCCCCCGACGTCCTGGCGCCCAGTGAACCGTTCACCCTGGAAGCGTGCGCCGAGGACGACGATCTACGAGTGGCCGCGACCGTCACTCCGGTGGACGCCAACGAGGACGATGCCGCCCCGCGCCCACTCCGCAACCTGGGAGGTGGCCGCTACGGCGCCACCTACAACAACCTCGCCCCGGGCGCCTACCGGGTGCGGACCCACCTGCGATCCGACCGCAGGTCAGCCGTCACCCACCTGCTGCTGGTCACCGACACGAAGGACACCGATGTCTGACAAGACGCCGTCCGGCTCCCTATTGGCCTTCGGGGTGGGCAAGTACGAGGCCGGTGAGTACAACGACCTGCCCACAGCGATCCCACAAGTGAAAAAACTCGCCGAGCTGTTCTCCGGCTCCGGCTACACGGACGTGGTGGTCGCCGACCCCACCAGCGCCGACGCCGTGCAGGACGCCTGTGAACAGTGGGCGGCCCGGTGGCGCCGTGAACGCGACCGCGGACCTGCCGTACTTGTCTGGTCGGGGCATGCGGCCAGGGGGCCACAGCTCGTGCTCACCGGCACAGGCCCCACAGGAACACCGCGCAACATCCCTTTGGCCGCGCTCACCGAGTACCTCACCGCGCGCACCGACGCGACTGAAACCATTGTCCCCGTCCCTTACCAAAGACTGGTCATCGTCGACACGTGCTATTCCGGCGACGGGATCAGCGCCCAGATACACCAGGAGATGGAGCGTCTGAAGGAGACCTCCCAGAGCCCCGAGGCCCCCCATGTGTGGCTGGGCTACATCGCCAGCTGCTGGCCCCGGGAGCGAGCCGAGGGTGCGGGTGCACTGATCAACACGATCAACCACCTGCTCCAACACGGCCCAGAAACGGAGGCAGAGGGCCGCTACAGCGTGGTCTGGTCCCCGAACAACAAGTTCCTCACCGGTAATGACCTGCTGGACGCGGTCGGCCGGGCCTGGCTTGGCTCTTCCGACAACAAACCCATACCCGTCACGGCGGGGACAGCAGATCGCATGTTCCTCAACCCCCGCTGGAGTGGGCCTGCGCGTCCCCGCCTGATCGACGCGCATCTGGCCGAGGCCGCCCGCTCAGGCGGGAGCATCGACGCCGACGAGTGGTTCTTCACCGGCCGCCGCACGGTGCTCTCCCAGGTCACTGAGTGGATGGCCGATCCCCGGCCGGGGCTCTGCCTGGTCACCGGCCCCGCCGGAAGCGGCAAATCCGCCGTGGTGGGACACATCGCGGCGTTGTCCAACCCGCAGACCCGCACCCAGGTCATGGAAACCCCCGGATGGGATCACGAGTCCCCAGATCCTGGGGAAGGGATTGTGTACACCACCCTGCACCTGCGCGGTCTGGACGCCACGGGAATCGCTAAGGAGTTGGCCAAGGCATTCGGATTTCCAGAGCCCGGCAACCCCACCGACCTCCTCGCCGAGCTCAAGAAGACGCCGAAGGAGGTTTCTCCCATCGTCGTCCTCGACGGCCTGGACGAGGCGGTCTCCGACGACCTCGGATGGGAACTGGTGAGCAGGCTCATCCAGCCTCTGTCCGAGGAAGTACGGCTGCTGCTCGCCTCACGTCCGAGGAGCATCCTCGTGCAGAGCACCGGCGAGGACGGTCAGCCGCAGCGCGTCTACCGGCCCCTGCGGGACCTGCTTGCCCAACAGGCGGTGTCGGCTCGCCCGTTCACTTACGTGGACCTGGCCGAGCAGCGGTCGACCAGGGATGACATCCGCAAGTACGTCATCCGGCGGCTAAGCCGAGTCGACGCGGCAACCGAGGAACGGGCCCACACCACAGCCAGTGCCCTGGTTGTTCCCGCAGACGACAACGACGGCGGGTTCCTGTTCGCCCGTATCACGGTCGACTGGCTGTCCCACCGCTCACCTGCCGAGTGGGCGACCGACCTGCCGACCACGATCACGGAGGCGTTCGAGGCGGACATCTCGGTGCTGTCTGGTGGCCCGGTACCGCGTGAGCTTCTGAGCGCCCTTGCCTGGGGACGGGGGCGGGGCGTGCCCGTGGACATCTGGTGCGCGATCACTGGGGCCCTGCACCCCCACCGCTCGTATGAGCGCGCAGATGTGGAAAGGTGCCTGGCCCGCTTCCGTCGCTACATCGTTGAGGACGGCGATGGGGAACGGCCGATCTACCGGCTCTTCCACCAGGAGTTCATCCAGTATCTACGTGGATTGGCTCCTACCACCGACGATGCTTCGCCGGAAGAGGCCGTCGCGGTAAAGTTGGCTGGTCTTGCTCGGGAGATCCTGGATGCGGTCGGAGAGGATTCTCCCAATGTTCTCCCTCGGTATCTGTGGGTGCATCTAGTCGAACACGCACAAGAAGCTGGCTACGCGGGTATATCCGCGTTGCGTGAGATCGCCGAACGGTACCCACAGACTTTCTTGCCGGGCCTAGCCGGATCACTTCACAACCTTGCTATCCGCCTGTCGGAGGAAGGGCAGCGAGAAGAAGCCCTTGCGCCTTCCCAGGAATCTGTCAACATCCGCCGAACCCTAGCCGAACAAGACCCCGCAACCTACTTCCCCGACCTAGCCGGATCACTGGACAACCTCGGCAACCAACTAGCAGAACTAGGACGGTACGAGGAAGCACTCATAAACGCCCAACAAGCCGTAACTATCAGCCGAACCCTAGCCGAACAAGACCCCGCAACCTACTTCCCCGACCTAGCCGGATCACTGGACAACCTCGGCAACCAACTAGCAGAACTAGGACGGTACGAGGAAGCACTCATAAACGCCCAACAAGCCGTAACTATCAGCCGAACCCTAGCCGAACAAGACCCCGCAACCTACTTCCCCGACCTAGCCGGATCACTAAACAACTTCGGCAACAGACTGGCAGAGATAGGACGACACCAAGAAGCACTAGAACCCGCACAAGAAGCCGTTGCCATCCGCCGCTCACTAGCCACCAAAAACCCCGCAGCGTACCTCCCCAACCTAGCCATGGCGTTGACCAACCTCGGCAACAGACTGGCAGAGATAGGACGACACCAAGAAGCACTAGAACCCGCACAAGAAGCCGCCCAAATTTACCGATACCTGGTCGAACAAAACCCCGCAGCCTACCTCCCCAACCTAGCCACTGTGCTGGACAACTTCGGCAACAGACTGGCAGAGACAGGACGACACCAAGAAGCACTAGAACCCGCACAAGAAGCCGCCCAAATTTACCGATACCTGGTCGAACAAAACCCCGCAGCCTACCTCCCCAACCTAGCCGGATCACTAAACAACCTCGGCAACAGACTGGCAGAGATAGGACGACACCAAGAAGCACTAGAACCCGCACAAGAAGCCGTTGCCATCCGCCGCTCACTAGCCACCAAAAACCCCGCAGCGTACCTCCCCAACCTAGCCGGATCACTCAACGATCTCGCGACAGTAAGGGCAAAGATAGGACAGCACGAAGAAGCACTCGAAAGCACCCAAGAAGCTGCTCAACTATTCCGAAGTTTGGTCGAGCAGATCCCTGCCGCCTACCTGCCCAATCTAGCCACAGTGCTGAACAACCTCGGCAACCAGATGGCGGAGCTAGGGTATTACGAGGAAGCGCTTAACAACGCCCGAGAAGCCGCCAC
>NZ_ANAE01000142.1 GCF_000341265.1 Nocardiopsis prasina DSM 43845 | reverse complement strand
GCCATGGAAGCCGTGCGCACCATGGCCCCCACCAGTGTCCTGCGCCGGGTGATCACCGACCCGTCCACCGGCAAACCCCTGGACGTGGGACGCGGGATGCGTAACGCCCCCGAACAGATCCGCACCGTCGCCCACCACGGGCGCACCACCTGCGCCTGGCCCCAAGGCTGCGACGTGCCCATCAGCGCCACCGAAGCCGACCACATCACCAGCTACTCCCAAGGCGGCCACACCAGCGCCCACAACATTCAGCCGCTGTGCTCCACCCACAACCGGCTCAAGTGGAGGCGGGAGAACAACCCCCACCGGGCTGTTTGGAAAGGCCGCCCCACACACCCACCACCGCCAACGCAACCGGAACCGCCGGAACCACCCCCAACGCTGCCGCCGCCCCGCGAATGACGGGCCAAGCCCCTACCCCCGCACGCCCACACCCCAAAACCGGCCCCCACGCCCGCACTCCTAGGTGCCCGTACCCCTGTCTCGTGCCGGGTTTATTGGAGACTCGGAACCA
>NZ_ANAE01000141.1 GCF_000341265.1 Nocardiopsis prasina DSM 43845 | reverse complement strand
GCCGGGATCACCCCCGTCGTCCACGAGTACGGCAGCCTGGGCTGCTCGGGCGACCTGGCGCCGCTGTCCCACGTCGCCCTGGCCCTGATGGGCGAGGGGCAGGTCCGTGACGCCGACGGTGAGCTCCGGGAGGCCGCCGACGCCCTGACCGCGGCGGGCATCGCGCCCGTGGAACTCGGCGCCAAGGAGGGCCTGGCCCTCATCAACGGCACGGACGGCATGCTCGGCATGCTGGCCATCGCCTGCATGGACCTGGAGCGCCTGCTCAAGGTCGCCGACGTCACCGCCGCCATGAGCGTCGAGGCCCTGCTCGGCACCGACCGGGTCTTCTCCGAGGAGCTCCAGAGACTGCGTCCGCACCCGGGCCAGGCAGCCTCGGCCTCGAACCTGCGCGCGATGCTCGCGGACTCGCCGATCGTCGCCTCCCACCGCGGCCCGGACTGCAACCGGGTCCAGGACGCCTACTCGCTGCGCTGCGCCCCGCAGGTGGCCGGAGCCGCCCGCGACACCCTCGCCCACGCCCTGCTCGTGGCAGGACGCGAGCTGGACAGCGTCATCGACAACCCCGTCGTGCTCGACGACGGCCGGGTGGAGTCCAATGGCAACTTCCATGGGGCGCCGGTCGCCTACGTGCTGGACTTCCTGGCCGTGGCCGTGGCCGACACGGCCTCGATCGCCGAGCGCCGCACGGACCGCATGCTCGACGTCTCCCGCTCACACGGTCTTCCGGCCTTCCTCGCCGACGACCCCGGAGTGGATTCGGGCCACATGATCGCCCAGTACACCCAGGCCGCCATCGTCTCCGAGCTCAAGCGCCTGGCCGTGCCCGCCAGCGTCGACTCCATCCCCAGCTCGGCCATGCAGGAGGACCACGTGTCCATGGGCTGGGCCGCCGCCCGCAAGCTGCGCCGCGCGGTGGACGGACTCACCAACGTGCTGGCGGTGGAGCTGCTCACCGCCGCACGCGCCCTCGACCTGCGCTCCCCGCTGGAGCCCGGTCCCGCCACCGGCGCGGTCCTGCGCACCGTGCGCGAAAGGGTCGCCGGTCCCGGCCCCGACCGCTACCTGGCCCCCGAGATCGCCACCGTGGCCGCCCTGGTCGCCGACGGTTCGATCGTCGAGGCCGCAGAGACCGTCACCCCGCTCGCCTAGCCCCCTGAGGAGACCACGATGAGCAACTCACGCACCGTCCGCGCGGCCCGAGGCCTCACCCTGTCGGCCAAGGGCTGGCAGCAGGAGGCGGCCCTGCGCATGTTCCACAACAACCTCGACCCCGAGGTGGCCGAGCACCCCGAGGACCTCGTGGTCTACGGCGGCACCGGAAAGGCCGCCCGGGACTGGCGCAGCTTCGACCGCATCACCGCGTCCCTGCGCGACCTGGAGGACGACGAGACGCTGCTCGTGCAGTCCGGCCGCCCCGTGGGGATCATGCGCACTCACGAGTGGGCGCCGCGCGTGCTGCTGGCCAACAGCAACCTGGTGGGGGACTGGGCGAACTGGCCCGAGTTCCGCCGACTGGAGGCCGAGGGCCTCACCATGTACGGGCAGATGACCGCCGGTTCGTGGATCTACATCGGCACGCAGGGCATCCTCCAGGGCACCTACGAGACCTTCGCCGCCGTGGCCGCGAAGTTGGGTTCGAGGGGGCACAGCGGCGGCACCCTCGCCGGGACCATCACCCTGACCGCCGGACTCGGCGGCATGGGCGGCGCCCAGCCCCTGGCCGTCACCATGAACGACGGCGTGGCGATTGTGGTCGAGTGCGACGGCAGCCGGATCGACCGGCGTATCGAGCACCGCTACCTGGACGTGCGCGCGCGGAGCCTGGACGAGGCCCTGGACCTGGCCGTACGCGCCCGTGACGAGCGCCGGCCGCTGTCCATCGGCGTCCTCGGCAACGCGGCGGAGGTCTTCCCCGAACTCCTCTCCCGTGGTGCTCCGATCGACATCGTCACCGACCAGACCTCGGCCCACGACCCGCTGGCCTACCTGCCGCTGGGCGTGTCCTTCGAGGACTGGAAGGCCCTGGCGGCGGCCAAGCCCGAGGAGTTCACCGTCCGGGCCCGCGAGTCCATGGCCGCGCACGTGGAGGCCATGGTCGGCTTCCTCGACGCGGGAGCGGAGGTCTTCGACTACGGCAACTCCATCCGCGACGAGGCCCGCGAGGGCGGGTTCACCCGCGCCTTCGACTTCCCGGGGTTCGTGCCCGCCTACATCCGGCCCCTGTTCTGCGAGGGCAAGGGGCCGTTCCGGTGGGCCGCGCTGTCCGGCGACCCCGCCGACATCGCCCGCACCGACGACGCCATCCTCGACCTGTTCCCCGACAACGAGCACCTGGCCCGGTGGATCCGCATGGCCAGGGAGCGGGTCGCGTTCCAGGGCCTGCCGGCCCGCATCTGCTGGCTGGGCCAGGGCGAGCGGGCCGCCGCCGGTCAGCGTTTCAACGAGCTGGTGGCCTCCGGAGAGATCACCGCTCCGCTGGCGATCGGCCGCGACCACCTGGACACCGGTTCGGTGGCCTCGCCCTACCGCGAGACCGAGGCCATGAAGGACGGCTCGGACGCCATTGCGGACTGGCCGCTGCTCAACGCCCTGGTCAACACCTCCTCCGGCGCCTCCTGGGTGTCCATCCACCACGGTGGCGGGGTCGGCATGGGCCGCTCCATCCACGCCGGTCAGGTGAGCGTGGCGGACGGCACCGAGCTGGCCGCGGCCAAGCTCCAGCGGGTGCTCACCAACGACCCCGCCATGGGCGTCATCCGCCACGTGGACGCCGGATACGAGGAGGCCGAGCGGGTCGCCGAGGCACACGGCATCCGCGTGCCCATGAAGGAGGGCGAGTGAGCTTCGACCGGCTCTGGGCCGACCTCGACCCCGTCGGGCGCTCGGCCGACAGCGGTGGCTACCACCGTCACTCCTGGGCGGGCGCCGACACCGACGCCCGCGCCTGGTTCACCGAGGCGGCCGCCGCCCGGGGCCTGGACGTGCGCACCGATCGCAACGGCAACCTGTGGGCCTGGTGGGGCACGCCCGGCCCGGGAGCCGTGGCCACCGGCTCCCACCTGGACTCGGTGCCCGACGGCGGGGCCTTCGACGGCCCCCTCGGAGTGGCCAGCGCCCTGGCGGCCGTGGACGAGCTGCGAGCCCGGGGGTTCACCCCCGCGCGACCCCTGGTCCTGGGGGTGTTCGTCGAGGAGGAGGGCGGCCGGTTCGGTGTGCCCTGCCTGGGCAGCCGCCTGAGCACCGGGGAGATCGACCCCGACCGCGCCCGGTCCCTCACCGACGCCTCCGGCGTCACTTGGGAGCGGGCCATGGAGGGGGTGGGACTGGACCCCGAGGCGATCGGACCCGACCCCGAACTCCTCTCCTGGCTGGACGTGTTCGTCGAGCTGCACGTGGAGCAGGGACGGGCCCTGGAGGACACCCACCACGCCGTGGGCGTGGCCAGCGCGATCTGGCCGCACGGCCGGTGGCGGATGGACTTCCGGGGCCGGGCCGACCACGCGGGCACCACCCGCATGGAGGACCGGGAGGACCCCATGCTCCCGTTCGCCCACACGATCCTGGCCGCGCGCTCGCTGGCCGAGCGGCACGACGCCCGCGCCACGGTCGCCAAGGGCCTGATCACCCCCAACGGCACCAACGCGATCCCCTCGCTGGTCAGCGCCTGGCTGGATGCCCGGGCCGCCGACCAGGACACCCTGGCCTCAGTGGTCGGGGGTGTGCGTGAGGCCGCCGAACGGGCGGCCCGCGACCACGGGGTCGCCCTCGCGGTGTCGGCCGAGTCCACCACGCCGCTGGTGGAGTTCTCCCACGACCTGCGGGACCGGCTCGCCGGGATTGTGGGGACCCGCGCCGCCGAGTCCGCCGGTCCGGTCCCCGTCCTGCCCACCGGGGCCGGGCACGACGCCGGGGTGCTCTCCGCGCATATGCCCACGGCGATGCTGTACGTGCGCAACCCGACCGGGATCTCCCACTCACCGCAGGAGTGGGCCCGTCCCGAGGACTGCCATGCCGGGGTCGTCGCCCTGGCCGACGTCCTGGCCGACCTGCTCGCGGTCCCCGGGGGGACACCGTGACGGGGGAGGGCCGGTACTGGTGCGAGTGGGCGTGGCTCGGCGGCGCGGCCCCCGAACCCGGAGTGCTCCTGACCGTCGACGCGGCCGGACGCCTGGCCTCGGTGGTCTCGGGCTCCGCCCCGGACGGCGCCGAGCGTCTGCCCGGACTCACCCTGCCCGGCCTGGCCAACGCGCACTCGCACGCCTTCCACCGGGCGCTGCGCGGCCGCACCCACGCCGGGGGCGGGTCCTTCTGGACCTGGCGCGAGGTGATGTACCGGGCGGCCGATCGCCTCGACCCGGACTCCTACCACCGCCTGGCCCGGGCCGCCTACGCCGAGATGGCTCTGGCCGGAGTGACGTGTGTGGGAGAGTTCCACTACCTGCACCACGGCCCGGAGGGTCAGCGCTACGCCGACCCCAACGCCATGGGGCAGGCCCTGGTCGCGGCCGCCGCCGACGCCGGGGTACGGATCACCCTGCTGGACGTGTGCTACCTCTCCGGCGGTCTCGGTGAGGACGGGGCCCAGCTGCCCCTGACCGGACCGCAGCTGCGCTTCGGCGACGGCACGGCGGACGCCTGGGCCGCCAGGGTGAGTGAGTTCGCCCCCCGGGGGAGGCACGCCCGGGTGGGCGCCGCCGCGCACTCGGTGCGCGCGGTACCCGTCGGGGACCTGCCCTCCGTCGCCCGGTTCGCTGACGCGGGCGAGCTGCCGCTGCACGTCCACGTCTCCGAGCAGCCCGCAGAGAACGCCGCCTGCCTGGCCGCGCACGGGACCACCCCCGTGCGCGTGCTGGCCGAGGCGGGGGCGCTCACCGAACGCACCACCCTGGTGCACGCCACCCACCTCACCGACGCCGACGTGGACACGGTCCGAGCCCACGGGTCCGCCGTGTGCCTGTGCCCGACCACCGAGCGCGACCTCGCGGACGGCCTCCCGCGCACCGGCGACCTCGTGGCCGCCCCGCTTCGGGTCCCGATCAGCCTGGGAACCGACCAGCACGCCCAGCTGGACCTGTTCGAGGAGGCCCGCGCCGTGGAGCTGCACGAACGTCTGCGCACCCACCGTCGGGGCACCCTGGGAAGCGGGGAACTGCTGCGCGCCGCCACCGCAGACGGTCACGCCGGACTCGGCTGGCACGACGCCGGGACCCTCACACCCGGAGCCCGCGCCGACCTGGTCAACGTGTCCCTGGACGGTGTGCGCCTGGCCGGCGCCGATCCCGCGCGGGCCACCGACGCCGTGGTCTTCGCCGCCACCGCCGCCGACGTGCGGCACGTGATGGTGGACGGGCGTTGGACCGTCCGCGAGGGTGTGCACGTCCGCCTGCCCGACACCGCCCGAGAACTCGACGCCGTCATCAAGGAGCTGCTGTGACCCCGACCGGCCCCGGAACCGAGACCGAGAACGGGCCCGCGACGCCCGGCACGATCCTCGTCGACGCCATCGGCACCCTGGTCACCAACGACCCCGAACTGGGGGAGGGGCGGCTGGGTGAGATCAGTGACGCCGCCCTGGTGATCGAGGACGGACGCGTGGCCTGGGCGGGGCCGCGCGCGCAGGCGCCCGCCGTCGACGCCCGGGTGGACGCGGCCGGACGCTGCGTGATCCCCGGGTTCGTGGACAGCCACTCCCACATCGTTTTCGCCGGTGACCGCAGCCGCGAGTTCGCCGCCCGGATGAGCGGCACGCCGTACTCGGCGGGCGGCATCCGCACCACGGTGGCGGCCACCCGTGCCGCCAGCGACGCCGAACTCCTGGCGGGCGCGCGGCGGTTCGTCCGTGAGGCGCACGCGCAGGGCACCACCACCCTGGAGGTCAAATCCGGGTACGGGCTCACCGTCGAGGACGAGCTCCGTTCCCTGGAGGTCGCCGGTCGGGTCACCGACGAGGTCACCTTCCTCGGCGCCCACGTGGTGGCCCCCGAGTACGCCGACGACCCGGCCGCCTACGTGGACCTGGTCACCGGGCCGATGCTGGACGCCTGCGCCCCGCACGCCCGCTGGGTGGACGTCTTCTGTGAGCGCGGGGCCTTTGACGAGGAGGCCTCCCGCCGGGTGCTCACCGCCGGGATGGAGCGGGGGCTGCTGCCCCGTGTGCACGGGAACCAGCTGGGCGAGGGGCCCGGGGTCCGGTTGGCCGTGGAGCTGGGAGCCGCTTCGGTCGACCACTGCACGTACCTGTCCGGCGAGGACGTGGACGCCCTCGCCCAGGCCGCGAAGCGCCCCGAACCCACGGTGGCCACGCTGCTGCCCGGTGTGGACTTCTCCACCCGCCAGCCGTACCCGAACGCCCGTTCCCTCATCGACGCGGGCGCGGTCGTGGCCCTGGCCAGCGACTGCAACCCGGGTTCGTGCTTCACGTCCAGCCTGGCCTTCTGTATCGCCGTGGGTGTGCGGGACATGGGGATGACCCCGGACGAAGCGGTGTGGGCGGCGACCAGGGGCGGCGCTCTGGCGCTGCGCCGCGACGACGTGGGCCGTCTCTCCCCGGGAGCCCGTGCCGACCTCACCCTGCTCGACGCCCCGAACCACCTCTACCTGGCCTACCGGCCCGGTGTTCCCCAGGTGGCGGCGGTGTGGAAGGACGGCGCCCTGGTCTCCGGCCGTACCTGATCCCCCGGGCGCCGACGCGGGTGGCGCCACTCCGGCGTCTCCCGCGTCGCCGGGGCCCTGGGAAACGAAACGAACCCGGAACTCAACGGGGACCTCACCTCGGTGAAACCCGCGGCCCCCACAGTGGAGGTGTGTCGGTGCGCGTCCCTCCGTCGCGGCCCAGCGTCGTGACGCGGCGGAGGGTGCACCCCCTCCCGGAGGGTACGAACGCGCTTTCACGGGCCCACCTCACGCCAGGGCCCGTCGACACCGTCGGGGTCGGAGAACAGGACCAGGGCCAGCGCGCCCTCACGGCGAACGGTCAGGTCCAGCCCGGTCGCCTCACGGAAGGCCTGTCGGCGGTTGACCACCGTGTTCCGGTGGCAGTAGAGCGACGCCGCCCTCTTCTTGACCGACATCATCGCGACCGCCCGGCCGCCATCCGGGGCGGGCGGTGGCCCGGATGGCGCACGCGAACGGGGGCCGGCGGGCACCGTGGTGCCCACCGACCCCCGTTTCGCGGTTGACGCGATGAGGTCGATCCGGGCGTTCCCGTGGGACCGCCCGGGTGAACCTAGGGAGTGGTCCGGGGGGTGGCCCCCCGGCGCGCTCGCACGACCTAGTTGTCGTCGTCGCTGTCCGCGTCGCTGTCGGAGCCCTCGGGCTTCTCGGCGGTGGAGGAAGCGGCCTTCTTGGTGACGCGGCGCTTCTTCACCGAACGCGAGTAGTCGACGAGGGGCTCGTAGCGGGTCTCGTGCTCCTTGAAGCACTCGTCGCAGGCGTCGACCTCACGGACGGCGCCCTCCCAGGCGAACTGGATGACCTCAGTCGCCTCGACCTTCTCCTCGCGGACGGCGTGGGGATCGCAGTACTTGCGCGTGAAGACCTCGGTGACCACGGCGGGGATTTCCCTTCGGTATCGCGTGAACTGTGCGGACCCCTGTAATCATACACGTGTACGAACGCGGAAACGGGTGATGAGACCGGTTTCCGTGATGGGTCGGGGTCGCCCCGAAGCCTAGCGAAGTCGGAGGGGTCATCGCGCCGTCCGGCGGTGCGTGTGGCCCGGATGACCAGGCGGTCCATTCGGGGTGACGGTTCGTGATCCCGGTCTCCGTCACGGAGCGTCCCGTCCTTCCGCGCTGTTCCACAATGCTCCTCCCCCTTTCCCGTTCCGGTCGCCGGCATATGTTCCAGCCGATTTGTGTATTTGGTGAACACGGCGCGCGGACCCTGGTTAGTGTGAGTTCCCGACGGGGGAGAGGGGCCGTTCCAGGAAGAGGACGGATCACCCCGGGAAACGGCCGACGCGCCCGAGGCGGCGCGCGCCGAGGGAAAGGCCGGGCCCGCGGGGGAGCGGATTCGGCGCCACACACAAGGGCCCCGCGTGCGCGGGGAGGGATTTTCCGTGTTCGGGGGGATGGCCGTGGTCGAGTACATGGAAGGCACGTCAAGAAGGCGCGGCGGGGGCTCGGGGGAGCCGTACCGCGCCAGCGGGACCGGATCGGCGCACGGCCGGACCGAGGCGGATATGGCGCACGCCTGTGAACGCATGTCCGTCGATCCTCGATTCGTGAAACTCCGAAGGAGATTCGCACTTCAGGCCGGGTTCCTGGTCGGCGCCTTCCTGGTGAGTTACCTTTCCTATCTTCTCCTTTCCGCCTTCGCGCGCGATTTCATGAGTGTGCGGATCATCGATCCCGTCAACATCGCTCTGGCGATGGGGATCGGCCAGTTCCTGCTCACCTTCGTGCTCGCCTGGGCCTTCGGCCGTCTCTCCGCCCGCTCCATCGACCCCCTCGCCGAGGAGATCCGCGAGCGGGCGCGGGCCGAGGACACCCTCGACGGACGGGTGGCCGGTTGATGGACGCCACGGCCCCGCCCCCGTTCACCAGCGCCCTCGTCCCCGACGGTCCCATCGAGGCCGCGCACGCCTGGACCATCGGCCTGTGCGCCGTGTTCGTCCTGGTCACCCTGGCCATCACCATCCGAGCCCGGCGTGCCACCAAGGGCACAGTCGACTTCTACGCCGGTGGGCGCGGCTTCTCCGGCACTCAGAACGGCCTCGCGCTGACCGGCGACTACCTGTCCGCCGCCTCCTTCCTCGGCATCGCCGGGATGATCGCCCTCCAGGGCTACGACGGCTTCCTGTACTCCATCGGCTTCCTGGTGGCCTGGCTGCTGGTGCTGCCCATGGCCCAGCTCACACGCAACACCGGCCGCTTCACCATGGCCGACCTGCCCGCCTTCCGCATGCGTCGGATGCGGGTGCGCCTGGCCTGCACGGTGTCCACGGTCACCGTCTGCCTCTTCTACCTGGTGGCCCAGATGGTGGGGGCGGGCGCCCTCGTCTCGGTCCTGTTCGGCCTGCACGACGGCGGAACCCTCCTCGGGCTGGACGCCGCCCAGGCCCGCACCGGCGCCATCGTGCTCGTGGGCGTGCTGATGATCGTCTACGTCATGTTCGGCGGGATGAAGGCGGCCACCTGGCTCCAGATCGTCAAGACCGTGGTGTTGCTCACCGCCACCGGCCTGCTCACGGTCCTGGTGCTGGCCCTGTTCTCCTTCGACCCGCGCGCCCTGCTCAGCGGCGCGGCGGAGGCCAGCGGCCACGGACAGGCCTTCCTCGAACCCGGTCTGCGTTTCGGCTCCGAGGTCCCCGGAGACCCGGTACGGACCCTCTTCAACAAGATGGACCTGGTCAGCCTGGGACTGGCGCTGGTCCTGGGTACCGTCGCCCTGCCGCACATCCTGACCCGCTTCTACACGGTGACCGACGGCCGGGCCGCCCGCTCCTCGGTCAACCACACCATCGCCATGGTGGGCGCCTTCTACCTGATGACCCTCGCTCTGGGGTTCGGCGCCGCCGCCCTGGTGGGGTCCGAGCGCATCCTGGCCCTGGACCCCTCGGGCAACTCCGCGGTCCCACTGCTCGCCGAGGAGGTGGGCCGTCAGACCGCCGGGCCGGTGGGCGCCGCCGTGCTGCTCGCCCTGATCTCGGCGGTGGCGTTGGCCACCATCCTCGCGGTGATCGCCAGTCTCACCCTGGCCTCGTCCTCCTCGATCGCACACGACCTGTTCGGCCACATCCTCATGTGGGGGCGCCCGCGCGAGTCCCAGGAGGTGGGGGTGGCCCGTTTGTCCGCGTGCGTGATCGGCGCGGTCTCCATCGCACTGGCGGTGCAGGCGCAGGCCCAGAACGTGGCGTTCCTGGTCGGGCTGGCCTTCGCCATCGCGGCCGCCGCCAACCTGCCCGTCATCGTCCTGACCATGTTCTGGCGCCGCTTCAACACCCGGGGTGTGGAGTGGGGGATCTACGGCGGGCTGTCCGCGACCCTGCTGCTGATGCTGTTCTCACCGGTGATGTCCGGCAAGACCGACCCCGTCACCGGTCAGAACCTGTCCGTGCTGCCCGCGTGGATCGACATCCAGGTCTTTCCCATGGAGAACCCGGCGCTGGTCGCCGTACCGATCGGCTTCGCCTGCGCGATCGTGGGCAGTCTGCTCTCGCGGGAGCGCAACAGCGCGCGCTTCACGGAGCTGCGAGTCCGGTCGCTCACGGGTTGGGGCGCCGAACGCGACTGACCCGTCAGAGAGCCGGGACACCCGGCCCGCGGGGTTCGGGACGGCTGGGTTTCGGGACGGCTGGGATCAGAGGTCCGGGGTACGGGGGCGGTCGTCCGGACGGGCGCGGGCGTAGGTCCGGGCCACGTCGTCGAGGAACCCCGGCACCGAGGGGAGCGCGCGGGCGACGTCGTCCCAGCCCTCCTGGAACCGTGCGGTGCCCGACTCCACGGACCACTGCTCGGAGCGGCGCAGGGAACGGCCCATCGCCCACGCCGCCACCGCCACGATCGGGCGCGACAACCCGACACCGCGCACGTCCAGCTGGCCCGAGACCGACCACGTTCCGTCCGGCCCCGGGGCGGGGACGGCCTGCCCCCGCGCCCGGACCAGCCGGTGGTCCACCTCCAGGGTCACCGGGGGAGCGGTCGCGGTGCCGTCAGCCGCCGCGAACCAGCCCGGCAGGTCCACGCGGACGCGCACGCGGGCGCGCAACAGGCGCGAACCCCAGCGCGCCATGGCGCTCTCCACGGGGAAGCGCAGGTCCGCCTCGAGGGTCAGCGTCTCCTCCGCGTGGTCGTGGACCACCGTGCCGGTGGTGGACGGGGCTCCCTCCCCGCCTTCCGCGCCGTTCTCCGTGGCGCCGCCGGTCCCGGCGTCCTCCCGCATGGCGAAGTCGACCGAGCACACCCCGGACTCGTCCCAGGAGGCCACGGTCAGGTCGGTGCCCACCCAGCCCTCACCGTCCGGCGCGAAGACCGGCCGCCCCTGAGGGTCGACCTCGGTGGCCAGGTAGGTGCTGCCCGGGGCCAGGTGTTCGCCGGACAGCAGGCGCAGGGAGAGCTCGGCCTCGCTCACGACGACCTCGTCCGCGAGGTCCTGGGCGGTCACCTCCCGCTCGGTGGAGCCCGCCGGGGCCCCGGTGACCTTCGCCCCGTCCAACGGGTCCCCCACCCGACGGCCGTACGCGGCCCTCTCCTCCTCCGTGAGCAAGAGGCCCAGCTCCCGAGCCCTGTGCTCAAGGCGCCGCGACTCCTCCTCGGAGGGCAGGAGCAGCCGGCCGTCCTCGCCGAAGCGCGCCCCGTGCAGGACCCCGTACGCCGAGGACACCGTCCGTGCGAGGTCCTCCCGGCCCAGGGCCGTGAGGGCGAGGGTGTGGCTCAGAAGGGGCATGGGCCCTCCGCTTCGACGTGGGTCAACACTGGCCAGGCCATTGTGGTCCCCACGCGCCGGACGGACAACCGGCGAACCGTCGTCGGCCTGGGGCACCATGGCCGGTATGACCAGACACATCGTGCTGCTGCGCGGCATCAACGTCGGCGGACACCGCAAGGTGGCCATGGCCGACCTGCGCGCGCTGCTCACCGGCCTCGGGTACACGGACGTGTCCACCTACATCCAGAGCGGCAACGCGGTCCTGACCTCGGCGGAACCCGACCCCGGGGTGGTGGGCGCCGCCGTGCGCGCCGCGTTGCTCGAGCGGTTCGGTCTCGACGTCGCGGTGGTAACGCGCACGCTGGATCAGCTCCGCGCGGCGGTGGCCGCCAACCCCCTGGCAGTGGAGAACCCCTCCGCGTTCATGGTGCTGTTCTGCTCGGAACCGGTGGACACCGCAGCGCTCACCGCGATCGATCCCGCCACCCACCCGCGCGAGCGCATCGCCGTCACCCCCACCGAGGTCTTCACCCACCACGAACTCGGCGTGCGCGCGGCGCGCCTGCCCGCGGTGGTCGCCCGGAACTGTCCGGGGGAGGTCACCGCCCGCAACTGGCGCACCGTGCTGCGCCTCGTGGAGATGGCGGAGGGCGGCTGAGACCCCCGGAGACCGGGGTTCGGGGGACTGTCCGAGAGTAGTCGTGGGAGGAACGAGGACGGCGAGGAGTACGCCGTCCCGACCAGGGGAGGGGTGGTGTGCGGTGCCCAGACGGTGGACCGTGATCCTGAGGGAGCGGGCCGACGCCGCGCGGCCGATCCGGCCCGAGGACTGCCACGGACTGCTCAACCGTTGGTGGCCGCAGCCGGAGTCCGAGCACACGGCGCCCAAGCGCTGGGCGATGAACGGGTGGCCGACCCCCCTGGGCGATCGGCTGCACCACTGGACGCTCACCTGGCTGGACGACGAGTCGCCGCCGCCCGTGGACCCGGGGGAGTTGCTCGGCCGGGTCCAGAGAGTGGGCGACCACCTGCTCGAACCCCTCTCCGTCACACGCACCTTCGACACCCCCTACTCCGAGATGCTCACCGGGTCGTACCGGCCCGCCGCCGTGCGCGCGGCCGAGGTGCGCACCCGAACCCCGGTGGTGACCACCACGCGTGACTCCACCGGCGAACGCGTTCCGCACGTGTGGCCCAACCCCCGGCGGCTCTTCGGCGCCGTGCACCGCTCCGGTGGGGGGATCGTCGGCGGAAGCGGAGCCGTGGGAGCCGTGGCCCGATTCGCGCCTGCCGAACTCGCCGCACCCTGGCTGGAGGAGGCCCTGGCCGGTCTGGCCCGGGTCCGGCGCTCGAACCTGCCCGGCGAGGAGGTGGGGTTGTCCGAGCACCAGCACGCGGAGAAGCGCTCCGTGCTGGGCTGGCAGGGCGGCCTGCGCCTGGAGGTGGTCGACGGAGACCCCCGGGACGTCGCGACCTTCGCGGTCCTGCTGGAGCTCCTGGAACTGGTCGGGATCGGCAAGTACACCGCGCAGGGCTTCGGTTCGGTGCGAGTGGACACGGTCACCCGGAACGTGCTCGCGTCGCGGGTCCCCGCCCCGCGTTCGGGCCGCCGGGTCGCCCACCGCATCCGGCACAGCCGCCCCCGGCCGATCGACACGCGTGCGCGCGCGGTGGCCGAGGCGGAGGAGTTCGGGGGCACGCTGTTCGACTGACCCACAGACCGCCGGTTCCCGCCCGAGGACGGCGGGCGGGGACCGGTGCCCCACCCCGGCGGCCGCCACGGCCGCCCTTCGCGGCTCCCACCCGGTGGACGGGGTGGGAGCCCCTTCTCGTCCCCGCCCGCGCCCTGACCCGGATGGTCACCCGGGTCGGGGCGTCAGGCCGTGCGTTGGTGGGGTATCGGCTCCGGTGGGGTTCGCCCGTCGCCCTCCCGCAGTGTCCGGGCCAGCCCGAGCAGGTGCGGCACGAGGTCCTCCGGGGTCAGCGCGGGGCCGGTCCGCTTGCCTCCTGAGGGGCGGTCGCGTTCGGATCGGGAGAGCCTGTCGTGTCTGCTGGGCGTCGCCATGGAAGGGCCTTTCTGCTGTCGGGCGGGGGACGGTCCATGCACTGTGCTCTCTCGGACAGGGCGCGGGGCCCTCCGGGCACGGGGTGCGTGCGGGGGAAGGAGTGACCGGATGGGGCCAAGGGGGTGACGCGGGGTGGCGGCTCCTGGTATCGGTGGTGATGACGGCGTCACCGTCCGAGAGATGTCTGAAGGACACCCGTTCCCGTGCGGCGCGTCGCGCCGTTCCCGCCGTCCCCCGGCCACGAGGAGTCCGTCGCGGTGACCCAGGCCTCCGAGCACCGACCGACCGAGCCCCACCCGCCCAGCCACGACCCGCGCACCCCGGCCACCGGGGTGCTGGTCGGCGTCGACCTGCGTGGAATCCAGGCCTTCGTCTACAGCGGCAGACGGATCCTGGACGCCGTGGGTCGCGCGGCACTGGTCGCCGAACTCACCGACACCTCCGACCCCGTCCACGGGGTGGCCGACCTCGTCCCCGAGGACTGCCTCGTCCTGCGGGACGCGGGCGGAGCCCTGACCCTGGTCCTGGCCGACCTCGCGGCGGCCCGGCTGTTCACCGGGCGGTACACGCGCAGGCTGCGGGACCGGGCCGGGGGACTGACACCGGTGGTCGCGTTCGTCCCCTACGGGCCCGGGGCCGTCCCCGTTCCCGGAGAACCGGTCGCGCCTGGTCTGGACGCGGCGTTGGCCGAGCTGCCCGTCCGGCTGCGCCGTGCCCGTCGCCACATGTCCGCGCTGCACACCCCCGCTCCGGGGTACGGGATCACGGCCGTGTGCTCGGTCAGCGGGGCCCCGGCCGAGTCCGTGGACGGGAGCAGGCCCCTGGAGGACCCCACCGGGACGGGTCGACGCGCGCACGAACGGGTGGCGGCCGACGTCGCCCGGGCACGGGGGATCGGCCGGCGCTGGCACCGTGCCCACAGCGACTCCTGGCTCTCGGGCCCGGAGGCGGGCCTGGCCCTGCCCATGGAGGTGGACCGGCTCGGTCGCGACCACGGGGACGTGAGCAGGGTCGCGGTGGTGCACGTCGACGTCAACGGTCTGGGGGAGCTGCTCGGGGAGTACCGCGAGCGGGCCGGGGCCCCCGGTGTGCCCGGTTCCGGGGCGCTGGCCCAACGGGAGCTGTCCACCCACATCGCCGGGCTCACCGAGGGGCTGGCCCGCGCCCTGGTGCACGCGGTGGCCGCCCGGGTCCGAACCGAACCGGGGCGGCCCCCCTTCGTTCCGGCCGCCGGCGCGGGCGGGGAACTCACCCTGGACCACGAACCGCCCGGCCCGATCCGGCTGCCGCTGCGGCCGATCGTGGTCGCCGGGGACGACCTCACGGTGCTCTGCGACGCCCGGCTGGCGCTGAGCCTGGTGCGGTTCGCCCTGGAGTGGCTGGACGCCGACCCGGCGCGGATCAGCGACCCCGCCGACCCCAGGGTGGCCCTGCACCGTGCGCTGACCCGGGTCCGCCTCCCGGGCCGTACCGTGACCCCTGCCGACGCCCGTGCGCACGTCACCCGCGTGCCCACGGTGGGGGCGGGGATCGCGGTGCAGCCGGTGGGCGCCCCGCTCGCGCTCGGCTACGACCTCTGCGAGGCCATGTGCGGACTGGCCAAGGCACGGCGGCGCTCGGCTGTGGCCACCGACCCCACCGCCGCAGAGGAGCACGCCGTGGCCTGGACCACCCGATTCGACGGGGTCGACCGTGTCCTGGGCCGCATGGAGTCCGCTCGAACGGCCGTGCCCCCGCGCACGGCGCTGCCGATGACCGGTACGAACTTCACCCGGTTCCTGGACCGCTACCTGTCCGCGGACGGCGGCCTGTTCTCGGACGGGGACGCCCGCCACCGGGGGTGGCTCGTCTCGGCGCTGGTCCCCCTGCTGGAGTCCGGAGCCGACCCCGGACCCGAACTGGACCGCCGCGCCCGCGCGACCGGGCACCCGGTGACCCTGCCCGAGCGATGGACCCACGGGGAACTGTTGGACGCGGTCGACGTGCGTGACCTGTACCTGGATCCCGGACTGGCGGAGGGCGGAGTCCGATGAGCGAGCCCGACCGAATCGTGGTGCGCCTGGCCTCCCCGGCGCTGTTCGTGGGCGCCAGCGCGGACGGCACCGGCGCCGACACCGATGTGGTCACCGACGCGCACGGGCTGCCCCACCTGCCCCGGCACCGGCTCGCCGCCCGGTTGCGCGCGGCGGCGGTCGGCGCGGCGACGGTCGCACCGGACCTGGCCGAGGCGGTGCGGTGGGTGTTCGGCCGGGAGCGCTCGCACGACCCCGACCGCGCGCTGAGGGTGGGGCACGCCCGCCCCGCGGACACGGTGCGCGCCGCCGTCGCCCACGCCCTCGCGGGCCGGGGCGAACCCGCGCGCGCCACGCTGCGCCGCGCGGTCACCGACGCGCACACCACACTGGAGTCGGGAGTGGAGATCGGCCCTGACGGCGCACCCGAACCCGGACGTCTGCGCACCCACCGGGCGCTCCTGCCCGGTCTGGTGCTCATCGCGCCGTTGACCTGGTCGGTTCCCCCTAGGGCTGTGGACTGGCGCTGCCTGGCCCGCGCCTGCCTGGCCACGGACCAGATCGGCCTGCGCTCCACCCGTGGTCGGGGACGGGTGGACGTGTACCTGGCCCTCCCCGACGACCCCGACCCCCGGGCCACCACACTGGCCCTGGCGCGGCCACCCGGACGACGCCCCCACCAGGAACCCCCGGAACGCGCGACGACCAACGGGCCGGAACCGGGGCCCTCCGCGCCCGGGCAGGAGGACACCCGGACATGAACCCCGCGCCGAGCCCGCCCTCCGAGCCCGTCAGCGCCTACCTGCCACTGCGGTACGTGCTCACCGACTCCCTCGCCGTGCGCACCGCCTTCGACCCCCTGCACGTCGACACGGAGACCACCGTCAGCGGCCGAGCCCAGCGCGGCATGCTCGCCGCCGTCCTCCAGCGCGCGGGCCTGCGGGACGAACTGCACGCCTGGGTCGCGCGCGGTGACCGGGTCCGCTTCGCCGCCGCCCACCCCCGGTTGGAGCAGCACGCGCGCCCCGGCGTCCCCGTGGTCGCCCATCCGCCGCCCGCGTACCTGTACTCACCGGGCAAGGACGGCGACACGCTCGTGGACCTGTTCGCTGAGGGGGTCGATCGGCCCGGGACGCCTCACCGCGCCGTGCGGGACCCGCTCACCCCCGACCGTTCCCTGCGCGCCGCGGTGCGCACCACCTCCGAGCGCTACCTGGGTCGGGGTGCCCCCTTCTTCACCACCAGCATGGACCCGGGCCAGGTCTTCGAGGCCCGCTGGCAACTGCGCGGCCCCGACCACGCCTTCCTGCGCGGGCTCGCGGAACGGATCGTCGAGGTCCTCTCCGACGCCGAGGGCACGCTCACTCTCGGCTCCGGTGGCACCCGCGCCCACGGCGGGGTCACGGTGGAACCGGTGCGCCCGGACCGTCTGCTGTCCCCGGACCGGGTGGAGCGGCCGGGCCCGGACCGGTCCCGACGCGCGGGCCAGGAGGTGGACCTGGTCCTGCTCTCCCCGGCGCTCCTGACGGGCGAACAGGGGCAGGACCGCCCGCACGCCCTGGTCCCGGCGGTACGCGAACTCCTCGCCCGACGCCTGCCGAACACACCGTTCTCAGTGGTCGCGGCGCACGTCGAACCCGTCCTGGTCGGTGCCTACCACCGTGCCTACCGGGGACCGATGGCCCAGCGGTGGGCCGCGGCCCCGGGGTCGGTGGTGCGGCTGTGCCTCGGAGGGGGGATCACGACCGCCCACGTCCGCGACCTGGAGGCCCACCCCCTGGGCGAACGCCTTGTGGACGGCCACGGCCAGTTCGTCCTGGTCGACCCGCCACCGCGCGTCCCCGTCCCGCTGGTGCCGCCGTCCGCCCCGCTCCCCGCCCGCGCGGCGGGGACCGTGACCCTGTCCGACGGCCGGGTCCTGCCCGACCCCACACCGCTCGACCCCGGACGGGACGCGGAGCTGGACACCCTCTACGACGAACTCCTGTGGAACGCGGCCGCGCCCTCCGTTCGCGACCACGCGCGCGGCCTCGCCTCGACGGGCAGGCTCGCCCCGCTCACCCCCAGCCTGCTCGGGAGGCTCCGCGAGGTGGTCACCCACCCCCACGACACCCCCGACGCGGCCCTGGACGCGCTCGGCCACACGCTCGACGGGCCGGACCAGGAGGGCGATCCGGTCCACAAGGTGCTGCGGGAGAGGGCCGTGCGCGCCCTGCGACGCGCCCGGCTGGTCCGCCCGGGGCAGGGCCGCCCGCTCACCGTCCACGCGTGGTTGAGCGGGCTCTCCGCCGGGCCCGCCGTCTGGTGGCAGGAGAACCGGCCCCGGTTCGCCCACGACCCCGCCTACGCCCGGGCCCTGGCGGCCGTGGACCTGACCGCCCCGGACGGGCTGCCGCCCAGCAACCGCGCGAGCGGGCTCTCCGCCCGAGCCGAACACTGGGAGCTCCGCGCTTCGGCACGGTTGTCCCTCCTGCTGGTCTCGTCCTGGTTGGCCGAGGCGGCCCGCACACTGCGCGCCGAACAGGACCAGCCTTGACCGCCGACTCCGCGTCCGACGACGACGCCGACCCGCACGGGCCCGGCCCCACCGGTCTGGTCTGGGAGTTCGCGGTCCGACTCCGCCTTCTCACCGACGCTCACGTGGGGGCGGCCCGGGCCACCCCCAGGCACGTCGCGGAGAGCGACGTGGATCTGCGCCTGGACCGGGACCCGCTCGGTGGGGCGCCCCGGCTGCGGGCCACCACCCTCGCCGGGCTGCTCCGCCACGAACTCCTCGCCCGCACCGCGGACCCGGAGAGCGCCGCCGCGCTGTTGGGGTCGGCGGACACACCGGGGGCGGGGGCGCGCTCCAGCGCCCTGGACCTGGACGACGCGCACGCCGTACTCCCCGGGAGGGGAGCGGTACCGGTCCGGGTGGGGACCCGCGTGGATCCCGCCACCGGCAGCGTGCGCCCCGGCCGCATGTGGCAGTGGGAGGTGCTGCCCGCGGGCACCGTGTTCACCGCGCACCTGAGGTTGAGGGCCGCTGACCCCGTCGAGGAGGCCCGCCTGCTCGCCCTGGTGGCCCTGGCCGCCCGTGGGCTGGCGGACGAGGGGCCGGGCATCCGGATCGGCGGGCGTACGGGCCGTGGCCACGGAGCGGTCCGGGCCACCCGCTGGTCCGCCCGCCGGCACGACCTCACCGACGAGGAGGGATGGTTCGCCTACCACGCGCGTGACTGGCCGACCCGCTGGCGGGAGGCCGAACAGGCCCTGTCCGCCGCCGAGACCGGACCCGCGGGTCCATCCCGCGTGGAGCCCGCCAAGCCCGTCGCGCCCCCTGAGCCCGTCGCGCCCCCTGAGCCCGTCGCGCCCGCCAAGCCCGTCGCGCCCGCCAAGGTCGCCGCGCCCCCTGAGCCCGCCGTGCACGCTAAGGCCGCCGAGCCCGCAACTCCCGCTTGGGTCGGCCCGCCCCGTGCCGACGAGTGGACCGCCGTGGCCCCAGGCGGCGAACGGCACCCCTCCGCGACCCGCACCGGGACGGACCTGGTCGAGGTCATGCGCTCCGTCCTCGAAGAACACGGCGGTGCCGGGACCCTCGCCCCTCCGCCAGACGGGGCCGGGGTCGTGGACCGGCGGCGCCGGGCCGAGCTGCGCATGGAGCTGCACGTGGCCGAGCGCACGGACACGGACCCCGCGTCCTCGAAGCGGGAACCGCGCCCCGCCACCCTGCTGATCGGCGACGCCCCCGTGGACGACCGATCGGGCACGGCCGACCGCGCCCACCGGAGAAGCCCCGCCGACATCGGATCCGCGGACGGCGAGGTGGAGCTGCGCCCGGTCCTCGGTGACACCGCCCTGTTCGCCCTGTTCAAGCGGATCGGTCGACGCCTCGTCCGGGACGCGGCCGAACACCTGGCGGGGGAGGGGACCCGCTGGCGGGAGTGGCACGGCCACTGGTGGGGCGACGACACCGGCCGGTGGCCCGACGCCCGGTCCGCCGCCTCCCGGGTCCGCCTGCGCGCCACCCCGACCCTGACCGGCGGCGCCCCGGTGACCACCACGCGTCTGACCGTCGACGCCCTGTTCGGCGACGAGGTGGACGGTCACCTGTTCACCACCGAACTCCACTGCGGCGGTTCGGCCACAGTCGTCCTCGACGTCTCCGAGCCCGACGACGCCGTGCGGGGGCTGCTCGCGTTGGTCGTACGCGAACTGGCCACGGTCCCCCTGGACACCCTCGGGGCCGGGGCGGGCACCGGCAGCGGTCGACTGCTGGCCACCCGGGCCGTCCTGACCAGCCACGAGGGGGACGGGTCCGCGCCCCGCGAGGTGGACCTGCTCCGCGCCCTCACGGAGCCGGACGGCCCGGACGCCGCCACCGCCCGCGAGTGGCTTCCCGAACTGCACCGACAGATCATCCCGGCCCCGGAACCCGGGCAGACTGACGAGGGGGACCTCCCATGAACCCGCATCCCCACGAACCCCCCGACCCGGTCGGCGTCGACGTGCGGCCGCTCTCCGAGCGGACCATCGACGAGGTCCTCGACGACGTCTTCGTCAGTGGACGGCGCTGCCGCGCCCTCGACGCGGCGGGCCCGCCCGGAGGCCCCCAGTGGCTGTTGGCCGAACTCGGCGACGGGCGCATCACCGGTTCGTGCCCCCACGCGCGGTGGCGGAGGTCGGACGAACCGCCGACCGGACACCTGTCGGCGGCGCCGGTGGACCCCGACACCGACCGGTGGCGGGTCCTGGAGGTGCTCGTGTTCGGCCCGCACGCACAGATCCGTCTGGGCGAGGGCGTGGAGGCGGGCTGGATCAGCACCGACGCCCCCGGCCGCCCGCCGGACTGGATGCGCCCCCGCGACCGCTCCCTCCTGCTCCAGGGATGGAGCGGACCCCAAGCCAGCCGCACCCTGAAGGGGCCGGTCCCCTTCTCCGTCACCAGGGAGCCCTCCGGCTCCGAGGCGGTGCTCCCGGTGGCCTGGACCGACTTCTCCGGCCGGGTGCGCCCCCTGCCGGAACCGGGGCGGGGTGCTCTGGAGAGCACCGGGACCTGGCTGACGGTGCGGGAGTACTGGGCCGCCGACCCCGTGACCGGCGCCGTGGGCGTGGCCTTCCACCGGCTGACCGGGCTGGCGTCCGGACGCAAGCCGACCGGACCCGAGTTCGAGGTCGGCACCGGGGCCGTGGTCGAACCCCGGGGCCGCGACCGGGACGGGGAGCTCTGATGTCGGATCCGCACCGCGCCACGGCCCCCTACGGCCTGGTCCGGTTGGCCGAGGCCCCCGTCCCCGCCACCGCCCTGCACCCCGACCACGACACCGCGTCCCTGCTCCGCTCGCACGACCGCACCGTGGAGGGCACCCACTCGGGCTGGATCGACCTCGCCCTCACCACGCTCACCCCCACGTTCGTCGGCCAGACACCGGGACGCGGCCGCACGCGCTCCTCCGCCCGACTCCCGCACGGTGACCGCTCCCTCCCACTGGTCCCGGGCTCCACCCTGCGCGGCCTGGTCCGCAACACGCTGCGCATGCTCACCAGCGGTGAGAGCGGCCCGGTCAACACGCCCATGCTGTTCTTCCGCGCACCCGTGCGCGTGGACGCCGGGGCCGCCGACGGTTCTCCCTCAGCCCGCGCCCGACGGGTCATGGCCAGGCGACACGACCACTACCGCAGACGCCGCGCGGGCCACCGCACCCGACAGGGCTTCCTCTACCGCGACTCCGCGGACGGGGGCTGGTACGCCGTGGAGGTCCCCGCCACCATCCTGGAACCCGAACCCGGACGGGCCCTCAAGGTGACCTTCGACGTACTCCGCAAGAGCCTGCGCACCTGGGACTTCGGGGTGTCCGACTTCCCGGACCCGCCCCGGGACGGCACCTACGTGCCCACCGTCCACGAACAGCACGGCCACCTCCAGCACCGCTGGGTGTACGCGGTACACCTGAGCGGACGGCGCGGCATCGCGGCCGTGGCCCCCGACGAACCCGAGGCGCGCTCCCACCTCGCCGCCCACGGCGGTTCCGGCGGCGTGATCCCGGCCCTGCTGGTGCTCACCGGGAGCGCCGCGCAGGAGCGGCGCAACGCCTACCTGTTCCCCCGGCCCCCGGACCCGCGCACCGGTCGCCTCCCGGTCCCGGAGTCGCTGGTGGAACTGTTCGAGTCGGCGGCGCAGATCACCGGATACCAGCGGGCCGCCTTCCCCGACACCCTGGGCACCGGGGACGACCGGCCCGCCCGCCCGCCGGTGGCCGGAGCCGGTGGCGGGGGGCTGCCCCGCCGGGGGCTGGAGCCCGTCTGGTTCGACCTCGACCCCTCGGGCCGGGTGGTGTCCTTCGGCCGCTCCGGCGGCTACCGGGTCGCGGTCAGCGACGACGATCCGATCCGCCGGGCCGTCCCCGCCGACGTGCTCGGCCCGCAGCACGGCGACCCCGACCGCACGGAGCGGGCCGGCCGCACCGTGGACGTGTGTCGCGCGCTGTTCGGCGACACCGACGTGTTCGCGGGGGAGGCCGGCGCGCTCAAGGGCCGGGTGTCCTTCGGCGACGCCGTGGGAGGGGGCGGCGATTTCGACTACCCGGACGGCGCCGCCCTGCGCGTACGGCTCCTGTCCCCGCAGCGCGGCTGCTTCGCCAACTACCTGGTCCAGGGCCCTGAGGTGTCGGGGGAGCGCTCCGATGTCGTCACGTGGTCCCACGAGGGTCGAATCCGCCTGGGCGGCTACAAGACCTACCTGCACCGGCACGACCCCCGGCTGGGCTCACCTGTGCGCTACGACGAACGCGCCCAGGCCGACCTCGGGATCACCGTGCTGCCCCGGGGCGCCCGCGTTCCGCCACCCGAGGACACCCAGCGCGACATCGTGCCCCTGCGCGACGGCCTCGTCCTGCGCTCACGCGTCACCTTCACCAACCTGACCGACGCCGAACTCGGCGCCCTCCTGCGCGCCCTGCTCCTGGACAACCCCGTGGAGGGCGGCGATCCCCATGACCCCGAGCACGCGCACAAGGTCGGCATGGGCAAGTCCCTCGGGATGGGCAGCGTGCACCTGCGCCCCGAACTCCACCTGGTGGACCGCCGGGCCCGCGCCGCTGACCTGTCCCTGGACCCGGCCTCCGGGGTGACCCGCGCCGCTCCGGGCCTGGTCAGCGATTTCCTGGACGCCTTCTCCGCCGCCATCGCGCGCGAGCGCTCCGCCGACGACTGGCGCGGGGTGGACCAGGTGGTGGACGTGCTCCTGGCCAGCCGTTGGCGGGGGCGCCTGCCGTGGGAGGAGACGGCGGTGATGTCCCTGCGCCAGTTCGCCGAGTATCCGGTGCTCCCTCCGCTCACCGAGCGCTTCGCGGCGGCGGGCGCGGGCTGATCGGGCCGACGGGCCGTCATCCGCGCCGTCAGTCGTCGACCGCGTCCGCCAGGGCTTCCAACAGGTCGGCGCGGCGATCGGGGTCGTCCTGGGCTCCCCGCCACGGCACCGGCACCCGGGGCCCCTCCTCCAGCAGACGGCACAACAGGGCGTCCAGGGAACCACGGGGGTCGGCGTCGAAGGCCGCCCGGTGGGCCTGAGCCTCGGCGGCGAGCTCACGGGCGAGCCAGCCCAGCCACGCCCGCTCGGCCTGGCGCGGCACGTCGCGCCGGGGCCCGTACGGGTCCGGGTCCCCGTCACCGTAGGCGTCTGAGTCCTCCTCGTCCGGCAGGTCCGGGACCGGGGTGTAGGGGGCGCTGCGGGCGCGCCCGCGGGCGCGCTGCACCAGCTCGAAGTGGCCGGGCATGGTGACGGCCATCCGCCCCAGGACGCCGGTCAGCCGCCGGGCCACGTCCTCGCCGGTCAGGTTCGGCAGCAGTCGGCGCAGGTGCAGGCGGCGGCGCTGGTCCGGGGTGCGTCCCGCGTCGGCGTCGCGCCCTCCGGCCAGTTCGGAGAGTTTGCGCAGCAGGTAGTCGCCGGTGGCAGTGGAGACCATCGGGGGTTCCCTGACCGCCGTGAGTGACCGCCCGTGCAGGTCGGCGACGGGGACCGCGCTGCCGTCCTCGGTGAATGACACCGACTCCCCGGGATGGACGTCCTCGGGCAGGTCGGCGGCGGGGTTGCCCCAACCGGCCGTCAGGACCAGCAGGGCGAGCGCCTCCTGTTCCACGATGTCGGTGGCGACACGGGCCACGTCGCGGCGCTGGGCCCAGCGCCGGGGGCGCTCGGAGAAGGCGCAGCGGACCTTGCCGTTGGGAGCGGGCTGCGGGTAGACGCGCCGCAGGTTCTTGTACGAGCGGTCACGGCGGACGTCGTCCAGGGCGTCGCGCAGCCGGTGGGCGGCGGTGCGGTCCACTGAGGCGACCGCGCGCACGCCGAAGGCGTCTTCGGCCGTGCACCCGCTCCCGGGCATGGCCTTGGCACCAACCGCGTCAGCGTCCGGAAGGACGCCGCGGCCACCCGCCGCGCCGTTCGAGACGCTGGCCATGCGTGTGGCGATGACGCTGGTCGGCTCTCCCCGGTGCCGCGGGCACGGGCAGTGCTCGAAGCACAGGTCGACGTAGTCGAAGAACTGCTCGGAGTGACCGGCGCAGCCCTGCGCTGTTCCGTCCGAGGAGCAGGGCCCACACCCCAACACACGCGTGAACACGCGCAGGAAGGCGGCCGAACCGAACAGTTCCACGGCGGAGCAGTGATGCTTGCTCACGAACTCTTCTCCCCGGGTGTGCCGGGGCTGGGACGCTCCCCCAGCCCTTCCGGGGAAACGCGCTGTCGAGACGTGAGACTGGTGGTGACACTCCTGCGTCAACGGGAGGTCAAACAACAAAATATGGCCACCGGGTGCGCGCTGTCAATTGTCGGCGGGGAATCCGAATGGAGGAAGTGCTTGGGGGCCATTCTGAAACGGTCACGAGTAACAGTGGCCCCAGAAAGGGCCGTGAAGGTATTCGCCAGGGAACTTGCAGGTGTCCGAGAGATGGCGTTGAGGACCTCGGATCGGGGTGCGTCGCGCCCGTCCCGGAGTGGAGGGCGGCCGACATGGATCGAGTGTTACGGGAGGTCGCCGGATGTCCGTGGTCAATCTGACTCCGCACGAGGTGACGGTCGTCGACGAGCATGCGCGGGTGATCCGCACCTGGCGCGGATCGACTGAACCAGCGAGAGTCGAGGCGGTACGGGTACCGCTGAGCGAGGTGGAGGGGGTGCCGCTGCTGGCGGAGGAACGCACCAGGGCACGCCTGCCGCCGCCCGCCGAGGGGGTCTGGTTCATCGTCTCCTCCGTGGTGAGTTCGGCGCATCCGGAACGGGACGACCTGCTCGTCCCCTCCGACCTCGTACGGGACGACAAGGGGGTGGTCACCGGATGCCGCTCCTTCGTCCTCACCTCCGTTCCGGTGCGCGCGCACGGTTACCAGTGCGGCCCCGCGTGCCGGGTGGGAAACTCACTTCCCTGATCCATTTCGGGAACGGGTGAGTACTGTGGTCCCGTTCCTGTAGTCGGGAGACGTCCGAAAACGGTGCGTCCGGAAAGGAAAAGCGTGGACGCACCCCGAGTCGCCGTCGTTCTCGTGGGCCAGAACCCCACCCCCGCCCTCCTCACGTCGCTGACCCTGCCGGTCGACCAACTGCTCCTGGTCTGTAGCGACGGAACCCTGCCCGTGGCGCGCCGCGTCGCCGAGGCGGTCGGCCGTATCGCGGGGGAGCGCTCCGTGCGCGTCCTCAGCGTGGGCGCCGACCCGCACGACCCCGCCAGCGTCACCGGGCTCCTGGACACCGTCCGCCGCGCACTCGGCGGGAAACCCTGGTACCTCGACTACACCGGCGGAACCAAGGTGATGAGCGTGGCCGCCGCGCTGCACCACGAGCAGGCGCTGCCGTCGCACGCCCGCGCCTGGCGGTTCTACCTGGACTCCCACAGCGACCTGCTGCGCACCGCCGACACCGCGCGCCCGGACCACCCGGTGAGCTGCCAGGGGGTCGACCTGCGCACCCTGGCCGGGGTCCACGGCGCCCACTGGTTGAGTGACCGCGACCCGGAGCCGGTGCGCCGCTTCCTGAACGGAGGGGACACCGCCCTGGCAAGGGCCCATCCGAACCTGCCCGAGAGCGAACGCAACGGGATCGCGGCGGAGGCCCGGGTTCTGTCCCACCTGCGCCGCCTGCTGGGCGGGCGGCCCGACACCGAGGTCCTCGGCTCCCGCCGTGTCGCCGACCCCTACCGCCCGGGCGGGTCCGTGGCCGACTTCGACATCCTGGTGCGCCATCGCCACCGGGTGCTGTGCGTGGAGGCCAAGACGCGGGCCGAGGACGTGGTGGCCCGCGCCGGCTGGACCGTGGCCAAGGCCCGCCGGGTCTTCGGCGGGGCCACTCTCGTTCTGTTCGTCTACTCCGGCCCCGTCGTCGAGAACCTGCGCGAACAGGTCACCGCGTACAACCCGGCGCTGACCGCCCGCCACGTCCACGTGTGGAACCTGGAGGCCCTGACCGAGCGCGTCACCACCTTCGCGGCCGCACGGGACGCCTTCTTCCCGAGCCTGGCCGACTCCCCGCGGCCCGCCGTCCCCGTCGTCATTCCCCGGTCCAAGGTGACACCCGACCCCGCTGGTGGTGCGATCCCCGGTCCCACGCCACCAGCCCTGCACCCCGGCCCGGGGGACGGTCCGCTCCTGGTCACACCCCTGGGCGGCAGCCGCCTGGGCGCCCTCGCGGCCCTGCACGCGCACCGTCCCGCCCGCGCGCTGGTCCTGCCCTCCCGGCAGAGCCTGCGGGCCCGGGTGCGGGAGGCCGCCGCCGGAGCCCTGCGCGCCGCCGAGCAGCCGGACGCGCCTCCGGCCGACGCCGCCACCCTGCGCGCCGAGGGCTACCGCGACCGGGTCCGGCTGGCCGCCGACCCGGTGGACGGCTACGACTCCGCGGCGGTCCAGCGGGCCGTGCAGGGCTGGATCGAACACGAACGCGAGGGCGGGCAACCCGTGGTCGTCGACATCACCACCGGTACCAAGGCGATGAGTCTCGGGCTGGCCAGGGCCGCACGGCACGGAGGTGCCTGCGCCACCTACCAGCTGCCCCGGGACCGTGCCGTGGTGTGCCTGACGCACGGCCGCCGCGAACTCCAGGGCCGGGCCCGGATCGACTGGTCACTGGTGCTGTCCGGGTACGCACCCCTCACCGCACCACTGGGGAAAGTGGTCACCGGAGCCGCCCGCGACCAGGTGGACGTGGAACTGCTGGAACGCGCCAGGACCGAGCTCAGCGCGGCCGCCTCGGGATCGACCGGGGTGTGGTGGGACGTCTCCCTCGCCGACCCGGAGGGGTTCCTCACCGCGCAGGAACGGCCCGGGCTGGTCCTGACCTTCGACGACCGCGCGGTGGGGCTGGCGGCCCCGGCCCGCCAACGCCGACGCACACCGGACGGGCCCCTGCGGGACGTGAGCCCGGGGTCCTGGGCCCAGAGCGTGTTCGCGGCGACCACGCACCTGAACGTGCGCTGTGACGTGGCGGGCACCGTGGTCGCCCTGACCAGGCCGGGGCGGGACGTGAGCCGCGCCGGTGAACTGGTGGACTGGATCTCCCAGCCCGCCCCGGGACGCGGCGCCGCCACGGGACTCCGGTTCGGGGAGCCGCTGTGCCCCCTGGTCCTCGAAGTGGACCCTGCGGGCGTGACGGACCCGACCGGGGCACTGGCCACGGACGTCAGCAGGCTCTGACCCCGCGGTGATCCACGTCCCCTTCCCGAACCGGTGCCCGGTTCGCGGCGTCCCATCCGGTGCTCCACTATGGGGTCGCGGCCGACCGGTCGTGCGGGTGGCGACGGCGGGACGTACAAGGCATGGGGATCACTGGTGGTCGGGTTCGGGCGGGCGCGCTGGGAGGCGTGCTCGTACTCCTGCTCGCGGGGTGCACCGCGCAGGACGACGGGGAGGCCGAGGCCGCGCCCGTGTCGGCGCCGAGGACCATCGACTGGGCGCCCTGCCTGAGTGAGGAGGAACTGGAGGCCGCACCGGACTGGGACGGCGACCCGGAGTGGCTGGAGACGCTGGAGTGCGGCACCCTCACCGTGCCGCTCGACCACGCCGCCCCCGACGGGGACACCGTCGACCTCGCCCTGGCCCGACGGCCCGCCAGCGGCCCCGCAGACGAGCGGATCGGCTCCCTGGTGATCAACCCCGGCGGCCCTGGAGAGTCCGGGGTGAACATGCTCGACCACCCGCTCTTCGACGCACCGATCCAGGATGCCTTCGACCTGGTCGGCTTCGACCCGCGCGGGGTGGGCGAGAGCGAGGGCTTCGCCTGCGGCGACTGGTACGCGATGGACGAGGCCCGCCGCGCCGTGGCCGACCCCGAGAACGTCACCGACGCGGAACTCTCCGCCCTGGCGGACACCGCCCGCGCCTACGCCGAGGCGTGCGCGGAGACGGCGGGGGAGGAGTTCCTCGCCAACATGGGGACCGTCAACGTGGTCCGCGACCTCGACCTGATCCGCGCCGCCCTGGGTGACGAGCGGCTGACCTACGCGGGCTTCTCCTACGGCACCTACATCGGTGCCCTGTACGCCGAGACGTACCCGGAGAACACCCGCGCGCTGGTCCTGGACGGCGCGGTGGAGACCGAGCGCCCCAACGTGGAGGTCGCCGCCGATCAGGCAGTGGCCTTCCAGGGCGCATGGGACCTGTTCGTGGAGGAGTGCGGGTACGCCCCCAGTTGCCCGTTCGACGACGCGGCCACCGCCGACGCTCGGATGGGGGACCTCCTCGACCGGCTCGACGCCGATCCGCCCATGGTCCAGGGCTGGCCGGTGAACGGTGACACGCTGCTGACCATGGTGAGCCTCCAGCTCTACGACGAGGTCGCCTGGCGCGAGCTGGCCCAGACCCTCGCAGCTCTGGACCAGGACGTCCACGGCGCCGGACCCCAGCTGGAACGCCTCTACGACCAGACCTTCGCCCAGGACGAGGAGGAGGCCGAGGAGTCGGACGAGCCCGAGGAACCCGGCGTCTTCGAGGACACCGAGGCCGCCCTGACCGCCGTCAACTGCGCGGACCGCGCCGACCCGACCGACGCCGACGACTACCGGGAGGCGGCCCAGCGCGCGGCCGCGGAGTCCCCCTACTTCGGAGCCGACCTCGTGTGGGAGCAGTTGCCGTGCGCCTATTGGGTGGACACCGAGGAGGCGCCCACCGGGTTCTCCGCCCCCGACGCCCCGCCGATCCTCGTGGTCGGCACGCTCGGGGACCCGGCCACCCCCTACACCTGGGCCGAGGAGCTGACCGGCCAGCTGGCCACCGCCACCCTGGTCACCTACGAGGGCGCGGGCCACACCGCCTACGGCTACGGCATGGAGTGCGTGGACGCCGCCGTGGACGCCTACCTGCTGGAAGGGGCGGTCCCGGAGTCCGGGCTGTCCTGCCCCGCCTGGTAAAGCCCGAAGGGACGGACTGTTTACCCGCCCTCCGGAATGTTCTGCGCGGCCGCGCACCCGGTCGCTCGGAGGATGGATCCCGGTGGAGGACGACTCTGTGCGGGGGCGGGTGTTCGGGTGCGTTGCGCTGGCGGGCGGGCTCTGTGGGCCGTGGGGGCGGCGTTGGCACTGGTCGTGACGGCGGGGTTCGCCCCACTCGACGAGCAGGACCACGCACGCTCCTTCTACGGTCAGCACATCGACTGGCGGCCCTGCCTGTCCCCCGAGGAACTCGCCGCGGCCCAACCCGCGGAGGGCGACCCCGACTGGCGGGCGCGCCTGGAGTGCGGCACCGTCACGGTCCCGGTCGACCACGGTGACCCCGGCGGCCGGACCATCGAGACCGCCGTGGTGCGGCACCCGGCCCAGGGCCCGGCCGAGCAGCACCGGGGCTCCCTGGTGTTCAACTTCGGCGGCCCCGGCCGCGCGGGCGTCGCTCAGTTCGAGTCCGGACCCCTCCCCGTGAGCAGGAGGATCCGTGACTCCTTCGACCTCGTCTCCTTCGACCCGCGCGGTGTGGGGGAGAGCGCCGGGTTCACCTGCCCGGAGTGGGACGCCATGGAGCGGCCGTTGGAGGAGGTCGCGGGCGTCGAACCCGACAGGGTCGGACCCGACCAGCTCCGGGACCTCGAACGCACCGCCCGGAGGTTCACGTGGAGCTGTGCGGACGAGGTCGGTGCGGAGTTCCTCGCCAACATGGGCACCGTCAACGTGGTCCGCGACCTCGACCTGGTCCGCGACGCCCTGGGCGACGAGCGGCTCACCTACGTGGGCTTCTCCTACGGCACCTACGTCGGCGCTCTGTACGCCGAGATGTTCGCGGAGAACACCCGCGCACTGGTGCTGGACGGGGCCCTCCAGAACCAACGCGGCCTGATCGCGGACGGCGTGGAGCAGAGCCAGGGGGCGCAGAGGGCTTGGGAAGCCTTCGTCTCCTACTGCCTGGAGAAGGCGCCGGAGTGCCCGTTCACCGGAGCGGAGGAGGCCCCCGCCGAGGCAGAGGCCCTCCTGGCCGGGATCGACGCCGACCCGATCGTCGTGCGGGACACCAGGATCGACCGCCACGAGATGCTCGCGCTGCTCCGGGACTCCCTGTACACCGAGCGGCAGTGGGAGAGCGACGCCCGCCTCCTGGCCCGGATCGTCGGGGGCGACACCAGGGACCCCTTCGTCCAGGCCTACCTGGGGAGCTTCGTCGCCGGTCAGCGGGACGACCGGGGTGCGACGGAGTCGGCCTTCACCGCGGTGCAGTGCGCCGACCACGCGCGGCCCGGTGACGTCCGTGCGTACCAGGAGGGAGCCCAGCGTGCGGCGAGGGTGTCCCCGTTCTTCGGCGGCGACGGGATCTGGTCCTTCCTGCCCTGCGCCTCCTGGCCTGACACCGAACTCGCGCCCGGCGGCCTGAGCGCCCCGATGGCGCCTCCGCTCCTGGTCGTTGGAACCCGAGCCGACCCGGCCACCCCGTACGCGTGGTCCGAGGAACTGGCCGACCAGCTGGCCACGGCCACCCTGCTCACCTACGAGGGAGGCGGCCACACCGCCTACGCGGGCGGCCGGGCCTGCGTGGACGGCGTGGTCGACGCCTACCTCCTGGACGGCGTGGTCCCCGCGACCGGCGCCTCCTGCCCCGGAGAACTCTGAGCCGCGTCGGACTCGGCGGACGCCTCGCGGTAGCGACCGGGGGATCGGCCGAACTCGCGCTTGAAGGCGTTGGCGAAGGCGAACTGGGACGAGTAGCCCACCCGCGTCGCCACCGAGCTGATCGGGGCGTCCTCCTCGCGCAGCAGCCGAGCGGCCGTGGTCAGTCGCCACCACGTCACGTAGGCCAGAGGCGACTGCCCCACCAGCGCCGTGAAGCGGCTGGAGAAGGCGGCACGGGAGAGACCGGCACGCTCACCCAGCACCGCCACGCTCCAGGGGTGCGCGGGGTCGCGGTGCACGGCCTGGATCGCGGCGTGCACCCCGGGGTCGCGCAGGGCGCCCGCGAAACCACAGCCCGGGTCACTGATCCACGTGTCGTCGTCTCGGGCCAAGCCCGGACTTCTAGCACACGGCTTGACCCTCTGGTTACTGCAACCCTGAGACTGGCGTCATGGGCCTTTCGATCAAGGATTTCAGCGAGATGAGCGAGCTCTCTCCGCAGACGCTGCGCTTCTACCACTCCGAGGGGCTGCTGGTCCCCGCCATAGTCGACGAGGACACCGGGTACCGCTACTACGACTTCGAGCAGGTCCAGGAGGCCCTACTGGTCAGCGCGCTGCGCGGGGCCGGGATGAGTGTCAAGGACGTGCGTCGGGCGGTGGAGGCCCCCGACACGGCGGCCGGGCTGCTCCACGAGCACACCGAGGGGTTGCGCCGCCAGCGCGAGGCCGAGGACGAGGCGGTCACGACCGCTCGCAGCCTGCTCACTTCCTGGCCCGAGGTACGGCGGCGGGAGGTACCGGAGATGACGGTGCTCTCGACGGAGGTGGCGGTGGTCGCGGTGGAGAAGCACAGGGGACAGCCGGACCAGTACGACTGGGACGAGGTCGCCGCAGCGGTGAGGGCCGCGGTGGCGGAACTCAGCGCCCTGGCCGAGGAACACGGTGCCGCGGTCGCGGGGGCCCCATGGTTCACGTGGGCCGGTGAGACCCACGAACAGCGGCAGAGGGCACTCACCCCGGAGGGGCCGCACTGGCTGGCCAAGGTCCCGGTCACGGCAGAGGCCCGGCAGTTGGCCGCTCTGGCTGAGCGTGTCGACGTGCAGACCTTCGAGGCCCGCGAGGAACTCGCCATCCACCTGCCGGGCAGGGCCACCATGCCCAAGCACGCCACGGCCCAGCTCCGACTGGTGACCGAGGTGCCCGAGGGCCTCTTCCCCGACGCCTCCACGCAGCGCCACGTCCTGCACGAGGACGGGACCGAGACCGCCGTGCGCCTGAGCCCCCTCAGCGGGGACCACACCTGAGCGACGGTGCCCGCGCCATGGGCCCCGGACACGACGACGCCCCGGCCGAGTTTCCGGCCGGGGCGTTTGGCCTGTGCGGCTACAGCTTCGAGGCGGCGGCCTCGTCCACCCAGAACACCGTCTTGTCGGCACCGCGCGCACCGGCCACCGGGGCCTCGTCCACGCTGCCACCGGCCACACCCAGGCGGACCGCGTCGGCCTTGGTCGCACCGGAGGCCAGCACCCACACCTGGCGGGAGCTGCGGATCGACGGCAGGGTCAGGCTGATCCGCGTGGGCGGCGGCTTGGGGGAGTCGTGCACCGCGATCGCCGCGGCCTCGTTCTCGTGCACCCCCGGCAGGCCCGGGAACAGCGAGGCGACGTGGTTGTCCGGACCCAGACCCAGCAGGCACACGTCGAACTCGGGTACCGGGCCGCGCCCACGAGCCGCCACGGAGAGTGCCTGCGAGTAGTTGGTGGCCGCCCGCTCCGCCTCCGCGTGGTCGGTCCCGTCCGACGACGGCATCGGGTGCACCTGGTGCGACGGGATGTCGATGTCGTTGATCAGCGCGTCACACGCCTGTGTCTGGTTGCGCTCGGGATCCCCCTCGGGCAGGAACCGCTCGTCACCCCACCACAGGTGCACGTGCCCCCAGCTCATCCCGCTGGCGAGCGCCTCGTCCCGCAGGACACCCAGCGTCTGGATGCCCACGCCGCCGCCGGTGAGCACCAGGTGGAACTCGCGCTCCTCGGCCTCGGCGCTCACGATCAGCTTCACCAACCGCGACACCACGCTCTCGGCGAGCTGCTTGGCGTCGGTGGTGCGGACGATCTCCGGTTCGGTCATCCTCATGCTCCGCTTCCAGCGAGCAGCGGACCCAGGTGGCGGGCCGCACTCGCGTACGTCTCGTCGGCGTCCAAGCGGCGCAGTTCCTCGGCCAGCGCCTGGGAGGCGCCGCGCCGGGACAGCGCCACCGTCTGGTCCGGCTGACCGGTCCTGGACAGTGTGGCCACCCGGCCGTCCACCCGGGAGATCGTGATGTCCCCCTGGTCGGTGGTCAGCCGGACCTCGGTCAGGCCGGGCCCGTGCGAGGTGTCGCGCTCCACCTCCACCTCCAGCCTCTCCGACAGCCAAGCGGCCAGCAGCTCGGCGCTCGGGTAGTGCGGTTCGGCCGTCACCTTGGCCGAGTTCACCCAGCCGCACGGCTGGTCCATGGCGCTGGCCAGCAGCGAACGCCACGGGGTCAACCGCGTCCAGGTCAGGTCCGTGTCACCCGGACGGTAGTGGGCTACCCGCTCCAGGAGGTCGGCTACCGGATCCTGGGCACGCAGGGCGTCGGTGATCCGCCGCTGGGCCAGCTTCCCCACCGGGTCGGCGGCCGGGTCGGCCGGACCCTCTCCGGGCCACCACACGACCACGGGCGCGTCCGGGACCAGCAGCGGCGTCAACACGGAGTCGGGGTGCTCGCCCAGCGGACCGTACAGGCGCAGCAGCACCGCCTCACCGGGGCCGGAGGTGCCGGGACGGCGGATCTCCGCGTCGATGGCGGGCTCGGCCCCCGGGTCGCGGCGGATCAGCGCCACCACCCGCGAGGGGTGCTCGCGCCCCGCCTCGGTGGCCGCGCGGACGGCGTCGTAGTGGTCGGCCTCGTCGGTGACGATGACCAGGGTGAGCACCATGTTCATGGCGCCCCCGCCGACACTGAGGCGCTCGGCCATGAGCGCCTCGGTGATCTGCGAGGTCGTGGTGCGCGGCAGATAGAGCGTCATCTGTTCCTCCCGGCGTGGACGCGGACGGTCACGGGCGGCGCCACTGGCGTCCGTCCCTGGCGAGCAGTTCCTCGGCTGACTCCGGGCCCCAGGTACCCGAACCGTACTGTTCGGGCTGGCCCGACTCGGCCCAGTACTCCTCGACCGGGTCGAGGATCTGCCAGGACAGCTCCACCTCCTCCTGGCGCGGGAACAGCGGCGGGTCGCCGATGAGCACGTCCAGGATGAGCCGCTCGTAGGCCTCGGGGCTCGCCTCGGTGAAGGACTGCCCGTAGGTGAAGTCCATGCTCACGTCGCGCACCTCCATGGAGGCGCCCGGCACCTTCGACCCGAACCTCAGGGTGACCCCCTCGTCGGGCTGGATGCGCAGCACGAGCGCGTTCTGCCCGAGCTCGCTCACGTCACCACGGGCGAACAACTGCTGCGGCGCGGCCTGGAACACCAGCGCCACCTCGGTCACCCGGCGGCCCAGCCGTTTGCCGGTGCGCAGGTAGAACGGCACACCCGACCAGCGCCTCGTACCCACGTCCAGCCGCAGCGCCGCGTAGGTCTCGGTCACCGACTCGGACGGGATGCCGTCCTCCTCCAGGTACCCCGGGACCGCTGCCCCGCCCTGCCAACCGGCCGCGTACTGGCCGCGCGCGGTGCCCTTGGACAGGTCGTCGGGGAGCGTCACCGCGGAGAGGACCTTCTCCTTCTCGGCACGGATCGCGTCCGCGCTGTAGGAGACCGGCTCCTCCATGGCGACGAGGGCCAACAGCTGGAGGAGGTGGTTCTGGATGACGTCGCGGGCCGCGCCGATCCCGTCGTAGTAGCCCGCGCGTCCGCCCACACCGATGTCCTCGGCCATGGTGATCTGCACGTGGTCCACGTAGCTACGGTTCCACAACGGCTCGAACAGGGTGTTGGCGAAGCGCAGCGCCAGGATGTTCTGGACCGTCTCCTTGCCCAGGTAGTGGTCGATGCGGAACACCGAGGACGGCGGGAACACGTCGTCCACCACCGCGTTGAGCTCCTGGGCGCTCTCCAGGTCGTGGCCGAACGGCTTCTCGATCACCACCCGGCGCCACGGCGTGGTGCCCCCCGCGCCCTCACCCTCCTCGGGTGTGGCCAGACCACTGCGCTTGAGCTGGGTGACCACGGTCGGGAACAGCTTGGGCGGCAGCGACAGGTAGAACGCGTAGTTGCCGCCGGTGCCACGGTGGGCGTCCAGCTCGCGGACGGTCCGGGCCAGTTCGTCGAAGGCCGCGTCGTCGTCCAGGTTGCCCTGCACGAACCGCACGCCCTCGCTGAGCTGGCGCCACACGTCCTCGTGGAACGGGGTCCGCGCGTACTTGCGCACCGCCTCGTACGCCTCGGCCGCGAAGTCCTGGTCCTCCCAGTCGCGGCGGGCGAACCCCACCAGACCGAAGCCCGGCGGCAGCATGCCGCGGTTGGCCAGGTCGTAGATGGCGGGCAGGAGCTTCTTCCGGGCCAGGTCACCCGTGACGCCGAAGAGCACCAGCACGCTGGGCCCGGCGATACGGGGGAGCCTTCGGTCCAGGGCGTTGCGGAGCGGGTTGGGTACCGCTCCCGGCATCACCGGTTCTTTCACGGGTTCCGTCTCTTCCTGTCAGGAACGGCCTGGTGGCTGCTGGAACCCGCGTCCGCGCGGCTCGTGCGCGGACGCGGGTCGGTGACCGGGAACGGGTCCGGGTCAGGAGAGCTCGTCGAGCTTCAGGGTGAGTTGGCCCAGCAGGCTCTCCCAGGAGTCGACGAACTTGACCACGCCGTCCTCCTCGAGGTGACGCGTCACGTCGTCCAGGTCCACGCCGACCTCGGCCAGCCCGGCCAGGTCGGCCTGGGCGGAGTCGTAGTTGGCGCGGACGGTGTCCCCGGTGATCTCACCGTGGTCGGCGGTGGCGTCCAGGGTGGCCTGCGGCATCGTGTTGACGGTTCCGGCCGTGACCAGTTCGGTGACGTAACGGGTGTCCGCGTACGCGGGGTCCTTCACACCGGTGGACGCCCACAGCGGGCGCTGCGGGGTGGCGCCGTCGGCGGCAAGGGCCTGCCAGCGCTCGGAGGAGAAGACCTGCTCGTGGTCCCGGTAGGCCAGGCGCGCGTTGGCGATGGCGGCGCGGCCGAGCAGCTCCTCGGCGCGCGGGGTGCCGACCTCCCTCAGCCGCTTGTCCACCTCGGCGTCCACGCGGCTGACGAAGAACGACGCCACGGACTGGATGCGGGACAGGTCGTGGCCGTTCTCACGGGCCAGCTCCAGGCCGGCCAGGAACGCCTCCATGACCGCGCCGTAGCGGGCCAGGGAGAAGATCAGGGTCACGTTGACGCTGATGCCGTGCCCGAGCGCCTGGGTGATGGCGGGCAGACCCTCGACTGTCGCCGGGATCTTGATCATGAGATTGGGCCGGTCGACCAGCCACCACAGCGACTTGGCCTCGGCGACGGTGCGCTCGGTCTCGCGCGCCAGCCGCGGGTCCACCTCCAGGGAGACCCGCCCGTCCAAGCGGTTGGTGGCGTCGTACACCGGGCGCAGGGTGTCCGCGGCCCAACGGATGTCGTAGGCCGTCAGCAGCCGGACCGCCTCGTCCACCGACACCCCGCGCACACCCAGTTCGTGCACCTGGATGTCGTAGGCGTCACCCTCGGCGAGGGCCTTGTCGAAGATGGACGGGTTGGAGGTGACGCCGGTGACGTGGCGGGTCGACAGCAGCTCGGCCAGGTTGCCGGTCCGTAGCCGGTCACGGCTGATGTCGTCCAGCCAAACGGACTGACCGGCCTCGGCCAGGTCCTTCAGAGCGGTGCTCATGTGGGTCTCACGCCTTCCTGGAATTCACACGGAGTGCGGGCCGCCGGGGGCCTCCCGGCGGCCCGCGTCGTCAGCTTCCGACCTTGGCCAGGCTGTCGCGGACCGCCGCGACGACGGCCTCGGAGGTGATGCCGAACTTCTCGTAGAGCGTCTCGTAGGGGGCGGAGGCACCGAAGTGCTCAAGGCTCACCGAGACGCCGGCGTCGCCGACGTAGGAGCGCCAGCCCATGGCGATCCCGGCCTCCACGGAGGCGCGGGCGCGCACCGAGGACGGCAGGACCCGCTCGCGGTACTCCGGGCTCTGGGCCTCGAACCACTCGACGCACGGCATGGAGACCACGCGGGTGGGCGTACCGGCCTCCTCCAGCTCGGTGCGGGCGGCCAGGGCCAGCTGCACCTCGCTGCCGGTGGCGATGATGATCGCCTCGGGGCTGCCGCCGGAGGCCTCGGCCAGGACGTAGCCGCCCTGGGCGGCGCCCTCCGCGGAGGCGTACTCGTTCCGGTCCAGGGTGGGCACGTTCTGGCGGGTCAGGGCCAGGGCGGAGGGGCCGTCGGGGTTGGCCATGACCTCGCGCCAGACCACGACGGTCTCGTTGGCGTCGGCCGGGCGGATCACGTTCAGGCCCGGAATGGCGCGCAGCGCCCACAGGTGCTCGATCGGCTGGTGGGTGGGGCCGTCCTCGCCCAGGCCGATGGAGTCGTGCGTCCACACGTAGGTGACCGGCAGCTTCATCAGCGCGGCCAGGCGCACAGCCGGACGCATGTAGTCGCTGAACACCAGGAACGTGCCGCCGTAGGGGCGGGTGGGGCCGTGCAGGGCGATGCCGTTGAGGATCGAGCCCATGCCGTGCTCGCGGATGCCGAAGTGCAGCACGCGTCCGTACGGGTTGCCCGGGAACATGCTGCTGGCCCGGTCGAAGGGCAGGAACGACGGCTCGCCCTTGGGCGTGGTGTTGTTGGACCCGGCGAGGTCGGCCGAGCCGCCCCACAGCTCGGGCAGAACCGGTGCGATGGCGTTGAGCACCTCGCCGCTGGCCTTGCGGGTGGCCACGCCCTTCGCGCTGGCCTCGAACGAGGGCAGGGAGTCCTCCCAGCCCTCGGGCAGCTTGCCCGCCTGGAGACGGTCGAACAGCTCGGCGTGCTCACCGGCGCCGCGGTGCCAGGCGGCCAGCGCCTCGTCCCACGCGGCGTGCGCCTCGCGCCCCCGGTCCAGGGCCTCGCGGGTGTGCTCGATCACGGAGTCCTCGACCGCGAACGGGGCGTCGGGCAGGCCGAGGATCTCCTTGGTGGCGGAGATCTCGTCGGCGCCGATCGCCGCGCCGTGGATGGCGCCCGTGTTCTGCTTGTTGGGGGCGGGCCAGCCGATGACGGTGCGCAGGCGGATGAAGGTGGGACGCTCGGTCTCGGCCTTGCCGCGCAGGATCGCCTGGTAGAGGGCGTCGATGTCCTCGACGTACTCTCCGGTCGCGGTCCAGTCGACCTCCTCCACGTGCCAGCCGTAGGCGGCGTAGCGGGCCACGACGTCCTCGCTGTGCGCGATGCGGGTGTCGTCCTCGATGGAGATCTGGTTGTCGTCCCAGATCATGATGAGGTTGCCCAGGTTCTGCGTCCCGGCCAGGGCGCTGGCCTCGTGGCTCACGCCCTCCTGGACGTCACCGTCGGAGCAGAACGCGTAGACGTGGTGGTCGAAGGGGCTGGCGCCCGGACCGGCCTCGGGGTTGAAGAGGCCGCGCTCGCGGCGGGCCGCCATGGCCATGCCGACGGCGTTGCCGACACCCTGGCCGAGGGGGCCGGTGGTGGTCTCCACGCCGGCGGTGTGACCGACCTCGGGGTGGCCCGGGGTCAGGCTGTCCCACTGGCGCAGGTTCCGCAGGTCGTCAAGAGTGAGGCCGTATCCGGCGAGGTAGAGCTGGATGTACAGGGTGAGGCTGGAGTGACCGATCGACAGCACGAAGCGGTCCCGGCCCACCCACTCGGGCGCTGCGGGGTCGTGCCGCATCACCTTCTGGAAGAGGAGGTAGGCGGCGGGCGCGAGGCTCATCGCGGTGCCGGGGTGACCATTACCCGACTTCTCTACCGCGTCCATGGCCAGCGCCCGAACCGTGTTGACGGCGCGGAGGTCGAGGTCCGACCACTCCAGGTTCTTCGGGGTGTGGGCGTTCACGGACTTGTCTGCTCCTTCTCGACACCCGTGCACCCGGTTCCGGGGCGGGTGTGGGTTGTGTGTGCGTGCTGTAGGCCGGGCACCCCGTCGGCGGCCCACCGGGTCGGCGGATCGCGGGGGAGGGCGGGATCGGCTTCGACGGCTCGCGCGGTGTGGCCCCGTGGCGCGGGGCTCGGGCCGCGGAGTCGGCGCGACAGCGTCTGGGTCACGGTGTCCGGAGCTCGGGCCCCGTGGTGACGGGGTCGAGAACAGGGCCGTATGTGAGCCTATCGTCCGTGGCCGTGGATGTCGTTTCCCGACACCTTGGGTTACTGGCTGGTAGGGGTCCGTGGGCGCCGCCTGGCGACCGCCCGCCACGGCCGTAGGGGGCGGGCGGTGCGGCCGCCCGGGGCGCGTGGCACGTTGGAAGCTCGAAGGGGCCTGTGCGACCCTTCTGTACACCCAGGCGGGAGTAACGGAGCCCGGGGCGATCGGTCGCCGGGGCCGGAGGCCATCCGTACGGAGGGGGCTGGTCACCGATCCGGACAGGTAAGTACTACACTTTGTCGTTGACGGGGTTTTCGCTGATCCTGCCGCTTTGTCGGTCCGATCCACCCCGCGTGGCGAGCAGTGTCGATTCCCTAAGAGTTGTCGAGGTATCCGCGTGTCTGAAACCGAGCCGGCCCCCCAGGGGACACGAGTGCCTCCGGGCGTGAGGGCGCCGATCTGATGGCTCTCACCAACCGCGCACCCCACACCGGTGAGTCCGACATCGAGGCGTCCGCCCCCGAGGCCCCCCGCAAGGCCTCCTTCGGCGACCACGCCCGTGCCTACGTCGCCCTCTCCAAGCCCCGCGTCATCGAACTCCTCCTCATCACCACCATCCCGGTGATGTTCGTCGCCGCCGGGGGCGTGCCCCCGCTGTGGACCGCCGTCGCCACCCTGGTGTTCGGCACCATGTCCGCCGCCAGCGCGAACGCGATGAACTGCTACATCGACCGCGACATCGACCGTGAGATGCGTCGCACCCGACAGCGTCCCGGCGCGATGGACCTGGTCACCCCGCGCGGAGCCCTCACCTACGGGCTGATCCTGGCGATCGGCTCCACCGTCGGCTTCCTCGTGCTCGTGAACGTGCTCTCGGCCGTGCTGTCGGTCTTCGCGATCGCCTTCTACATCTTCGTCTACACGATGCTGCTCAAGCGGCGCACCGCGCAGAACGTCGTGTGGGGCGGCATCGCGGGCTGCATGCCGGTGCTGATCGGCTGGGCCGCCGTCACCAACAGCCTGGACTGGGCGCCGTTCGTGCTCTTCCTGGTGGTGTTCTTCTGGACGCCGCCGCACACCTGGACGCTGGCCATGCGCTACCGCGAGGACTACGCGGCAGCCCAGGTGCCCATGCTGCCCGTGGTCGCCAGCGACCGCCGTGTGCTGCTGGAGTCGGTGCTCTACACCTGGGCGACCGTGATCGTCTCCCTGATCTTCTGGCCGGTCGCCGGGACCACCTGGTTCTACGGCGTGGTCGCCCTGGTGCTGGGGGCGCTGCTGGTCGTGCAGGCCCACCGCCTGCTCAGCCGCTCCAAGGCGGGAGTGACCGGCGCCCAGCTCAAGACGATGAACTTCTTCCACCTCACCAACGCCTACCTGGCGCTGCTGTTCGTGGCGGTCACCGTCGACCCGCTCATCGCCCGCTTCCTCTCCTAGACACCCGGTCCCGCGGGCACGTCGGCCGCGAGCGCGGGCCCCTCACGACGGCGTTCCTCCCACGGAGGAGCGCCGTTTCGTGTGGGTACGCACACCTTCTGGTCACGGGTGGGCGCTGTGACCCCCCTGTGGCAACAACCACCCCTCCCACCTGGGTCGCCGGCGCGGAGCGGGTCGGGACCGACACGGAGTACCCGTACCGCCTGCCCGCCCCACTCGAGGGCTTCGACCCGCTCGCCGCCTCGGCTCGCTCCCGCTTCCCCGAAGCTGTCACCGAACGGCTCGGCGAGGTGGAGACCGACCTGGCCGTCCTGCCAGTCCTGTCCTCGGCTCTGGCGATGGCCGACACCCGTGCCCGCGCCGCCGTGGAGAGCCTCCTGCCCCACGCCCTCCACTCGCACAACAGCCCCACCACCCAGGTCACCCAGATCACCGACACCCGTGCGGACCTCCCCGCCTCAGCCCGACTCCGGAACCTCCGCCGCGGGGTTCCCGGAGATTCCAGTCTCCCCGACCGGAAGCGGGCCGGACGGGTTGTCCACAGGGTCGATTCCGGAGGGGGCCGCGCCACGGGGCACTCCACTTCCACCCGGTCCCGGAAACCACCCAGCCCCGGAAACCACCCGGTCCAAGGCGCCGTGCCTGGGGGCGCCGAGAGCCCCGGCCCCGGCCCCGACCCGGCTCACCCATGGCCACAGCGGCACCGAGGCTTCGGGGGCCGCGCCCACCCACCTCACGGACGTGCGCCCCCACTTCGACACCCTGGCCTGGGCTGATGCCCTGTTAGGGCCTTCGGAGGGCGGGGCTCAGCTCCGGTTGACCCCGCGCCCTTCAGCGCGGCGCCACACCAGGACCGCCGACCACACGACGGTGGCCACGAGTACCAGGGCCAGCGGCACGTGCGCCTGGAGCGGCCCGTAGGTGCCCAGGGCGGCCTGCGGGAAGCCCAGCACGAAGGCCAGCAGACTCACCAGCGCCACCAGCCGGTCATGCGCGGGACCGGCCGACGATCCCGCACGCCACACCAGGACGGCGGCCAGCAGCTGCACGCCGCTGGCCACGTGCACCGCGAAGGCGCCGCCCCAGTGCAGAGGCAGGGCGGCCATGTTGAACGTGATCAACTGTCCCGCCGTGAGAAACTCCCACAGGAGCGCGGCGAGGCTGGCGCCCACCGCGACACGGAGGAGCAGGAGCCAGGGCGGGTTTCCCCCGCGCTCGGTGGTGGTGTTCGGGTCCATGCCGTGGCCTCATCTCCGAGTTGAACGAACGCTCCGATCCTCTCGTACCCGGTCGCCCACGGGCACGAGACCGGAGGCGTGGCGCGGTTCGCCGCCCTCGCCTTCGGAGGACCAGCGCGGGGGCGGAGCCGACCCCGCCGAACGCCCGCTGACCCGCTACGATCTGTGCCCATGCCCCGACTCGACAGCAGGGCGATCCTGCAAGGACGCCGCTCCCGGTACTCGATGACCCTCATCCTGGGCACCACCGTCAGCGTGGTGTGCATGATCGGCATGCTCACGTACCTGTGGTTGCTGGCGATGGCCGGGGGAGCGGCGGCGGGGATCGACGGCGCCACGGGGTTCCTGGTCAGCCTGGTCGCGGCGATCATCCCGGTGACCATCCTCGTGCCGCTCATCCTCATGCTCGACCGGCTCGAACCCGAACCCGGCTGGGTGCTCTTCTTCGCGTTCGCATGGGGAGCCGGGGTGGCGGTCGTGGCGTCGTTCCTGCTCAACAGCTGGGGGCTGACCTACCTCACCCAGCCGGTGTTCGGCGACGGCGTGGCCGAGTTCCTGAGCACGTCACTGGTGGCACCGGTCGTGGAGGAGAGCGCCAAGGGCATGGTCCTGCTCATCCTGCTGTGGCGGCGGCGCAACGAGATCGACACCTTCACCGACGGTGTGGTCTACGCCGGAATGGTGGCCACGGGGTTCGCCTTCACCGAGAACATCCTCTACTTCCTCAGCGCCTTCTTCGACGGCACCCTCGTCGCCACCTTCGCCATCCGGGGCCTCATCGCGCCGTTCGGCCACCCCGTCTACACCGCGATGATCGGGTTGGGTGTGGCCTACGCGGCGATGCGCACCGGCCGACTGCGGTTCCTGGCTCCGATCGGGGGATGGGTGACGGCCGTGCTGCTGCACGGCATGTGGAACGGCTCGACCTACTTCGGCTGGACCGGCCTGGGCGTGGCGTACCTGGTGCTGTTCGTGTTCCTGCTCGGCATCCTCGCGATCGCCGCCCACGACCGGCGCGGCCAGGTGGCGGCGATCGACCGCTACCTGCCGCCCTACATCTCCACGGGGCTGGTCACCCCGGCCGACATCACGATGCTCAGCTCGATGACGGGCAGGCGTCGCGCCCGAGAGTGGGCCGCCCGCAACGCGGGGGCCCGGGGCCGCTCGGCGATGAAGGACTACCAGTTGGCAGCCACCGAACTCGCGCTGCTGCACCAGAAGCTCGACGCGGGCCTGCCCCGCGACAACTGGAAGGTCGACCGGGACTCGTTCCTGGCGTTGATGCACGTGGCCCGAGACACCTTCCTGGGGCGCGTCCCCCAGCCGGTCACGCCCGGCTGGGCGGAGAACCCCACGGACTCGGGCTTCCTGCGCCGGGCCGACTTCGCGCACGTCATCGCCCAGGCGCGGGCCGAGCAGCCTACTGTCCAGCAGCCGCCGAGCCAGCAGAACTACGTTCCCCGGCACGGTCAGCCTCCCCGCTGACCTCCTCACCCGGAGGGACCAGGCGGGTGGTGGCGAAGTACAGGCGGGAGATCGCGACCCAGGTCACCGCGGAGCCCAGCACGTGCAGGACCACCAGGGCCTCGGGCAGCTCCAGGGCGTACTGGGTGTAGCCCAGGACCCCCTGGAGCACCACGATCACCAGCAGACTCACGCTGCTCGTCCGCGCGATGCGCGAGGCGCCGCTGCGGAAGGCGATCACGGTGGCCAGGACGCTTCCCAGCAGGGTGAGCCAGCCCAGGACCGAGTGCACCCGGGTGACAGCGGGCAGGTCCAGCTCCCAGCGAGGAGCGGCGGCGTCACCGCCGTGCGGACCGGTGCCCGTGACCACGGTTCCGGCGATCAGCAACAGGAAGCCGACCACCACCAGGCCGATGCTCACCGTGTGCAGCATCGGTCCCACGGCGAGCTGTGGCCTGCCCTCGGGCTCCTGGCAGCGCACGTAGAGCGCCACGGTGATGAAGACCATCACCATGGACAGCAGGAAGTGGGTGGCCACCGAGGCCGGGTGCAGGTCCGTCCACACGGTGATGCCGCCGACCACGCCCTGTCCCAGGACGCCGAACGGGATGATCGCGGCCAGCAGAACGAGGTCGCGGCGGCGCGGGGTCATGCGCAGCACCGCGATGAGGGTGATCACGGCGACCGCGAGCACCACGAAGGTCAGGGTCCGGTTGCCGAACTCGATGGCCGCGTTGAGGGCGGCGTGGCCGGTGTCGATGGGCACGAAGCTGTCCGGTGTGCACCGGGGCCACTCGGAGCATCCCAGGCCCGAGGAGGTGACCCGCACGGTCGCGCCGGTGACGGCGATCCCGGCGTTGACGACGATGTTGCCCAGCGCCCAGGCTCGCAGCGACCTCTGGGAGGGGTTCCAGATGGTCCGGGCCAGCAGGACCAGCGCCAGGACGCCCGCGGCGGCCACGGCGATCTGCCAGCCCCAGAGGGGGACTCCGAGGAGGACGATGTCATCCATCTCGTCCGCCGCGAGCGGGGTGATCGTGTTGAGGGCCGTCGTCGCGGAGGCCGGGGATGCAAACATACGACAGACTGTAGTACATCCTTCGGAGGGGACGAATGCGCCCTCTGTTTGTGTGTTGGCCTGCGCAAACCCGGTGCGCCGGAATCGTGTTCCGCTGGTTCGTGGTCGTGGCGCGTGCCACGCGCACAGGATCGAACGGACCGGTCGTGGAGCGGGGTCGGCCGGGGAGCCCCCGCAGCCGCGAGGCCACTGGTCTCCGGGCGGGGGCGAGCCAGTGGGATCCGGTCCGGCTGACCGGCCCGTGCGGCGGCGTCCTCAGGGAACGCGCAGTTCCTCGGCCCTCGCGCCGAGCAGCGAACCGAAGGCCTCCATGCCCTCCGGGGTCACTTCGACGGCGCGGGGTGTTCCCGTGCGGACGATCCATCCGGAAGCGAACGCGTGGGAGCAGAACGCGGCCCCCAGGGCGCCCGCGAGATGGGGGCGACGCTCCGTCCAGTCCAGGCAGGCCCGCACCGCCGGACGCCGGGTGCCCGGGGCGGTCACCAGCCCCAGTTCCGTGCTCCAGCTCACTCCGGCCGGGGTCAGTGCCAGGCCGCCGCGCTCAGTCAGCAGTCCGCGCTCGACCATCGCCTCGGTGACGAGTACGCCCAGCCGACCAGCCAGGTGGTCGTAGCAGGTCCGTGCGAGCGCCAGGTGCCGCTGGCGGGAACGCGCCCTCAGGGAAGGCGCCGGGGGAGCCGGTTCCGGCCCCAGCGCGGCCAGGCGTTCGACCAGCTCGGCGATCTCGGAGGAGGCTATACGTACGTAGCGATGACGTCCCTGCCGCTCCTGGGCCAGGAGTCCGCCCTCCACGAGGGCGTTGAGGTGCTCGGTCGACGTGGAGGCCGCCACCCCCGCGTGCCGGGCCAGTTCCCCGGCGGTCCAGGCCCGCCCGTCCAGCAGGGCCAGGCAGAACCCGGCCCGGGTCGGGTCGGCCAGCAGGCCCGCGACCTTCGCCAGCCCTGGGGCGACCCGCTCGGTTTCCATGGGTCCATTGTCCCCGCAGACGCTTCGGCCAGCACCGAAGTGTCCGGTTACTAGTGTCACGGCCATGACCACTGACACCTTCGAGAACCCCTCGGACACCTCCGGGGACCACCTGAGGATCGAGCCCAGCATTCTCTACTTCGGTACCCCCGTGGCCCTCGTGTCCACGCTCAACCACGACGGGTCGCCCAACCTGGCCCCCGTCTCCTCCGTGTGGGCCCTGGGCATGCTGCTCGTCGTGGGCCTCGGTGCCACCGGGCAGACGGCCCGAAACCTCCGGGAGCGACCGGAACTGGTCGTGAACCTGCCCTCCGCCGACCTGTGGGAGCACGTGGAACGGCTGGCGCCCCTGACCGGTCGGAGTCCCGTCCCTGAGGGGAAGCCACCGGGCTGCCGCTTCGAGGCCGACAAGTTCGGCGCGGCCGGGCTGTCTCCCCTGGGGGCGGACCTGGTCGGCCCGCCGCGTGTGGCGCGGTGCCCCCTGCAACTGGAGGCGAGGGCACGCCATGTGCGCTTGGACGACTCCGGCGACCACGTCATCGTCGAGGCTGAAGTGGTCCGTGTCCACGCGGCGGAGGACATCGTGGTGCCCGGAACCCATCACATCGATCCCGCGCGCTGGAATCCGCTGGTCTACAGCTTCCGCCACTACTTCGGCCTCGGAGCCGAACGGGGACGCTCCCACCGTTCACAGACCCCGCCACGGGAGCCCGTCAGCCCGGTCCGTTCCTAGGGGGCTGCTTCGCGGGCGCTTTCGGCGGCGGTGGCGGGGCCGCCATCGATGCCAGCGGCCGTCTCTCCTACTGTGCGCCGCCACACAAGGTGCGCCGTGCCGCGCGGCGGGCCCGTCCGGGTTGGCTGTCCGAGCTCCAGAGACGCGGCGAGAGGGAAACTGGTGGTCGCGAACGCGGAACTACCCCGGGGCACTCACCGGATCGGCCGTGCCCGGGAGACGGACCACGCGCACGCACGGGGGCCCCGGAGTACGCTCCGGGGCCCCCGCCGTCAGGATCGTGGGTCANCCCCCCCCCCCCCCCCCGCCGTCAGGATCGTGGGTCAGACCAGTCGATCCGCTACTTGTTGTGGCTGTTCTGCGCGATGCACTGGTTCAGCAGGTCCAGATTGAGGTTCAGCAGACCGAGCTGCTGCTGCTCCTGGACACACTGGTGGTAGACCGAGGAAGACTCCGCGGAAGCGGCCCCGGCGCCCAGCCCGAGGAGGCTGGCGGAGAAGAAAGCGGTCAGGGCGAGCTTGGCGGCGATGCGCATGGGTTTCCCCTTTTAAGTGCGAGTGCTCAGGAATTGGGTCGGCGGTCCGGAAGGCCCGCCGTCCCAGAGGCAAGAATTGCCGGTCCCGACTCGTCGGAAACACCGACGGAACGAGGTTTGCCTGATCAGTGGCGGTGATCTTCCGTCCCAATGGACGAGGGCGTTGGCCTTGGCCTCTAGTTGTCCCCACTCGTATCCGTGTTGGTGTGGTCACGCTCGGTGCGCGTCCGCTCGTCCCGGTTGGCCGAGGTCCGGGTCGCGCCCGCGCTCGCGGCGATCACACAGCCCACCGCCAACCACTGCCACACGGTCAGCAGTTCACCGAGGAGAACCAGCCCCACCATGGCGGCGGCCGCGGGTTGCAGGCTCATGAGTACCCCGAACACCCTCGGCGGCATACGGCGCAGCGCGTTCAGCTCCAGCGTGTAGGGCACCACGGAGGAGAGCACGCCCACGGCCAGACCGAACAGCAGCAGGCGCCAGTCCAACAGGGCCGCGCCGCCCTCGGCGATCCCCACCGGGGCCAGCACCAACACGCCCACCACACTGGCGATGGCCAGCCCCGACGCCCCGCTGAAGCGCTGCCCCGTGGCGGCACTCAACAGGATGTAGCCCGCCCAGGCGGTGGCGGCCAGCACCGCGAACAGCACGCCGACCGGGTCGAGCTCACGGAACTCGATCCCCAGCGCGGCCACGCCCAGCCCGGCCAGGCCCGCCCACAGCAGATCCACCCGGCGACGTGAGCCCAGGATCGCGATGGCCAGCGGGCCGAGGTACTCGATGGTCACCGCGATGCCCAGCGGAATGCGCGCGAAGGCCTGGTAGATGAAGTAGTTCATCGAGGCCAGGGCCACTCCGTAGCCGATCACCACCATCCAGTCGGTGCGGCTGCGTGCCTTCAGCGCGGGTCGGACCAACAGGCCCAGGATCACCGCGGAGGTGAGCAGGCGAAGCCAGACGACGGCGGCCGGTGGCAGGACCTCGAACAGGTTCTTGGCCACGCCCGCGCCGGTCTGTACCGAGACGATGCTGACCATGACCAGCCAGACCGGGGGCAGGGACCCCAGGGCGGCGCCGGGGGAGAGGAGGCTCGTCGAGCCGCTCCGAGAACTCATGTTGAGTCATCCTACGTTTTGCGCGACCCTCTCCGCCTCATGAGCCCCCTCGTTCCCGGGAACACCGGGAACGGTGGCCCCGGCGCCGGGCTGGGTCACCAGAGCGAGCAGGAGGAGCAGCCAGGCCACGACCACCGTGCCCGGTTGCAGCAACGTCATCACCAACCCGACCACCGTGAGATCACCCTCCCCGGTGAGGATCTGGACCCCGATCCACAGGAACGGAAGCATGGCGGCCACCAGGTTCACCGCGAGCGCCGACCAGACCATCCACGCCCGCGCGGGTCGTCGCCACACGAGAAGCGCTCCGCCCACCACGAGCAGGAACAGGGGCGGCCCCAGGTAGCGGACCACGATGAACCAGGGGACTCCGATGGCTTCCATGGTCGGTCACCCTATCGAGGCGTTACCGTCCCGAATCGGTGGGAATCGGGACACGTGCTCACAGGTGGCCCGAACGTGCGCCGGGGGTCCCCGTGGTGTGAAATGGTCCGAGCCCGTGGAGACCGCGGGCGGCCCCGTTCCCGCAGGAGAGTCCCCGCCATGTCCTCCCGACGCAGTGACCAGCGAGTCGATGACCAGGTGTCGTACGTACCCCGGTGGCCGATCGTCGCCGGTGCCTCGGCCCTGGTCCTGGCGGTCGCGCTCGGAGGCTACGTCGCGGGGATGTTCGTCGCCGAGAGCGACACCCCCGAGGAGATGTCCGTGGTCTCCGGCATCCTCGTCGAACCCACAGGCGGCCCCGAGGAGGAGGCCGAACCCGAGGAGGACGAGGCAGAAGAGGAGGAGGTCACCCACCCGGCGGGCCTCGACCCCGAACAGGTCTACGCCCTCCAGAGCGTCCACGGGGACCGCGTCATGGACGTCGCGGGCGGCTCCGACGAGAACGGCGCCCCGGTACACCTGTGGGACCGCCACGACCAGGCCCACCAGCAGTGGCGGTTCGCGCACGTGGAGGACGACTTCTACGAGATCGTCGGCGTGGGCAGCGGCAAGCTGCTGGAGATCCCCGCCGACGAGGAGGCCCAGCCGGGCTCGGCCCTGCTCACGCGGACCGGAGGACACAACCAGCAGTGGCGGGTGGTCGAGAGCGGGGACGGCGAGGTCCGCCTCCTCAACCGCGCCACCGGTCAGGCGCTGGAGGGGCAGGGCGGCGCACCCGACAACGGCACGCTGGTCGCCCAGGGTGAGGACGGCGGCCACCCCCACCAGAAGTGGCGCCTGCTCCCGGTCGAGGGCTGACCCCGGAGGACGCAGCGGGGGTTGACGGCCAGTGTCCCCCTGCTAGCCTCGTGCGCATGTTCTCCCCCTGTGCGTGATGCGACGCCCCGACCACGGCCCGGTCCCGTGGTCCCTCGGCGTCCACGCACGTTCGCGGCGCCCCCGCGCGTGCCGCCTCCCTGACGGAGAACATCCATGACCCCGCCCCACCGGGCGCCGACCTACCGTGCCGTCCTGCGCGTCACGGGGGTCCCCCGCTTCCTCGTTCCCGCCCTCCTGGGCCGTCTGTCCTACGGGCTGGTCTCGCTCGCCCTGGTCCTGTCCGTGGTCCACACCACCGGGTCCTACGCCGACGTCGGCCTGGTCGCCGGGCTGTTCGGCCTCACCGCCAGCGTCCTGTCGCCCCTGCGGGCCGCGCTCATCGACCGGCACGGGCCGCTCCTCGCCCTGCCCCCGATGGCCGGACTCCACGGGCTGGCCCTGGTGGGCCTGACCGCGGTCTCCTGGAACCCCGGCGGACACCTCGGTCTCCTGACCGCCCTGACCTCCGTCGCGGGGGCCTGCGCCCCGCCGCTCGGCCCGGTCACCCGCACCCTGTGGAGCCACCTGGTCCCCGACAGGGGGCTGCTCCAGCGGGCCTACAGCCTCGACACCGTCGCCGAGGAACTGATCTTCTTCACCGGTCCGCTGCTCCTGGGGGCCCTGATGCTGGTCGGGCCGCCCTCGGCCGGGCTGGCGCTCGGGGCCTCCCTGATCGTGGTCGGGACCGCTGGCCTGTTGACCTCGCCCGCCGCCCGCGCCCTGCACACCGTCCGTCCCACGCCCGCTGTCCGGCCCTCCGCGGAGAAACGGACCGGACCCGAGCCGACCGCGCCGGACGCTCCGCGACTCACCGCCCGCGGTGGTTTCCTCTCCGCCGTCGCGGTCTCCGCCGCGACGGGCCTGACCCTGGGCTCGGCCGCCCTCCTCAACGTCGCCTTCGCCGAACAGCGGGGTGCGGTCGGGGCGGTGGTCCTGGTGGAGTCCGCCCAGTCCGCGGGCAGCGCACTGGGTGGACTGGCCTACGGGGCCCTGTCCTGGCGCACGGGTGCCAGGACCCGCCTGGCCCTGCTCGGCCTCGCTCTGGGCGGCGGTGTGGCGGCGGCCGCACTGGTGCCGGGAGTCGCGGCGCTGGCGGCGTTGCTGTTCGTGGCCGGTGCGTGCGGCGCGCCGATCATCACCACCGCCTACCTGCTCGCCGACGAGTCGGTGACGGCCGGGTACCGGACCCGCGCCGGGAACTGGCTGAACACCGCCCACAACGCGGGTGCCTCGGTGGGAGCGGCGAGCGTGGGCCTGTTCCTCACCGTGGCGCCGCCCGGCGCCGGCTATCCGTTGGTCGGAGCGGTGCTCGTGGTGGTGTCGGGCGCCGTGCTGTTCGTCGCCCGATTCACCGGCGGGACCCGGCTCAGGCGCCCAGCAGAAGCGACCGCGCCGTCCGCCACGTCGTCTCGTCGGCGGCGGTGAGCAGGAGCCGCCCCTCCTCGTCGGGGCGGTACGGGGTGCCCTCCGGTCGGAGGCTCACCCCGCCCGCCTCGGTGAGCAGCAGGCCGCCGGGCGTGTGGTCCCAGGGTGTGGGGTCGGCGAACAGCATGAAGTCCAGCTCACCCGCCAGGAGGCGCGGGTAGTCCACTCCCACGCAACCGGAGCCGCCGTCCAGGAGGGCGAACCCCGGGACCGCGGCGTGCACGCGGTCGCGTTCCCGGGGAGACAGGAACCGGCGCTGGGTCATACCCCGCAGCTCGGCCGGGTCCGCGGGCGCGGGAGCGCGGTGCACCCGCACACCGTCGCGCCAGGTCCCCGAACCGAGTTCGGCCGCGTGCACGGTGCCCTCGGTGGGCCTCAGGATCCAGGAGGCCACCGCCCGGCCCCCACGGACCAGTGCCGCCATGACGGCGAACCGGTCGTCACCGGCGGCGAAGTTGCGGGTGCCGTCCACAGGGTCGACCACCCAGGCGGTGGGCTCACTGCCCAGGACACGGACCAGCCCGGGATCGGCGGAGGTGGCCTCCTCACCCACCACCGGCGCGTCGACCAGCTCACGGAGTCTGCGGCCGATCAGCTCCTCGGCCTCGCGGTCGGCCACGGTGACGATCTCACCGGGCGCCTTCTCCGACACCTCGTCCTCGGACAGCGCACCGAAGCGCGGCAGGATCGTCGATTCGGCGGTCTCGCGGAGGATCGTGGTCACCGCGTCGATGTCGATGGTCATGACCGACACCCTAGGGCGCGGACCCTCAGTGACGGAGACCGGACCGGAACGGCGGCGCTACTCCCAGCGGAACAGGCGGGAGGCCAGGAAACCTGCGACGGCCGTCCACACGGCCAGCACCGCGAAGGCGCCCAGGCCGGGAAGGGAGCCGTCGGTGAGCACGGCGCGCAGGCCGGAGCCGAGCGCGGTGATCGGCAGGACCGACACGGCCTGCTCCACCGGCTCGGGGAAGCTGCTCGTGGGGAACAGGACCCCGCCCAGACCCAGCATCAGCACGTACACCAGGTTGGCCCCGGCCAGGGTCGCCTCGGCGCGCAGCGTGCCCGCCATCAGCAGTGCCAGGGAACTGAACGCCGCCGTGGCCAGCAGGAGCAGCGCGAGCACGGCCAGCACACCCGCCGGCTCCAGCGAGGGCGACCAGCCAAGGAACAGCGCCACCACGCACAGCACGGTGATCTGGATGGCCTGCACGCCCAGGACCGCCAGCGTCTTGGCCGCGAGCAGCCCGAACCGCGACAGCGGGGTGGCGCCCAGCCGCTTGAGCACGCCGTAGCGGCGCTCGAACCCGGTCCCGATGGCCAGGCCGGTGAAGGAGGTGGACATGACCGCGAGGGCCAGGACACCGGGGGTCAGCGCGTCCACGCGCGCCCCCTCGCCCACGTCGAGGACGTCGACCAGGCTGAATCCCACCAACAGCAGCACGGGGATGACCATGGTCAGCAGGAACTGCTCGCCGTGGCGCAGCATGACCCGCAGTTCCATCCCGGCCTGGGCCGCGACCATCCGCCACATCGGGGCGGCGCCGGGCGCCGGGGTGAACAGGCTCGCGTCGAGGGCGGGCTTCGGGGCGTCGGTGACGGCGGACGCGGCCGTCCCTGAGGTGTGCTCGGTCATCAGTCGCGCAGTTCCCGGCCTGTGGTTTCGAGGAAGACGTCTTCGAGGGTACGCCGCCGTACGCGCAGGTCCTCCGCCAGGACGCCGGTCGAGGCGCACCAGGCGGTGACCGCGGCCAGGAACTCCGGGCCGACGTCGTCGGGGTCGTCGGTGGCCACGGAGTACTCGTTCCTTCCCCCGGAGTCGGTGGCGCTCACCCGGCCACCGGTGGGCAGGGCCGCCTCCAGGGCCACGGCGTCCAGCGGCGCGGCGGTGGAGAAGCGGACCTCGCGCCGTCCCTGGGTGAGTTCGGCGGGGGTGCCCTCGGTGACCACCGCGCCCCGGTCGATGATCACCACGTGGTCGGCGAGCCGCTCGGCTTCCTCCATGTAGTGCGTGGTCAGGATCACGGCCACGCCGGCCTCGCGCAGTGCCGCGACCAGGTCCCAGGTGGCCATGCGCGCCTGTGGGTCCAGTCCGGCGGTGGGTTCGTCCAGGAAGACCAGTTCAGGGCGGCCGATCACCGCGCAGGCCAGGGAGAGCCGCTGCTGCTGGCCGCCGGACAGGCGGCGGAAGGGGGTGCCGGAGACGGAGGTCAGACCCAGGCGCTCCAGGAGGAGGGCGGGGTCGATCGGTCTGGCGTGGAAGGAGGCCATGAGCCGCAGCCACTCGGCGGCCCGGGCGCCGGTGGGCACCCCGCCGGACTGGGGCATCACACCCACGCGGGGTTTGAGTTCGGTGGCGTCGGCGACGGGGTCGAGCCCCAGGACCCGCACCTTCCCGCCGTCCGCGTGGCGGAAGCCCTCGCAGATCTCGATGGTGCTGGTCTTGCCCGCGCCGTTGGGGCCGAGCAGGGCGGTCACCGCGCCGCGGCGCGCGGTGAATGAGAGGCCCGTGACGGCCGTGGTGGCGCCGTAGCGCTTGACCAGGTCGACGACCTCGACGGCGGGTGTGTCCATGGGGCCTGAGTTTACGTGCGCCGGTGCTCCGCGCTTCACCACCCCGCCTTTCGGAGGGCCGACCGCGTTCGGGCGGGGACCGAACGTCCCACTTCGGACAGCCGGAACACGGAGGTGTTTTTGGTGCGTGTGGTGGAAGAATGGCGCATGGCCCCTGGTTGTGCCTGAGTGGCGTGGGTGCCGCCGGTGCCGGGTTCGGAGGGGCCGGAGCGGGGCTCCCGCCAGGGCCAGCCGACCTTCCGGCCACCAGGTTGGTCGGATGGTGATACCGCGATCCCACTGAATGGGAAAACGGATCGGTTCCGAAGTGTGCGAAAAGGGTGTCCGTGCGTGACTTCCGCGTGAACTCCCAGATTAGGCAAGCCTGACCTTCGTGATCAAGCGCATCAAGGCGGGTTTGCCTAGGTGGACTTATTTAGGCCACACTGATGTTGTCTAAAACCGAGAGCCGAACGACGAGCGGGAGGGGGACACTGTGTCGGACCTGTCCGGTACGCCGGGTGCGCCCCGGCCCCTGAGTGGTCCCGACCACGGGACCCGTGCCCGCGTCGCCCGGCTCATCCTGGAGAAGGGTCCGATCACCGCCTCCGCACTGGGGGAACGGCTCGGACTCACCCCGGCGGCCATCCGCCGCCACCTCGACAACCTGACCGTCGAGGGCATGGTCGAGGCCCGTGACGCACGGCCCACGCACGGACGACGTCGGCGGGGCCGCCCCGCCCGCGTCTTCGCCATCACCGAGGCCGGGCGTGACGCCTTCGTCCACGCCTACGACGATCTCGCCTCCAACGCCCTGCGCTTCCTGGCGCGGACCTCCGGTCCCGAGGCGGTCGGCGAGTTCGCCCGGAGTCAGGTCGCCGACCTGGAGCAGCGATACAAGCCCCTGCTGGACGCCGTACCCCAGGAACAGAGGGTCCGGCTGCTGGCGGAGGCGCTCTCCAACGACGGCTACGCCGCCACCTCGGGCCAGGCGCCCGCGCCGGGTGGCGGCGACCAACTGTGCCAGCACCACTGCCCCGTCGCGCACGTGGCCGCCGAGTTCCCGCAGCTCTGTGAGGCCGAGATCGAGGCCTTCGCGCGGCTTCTGGGCACCCCGGTGCGCAGGTTGGCCACCATCGCCCACGGCGACGGTGTGTGCACCACGCACGTCACCCCACGGGGAGACGGGGCGAGCGGGGAGGACGGCACCCCCGCGTCCAAGAAGGCCATCCGCCAGCGGGCGGGCGGCTCAGTTCACCAGAAGGACGTCTGAGTCCAGGAGGAGTCCGCGCATGACTTCTGTCGCGCATCCCGAGCTCGAAGGGCTCGGAACATATGAGTACGGCTGGGCCGACTCCGACGCCGCCGGAGCCTCGGCCCGTCGTGGCCTGAACGAAGAGGTCGTCCGGGACATCTCGGACAAGAAGAGCGAGCCGGAGTGGATGACCAAGCTCCGCCTCAAGTCGCTGAAGCTCTTCGACAAGAAGCCCATGCCCGACTGGGGCGCGGACCTGTCCAAGATCGACTTCGACAACATCAAGTACTTCGTGCGGTCCACGGAGAAGCAGGCCACCTCCTGGGAGGACCTGCCCGAGGACATCAAGAACACGTACGACAGGCTGGGCATCCCCGAGGCGGAGAAGCAGCGCCTGGTCGCCGGTGTCGCCGCCCAGTACGAGTCCGAGGTCGTCTACCACCAGATCCGCGAGGACCTGGAGGAGCAGGGTGTCATCTTCCTGGACACCGACACCGCCCTCAAGGAGCACCCGGAGATCTTCGAGGAGTACTTCGGCTCCGTCATCCCGGCCGGTGACAACAAGTTCGCCGCGCTGAACACCGCCGTGTGGAGCGGCGGGTCGTTCATCTACGTGCCCAAGAACGTGCACGTGGAGATCCCGCTCCAGGCCTACTTCCGGATCAACACCGAGAACATGGGCCAGTTCGAGCGGACGCTGATCATCGTCGACGAGGGCGCCTACGTCCACTACGTCGAGGGCTGCACCGCGCCGATCTACAAGTCGGACTCGCTGCACTCCGCGGTCGTCGAGATCATCGTCAAGAAGAACGCCCGCTGCCGTTACACGACCATCCAGAACTGGTCGAACAACGTCTTCAACCTGGTCACCAAGCGCGCCATCGCCGAAGAGGGCGCGACCATGGAGTGGGTCGACGGCAACATCGGCTCCCAGGTCACCATGAAGTACCCGGCCGTCTACCTGATGGGCGAGCACGCCAAGGGTGAGACCCTCTCGATCGCCTTCGCGGGTGAGGGCCAGCACCAGGACACCGGCGCCAAGATGGTGCACTGCGCGCCCAACACGTCCTCCAAGGTCGTCTCCAAGTCGGTGGCGCGCGGCGGCGGCCGCTCCTCCTACCGCGGCCTGATCCAGGTCCAGGAGGGCGCCCACCTCGCCAAGTCCTCGGTGGAGTGCGACGCGCTGCTGATCGACACCATCAGCCGCTCCGACACCTACCCCTACAACGACCTGCGCGAGGACGACACCGAGCTCGCGCACGAGGCCACCGTCTCCAAGGTCAGCGAGGACCAGCTCTTCTACCTGATGAGTCGGGGGATGGGCGAGGAGGAGGCCATGGCCATGGTCGTCCGAGGTTTCGTGGAGCCCATCGCACGGGAGCTCCCGATGGAGTACGCACTGGAGCTCAACCGTCTGATCGAGCTCCAGATGGAAGGATCGGTGGGATAAGTTGACGACCGCGAACACAGAGCCCAAGGCGCACAGCCACGGGCTGGGGCAGATCCCTGTCTCCAAGCTCGACACGCACGGCTCCAAGGACGTGGACGCCTTCCCCGTCCCGAACGGGCGTGAGGAGGAGTGGCGGTTCACGCCGCTGCGCCGCCTCAAGGGGCTGCACGACTGGAAGGGTGTCGCCGACGGCACCGACGAGGTCGCCGTGGACGCCCCCGAGGGCGTCACCGTCGAGACGGTCGGCCGTGACGACGAGCGGCTGGGCAAGGCGGGCCTGCCCGTCAACCGCGTGATCGCCCAGGCGTACACGTCGTTCGAGAAGGCCACGGTCGTCACCGTGCCGCAGGCGCTGGCCGCCGACAAGGCGATCACCATCGACCGCAAGGGCCTGGGCGGCACCGCCTTCGAGCAGCTGCTCATCGACGTCAAGCCGCTGGCCGAGGCCACCGTGATCATCACGAACACCGGCACCGGTGTCCGCGCGGGCAGCCTCGACGTCCACGTCGGCGAGGGCGCCAAGCTCACGCTGATCTCCCTCCAGGAGTGGGACGACGACGCCGTCGAGGTCAGCCAGCACAACGCCCGGGTCGGCAAGGACGCCAGCCTCCGGTCGATCGTGATCACCCTCGGCGGTGACGTGGTCCGCCTGTCGCCGCGCGTGTCCTACGACGACCGGGGCGGCAACGCCGAGCTCTACGGGCTCTACTTCGCCGGTGACGGTCAGCACCACGAGCACCGCTCGCTGATCGACCACAACGTGTCCAACACCCGCTCGCGGGTGGACTACAAGGGCGCGCTGAGCGGCAAGGACGCCCACGCGGTCTGGATCGGTGACGTGATCATCGGCGAGGGGACCACCGGTACGGACTCCTACGAGAACAACCGGAACCTCCAGCTCACCGACGACACCCGTGTGGACTCCGTGCCCAACCTGGAGATCTTCACCGGTGAGGTCGCGGGCGCCGGGCACGCCAGCGCCAGCGGGCGGCTCGACGACATCCACCTCTTCTACCTGCGTTCTCGCGGTATCCCGGAGGAGGAGGCCCGTCGCCTCATCATCCGCGGCTACTTCCTGGACATCGTCAACCGCATCGACGACCAGGACCTGCGCGACCACGTCATGGAGAAGGTCGAGCGGAAGCTCTCCGCGCATGAGTGAGCAGGGCGGTTGGGTCAAGGTCGCCGAACTCGACGAGATCCCCGAGGAAGGTGTCCTGGGGATCGAGACCGACGACGAGACCCCCATCGCGCTGGTGCGCACCGAGGGCGAGCTCTACGCGCTGCGGGACGTGTGCTCGCACGCGGAGGTCCGCCTCTCGGAGGGGGAGGTCGAGGACGGCACCATCGAGTGCTGGCTCCACGGCTCGTGCTTCGACCTGCGCTCGGGAGCGCCGGTCAACCCGCCCGCGACCCAGCCGGTCCCCACCTACGACGTGAAGATCGACGGCGACGACGTGCTCGTGTCGCTGGATGACAAGAATTCCTGAGGCCTGAAATGACGAAGTTCGAAATCCGCGGTCTGCGCGCCGACGTCCTCATCAACGAGGACGAGCGGCAGGAGATCCTCAAGGGCGTTGACCTCACCATCAACTCCGGTGAGACCCACGCCATCATGGGCCCCAACGGCTCCGGCAAGTCCACCCTCGCCTACGCGATCGCGGGCCACCCGCGCTACGAGATCACCGAGGGCGAGGTCCTCCTCGACGGCGAGAACATCCTCGAGATGGAGGTGGACGAGCGGGCCCGCGCCGGCGTCTTCCTCGCCATGCAGTACCCGGTCGAGGTCCCGGGCGTGTCCATGTCCAACTTCCTGCGCAGCTCCGTCAGCGCGGTGCGCGGCGAGGCGCCCAAGCTCCGCCAGTTCTCCAAGGAGCTCCAGGGCGCGATGAAGGACCTGTCCATCGACTCGTCCTTCGCCGCCCGCGGCGTGAACGAGGGCTTCTCCGGCGGTGAGAAGAAGCGCCACGAGATCCTCCAGCTGGAGCTGCTCAAGCCCAAGGTCGCCATCCTGGACGAGACCGACTCCGGCCTGGACGTCGACGCGCTCAAGATCGTCTCCGAGGGCATCAACCGTGCCCAGGAGAGCAACGACCTCGGCGTCATGCTCATCACCCACTACACCCGCATCCTGAAGTACGTGCAGCCCGACTTCGTGCACGTCTTCTCCGGCGGCCGCATCGCCGAGTCCGGCGGTTCGGAGCTGGCCGACGTCCTCGAGTCCGAGGGCTACGAGCGGTTCGTGAAGGCGGGCGCGTAACCATGACCCTCCGCGAGCCCGGTCAGCCCGACACGGCTCCGCTCGACACGAAGGCGATCCGGGAGGACTTCCCGATCCTCTCCCGGACCGTCCGTGACGAGCGCCCGCTGGTGTACCTCGACTCCGGGGCGACCTCGCAGAAACCGCGCCAGGTGCTGGACGCCGAGCGCGGGTTCTACGAACGCCACAACGCGGCGGTGCACCGTGGGGCGCACCAGCTCGCGGAGGAGGCCACCGACGCCTACGAGTCGGCGCGGGAGACGATCGCCAGGTTCGTCGGCGCCGACTCCGACGAGGTGGTCTTCACCAAGAACGCCACCGAGGCGGTGAACCTGGTCGCGTACGCGATGAGCAACGCCGCCACGGCGGACGAGGGCCTGCGCCGCTTCCAGGTCGGTCCCGGCGACGAGATCGTCGTGACCGAGATGGAGCACCACGCCAACCTGGTGCCCTGGCAGCAGCTCTGCCAGCGCACCGGCGCGACGCTGCGCTGGTTCCCGGTGACCGACGAGGGCCGGCTGGACCTGTCGGACCTGGCCGAACTGGTCAACGAGCGCACGAAGCTGGTGGCGTTCGCGCACCAGTCCAACGTGCTCGGGACCGTGAACCCGGTGGCCACGATCACCGCGCGGGCCCGGGAGATCGGCGCGCTGGTGCTGCTGGACGCCTGCCAGTCGGTGCCGCACATGCCGGTGGACGTCCGTGAGCTCGACGTGGACTTCCTGGCCTTCTCGGGGCACAAGATGCTCGGTCCCAACGGGATCGGCGTGCTCTGGGGCCGCCGGGAGCTGCTCGCCGCCATGCCGCCGTTCATCAGCGGTGGTTCGATGATCGGCGTCGTGCACATGAGCCACTCGACCTGGGCGGACCCGCCGCAGCGCTTCGAGGCCGGTGTGCCGATGGCCCCGCAGGCCGTCGGCCTGGCCGCGGCCTGTGACTACCTCTCCGAGGTGGGCATGGACCGGGTCGCCGCGCACGAGCACAGGCTCACCGAGTACGCGCTCAAGCAGGTCGGCGCGGTCGAGGGCGTGCGGATCGTGGGCCCGACCGAGGCGGTCGACCGGGGCGGCGCGGTGTCGTTCGTGGTGGACGACATCCACCCGCACGACCTCGGGCAGGTCCTGGACGACAGGGGCGTCGAGGTCCGGGTCGGTCACCACTGTGCCTGGCCCCTGCACCGCAAGCTCGGTATCGTCGCGACCACACGCGCGTCCTTCTACCTCTACAACACGTTGGAGGACGTGGACGCGCTGGTGGAGGCCATCCGGGCCGCCCAGAGGTTCTTCGGGACCAGGGCCTAGGAACGGTTCGGTGAACTACTGGGGGTGTTCTTCCGGTCGGGCGCCGGGGAGGGTGTTGCAGGACGAGTCAAGCCGCCAGCGAGGAACGAGCCAGGCGTAGACGAGATCGAAGCATCCCTCCGCAAAGGCGCCGAGCACGGGCCGAAGTGAAGCGGAGGCCCAAAGAGAGCACTCCTAGTACGAGGATTCTGCCTGACCATGCAGTTGGACGCGATGTACCAGGAAATCATCCTGGACCACTACCGGAACCCGCACCACAAGGGGCTGCGCGATCCGTACAACGCCGAGGCGCACCACATCAACCCCACCTGTGGGGACGAGGTGACGCTCCGGGTGACGCTGACCCCCGACTCCGGGTCGGAGCTGGACGAGAGAGCCGTCGTCAGCGACGTCTCCTACGAGGGGATGGGCTGCTCGATCAGCCAGGCCAGCACCTCGGTGCTGACCGACCTGCTCATCGGCAGGACGGTGGCCGAGGGGATGACGACCCTGGACGCGTTCACCGAGCTGATGCAGTCCAAGGGCAAGGGTGAGCCGGACGAGGACGTGCTGGAGGACGCCGTGGCGTTCGTCGGTGTGTCCAAGTACCCGGCTCGGATCAAGTGCGCCCTGCTGGGGTGGATGGCCTGGAAGGACGCGGTGTCGCAGTCCTTGGAGAAGGAAGGCGCCTGAATGAGCGACAACGAGACCACGAAGACCGAGACCGCCGAGAAGCCCGAGGCCGCTCCGCTCTCTCCTGAGCAGGAGGCGCTGGCCGAGGAGATCGGAGAGGCGCTCAAGGACGTGATCGACCCGGAGCTCGGCGTGAACATCGTCGACCTGGGCCTGGTCTACGGGGTGAACCACGACGACGAGTCGATCACCCTGGACATGACCCTGACCAGTGCGGCGTGCCCGCTGACCGACGTGATCGAGGACCAGGCCAACAGTGCCCTGGACGAGTTCGAGCGCGAAGTGAAGATCAACTGGGTCTGGATGCCGCCGTGGGGTCCGGACAAGATCACCGACGACGGCCGGGACCAGCTGCGCATGCTGGGCTTCAACGTCTGATCCGACCCTGTCGGAGCGCGGGCCGGGACCCCTTGGGGTTCCGGCCCGTCGTGTGTCCGGGGTCGCTGGCCCCGCCCCGGGCTCAGCACTGGTGCCGGTCGAGCCCGGCCATCTCCTGGACCTCGTGTGCGACGTCGTGCGGAGTGCGTGCCGGTCTTCTGAAGGGGATGCGGACGTCGTGATCGCCGTCCGGACCCTCCAGTCGCAGCCGCAGCCCGTGCCGGTCCACGCCGAGCGGGCGGGGCCGCCCCGGCGGGAGCGGGGAGCCGCAGTGGGCGACCAGCGCCCAGAGCACGTCGGGGTGGTCGTCCTCCAGATGGCGCAGCCAGGGACCCTCCCAGCGGCCGAAGGGGTCGGCCGCCGCGTCCGTGAACTCCTCCGGGTGCAGCAGGTGGCAGCCGTCGTGGTCGGAGTGGATGATCAGGTGGGGGTCCATGACGATCAGGGTACGGCCGTGGCCCAGGTCGAGCAGGCGTTCGTCTGGGTCGTCGACCAGGGCGGCGAGCGCGCGGTCACGGGCCTCGCGAGGGGAGGGGGCGCGCAGTTCGCCGCTGATCCACAGCAGGGAGCGGGTCGGATCGCGCAGGTCCACCGGGGCCGTGTCGGTGAACTCGACGGTGGCCTCCAGCACCCCCTCACCGATCTCGGCCAGGACGCGGTGCTGGTCGGGGACCAGCAGGGTGACCTCGCCCTGGAAGGTGGTGTGGCAGACGGCTCCGGTCAGGTGCAGGGAGACGTCCGCACTGGTGACCGTGGCCGGGTTGGGGCGGGAGAGGACGGAGCGCGCCCGTTCGGCGGGGGAGGGCGTGAGGGAGTTCGGGTACGACAGCAGGAGGACCACCTCAAATCAATTAGGTAAGGCTAACCTACATCCTCCGGCTTCGGTTCGGAACCCCTCCACGCGCCAACGACGAGGGGCCGCACCGGAACGTGTCCGGTGCGGCCCCTCCTGACCAGGTGTCTAGTGTGTGGCGAACATGGCCGAGCGCAGCTCCCCGGCGATGTCCTCGTCCCCGCGCATGGACAGCGCCTCCAACAGCGCCTGCGGGTCCGCCAGCGACTCGTCGCCGTTGTCGGTGATCCGACGCGACAGGATCCTGAGCGCCTCCTCCGTGGCGGCCGGGGCGGTGTACCCGATCAGGTGCAGCGCACGCGCGGCCGGAGGGTGACCGCTGAGGTCCCCGGCGGGCAGCTTGCGCGCGTCCAGACGGTCGCCGGAGACCGTGATGAACATGCGGTCACCCGGCTGGGCCGCCTGGCGGCGCAGCAGCGGACGAAGGGAGTCGAAGGCGGGCTGGTCGCGCCAGACCAGCACGAGCAGGTCGGCGCCGGGAGCGGTGAGGCACAGCAACCGGCCGGGCTGCAACCCCAGATGGGTGGCGTATCCGGTGGGCACGGCCACCGGCGCGCCGTTGAGGTGGTCCGCGGTGATGTCGATGCGGTGCCACCAGCGGCCGTCCGGGGCCCGGAAGCAGCGCGCGGAGGCGGCCGGGTCGCTCGCCCCGGGGCGGACCGGTGCGGCGTGCCCCGGGTGCCCCGGGTGCCCCGGGTGCCCCGGGTGCCCCGGGTGCGCCGGGTGAGCCAGGGGCGGGACCGGCGGCGGGGCCAACGGGACGGACGGGAGGCCGGGCACGAACCCGCCCTGCTCGGGTTCGGGTCTGTGGTGGTGGATGTGTTCGGGGGCGTGGGTCGCGGGCTCGGGACCCGGCTGGCCGTCGGGGCGGCGCCGGATCGGGAGGCCGTTCTCGGTGGTGGCGCCGGACCCCTCGGTGGAGTGGCCGTCGCCGGGGGCCTCCATGGGGACGGAGGTGTCCACGTACACCTGGCCGTCGCGCAGGCTCACACCGGGGGTGCTCAGCAGCCAGGCGCGCAGCTCCTGCTGGCGGATGCCGATCCGGCCCAGGCGGATGCCCGCCTCGGTCAGGTTGGGCGCGTCGCCCAGCAGCTCACGGGTCTGCCAGCGCAGCTTGTTGGGGTCGTCGGCGATAAGCCAGCCGTTGTGCATCCGCCGGTCGGTGAACAGCGTGATGATCACGCGCCACAGCGGCGTGTGCAGCGTGGGCACGTCCACCGGGTGATCGGGGTGCGCGTTGATGAGCCGGTCGATGGTGGTCGCCGAACCGAGCTGCTCGGAGAGTTCGCGCAGGTGCCTGGTGATGGCGGCGCCCTCGGGGGAGCCCAGCCAGCGCAGGAGGCGTTCCTCCACCTTGCGTTGAGCTCCGCGTATCTCGGTCACGTCCACCGAGATCTGTTCGGAGAGCACGCGGATGCTGATGGGGTCGGTGGCGAAGAGCCGTTCGGCGGCCACCGTCCGCTCGAGCTCGGGCCAGGAACGGAACATCTCCTCGACCTGGTCCACCAACGGGTGCTGGCCCAGGACGGGTGCCGGGGGCTCCTCCACCCGTTCGGGGGAGGGGGCCTTGGTGCGGCTGAAGCTGGGGCGGCGCAGAGTGCGTCCGGGGCCCAGGAGCGAGCTGCGGAACTGCGAACGCAGGTCACCGACACCGCTGGTCGTGGGGGCGGCCGCCTCGCTGCTCACCGCCTCGGCGCTCAGGACCGAGCCGGGGATCATCGCCGCCGAGCTGACCATGCCGCCGACCGCTGCCGGGGCCTCGGCCACGGGGGCGGGCCGCTGCTCGACGTGTTCGGCGGAGGGCTGCTCCTGGTCCCGCTGGGCGCGCAGGGCACGCAGGGTCCGGATCGCGCGGGTGGCCGGGGTCTGCGGCGGGTTCGCCGGGTCCTCGGAGTCGCCGTCCCCTTCCGGCGCGTCGCCGGTTCCGGTAGCCGTCTCCAGGTAGTCCAGCGCGCTGCGCACGTGTTCGGGAGCGGAGTCGGGCAGCCAGTGCGCGATGGTGCGCACGGCCTCCGTCATCAGCGCGGGGGAGGGGGTGGGGCCTCCGGGAAGCTCACAGCAGGGCTGGAGGGCACGCCAGGCGACGGTGCTCACGATGTCCAGGACACCGCAGCCCGGGAGCCGCCACTCGTGCATCTCCTGGGGGCTGGACGCGATGAGGCGGTCCCAGTCACCGGCGGTGGCGAAGACCGCGCCGCGGACCGGTTCGGCGAGGTCGGAGCAGTCCACGTGCTGGGTGCGCAGGCTCGGCAGGAACTCGGAGAGGGCGATGTGCCCCCAGTGTTCGACCGCGAGGCGGGCCAACCCGTTGGCGAGCCAGGGCGGACCGGCGATGTCCAGCACGCGTGTGACGGGCAGCGAGTGCCACCAGCCGTCGATGAGACGGTCGTGGTGGAGCAGGGGTGCCACGTCCGGCGATCTCGACCACCGCAGGGCGGGTGCGAGGTCGACGAGGCAGATCGGAGAGACGGCGTTCATCCGCTGGGGACCTCGACCTCCTGGTGTCTGCACGTGAATTGGGGAGGAACCGCACGGGCCTTCGGTTCGATGCACCACAGTACGCGCCCTTGACCCGGAGGAGGACGGATCTTGAACCGACTCGGTCGTTCCGCGTGGGGGCACGGCGGGCCGAGGGACAGGGGTGCCGTGAGCACTTCTCCGAGATCGTACGTGCCCCGGGCGCTCATGGGTAGTCCCAGGGTGACCGGGTCCACCGATACCCGGAGGTGACCTCGGCGTGTGATCACCGTGACAAAGGACATTCGCCCCGAGAGGCCAGCAAGTGCTGTGAGCTACCTCATATCGGGCTTTTGGCTCTTCTTGGGTGCTCCGGGCGTTGTTCCCAGGGTGCCCCGAAGCCCTGTGTGAGCCCGGCGCGCTGACGTTCGGCGCGGGTATGCTGGATGGGCACTGTCCTCGCCCGAGCGCCCCCCGGCCGGGTGCCCGCGACGCGGCTCACCTCGGGGCCGACGGTGCTCGGACATTCGGGCCAGCGGCACACCGCGACCCGCCCAAGACTTCCGTTCCCACGCACCCCGGCGCATGGCAGGCGCGGGGACGGTCGATCCGGATGATTGGTTGACGTGACAGACCTTGAGATGAATCCCCCCGCTGCTGCGCCCGCGGACAGACCGGAGCTCATCCGGTCCTACGTGGCGATCGGTGACAGCATCACAGAGGGGATGGAGGACGACAGCGGCCCCGGCGGCGAGTACCGGGGGTTCGCGGACCGCCTCGCCGAACACCTGGGCACGCTCTCCCCGGACTTCCGCTACGCCAACCTCGGCGTCCGAGGACGTCGGATGAAACACATCTTCGGTGAACAGCTCGAGCAGACCCTCGCCTGGAAGCCCGACCTCGTCACCGTACTCGCGGGGGGCAACGACGTCCTCCGCCCCGGCGGCGACCTCGACGAGCTGGCCGAGAAGTTCGAGTGGGGTGTGCGCCAGCTGCGCGACGCGGGCATCCGCGTGGTGATCCTCGCGGGCCACGACACCGGGTGGATCCCCGTCCTGCGCCTGTACCGGGGCCGGATCGCCGTGTTCAGCATGCACATGCGGGCCGTGGCCGAACGCACCGGGACCGAGATCGTCGACCTGTGGGCGCTCAACGCCCTCAACGACCCGCGGGCCTGGAGCGACGACCGGCTGCACCCCAACGGCGCCGGACACCAGATCGTCGCGGCGCGCGTCGCCGACCTGCTCGGACACCCGATGGGTCCGCCCGAGTCCTGGACCGACCCGTGGGCGACCCCGCCCCAGCAGCTGCCCCGCATCCTGCGTCGCAGGGAGGGCCGTCGCTGGGCCCGTCAGTACCTCGTACCGTGGCTGCGCCGCCGCGCGATGGGCCGTTCCTCCGGCGACGGCCTGCTGCCCCGCCGCCCCGAGCTGGACTACCTGCACGACGAGCAGACCCGCGACCAGCTGCGGGAGGAACTGCGCAGGAGCGGAGCGGACACGCACTACAACGACTACTCGGCGGACGACACGCCCCCGACCAGCAGCCCCTCGGGCACCAAGGGCCCCGAGCCCCTGCGCTGACCGCGCCGGATCCGCGCCGCCACCGTGGCCGCGCCCCCTGTTCCTCAGGGGTCGCGGCCACGGTGCCGTCACGGGTCGTCGGGTCCGTCGGGAGCCCGCCGGTGGGAAAGCGGGGTCCCCGCTTCCCCGGGGTTCACTGGCGGGACAGCGACTGGATGAGGTCGCTGACGTGCACGACCCCCACGCACTGGCCGTACGGGTTCGTCACGATCAGGTCGTCGTAGACCCGTTCGCGGTCCTGCCCGGCCACCCGCAGGGCCGAGATCGCCGACATCCACGCGGGCACCGTCCGAGGCGACTCCGCCAGACGCAGGGCCGGGCGCTTGGCGTGCAGCGCGTGCCCGTACCGACCGGTCACCGACAGCAGGAACCGGGTCCGGTCGATCACCCCCATCGGCCGCTCCCGGTGGTCGATGAGGACCACGCTGTTGAGCGCGGTGTCGCCGGTGAACGCCTCCAGGACGTGCTCGCCCGTGGACTCGGCGTCGAAGTCCAGCGGAGGCACCATGAACTCGGTGACCCTGGGGCCGGCGTCGGTGTCGGCCAGAGCGGTGGCGGCCGGTTCCGGCACCGGGTTCACCCGCTCGCCGGGCCGCCAGTCCGGTTCGGCGAAGAACGTACCGCTGCCCAGCCGCACTCCGCACTCGCGCAGGCGCACGATCTCCTCGCCCCGGGCCACACCGGAGGCCAACGCGTACACGCCGCTGCTGCGCCCGATCCGGGCCAGCCCGTCCACGATCCCCCCGTTGCGCTGGTCGCCCTCGATCCCCGACACCAGGACCGGGTCCAACCGGATCAGGAACGGGGTGGCCTCCACGACCAGATCCGGCCGGGCCATCGCGGTGCCGAAGCCGCAGCGGAACCCGAGGGAGCGCAGCCCCGAGACTGCCGTCAGCACGGAGGCCCGGGGCAGGTCCACCAGGTCCGCGGTGAGCATCAGGGTCACGTCGCGAGGGCGGCGGCCGGCCCGGCGCAGCGCACCGTCGATCAGCCCGGGCAGGTCGGTGCCGTCGACGAGCGCGGCCGAGGGCAGTGGCAGGACCAGCGGCAGAAGGCTCTCGACACCGGCCCCGGCACGCACCAGCGAGGCCAGCCACTCGGCCACCACCGCCGACCCGCCGCCCCTCCCGTCCNGGGCCCCCCCCCCCCGCCGGTACGGCGGCCACGACCTCCACGGCCACCACGGCTCCGGAGTCCAGGTCCACGACGGGGCGGAAGGCCGGACCGCGACGACGACCGGCCCGGCCGTCGTCGCCGGGACCCGGTGGGGCGTGTGGATGGGGCAGCGTGGACACGTCATCCATGGTCGCGCGCGGGACGCGCCCACCTGAAGACCCTCGCGGCGGAGTTCAACCGTTCTTGCGGCACGGGCCCCCGAACGTTCACGAACGGTTGACCGAGGTCACGGACACGACAGTGGGCGTCACCGTGCGGTGACGCCCACTGCAGGACCAGGTGCCGCGCGCGGGGGCGCGGCCGGTCGGATCAGGCGCGGCGGAAGGCCACGGCGATGTTGTGGCCGCCGAAGCCGAAGGACTCGTTGACGGCGGCGACGTCCCCGCTCGGCATCTCCCGGGGCTTGTCGCGGACGATGTCCACGGCCACCTCGGGGTCGAGCTCGGAGATGTTGATGGTCGGCGGGATCTGGCCCTCGTGCAGCGCCAGGATCGTCGCGATCGACTCCACCGCGCCCGCGCCGCCCAGAAGGTGCCCGGTCATGGACTTGGTGGAGGTCACCGCGACCCGGTCGGCGGCGGAGTCGCCCAGCGCCGTGCGGATCGCCCGGGTCTCACCGACGTCACCGGCCGGAGTCGACGTGGCGTGCGCGTTGACGTGCACGATGTCGCTCGGCTTGAGGTCGGCGTCGGCCAGCGCCTGGGTGATGGCGCGGGCCTGACCGGCGCCTTCGGGGTCGGGCATGACGATGTCGTGGGCGTCGTCGGTGTAGCCGACACCGGCGGCGTGGGCGTACACGTGCGCGCCGCGCTTGGCGGCGTGCTCGGCCGACTCCAGGACGAGGATGCCCGCGCCCTCGCCCATGACGAAGCCGTCGCGGTCCTTGTCCCAGGGACGGGAGGCGGTCTGCGGGTCCTCGTTGCGCGTCGAGAGCGCGCGCATGGAGGCGAAGGAGGCGATGTTCAGGGGGTGGATCGCGGCTTCGGTACCGCCCGCGATCACCACGTCGGCCCGGCCGGCGCGGATCATGTCCACACCGTTGGCGATGGCCTCGGCGCTGGAGGCGCAGGCGCTGACGGGGGCGTGGGCGCCCGCGCGCGCGGTGAACTCCAGGGCCACGGCGGCGGCCGGGCTGTTGGGCATGAGCATGGGCACGGTGAACGGGGAGACCCGCTTCCAGCCCTTCTCACGGAAGGTGTCGTACTGCTCCAGGATGGTGAGGATGCCACCGATCCCGCTGGAGACCACCACACCGAGACGGAGGGGGTCGACGTCGGGGGTGCCCGCGTGGCCCCACGCCTCCTGCGCGGCGATGAGGGCGAACTGCTGGGTCCGGTCGAGGCGGCGCAGCCTGGGGCGCGGCAGCTTCTCGGAGGGTTCCTGCGCGATCCGCCCGGCGAAGTGCACCGGAAGCTTCTCGTGCCAGTCCTCCGGCAGCATGCTGATCCCGGAGCGGCCGTCGAGGAGCGCGGACCATGTGGTCGCGACGTCACCCCCGAGGGGGGTGGTGGCGCCGAGGCCGGTGACGACGACATCGGTCTTGGACATGATCCGATCGCCCTTCTCGTGGGTCGATCCCGGCGCGTGTGCCGGGAGGCGTGGCGAATGAGTGGGTCTGGGGCGTCCTGGTGGGGACTTGCGGGCCGCCGGGCCGGTGTGCGGCCCGGCGGCCGGACACGCTACTTCTGGATGAAGTTGATGACGTCCTGGACCGTCTTCAGGTCCTTGAGCTGGTCGTCGGGGATCTCGACGCCGAACTTGTCCTGCGCGGCGACGGCGATCTCCACCATGGACAGCGAGTCGATGTCCAGGTCGTCCACGAACGTCTTCTCCGGGGTGACCTCGGCGGGGTCGGTGCCGACGATCTCCTCGACGATCTCGCCGAGGCCCTTGAGGATGTCCTGCTCGCTGTGGTCGGCCATGTCTTTTTCTCCTTGCTTGACGCTTGACGAATGTGGAGTCGGGTGGCGTTCCCGAACGGGAGCGGGCGAGCCCGCCCGTCCGGGACCGGACCAACGGATCAGGGGATGCGGATCACCTGTGCGGCGTAGACCAGGCCCGCACCGAATCCCAGAGTGAGCACGATGCTCCCCGACGGCAGTTCCCCGCGTTCGACCATGCGCGACAGCGCGAGAGGGATCGAGGCGGAGGAGGTGTTGCCCGCGGTGACGATATCGCGGGCCACGAGCGCCTGCGGCGCCCCCAGCTTGCGCGCGATGGACTCGACGATCCGCAGGTTGGCCTGATGGGGAACGAAGGCGGTGAGCTCGGACGGCTCCACACCAGCGCGCTCCAGGGCCTCCAGGGCCACCTTGTACAGCTCGGTGGTGGTCCACCTGAAGACGGCCTGGCCCTCCTGGTGGAGGTACTTGCCCTCACGCAGGTGGATCGTGTCGGCGCGTTCGCCCGAGGAGCCCCAGACGACCGGTCCGACGCCGTGGTCCTCGGAGGCCGAGACCACGGCGGCCCCGGCGCCGTCGGCGAAGATCACACAGGTGGACCTGTCCTGCCAGTCCACCCAGTCGCTGAGCTTCTCCGAGCCGATCACCAGGACGTTGCGGGAGCTTCCGACCCGGACGGAGTCCGAGGCCAGCCCGAGCGCGTAGACGAAGCCCGCGCAGGCCGCGTTGACGTCGAAGGCACCCGGGGCGGCGATGCCGAGCCGGGCGGCGACGGTCGCCGCCGTGTTGGGGATCTGGTCCTGCACGGTGCAGGTGGCCACGATCACCAGGTCGATGTCCTCGGGGGAGAACCCGCCCGCGGCGAGTGCCTTGCCTCCGGCGGCCACGGCCATGCTCGCGACGGTGTCCTCGGGGCCCGCGATGCGACGCTCCCTGATGCCCACACGGCTCTGGATCCACTCGTCATTGGTGTCGACACGGGCTTCCAGATCGGCGTTGGTCACGACCCGTGACGGCTGGTACTCGCCGAAGGAACGGATCGAGGCGCCGCCGGGCGCGCTCGGGACGTTGAACATGCTCAGCCTTCCTGCTGGCCGCTCGCGGGGGAGATGGTCCCCGCGTGCTCCTTGATGAGGGCGCCGGCGCGTTCGAGGTCGTCGGGGGTCTTCACCGCGAGGATCTCGATGCCGCGCAGCGCACGCTTGGCGAGCCCGGTGAGCGTGCCCGCCGGGGTCAGCTCGATGAACGCGGTCACTCCGAGGTCGGCGAGAGTGTCGGTGCACGCGTCCCACCGGACCGGCGAGGAGATCTGCGAGACCAGACGCTCCAGGTACTCGGCGCCGCTGTCGACCACGGCGCCGTCCGCGTTGGACAGCAGACGGACACTGGGGTCGGCCGGGGTCAGGTCCCGGGCGGCGGCCCGCACCCGCTCCACGGCCGGGGCCATGTGCTCGGTGTGGAACGCGCCCGCCACGGACAGGGGGCGCAGCCGGGCCCGCTCGGGCGGGTTCTCGGCGAACGCCGCCAGCTGGGCGGTGGTACCGGCGGCCACGATCTGCCCGGAGCCGTTGTCGTTGGCCGGGGTCAGACCGGCGGCCTCGATGGCGGCCAGCACGTCCTCGCGCTGACCCCCCAGGACAGCGGTCATCCCGGTCTCGGTGCGGGCGGCGGCGTCGGCCATCCCGCGACCGCGCTCGGCGACCAGGGCCAGTGCGTCCTTGGGGGAGAGCACACCGGCCAGCGCGGCGGCGGTGAACTCGCCGACGCTGTGTCCGGCCGTCGCGTCCACGAGGGAGGGCGAGGCGGGCAGCGGTGCCCCGGGGGCGGACTGCGGGCCGAGCAGCGCGGTGGCGGCGGCCAGACCGGCGCTGACCAGCAGCGGCTGGGCGACGGCGGTGTCACGGATCTCGTCCGCGTCCGCCGTGGTGCCGTAACGCACGAGGTCGAGACCGGTCACCTCGGACCACGACGCGAACGTCTCGGCCATGCCGGGGAGTTCGAGCCACGGGGAGAGGAAACCGGGAACCTGGGCGCCTTGGCCTGGAGCAACGATTACAAGCACGACATCAACCTTGCCCTGTAGGAGATCACCAGTTGGATGGGGAGAGACACGAAGTTCACCGGACACCGTTTGTAGGTAATCCACAAAACGACGCCGGTCATGTGCCCACAAACCCGAAACGGGTGGAGGAGATCACTTTCCGACGTTACGCGGGGCTGTCCGCGGCCCCCTCCGGGACCGGGTCGACCCGGGGGGGGTGACAGCCGACACGGAGGCGAACCCGGGACCGGGTGCGGAGAGGATGCGAACCTAGACAAGTGAACACCGAACCCCGACCGACCGAGGACGGCGCGAGCGCGCCGACCGGGAGCGGCGCCCCACAGGACAAGATCCGCGCCGAGACCGTACGACGCCTGGAACGCTCCATGGGAGCGCTGGGCACCGCCGCCGTGAGCCGGATGGAGGAGCGGCTCGGCTGGTTCCGCCGGATGTCGGCACAGGACCGGTCCTGGATCGGCCTCGTGGCGCAGTCCGGGGTCGCCGCCTTCGTGGACTGGTTCCGCGACCCCGACCGCGGTCGGCCCGCCATCACCGTGGAGGTGTTCGGCACCGCCCCGCGCGAACTCACCCGCTCCGTCTCCCTCCAGCAGACCGTCGACATGATCCGCGTGGTCATCGAGGTGGTGGAGAACCAGGTCGACGACCTGGCCGCCGCCGGAGGCGAGCAGCAGCTGCGCGAGGCCATGCTCCGCTACACACGCGAGGTGGCCTTCAGCTCCGCCAAGGTCTACGCCCGCGCGGCTGAGGCCCGCGGTGCCTGGGACGCGCGGCTGGAGGCGCTGATCGTCGACGCGCTCCTGCACGGTGACCAGGTGGAGGGGCTCCAGACCTGGGGTTCGGCGCTGGGCTGGTCGCACACGCCGGTGATCGCGATGGCCGGGGACATCGGCGACGAGGACGGCGGGAAGGTCATGGACGACCTGCGCTCGGCCGCGCGCCGTCTGGGCTACGACGTCCTGGCGGGCATGCAGGGGCGCCGTGTGGTCGTGGTGGTGGGGGTGGGTGAACGCCACCCGGTCGACGATCTCCCGGTCGAACCCGTGGAGCCACTGGCGGGGTTGTTCGGGGACGGACCCGTGGTGGTGGGGCCGGCCGTGGCCGACCTGCACGCGGCGGGCTCCTCGGTGCGGTCGGCGGTGAACGGCCTGCGGGCCGCGGTGGCCTGGCCGGACGCTCCACGGCCCGTGCTCGCCGACGACCTGCTGCCCGAGCGCGCGCTGGAGGGTGACGTTGAGGCCCGCCAGCAGTTGGTGACGGAGGTGTACCTGCCCCTCCAGGGTGCCGGTTCCCCGCTCCTGGACACGTTGTCGGTGTACCTGGAGCACGCCTCGTCGCTGGAGGCCACCGCGCGCATGCTCTTCGTGCACCCGAACACGGTGCGCTACCGGCTGAGCCGGATCTCCGAGCTCACCGGGCACATCCCCTCGGACGGCCGCGGGTCCTTCGTGCTCCGGGTCGCGGTCGCCCTCGGCCGATTGTCCGAAACCCGGGACGGATCACCCTGATGTCCGGTGTCGGCCATGCTCGGGAGAGTGACCTCCGTCACGTCGTAATCTGATCGTTGCCTCCCTTTTCCGTGGGTTTATGGAAGTTTCACCAGCGTCGGGTAGGTGTGTAACTGACTGTGCGCGCCCGGGGACTACGCGAAAAGAGATAGCTTTGATACGGGCAGGTTGCAGGTGGAGCCACAGACGACGAAAACCCACGGGCGTCGCTCCCCGCACCGCTCCGTCACGACGTTCTTGGGGGGTCCAACGCTGTGGTCGAGCGACCGAGGAAGAGGTTCCGGATACTACGCCCGGTGATCGATTTCGTACTCCAACCCACGCAGGAGGGTGAGCTGCGCAGGCGGGTGCTGTTCTGGCTCCCCGCGCCGATCCCGGTCCTGGGACTGGTGTACCTGCTGGTGGGCGGGGCGATGTCCGCCGCCGGATGGACGATACTGCTGGCCGCGAGCGTGGGCGTGGGAACGCTGCTGCTCGCGGTGATCGTGCAGCCCACCCCGCTCCCCGAGGGTCTGGCCCCGCCGGTCTCGGCCCGCCGCTCCCTGCACCGGTTCCGGCAGTTCACCCAGCTGCGGGTGGCGCTGGCCCTGGTGCCGGTGGTCATCGGCGCCGCCGCCGCGATCGCTGGCGGCGGCATGTACCCGCTGTTCGCCGCGCTGGCCCTGGCCTGGCCGCAGCTGCTGCTGGCCATGCCCACCTTCTTCACCATCACCAGGGCCCGCCGCGCCATGGAGGCCTGGGGCACCACCGCCTACCTGTGGCACGCCCTCTCACGCCCCGCCAAGGTCACCTGGCCGGTCCTCACCCCGCTGGCCCGGTCCTACCGCGCCTGGCGCACCGACCGCGCCCGTCGTCTGGCCCGCCAGAAGCAGGAGGACCAGCAGCAGGACCAGGCGTGGAAGGAGGCCGTCGACGAGGAGAAGCGCAACCCCACCGAGGCGGCGGCCCCCGTCGGGGAGGAGCCCGGGACCGAGGGGCCCCGGCTCCAGCGCACCCGCAAGCTGCACGCGCTCCCCGAGGAACTGGACGACCAGGACAACGAGCCCACCACGCTGCTCCCCAAGCCCGAGCTGGTCGAGACCGAGGACACCCCCTCGACGGGATCGGGGACGCGCGGCACGGTCAACCGGGCCGCCCGGCAACTCCTGGAGGAGGGTGGCGCGCTCGGCCTGAGCGTGCGCAACCGGCGTCGAGGACACGCCAACCGCCGCCCGCCCTCGCACAAGCCCTAGGGCCCTTCGGCCGGACTCCCGGCACGAGCGGTCCGAAGCAGCTCCGGCGGCGCCCAGACGGGCGCCGCCGGAGCTGCTTCGTTTCCAGGGGTTCAGACGCGGGTGCGGCGTCGGACCTCGGGCAGGGCGTCGTCCCCGCCCTGCGGGCAGTGGTACCAGAGGGCCTCGGCCTCGCGGCCGTCGAAGACCACCTCACCGATGGTGTTGCCGAAGTAGGGCCGCTCCGCCAGATCCCAGGACAGCGGGCTGCGGCGCACCCCGGCCAGCCGGGTCATAACCCGCCCGGCCACGTGCAGGGGCCAGCTCGCGGACAGCGTGGCGGCACGGCGCAGGTTCGGGGGGAGCTGGTTGCACAGTGCGGAGGAGACCAGCTGGGCGATCCGGGAGGTCGTCCGCCCCTCGCGCGCACGCGCACGCGCCAGGTAGGAGAAGTGGACGTCCCCGCCGAGCAGGAGGATCGTGGCGGGCGCCGGACCCCGAGCGCCACGGGCGACATCGAGCAAGGCCTCCGCGAGGCGGTGGAAGGAGTACTGGAAAGCGCCCCAGTGCTCCAGGTCCAGTGCCTGGCGCAGGCGTTCCGCGGGGCCCCGCGCGGCCGAACCCCAGGCCCCCGCGCACACGGCCTCGTTCCAGGCCTCCAGGTGGTGCACGGAGGGCGGCAGCAGGACCGGGACGGTGGAGGCCACCACGAGGTGGTCGGGGCCGCCGGTGAGGTGCCGGTCCAGCCAATCGTGCCCCTCGGCGCCCAGGATGGACCGTGAGCCGCCGGAGGGGTCGTCCTCCTCCAGCGACCGGCCGCAGCGGGTGTCGGCGACCAGGACCCGCACGTCGCCCACGTCGTGGTGGTGGCTCCACCGGTACGAGGAGGGCTCGTCGTGGGCCCGCCAGGCGAAGGAGTCCACGGTGTCCCCGGCGTCGGTTCCGCGATCGCGGTGGTCCCGCACGGACGCCCACAGAGGGTCCTTGGCACGCGCGTCGGGGGAGAGGTTGCCCACGTGCTGGTACACCCAGTAGGCGCCGATGCCGCTGGTCACCCGGGTGCGCCACCACGGCTGCCGGTCCATCGCGCTGCGCCAGGCGGCCGAGGTGTTCCAGTCGTCGCGGATGTCGTGGTCGTCGAAGACCATCAGCGTGGGCACGGTCGAGAGCAGCCACCGCACCTGGGGGTCGGACCAGGCCTGGCGGTAGAGCTCCGCGTACTCGTCGAAGCGGACGACCTCGTCCTCGGGAGCGCCGTCCGGGTCGACCTCGCCGCGCCGCTCCCGCAGGAAGGCCCGCATGGGCTCCTGCACCTCGTCCGCGTAGACCTGGTCGCCGATCAGCAGCAGGACCTGGTTGTCCCCGGTCGCGCCCTCGCGGGCCAGACGGCGGGCGGTGGCGCGGAGCATGTCGGGTCCGTAGCGGACCAGGCCCTCCGGAGTGTCACCGGTGGGGGTGTGGCAGGAGCCGTACAGCAGTCTCGTCGGCGCACCGGGGGACAGGGTGCGCAGGACGCTGGGCGGCAGCGGGCTGTCGGGCTCGGGCCACACCCGGTCCTCACCCAGGAAGACCTCGTAGGGAAGGACGGAACCCGGCTCCAGGCCCTCGATTTCGCACACGGCGTAGTGGTGGCCGTGGACCGTGAAGGTGCGGCTGGCCGAGACCGGCCCGCCGTCCACGCGAACCCGGACGTCACAGGGGGCGTCCGTCTCCACCCACACCGTCGCCGTGGTGTGACCCACGTGGCGAAGCACGGGTCCCAAAAGTAACGAGACAGTCACCCTTATCCCTTCTTTCGTCCAGTTTCACACACGTCGGAGAGGAGTATGGCCCCTTCAGGGGGCTTCGGCCACCCCCGGATTCACAGGTGATGGTTGCACCGGGAGCCAGGCTGCGCGAAGGTGTCGCTATGCGGACACTGATCCTTGAGCTGCACACAGGCGGATCGGAGAGCGTTACCGACATCACCGCGCAGTGCGGTGACTTCGTCGCCGAGAGCGGCGGCGACGGCCTGCTCAACGTCTTCGTCCCGCACGCGACCGCGGGTGTGGCCATCATCGAGCTGGGCGCGGGGTCCGACGACGACCTCCTTGCCTCTCTCGACGACCTGCTGCCGGCCGACGACCGGTGGCGCCACCGACACGGGTCCCGGGGGCACGGACGCTCGCACGTCATGCCGGCGTTCGTCGCACCGCAGACCACGGTGCCAGTACTATCCGGCAGACTCGAACTGGGAACGTGGCAGTCCATCGCGATCGTGGACCTGAACGTGGACAACCCGGATCGGCAGGTCCGGTTGTCCTTCCTGGAGTCCGGATGAGCTGATTCGACTCGGGCCGGGTTCGGCCGTGCGTTGACGGGATATGCCACTAGCGTGTGAACTAGGCCATCAGCGATGGTTACGGACCCACGTGACGGGTGACAAAAAAGCCCGGCATCGTTGTGACAACTGCTTCGTGCAGGCAAGATTGAGAAAAACCATCTGTGGAGGAGAACTTTCGTGAGCGCGACCGCGGGCCAGGCACAAAGCGAACGCGGCTTGGCTGACCGACTCGGATTCAAGCCGGGTCAGGTGGTGCAGGAATTCGGGTTCGACGATGACGTCGACGAGGGACTGCGCGCTTCCATCGCCGAGCTTACGGGCGAGGCACTGGTCGACGAGGACTTCGACGGCGACGTCGACGCGGCACTGCTGTGGTGGCGGTCCGACGAGGAAGGCGACCTCACCGACGCTCTGATGGACACGGTGACGACCATCGCCGACGGAGGGACCATCCTGGTCCTGACCCCGAAGGCCGGTCGTGAGCTGCACGTGTCCCCCAACGACGTGGCCGAGGCCGCTACCACCTCGGGCCTGTCCCAGACCAGCGCGGTCAGCATCGGCGCCGACTGGTCGGGCACCCGCCTGGTCGTTCCCAAGCGGTGACGGACACCACCCGTACAGGGTGAGACGTCCGGCGCCGCGCGCCTCAGCGAACAAGGGCGCGCGGCGCTGAGGG
>NZ_ANAE01000140.1 GCF_000341265.1 Nocardiopsis prasina DSM 43845 | reverse complement strand
CCCCCCGACACGAACGCGAGCATGACCGACACCGTCACCGTGGGTGCCCGCGCGCCCGAGTTCAGCCTCCGGGACCAGTACGGCCAGGACACCGTCCTGAGCTCCCTGCGGGGCGGTCCCGTGCTCGTCGTGTTCTACCCGTTGGCCTTCTCCGGGGTGTGCGCCGGGGAGCTCGCGGACCTGCGTGAACACCACGACGCGCTCCGAGAGCTGGGCGTGAGGGTGCTGGCGGTGTCCGTCGACTCGACCTTCGCGCTGCGCACCTGGTCGGACCGGGAGGGCTTCCCGTTCGCGCTGCTCTCGGACTTCTGGCCGCACGGCGCGACCGCTCGCGCCTACGGGGTCTTCGACGACCAGCGGGGCGTGGCACGGCGCGGCACGTTCCTCCTCGACGCCGAAGGCACCGTCCGCTGGACCGTGCTGACCCCCGTCGACCGTCCCCGGGACGTCGCCGAGTACGTGGCCCGGGCCCGCCACCTGGCCGGATAAATCCGGCGCGAGAACCACCGCGAAGCGGTATGATCTCTCGCGACGCACACAAGGGCGCGTAGCTCAGTTGGTTAGAGCAATTGCCTTACAAGCAATAGGCCAGGGGTTCGAGTCCCTTCGCGCCCACTTGACTCCGGAAGCGACCCTGCGTGACCACGCTCGCGGGGTCGTTCGTCCTGTCAGGCCCGGTAGCCGCTGCCGGCGTTCCCTGGCGCCGGAGCTGCTGGTGGTCCTGCTCCGCGTAGTCGACGGCCATGGTGACCGTGTCGTCGACGGGTTCGGTGCGCACCGTGGGATCGGTGCTGCGCATGTACGCGATGGAATCGAAGCGCTGGATCTCCGGGGGAGTAGGGGCTCTGTCGCAGTCTTGGATGATCGCCTCGCGGGTCCCGGGGATTTCTGCATCGAACCGTCCGGCCCACGATGCTTTTTGTGGAGAACCTCGCCGTTACGGTTGGTCACGAAAATGTGGTCGACCTTCCCCGAAGATTCGAGTTCGTGGGCCACGCGAAGATTGTTCGAATAGAGCGCGTCGTGCACGGGAGGCTCGACCCAACACCCTTGCCCCTTCGTGGGGTCAGCGCGATCCTGTTGGTAGCGGTGGGCGATACCGAGCGAGCTGTTCGCATCGTGGGTCGCGACGAACACCACGGTCGTCTCCTGCCCCCGATCCCGGAAACCGTCGGCCCGCCCCCGTCACCGCGCAGGTGTCCGATCAGTTCCTCGTGGAGGCCGTCTGGCAGCCTGCGCTCACGGCGGCATGGCCCCAGAGCCCGTTGTCCCGCACGAACTCCGCGAATCGGGGATGAATCTCGGCGTTGTCATCGACGTCGTAGGTCGTGGCGGAGGCCCCCAGGGTTTCGGCCGCATTCTTCTGGGTCGTCGTCTTACCTGCGTCCGGTTGGCCCGTGATGATGACGTACTGCGGTTTCCCGTCGCTTGAAAGAACGGGGGCATCGCGGGGGACGAGCGCTCGAATGCGCTTGCTCTTGTTCTGAGCGATCTGAGCAGCCTCCCGAGCGTCGGAGCGATCCACGTCTTACTCCGCGCGTCCTTTTCGCGAAGTCGGCGAATGAGGTCCGGACATTCAGCGACGATCGGCTTGGACACTTCGACACCCATCCAGTCCATGGACTCTCAGCCGGGTCGTGATCGGCTTGCCCCGGGCCCCGAGACAACGCTGCTGGGGCCCGGTCGAAACGGGAGCCTCCGGGCCCGACACAGGCGAAGTGGGAGGCGGGGTATGGCGGACAGGACCGACTTCAAACGGAGCCTGGACTCCTACCAGGCGGGGCGCGGGAAGCGCCCCGAGCGCCTGGACGACGTCCGCCTGGAACCGCTCTCCGAGGGGCGCTGCGTGCTCCGGCCCTCAGCCGGGGATCACCACGACCGGGCACCTGGCCCGCACGGTCAGCCTCTGGCCGACCGATCCACGGAGGAACCCGGCGGTCAGGCCCAGGCTCCGGGTCCCGATGACAAGCAGATCGGCGTCGGAGGAGCGCTCCACCAGGAGATCGACGGGGTCCCCCCGCTGGCTCTCCTCGCGGACCCGCACGTCCCGGTCCGACTTCTTCGCGTCCTCGATCACCGTCGCCACGGCCTCCGACGAGCTGTCGTCCCGGGAATCTCCGAGGGCACGGAAGACCAGGAGTTCCGCACCGCGCACCCGGGCCTCCTCCAAGGCGAAGGACACCACCGCACGTGTGGAGGCGCCTCCGTCGATGCCCGCGACGACGCGTCCGCGTCCCTGCGAAGCGACCCCGGATACGACGGCCACGGGGCCGTTGGATCGCCCGATCAGCCGTCGACTCACGGACCCGGCGATGGTTCCGGACAGGAACCCCAGTCGGCGCGTGCCGACCACCAGCGGGCCGCCCTCAGCGGAGGCGATCAGAGCGTCGACGGGGTCACCCGAGACGACCAGCATCTCGATGCGGTCCGCCGGCACGCTCCCCACGGCTCGGGAGAAGGCCGCCTCGGCCTTGCGCTGGAGCCGCTGGTTGCTCTGGAACTCCTCCCGGGAGATCTGCCTCCTGGAGTCCGCGATCGGGCTCCGGTTGGCCGGGCCGGACCCCACGGTCACGACCCTGAGCGAGGCCTCCCAGAGGCGCGCGTAGGCGCTCGCCCACTCGACGGCGTCGAGACTGGCCCGGGAGCCGTCACCACCCACGGTCACGGTCGGTCGAACGTCCACGGTTCTCCTCATCAGAACTCGGTCGCCACGAGGTGGGCGCCGTCCCGCCGACACGGTCGGTTCCCTGTCAGCAGGCGCTTTCCTGCTTCTCGGCGGTGACGCCGCCGAGGTCGTCGGTGATGGACAGGTCGGACTCGGAGGAGGAACCCCCGAAGCCTTCCCAGTCGGACCCGGCGACCAGTTCGAGGGTCTGTTCCAGGCCCCCGACCTCCTCGGTCCGGGCGTTGGTGATCGAACCCGCCAACAGCTCGGCGGCCTCCTCGTCGCCGGGGCCGTGGAAGACCGTGGTCGCCTCGGGGGCGCGCTCTTCGGGGTTACCGGTGCCGGTGACCACGAAGCCTTCGTCGACCAGCACCGACTGGATCTCCAGGGCCAGCCCCTCGATCCCGGTGTTGTTCACCACCTCGACGGCGACGTCCCCGGGCTCCACCGAGACCTCCTCGGACGTGGCCTCGCTGTCGCCGTCGTCCCCGTCGGCCAGATCAGCGCCGTTGTTGATCGCCTCGAACAGGGCCGGGGCCGCGTCGCTCATGATGATGCGGTTCTCGTCGGCCGGATGGGCGCCGTTGGGAACCGTGACGAACTGGACCCGGTCCAGGTCGACCTCGCGCATGGAGATGGCGATGTCGGCCATGGTGTCGACCGTCAACTGTTCGTCGGTGGTGATGGAGTCCGTGACGGCTCCGAGGAACCGGGTGATGGTGACGGGGCTGGTCATCACCTCGCTGCTGAGGACCTCTCGGAGCATGGCGCCCATGAACTCCTGCTGGCGGTCGATCCGCGACAGGTCGCTGCCGTCCCCTTGGGAGTAGCGGGAGCGCACGAAGCCGAGCGAGTCCTCGCCGTCCAGGGTCTGGAGTCCGGCGTCCAGCACCAGGTGCGCCTTGGGGTCGTCCACCGGCTCCGGGATGCACATCTCCACCCCGCCGATGGAGTCCACCATGTCCTTGAACCCGACGAAGTCCATCATCAGGAAGTGGTCCAGGTGCACGCCGGTGACCTGCTCGACGACCTTCCACTGGCAGCCCACCCCGCCGAAGGTCATCACGGAGCTGATCATGCCCTCCTGCGGCTGCATGCCCTCGTACCCGTCCACGGCGTCACAGCCGGGCAGGTCGACCATGAGGTCGCGGGGCAGGTTCACCAGCGTGGCGGCGCCGTTGTCCACGTTGATGCTCGCGATGAGCATGGTGTCCGGCCGCTCGCCCTCGGCGGCACCGTAGTCGGCGTTCTCGCCGGAGCGCACGTCCGAGCCGATGACGAGGATGTTCAGGACGCCCTCGACGTTCGTGGGCCGGTCCCACTCGTCGGTGTCGACCTGGGCGGTCGTGATGTTGCCGACCAGGCCCTGGTACCAGCCGTAACTGAGCAGGCTCGCGATGATGACCAGCGCTGTCGCGGCGCAGGCGACCCACTTTCCAGTGGAAAGCCCCAGGGATGGCGAACCCGACAAATCCCCGTCTCCTCTCTCGTTCCGGCCGAACCCGAACAGCGTGTCAGTGGTTTCTGAGTACTTCCTGAGGACAACCTGAAGACGCCCTTCAGGTTGGGGTCGGAAGCCGTGGCGCGGCGTCGCGCCACCGCGAGCGCGGGACGTTCAGTCCTGCGCGCGAACGTCCTCGACCGCGCCGGAGAGGTCGAGGATCACCTCGTAGTCCTGTCCGTCCGCACCCAGGACCCGGACCGCCCACCCCTGGCCGGCGCCCTCGTCGAGCCGCTCGACACCGGTGGCGCTGGCACCCTCGCCGACGGCCTCCTGGGCGGTGGCGGAGACCTCCTCGCGGTCGGCCTCGCGCCTGCCCCCGGTGTCCTCCCACGGGGCGGGGCCGCCGTCGGTGTCACGGAACTGGAGCCCGTTGACGGTGAAGACGACCGCGCCGTCGCGGGCACCGTCGCCCTCGGGTCCGTAACGGACTCCGAGCGTCACCTCGGTTCCCTCCAGGGCTCGCAGCTCCTCCAGGATCGTGCCCGCGGTGCCGTCACCGTCGAAGTCCTCCACCACCGGATCGGTGAGCAGCCACGCCCGAGGGCCGAAGTCGACCCCCACCCCGGCGACGTACCAGTCCTCGGGGGCGCCGCCGGCACGCAGTTCGCCGATCAGCTGCTCGAAGCCGTCGACCGGCCGGGACGTTCCCTCACCGACCGGGTAGCGGAGCGTGGGGGCCCCGGTGAAACCGTCGAGGCGGATCGTTTCCACCGTCAGTTCCGGGTCCTTGAGCACGACGTACCCGCCCACGCCCAGGACCGACAGGGCGGCCGCCGCGCAGGTGACGAGGATCGTCCTGCGGCGTCGCGTCATCGGTCCCTCCAACTCCGGGTGTCGAGAGGACCCCATTGTCCATCAGGTCGATGATGGGAACCTGAAACCAACCTGAAGACGGCTTTCAGGTTTCCTTCATCATGGGCTCAGCATCGACCGGCATGCTGGGCTGTCCAAGGCAAGGGGAGGGTTGGGCGCGGTGGCGATTCTGGTGGTGGAGGACGAGGAGGGCATCGTCTCCTTCCTCCGGCGCGCTCTGGAGAACGCCGGCCACACGGTGGTGACCGCCTCGGACGGCGTCGACGGGCTGGTCATGGCGCTGTCGACCGACGTCGAGCTGGTCGTCCTCGACCTCGGGCTGCCCGGCCTGGCGGGCGAGGAGGTCCTGCGCCGACTCCGGCTGCGCCGTCCCTCGGTACCGGTCATCGTGCTCACCGCCAAGGACGCCGTCAGCGATCGGATCGTCAACCTCGACGCCGGGGCCGACGACTACGTGGTCAAACCGTTCAGCGTGAACGAACTGCTGGCGCGGATCCGTGCCAGGCTGCGCACCAGCGCGCCGGACCGCGCCGACGCCGTGACCGCCCGGGGCGTGACCCTCGACATGGGAGGGCACACCGCCTTTGTGGACGGAGCCGTCGTCGCCCTGTCCGCGCGGGAGTTCGCCCTGTTGTCGGTCCTGCTCCACCACCCCAGCCAGGTCTTCTCCCAGGCCCAGCTGCTCGACCTGGTGTGGGGCTACGACTTCGACGGGGCCTCGAACGTCGTCGAGGTCTACGTCAGCCAGCTGCGCCGCAAGCTCGGAGCGGACCGCATCCAGACCGTGCGCGGAGTCGGCTACCGGCTGAGCGGCGGCGAGGGGTGAGCCTCACCAGGCGTCTGGTCCTGCGGGCACTGACGGTGATGGTGCTGGTGATCGGTGGCGTCACCGCCCTGACCCACCAGTTGGTCCTCGTCTCGGGCCGCAACGACGTCGACGACCTGTTGCGCCAGGAGTCCGCGCTGCTGAGCGACACGTTGGGGGAGCAGCTGCCCGCCGCCGCGGGGCTGGACGGCATGGTGTCGGGCCCCGAGGCCGAGCGCGCCGCGCACCGGGCACTGGCGATCCGCCCCAGCGGCCCCCGGCACGTGTCGCTGGTGCACGTCGACGGGGTCCGTCTCCAGAGCACCGGCGGCCCGGCCGAGGTCGCGGGGCTCATGCGCGGGGACGACGCGCCCGCCTCGGCGCCCGGGGTCGCCCGCACCCTGGACACCGACATCGGTCGGGTCCGGGTGCTGGACACCCCCCTCACCGACGCGGCAGACGAGAAGATCGCCGTCGTCACCGTCGCCGCGCCGTTGGACACGGTCCAGGACACGGCCACCACGGTCCTGCTGTTCACCGCCGTGGCCGGGGCCATCGGTATCGGCGGGGGAGGGGTCGCGCTGTGGCTGGTGGTGCGGCGCACCCTGACTCCGGTGCGGAAGGTGTCGGCGGCCGCGCAGAGGATCTCACCGACCGACCTGGCCACCCGGGTGCCGGTGCCGGACACCGGCGACGAGATCGCGGAGCTGGCCACCGAGATCAACCGGATGCTCACCCGGATCGAGCAGGCGGACACGGGACGGCGCCGCTACCTGGCGGCGATCTCCCACGAGATCCGCACCCCCCTGGCCGTCGCGGAGGGGCACCTGGAGCTGCTGGGCGGCCCGGAGGCGGAGATCGTCCACGCCGAGCTGGAGCGGTTGCGCCGTGTGTTGGAGGACCTCATGGCGGTGGCGCGCGGCGGTGACGGGATCGACGCCGACCGCGGCCCCGTGTTCCTGCCCGACCTGTTCGACGCCGTGCGGGCCAGGGTCGGGTCGCTCTCCCACGCGCGGTCCGTGGTCTTCCACGAGGCCTCCCCGCAGGTCGTGCTCGGGGACCAGGCCCGGTTGGAGCAGTGTCTGATGAACCTGGTCTCCAACGCGATCGACCACAATCCGGCGCACGTCGTCGTCGACGTGGCGACCAGGGTCGAGGGGGACACGGTGGCCCTGACCGTCGCGGACGACGGGAACGGGATCGACCCCGACGTCCTTCCCCTCGTGTTCGAGCCCTTTGTGACGACCCGCCCCAACGGGGCGGGCGGGCTCGTCGGCCTGGGACTGTCGATCGTGCGGTCCCTGGTGACGGCCCAGGGCGGAGACGTGGACGTCGAGAGCGGCCCCGAGGGAACCACGGTCCGGATCCTCCTGCCCATCGCCAGGGCCTGACCGAGGCGCCCGGACGGGAGCGGGACGCCCTCCTGCGGAGATTCGGTCACCTCCCTCCGCAACCGCCGACAGCACGTCAGAACCGCCTGGTTGTGGCAAACCTCGCGTTCGGCGACCCCCAGCGGTCCCTGGAGAGACGGTTTTTGTGGAGATCCCACAAAGCCTCGGCCCCGGCGTGAGCAATTCGGGACATTGGTGTACCTCCAACTGATCCACCAAGCTAGAGGAAGGTGCAGGCGGCGCTCCGAGATCCGGACGTCGCCTTCTGCGTTGAGGTACTTGGGAGGGGCATTCGGTGTTCAGTCGTGTCGCCATCGTCAATCGTGGAGAGGCCGCGATGCGGCTCATCCACGCCGTCCGGGACCTCTCGGCGGAAACCGGGGCACGGATCGAGACGATCGCCCTCTACACCGACGCCGACCGCAACTCGACCTTCGTGCGCGAGGCCGACGTCGCCTACGACCTCGGCCCGGCCTCGGCCCGCCCCTACCTCGACCTCGCCGTCCTCGAACGCGCCCTGCTGGAGACGAAGGCCGACGCCGCATGGGTCGGCTGGGGTTTCGTCGCCGAGGACCCGGCGTTCGCTGAGCTGTGCGAGCGGATCGGCGTCACCTTCGTCGGCCCCAGCCCCGAGGCCATGCGCAAACTCGGCGACAAGATCGGCTCGAAGCTGATCGCCGAGGAGGTCGGCGTCCCCGTCGCCCCCTGGAGCCGGGGCGAGGTGGCCACCCTGGAGGACGCCCTGCGCGCCGGTGACGAGATCGGCTACCCGCTGATGCTCAAGGCCACGGCGGGCGGCGGCGGTCGCGGTATCCGCATGGTCTCCTCCGCCGAGGACCTCACCGACGCCTACGAGCGCACCAGCCAGGAGGCGCTGCGCGCCTTCGGTTCCGGTGTGGTCTTCCTGGAGCGCCTGGTCACGGGGGCCCGACACGTCGAGGTGCAGGTCATCTCCGACGGCCAGGGCACCGCGTGGGCGCTGGGCGTGCGCGACTGCTCCGTGCAGCGCCGCAACCAGAAGATCATCGAGGAGTCCGCCTCCCCGGTCCTGGAGCCCGAGCAGGCCGCCGAGCTCAAGGCCTCCGCCGAACGCCTCGCCGTGGCCGTCGGCTACCGGGGCGCCTGCACCGTCGAGTTCCTGTACCACCCGGGTGAGCGGCTCTTCGCGTTCCTGGAGGTCAACACCCGCCTCCAGGTCGAGCACCCCATCACGGAGATCACCACGGGCACGGACCTGGTCCGCATGCAGCTCTTCGTGGCCTCCGGCGGGAAGCTGGAGGGCACACAGCCCGGGGAGATCGGGCACGCGGTGGAGGCCCGCCTCAACGCCGAGGACCCCGACCGCGACTTCGCGCCCTCCCCGGGCCGCATCACCCGTCTGGACATGCCCTCCGGCCCCGGCATCCGCGTCGACACCGGTGTGCGCGAGGGTGACAGCATCCCCGCGGACTTCGACTCGATGATCGCGAAGATCATCGCCTACGGCCGCGACCGCGAGCAGGCGCTGGGCCGCCTCCGCCGCGCCATGTCCGAGACCACCGTCATCATCGAGGGCGGCGCGACCAACAAGAGCTTCGTCCTCGACCTGCTCGACCAGCCCGAGGTGATCGACGGCAGCGCCGACACCGGGTGGATCGACCGCGTGCGCGCCGAGGGCCGTCTGGTCGCCCACCGGCACTCCGCCGTCGCCCTGGCCGCGGCGGCCATCGAGGCCTACCGCGACGAGGAGGAGGCCAGCCGCCAGCAGCTGCTGTCCACCGCCCACGGCGGCCGTCCGCAGGTGCAGCACGACACCGGCCGTCCCCTGGACCTCAAGCTCCGCGGCGTCGGCTACCGGGTGAGCGTGGCGCGGATCGGGCACAACCGCTTCCGTGTCGGCGTGTCCGGCGGCGGCGACGTCCACCCCGCCGACGTCCAGGTGGAGCGGTTCGACGCCCACAGCGGGCACNCCCCCGTCACCGCCCGCCGGTACCGGCTCGTGTCAGCCACGCACGGCCCGGTCCACCTCGTCGAGATCGACGGCGTCACCCACCGGGTCAGCCGCGACGAGGGCGGCGTCGTCCGCTCGCCCGCCCCCGCCCTGGTGGTCGCCACGCCGCTGTCCGTGGGCGACGAGGTCGAGTCGGGCGCCCCGATCCTGGTCCTCGAGAGCATGAAGATGGAGACGGTGCTGCGGGCGCCGTTCCGCGCCCGGGTGCGCGAGTGCCCCGTCGCGGTGGGCGGCCAGGTCGAGACCGGAGCCCCGCTCATGCGTCTGGAGCCCCTGGGCGACGACGACGCCGAGGACACCGACGACCAGGCCGGGACCGTCGAGATCGACCTGCCCGCACCGGTTCCGGCCGCCTCCGCGGGACAGCGCGCCGACCAGGGACTCAGCGACCTGCGCGGTCTCCTGCTGGGCTTCGACTTCTCCCCGGAGGAGCGCTCGCGTGTGCTGGCCGGCTACCTCACCGCCCGTGAGGAACTCGGCGCGGAGCCGATCGAAGGCGAACTCGACCTGCTCACCGTGTTCGCGGACCTGTCCGAGCTGAGCCGCAACAAGCCGGGCGGCGCCGTCGACGCCGAGCAGGACCACCGGGTGCACAGCCCCCGCGAGTACTTCCACAGCTACCTCCAGAGCCTCGACGTCGAGCGCGCCGGGGTCATCGAGGGCTACCAGAACAGGCTCACCCGGGTCCTCGCCCACTACGGCGTCACCGACCTCGACCGCACCCCGGAGCTGGAGGACGCGGTCTTCCGGATCTTCCTCGCCCAGCAGCGCATGGGCGGCTACGTCACGATCGTGACGGAGCTGCTGCGCCGCTGGCTGGCCGACGCTCCGCCCCAGGAGCCGCTCGGCGAGCGCGCGGGGCTCGCCCTGGAGCACCTGATCGAGGCCACCCAGGTCCGCTTCCCGGCCGTGTCCGACCTGGCCCGGGGCGTGGTGTTCCGCTGGTTCACGCAGCCGCTGCTGCGCCGCAACCGCGCCAGGGTCTACGCGTCCGTCCGTGACGAGCTGCGCCACCTGGACCGCGAACCGGACTCCCCGGACCGCGCCGACCGGATCCAGACCATGGTCGCCAGCTCCGAACCGCTGGTGCGACTGATCGGCCAGCGGATCGGCCGCCCCGGCAAGGACCACGCCCCGCTGCTCGAGGTCCTGACCCGCCGCTACTACGGCAACCGTGGCCTGTCCGAGGTCTCGGCCAGCCAGAGCGGCGGTTGCCAGCTGGTCACCACCGAGCACACCAACGCCCAGGGGGTGACCCGTGTGGTCGCCACCGCCGTGGACCTCGCCGACCTGCCCGACGCCCTCGGGGCCGTCGCCGAGCTGGCCGCCGACGCCCCGGAGCACGGACTGGTCGCCGACCTGTACGTGACCTGGGAGGACCAGCCGGACGCCGACGCCATGGCGGTGCGGCTCGCTCAGATCCTGGCCGACCACACGCTGCCCAAGGGCGTGCGCCGCGTCACCGCCACCGTGGCCGGGACCAGCGGCGCGGTCATGCACCACCACTTCACCTTCCGTCCCGAGGGCGGCGAACTGGTCGAGGACCGGCTGATCCGGGGTCTGCACCCGCAGATCGCGCAGCGCCTCCAGCTCCAGCGGCTGCGGGAGTTCGACCTCACCCGCCTGCCGTCCGCCGACGAGGAGGTCTACCTCGTCAAGGCCGTGGCGCGCAGCAACCCGTCCGACGAGCGGCTGATCGCGCTGGGCCAGGTCCGCGACCTCACCCCGCTGCGCGACGCCGAGGGCCGCTTGGTCGCGCTGCCCGCCGTGGAGGGCACGCTCGCCGCCTGCCTGGACGCGATCCGCAACATCCAGGCGCAGCGACCGCACAACAAGCGCTTCGACACCAACCGCATCCTCATGTACGTGTGGCCGCCCACCGAGCTGAGCATCGACGAACTCAACGCCCTGGTGGAGCGCATCCTGCCGACCACCGACGGCGCCGGGCTGGAGGAGGTCCAGTTCGTGGCCCGCCAGCGCACCGACGAGGGCGAGCTCACCGAGTTGGCCGTGCGCGTGGCCCTCGAACCGGGCAGCGACGCCCGCGTGCACGTCGGGGAACCGTCCACCGAACCGGTGCTACCGCTGGACGACTACCGCCAGAAGGTCCTGCGCGCCGCCCGGCGCGGAACCGTCTACCCGTACGAGCTGACCGACATGCTCACCGGGACCGACGGGACCTTCGTCGAGCACGACCTCGACGAGAACGGCGTGCTCGTTCCGGTCGACCGGCCCCGGGGACGCAACACGGCGGCGATCGTGGCCGGCGTGGTCACCACCCCCACCGAGCGCCACCCCGAGGGCGTCACCCGTGTGGTGCTGCTCGGCGACCCGACCAAGGCGCTGGGCGCACTGTCCGAGCCCGAGTGCTCGCGGGTCATCGCCGCGATCAACCTGGCCGAGAACACGGGGGTGCCCCTGGAGTGGTTCGCGCTCTCCGCCGGCGCGCGCATCTCGATGACCTCCGGCACCGAGAACATGGACTGGGTCGCGGCCGCGCTCAAGCGGATCGTGGAGTTCACCCAGGACGGCGGCGAGATCAACATCGTGGTCGCCGGGATCACGGTGGGCGCCCAGCCGTACTGGAACGCCGAGGCGACCATGCTCATGCACACCAAGGGCATCCTGGTGATGACGCCGGACTCCGCGATGGTGCTCACCGGCAAGCAGTCGCTGGACTTCTCCGGTGGTGTGTCGGCCGAGGACAACTTCGGTATCGGCGGCTACGACCGGGTGATGGGACCCAACGGCCAGGCGCAGTACTGGGCGCCGAACCTGCCCGCCGCCCGCGACGTGCTGATGGCGCACTACGACCACACCTACGTGCTGCCGGGCGAGGACGGGCCGCGCCGGGCCGTCACGAGCGACCCCGACCACCGGGACGTCTCCGACTTCCCGCACTCCGTCGAGGGAAGCGACTTCACGACGGTGGGGGAGATCTTCTCCGCCGAGCACAACCCGGACCGCAAGAAGCCGTTCGACATCCGCACGGTGATGCGGGCCCTGGCCGACCAGGACCACCCGGTGCTGGAGCGCTGGGCCGGAATGGCCGACGCCGACACCTCGGCGGTGCAGGACGCGCACATCGGCGGTTGGCCGGTCTGCCTGGTGGGCATCGAGTCCCGCTCGGTGGCGCGGCGCGGGTTCCCGCCCACCGACGGGCCCGACACCTACACGGCGGGCACGCTGTTCCCGCGTTCGTCCAAGAAGACCGCGCGGGCGATCAACGCGGCCTCGGGCAACCGCCCGCTGGTGGTGCTGGCCAACCTGTCCGGCTTCGACGGTTCGCCGGAGTCGATGCGCAAGCTCCAGCTGGAGTACGGCGCGGAGATCGGCCGGGCGATCGTCAACTTCGACGGCCCGATCGTGTTCTGCGTGATCTCCCGCTACCACGGGGGAGCATTCGTGGTGTTCTCCAAGGCGCTGAACCCGAACATGACGGTGCTGGCCCTGGAGGGGTCGTTCGCGTCGGTGCTGGGAGGCGCTCCGGCCGCGGCGGTGGTGTTCGCCGGTGAGGTGAACAAGCGCACCGCGACGGACCCGCGCGTGACCGAGTTGCAGACCCGGGTGTCGGAGGCCAGTGCCGCCGAACGCGCCGAGCTCAATGCGGAGCTGTCCGAGGTGCAGGCCTCGGTTCGAGCCGAGAAGCTGAGCGAGGTCGCCACGGAGTTCGACGGCGTGCACAGCATCCAGCGCGCGGTCGAGGTGGGTTCTGTCGACGCCATCATCAGCGCCGCCGAGCTGCGCCCGAGCATCATCGACGCCATCGCCAAGGGCATGAAGCGCTAGACGGTACGGAAACGGCCAGCCCCGTTCTGGGGGCTGGCCGTTTCCGTGTGTCCCTGTGGAATGATGTCCGCCAAGCCTCCGCAGATACGAGCCAGGCGATTATCAAGCGGAGATAACGGCCCGCATCGCCGCAGGTCATTAAGTGTGAGCCCCGCGCACGCGGGGATGGACCGGCGAGGTAGGCCACGCACGTGGACCGGCCGGCGTGAGCCCCGCGCACGCGGGGATGGACCGGTGGCGAAGTCCCCACCAACGCCAAGATGTGGGTGAGCCCCGCGCACGCGGGGATGGACCGGTGGCGAAGTCCCCACCAACGCCAAGATGTGGGTGAGCCCCGCGCACGCGGGGATGGACCGGTGGCGAAGTCCCCACCAACGCCAAGATGTGGGTGAGCCCCGCGCACGCGGGGATGGACCGGTGGCGAAGTCCCCACCAACGCCAAGATGTGGGTGAGCCCCGCGCACGCGGGGATGGACCGGTGGCGAAGTCCCCACCAACGCCAAGATGTGGGTGAGCCCCGCGCACGCGGGGATGGACCGGTGGCGAAGTCCCCACCAACGCCAAGATGTGGGTGAGCCCCGCGCACGCGGGGATGGACCGGTGGCGAAGTCCCCACCAACGCCAAGATGTGGGTGAGCCCCGCGCACGCGGGGATGGACCGGTGGCGAAGTCCCCACCAACGCCAAGATGTGGGTGAGCCCCGCGCACGCGGGGATGGACCGGTGGCGAAGTCCCCACCAACGCCAAGATGTGCGTGAGCCCCGCGCACGCGGGGATGGACCGGTGGCGAAGTCCCCACCAACGCCAAGATGTGGGTGAGCCCCGCGCACGCGGGGATGGACCGGTGTAGGTGTAGGTGGTGGCCATGTGGATGACGTGAGCCCCGCGCACGCGGGGATGGACCGGCTCGCGCACCCGCTGAGCACCGTCCGATGACGTGAGCCCCGCGCACGCGGGGATGGACCGGTGGCGAAGTCCCCACCAACGCCAAGATGTGGGTGAGCCCCGCGCACGCGGGGATGGACCGGTGGCGAAGTCCCCACCAACGCCAAGGCACGAGTGAGCCCCGCGCACGCGGGGATGGACCGACCAGCACGCACCCACCGGCCATGGCCAGCGCGTGAGCCCCGCGCACGCGGGGATGGACCGGACTCCCGCTCGGACCTTTTGGCCGTCCGCAAGTGAGCCCCGCGCACGCGGGGATGGCCCGCCATCGCTTGTGCCTCGGGGATGGACACGCCGGTGAGCCCCGCGCACGCGGGGATGGACACCTGCGGAACCCGGCCCCGGTCGGTACAGGATGCGTTGATGCGATCCGTCGGGCCCGCTTAGGGTGTCGGCATGCCAACCCCCGCAGGCCGGGAACCGTCAGAATCCACCGGTTCGTCTTCCTCCCAGCCGCAAAGGCGAACCCCCTCGCGCCGGTTGATTCTTGCGGCGGGAGCTGGCGTGCTTGTCGCGGTCGGGATCGCCTGGCTCGTATTCCCAACAGGACCGATGGAGCTCGGTGGCCCGCCCCCGGTGGGGCCCGGAGACCATGCCCCGATGCCGGTATGCGCCAGCGCCGACGGGACGATTCTGCACGCTGATCTGGACGGTGACGGCCGCTTGGACGAAGTACGCGACCCGGAACGTGAGGGCACGGTCGCCGTCGTCTCCGATAGTGAGGGCGACCCGTGGCGGGCGGACCTCGATCAGGTCCTGGACTGGTGGAACCCAAGGACTTCAGGCCTGGAGGCGCGGGGCACATTCGGAGACTTCGACGGTGACGGCTATGTCGACCTGGCCTTGTTCTTCAGCGAACCACACCTGGGCGACGATCCGGTGGACAATATGCCCGTCCACGAAGTGCGTTACGGGCCGCTCGCCCGTGACCTGTCGAGCGACAGGGTGGGCCCCATCCGCATCGGCTGGGGCGGGTTCGTGTACGGGGTACGCGCCACCGACCAGGATGGCGACGGCCGCGCCGAACTCCAGGTGTTCCAAACCGCAGGAGACGGAGCAGTCAACCACTTCACCGGCCGTCAGGACGACGGCGGCGTGACCGTGAACGAGGAAACGGTTGACTTCCACGATCGCTCAAGCTGGAAGGCGACCGATCTGGGGTGGAGCGATTTCGGCACCTGCCCCGAGGATTAAGCATGCCGACTGGCCCATCCCCAGACGGGTGCCCCCACCACCCGGACCGGTGGCGGGGGCTGGTGCCTACTCCGTCTCCTCACCGGCGGGGAGCGGGAGCGGGAGCGCCGGTGGACCGACCGGGAACTCCCCCTCCAACGCCCTCCAGGCGGCCGCCCACCGCTGGAAGTCGGCGGACGTGCCCTCAAGAGCGACGACGAAGGCGTTGAGCAGGGCGAACGTGGGGAGCCTGTCGGATCGGAGCGCCTCGCAGAAGCGGGACGAGGACCTCACACCCACCCGGTCCGCCATCACCCTGAAGGACGGCGATCCGGCCCAGCGCCGGTACTTGTTCATCAGTTCGATGAACTCGGGGACGCTCTTGGCCTGCACCGGGTCCGGCTTCATCCCGGCACCGGGCAGATCCTCGGGGACCTCGGGTACGAATCGCGCCTGCACGAAACTCCGCTCACTCGGGGACCAGATGTGGGTCCGGCGTTCGGGACCGACCGGTCCCTGGACCAGGAGGACGGGGACTTCGCCCCAGAGGTTGCCGTCCTCGTCCATACGGATGTTCTGGGGGTCGACGTCGGTCTGGACGACGTACCTGGGTCCGCGTGCCTGGTCCATCAGCTCGCCTCCCGGGAACGTCGGTTTCCCGGGGAATCCGGGTGTCGATGTGCGGTCAAAATGGGAGAACCCTTCATGGCTGTTTTTCATGTTCGGGGTTTTCGTGGTCGGCTGGATGATCGCCTGGCCCATTTGTGTGCAGATCGGGGCGAGGGATTGGAGACGCCGCAGACCGGCTGGGAGGTGACCGATGACCGATGAGGGGAAATTACCTCACCAAGAGGCCGCATGCCCACCAGGACACTGGAGCTATGTCCGCCCCTGGTCGCTTAGGTGTCGTAATTGACTGTGTCGCCATTAGGCATGGATTTGTCGCCGGTGCAGTCCTATGGTGTTCGGAAGTGTTCGATAATGTTCGTTTGGCATCGAATGTCGTTCGATGGCTTTAGAATGTGAACTGATGGGTATGAGTGCGTTCGGTCGCGGGTCTTTGTTCGGTCCATTTTCGGTCTTGCGGATACCCGCATTGCGGCATAATGCCAAATGGGAGGGACGGCTGGATGACGGTCGGTTGGGACTGGAGACCCCAGTCGACCGGCGACGGGTCCTCCACGCACAAGGGCCGCACCCCGAGGGGTGCGGCCCTTGCTCACGGCGAACCGGTCAGATCCAACCGTGCTCCGAGGCGATCCGCGCGGCCTCATGACGGTTCGAGGCGTCGAGCTTGGAGATCACCGAGGCGAGGTGGTTGCGCACGGTCCCCCTGCTGAGGCAGACACGTCGGGCGATCTCCTCGACCGGCGCGCCGTCGCGCGCCAGGGCGAGGACGTCGGACTCACGCGGACTGAGCGGGGAGTCCCCCGCGCTGATCGCCTCGGCGGCCAGGTCCGGGTCGACGTGCCGACCACCGTTCGCGACCTTGCGCACGACCTCGGCGAAGGTCCGGGAGGACACGGTCTTGGGCAGGAAGCCGCGCGCGCCCGCGGCGAGTGCCGACTTCAGGTAACCGGGGCGTCCGTGCGAGGTGACGATCACACAGCGACATCCCGGCAGCTCGGTCGCGAGCCGACGGGTCACCTCGATGCCGTCGGGCCCGGGCAGTTGCAGGTCGAGCAGCGCCACGTCGGGGCTGACCCGAAGCGCCGTGGCCAGTGCCTCGTCGCCCGACGCCGCCTGGCCGACCACCTCGAAGTCGTCCTCCAGGGCGAGCAGTCCGGCGATGGCGTCCCGGATGAGGTGTTCGTCATCGGCGACGAGGAGACGGATCACGCCTGGCCCCCTCTGCGGAGCGGGATCGCGGCGTGGAGCCGGAACCAGTCCCCGTCATGGCCGGTGCGCACCCGTCCGCCGATCGCGCGCACGCGCTCGGACATCGCGTCCAACCCGGTCCCCTCGGCGAGCCGCGCGGGATCGGCGGGACCGGCTCCGTCGTTGGCCACGCTCAGGTGCATCTCGTTGTCCTCCTCCTTGGTGGTGAGCGTGACCCGAGTCGCCGCCGAATGACGCAGCAGGTTCGTCACGCCCTCTCGTACGACCCGTGCCAGCGCCTCGGCGTGCGCCGCGGGTACGGGATCCCCGGTCACCGTGCAGCGGATGCCAGCGGACTCCAGGAGGGACCTCGCTCCCGACAGTTCGTCCTCCCAGGTCGTGCGGTGTTCGCCCCGCACGACCCGGCGGACCTCGCTGCCCGCGTCCTCCGCGAGGCGCCGCACCTCGGTGATCTCCGCCGCGGCGCGTTGGGAATGGCCACGATGAATGAGCTCCGAGGCGAGAGAGCTCTTGACCGCCATGGTCGCCAGGGTCCGGCCGAAGACGTCGTGGAGGTCGCGGGAGATGCGCAGGCGTTCGTTGGCGAGGGCGAGCGCCGCGCGGTCCTCGTGTGCGGCCTGGAGGTCCAGGAGTACCCGAAGCATCCACGCGCTCGACCAGCAGAGCCACAGGACGACGGTGACCATGACCAGCCCGACCACCAGGAGAACGGGATCGCCGAAACCCACCAGCGCGACGGTGAGGGCGAGCGCCGCGGCGTTGAGCAGCAGCATCCGGTCTCCGCTGAGGGAGAGCCCGATGCTGGCGCCGCTCGCACCGATCGCCGCCGCGACGGTCAGGCCCGGAGCGGGGAACGGAAGCGTGAGGGTCACCGCGACGAAGGCGGCGAGGACCAGTACCCACGCTGACACCCAGATCAGGGGGAACCGCCCCGCGCGGCCGACCACGGAGTCGACGCTCCAGTTGGCGACGAGGACGTTTCCGGTGACCAGGACCAGGGTCAGCGCCCCCAGCGCGACCAGTGACACTGTGGGCGCCGCGGTCGGGCCCCCGGCCTCGACCACGCTCCTGAAGAGGGTCCCGGAGGGGATCGTGGTGGCGAAGTAGGTGGACCAGCGCAGGTACGCCTCGAACCTGCGCGGGCCGACCGAGGGGGAGGCGTTCATGGCCCTCATTCTCCCCTCACCGCTGCTCGGGGTGCGGGCTCGCGGGGGTCAGGGCCGGTCCGGTCCTGTGCGAACGCCACCACACCACGGCGGCGATCACGGCGACGGTGAGGGTGGGAACCAGCAGGACCGCGGACCCCGCACCCGCGGACCGGTCCGTCACGGCGGAGCCGATGTCCGTGTGCAGGGCCGCGGCGATCACGAAGGTGACCGTGTTGAGCAGGGCGTGGATGACGACCGCGATCTCGATGCCGCCGGTGCGCCAGGTGATGACGGCCAGGCTGGCCGCGAGCGTGAAGTACCAGAGGTTGATCCAGGGGTCGTCCGCACCGTGGAGGACCGTGAACAGTGCGCTGGAGACGAGGACGCCGAGGAAGAGCGAGACGCGTGGTCCGCGTCCCCAGCTCCCCGCGATCCGGAACACGAGGCCGCGCAGCCCGTACTCCTCACCCGCTGATTGCAGGGGGGTCAGCAGGAGGGTGATCACGATCAGGACCACCAGAGAGGCGGCCGACCAGTGCGTCCGTTCCCCGGCGGGGGACAGGTTCAGGACGAGTAGCGAGAGCAGCCAGACCGGGCCGATGAACACGAGGGCCCGACCGAGGACGTCGAACCTGAACCGGGAGGCCACCGAGTGCAGAGAGGCTCCCCTGCCTCCGTAGAGCCAGCGCTGGAGCACCATGCTCCACGGGATCAGGAGAGCGAGGGAGAACATGGTCGCGCCGTGGTAGAGCGGTGTGTAGTCGGTTCCGCCCATGGCCGGGTTGACCCTGCCCATCCTCAGGTCGGCGAAGCCCGCTGCCTGGGCGGCGGCGAAGCTGAGGACGAACATGCCGAGGATCAGGAGCGCGATGGCGAGGAGCCCGCGTCCGACGCGGCGTTTCCTTCCGGCGAGGACCCGGTGGTACTCGACCCCGGGCGGGACGTGTCCGCGTGCGCGGACGTGCTGTTCTCCGGCTTCGGGCTGCGGAAGCGTGTCGTTGAGGCTCATGTCCCGAACCTAGGCAGACGAAGCCCTGTCACACAGTGTCACCAGTCAGGGTCTGGTTCGGTGTTCCGCATGGAGTGGCCATGACAGATGTCATGGGCCGGATCGGCTGTCCCGGCCCGGTGCGCAACCTGGGTTGACAAAGATCGGCCGCGCAACCTAGGTTGACACCCATGGACGCGATGGAACTGGCGGCCACCGCCTCGGACACCTCCACCCCCGTCGAGGGGCTGCGCGCGGTCTCCTCGCTGCGCACCCTGGTCGACGCCCTGGAGCTGCGGCAGGTGGAGGAGGCGCTGCGATCCGGAGAGTCATGGACCTCCATCGCGGCGGCCCTCGGGGTGACCCGGCAGGCCGTCCACAAGAAGTACGGGAAGAGACTGCGCCACATCACGGAGAGAGGCCGGGCATGACCAACCAGTCCGCGAGACAGGGCCTGCTGAGCATGGGGAGCGACCGCGCCGCCATCGAGATCGCGGCGGGCCGGGAGGCCTCCCTCGCCGGTCACGCCGAGGTGGGGTTCGAGCACCTTCTGCTGGGCGCCCTCGTCAGTGGCGGTCCCGGCGCCCGCCACCTGATGGACGCGGGGCTGGACCTGACGGAGGCGCGTGCCGCCATCCGTACTCTGATGCGTGACGATCTCGCCCTGCTGGACATCGACACGTCGCTGACCGCCCAACCGGGCGGCAAGGAGGAGGCCGTCCGGCTTCCCCAGTCCGAACGCGTGAGTGAACTCCTCGTCGACTGCCCCTGGGCCGGAGGCGACGTCGCCCTGATCGCCGCGCTCATCGACGACGAGGGAGGGCGGGTCCGGCGTCTGCTGGAGCGTTCCGGGGTGGACCCCGACCTCGTGCGCGAGGGCCTCGACGGGCTCTCCCCGGACCCGGCGGAGCCCGTCGGGGCGGCCGATCCGGGTTCCGTGCCGGACGGGTGGGACAGCCTCACATACGAACGGGAGGTTCCGGTCTCGGCCGCGCGCTTGTGGGCGCTGGTCTCCGACCCTGAGCGTCGGGCGGAGTGGGAGCCCGGCCCGACCGAGGCGCGGGTGGTCGGTGACGGAGCGGTCGACCTCGTGTCGCCGGACCAGCCCGTGCGGAGGGAGGCGGTCACGCACCGGGTCGAGGGGCGGGAGATCGTCTGGACGCGGGGCGACGAGGGGGCAAGTCAGGCGCTCCTGATCGTCGTCGAGCCGCTCGGTGAGCGCGCCCGGCTGCGGGTGCGCAGGAGCTGGCCGAGCGCGCTACGCCACCGGCGGATCGCCAACCGCCTGCTCCACTGGATCGTCCGCAAGCAGCTGCGGATCCACGTCCAGACCATCACCCAGGCCGCCGCCTAGGGCGATCGTCCGCGCCCCGAAGCGCGTCTAGGACTCTGCGCTGAGGAGGGCGGACACACGCTCGGCCTCGGCCGTCAGGAGGGCGCCCAGTTCGGCGACGCGGGGCTGGTCCAGGCGATAGACCGGACCCACAACGCTGAGGGCCGCGACGATTCCCGTCGCGGCCCGCACCGGGGCGGCGACGGCCATGACCTCGGGTTCCACGATGGAGACCGTGGCGATGAACCCCTCGGGAGGGGGGGCGTCGCGCAGGGCCTGACCCACGGCGGACCCGTCCTGCGGGAAGCGGTGCCCCACCCAGCTGACGTGGCGGATCGTGTGGCTGCCCTCGGCCTGGGCGATGTACAGGACTCCCTGGTCCGGCGTGCCCACGCACAGGTAGCTGGACTCGCCGGTCGCGCGGGCCAGCTCGCCCAGGGACGGCTGCGCGAAGGCGACGAGTGAGTCGTGGCTCAGCGCCCTGGCCCCGATGCCGATCAGCCGGTGACCCGGGCGAAAGGCACCGTCCTCCCCTCGGAGGGCGAACCCCGTGGACTCCAGGGTGCGCAGCAGGCGCAGGGCGGTGCTGGGCGCCAGGTCGGTTCGGCGCGCGCACTCGGTGAGCGAGACCTCGCCCTGTTCGGCGACGACCGCCAGGAGTTCCAGGGCCCTCTCGACGGTCCGGGTCGACTGCTCAGCCACGTCGTTCCTCCGGTGAGAAATCCGCCCGGGAGACGGGCGAACATCGGGTTCGTTTCATACAATGGAATCAAGCTGCCACCTGATGGCAGACTATCGCCCCGGGAGGTTGAGGGAGGCGGGCATGCTGAACCTGGACGGATCTCCTCTGGACTGCGGCCGGATCGCGCGGGCGGCACGGTTCGAGGAGCCCGTCGCGTTGACGTCCGAGGCCTGGGCGCGGGTCGCGGCCGCGCACCGCGGGGCCGCGAGGGCCACGGAGCGCGGTCCGGTCTACGGACGCAACACCGGGGTGGGTGCGAACCGGGACGTCGCGGCCGGAGCCGAGGGGCACGGCCTGCGCCTGTTGCGAAGCCACGCGGCGGCGGGCGGGGCGCCGTTGCCCGGGGAGGCGGTGCGCGCGATGCTCCTCGTGCGGATCAACCAGATCGCGGTGGGCGGCTCGGGGATCTCCCCGCAGACCACCCGGGCACTTCTCAGCATGCTCAACACCGGCGCCCTCCCCAGCGTCCGGGAGCACGGCACCGTGGGCACCGGTGACCTGGCGGCACTCGCCGGGGCGGGGCTGACGTTGGTGGGCGAACGGCCGGCGGACGCCCCCTGGGCGCCGATGCGAGGTTTCCCCGAGACGGACGCGTTGGCGCTGATCAGCAGCAACGCACTGACCCTGGGCAGGGCCGCGCTCGCGGTCGCCGACCTGGACCCGCTGCTGCGCGTCGCCACGGTGACCACGGCCCTGTCCGCGCTGGCCTGCCGGGCCAACCCGGAGGCCTTCTCCGCTGAGGCCGCCCGCGCCGCCGTCGTGCCGGGCGCGGCCACCGTCGCCCGGGGGCTGCGTGAACTCATGGGACCCGTTCGGCCCGCACGGGTCCAGGACGCGTTCGGGTTCCGAGCGGCGCCCCAGGTCCAGGGGGTCGTCGTCGACGCGCTGACCGAACTCGCCGGGCTGGTCGGCTCGCTCACCGCCGCCGCACAGGAGAACCCGTTGGTCGTGGCGGACGGGGTCGTGCACCACGGCGGGTTCCACATGGCCGGGTTGACCCTGCGTCTGGACGCCCTGAGGCTGGGCCTGGCCCAGGCGGCCCCGTCGCTGTTGGGGCGGTTGCGTGCCCTGTCCGACCCCGCGGTCACCGGGCTGCCCGCCTTCCTCGCCACGGGGCCCGCGGGTTCCTCGGGCACCATGATCATCGAGTACACGGCGGCCTCCGCCTACGGTGTCCTCCGAGCGTCGGCGGCCCCGGCGTCCCTGGAGACCGTGGTCCTGTCCCGGGGCGCGGAGGAGGACGCCAGTTTCGCGCCGTTGGCGGTGCGGCAGACGGAGACCGCCACCGCCGCTCTGCGCACCCTCCTGGCCTGCGAGCTCCTCACCGCCCTGCGCGCGCTGTCGTTGCGGGGGAGCGACGCGTCCGTGTTCCACCGGGCCCGGCACGCCCTGCGCGCACAGGGCGGTGCGGACGACGACACCGGCGACCGCGACCTCCAGGAGGACCTGGACGCGGCCGAACGCGCGCTCCCGCAGCTCGGGGGGCCGTTGGCAACGCAGTGGGACACCGCGTCGGAGCGGGCGCAGGCAAGCGGGTTCTGACTCGCCGAGGGGACCGGGAGACGGGCCGGGCGTTGGGTGGGTGCGGCCCACCCACCCTCACCACTTCCGGCCGAAACCTCCCGGACCTAGCCTTGACGGCATGGGCACTGACCGAAGCTCCGATCCCCGGTTCCACCTGGGGGAGTTCCTGAGCGCCAGGCGTTCACGGCTGCGCCCCGAGGACCTCGGGCTGGTCACGTACGGCCGCCGCAGGGTTCCGGGCCTCCGCCGCGAGGAGGTGGCGCTCCTGGCCGGGGTCAGCACCGACTACTACATGCGCCTGGAACAGGGCCGCGAACGGCATCCCTCCGCGCAGGTGGTCGAGGCGCTGGCCAGGGCTCTGGAGCTGGACGGGGACGCCGCGGACCACCTGCGTCGACTGGCACGCGCCGAGGGACGTCCGCACGGCCGGGCCCGCCGGGACTCGCGGGTCTCCCCGCACCTGGCCCGCCTCCTGGAGCGCTGGAGTGACACTCCGGCCTTCGTGCTCAACAACCCCCTGGACATCCTGGCCCGTAACCGCCTCGCCGAGGCCCTGCACTCCGACTTCGCCCTGGACGACAACCTGGCGCGCATGGTCTTCCTCGACCCGGCCGCGCACCGATTCCACCGCGAGTGGCGCCGGACCGCCTCGGCGACCGTCGCCGAACTCCACCGCGCGGCGGGCCTGAACCCGGACGATCCCCGGCTGAACGAGGTCGTCGGTGAGCTCGCGCTCAAGAGCGCGGAGTTCCGTTCGCTGTGGGCGCGACACGACGTGCGGGGCAAGACAGGCGACGCCAAACCGCTGCACCACTCCGAGGCGGGCGACCTGGACCTGCGCTACGACAGCTTCACGGTCAACGGCGCCCCCGGGCAGCAGCTGATCGTCTACCAGGCGGAACGGGGGAGCCCCTCGGAGGGCGCTCTGGCCCTGCTCGGATCCCTGCACGCCGATGTCCACGATCGGGGCGACCAGACGGAGCTGGACCGCAACGGCCGGGACCGGTTCGATTCGAGACCGGGGTTCCGGGAGGCGCCGCCCCGGTGACTGGGAGTCGCGCACCAGGGATGACGGCGACCTGGTTGCCCCGGCGGAGCGGGACGAGACTTCGGGGTGAAGGCGGTGGAACCCTCCACCGCGCGGCATCCGACCGAGGAAGCATTCATGAGCTCCGAGACCATCGAACACGACCCCGGGAGCCCCGTCCTCCTGGAGGAGATCCGGCGTCGGGCCGACGACCCCGGGCGGCGTGTCCTGTTCACCAACGCGACCGTGGTCACCATGGACCCGGAACTCGGGATCCTGGAGCGCTCGGACGTTCTGGTCGAGGGGGACTCGATCGCCCAGGTGGGTCCCGGCCTGGAGGCGGGGAACGCGGTGGTGGTCGACGCCACGGGCACGATCATCACTCCGGGTTTCGTGGACACCCACCGGCACGCCTGGCAGTCCCAGCTGCGCAGGATCATGCCGGACGTGGACGATCTCGTGGACTACGTGACCACCACGCTGGCCGGTTACGCGCCTCTCTACGAGCCCCGGGACATGTACGTCGGCACCCGGCTGGCCGCGCTGTCGGCGATCGACAGCGGCATCACCTGCATGCTCGACTTCTCGCACAACTCGAGGTCGCGCGAGCACTCCGACGCCGCGGTCCGGGCGCTGGTGGACAGCGGCGTCCGCGGTGTCCACGCCGCGATGGGGCCGCACTTCGGTTCCTGGGACCAGCAGTGGCCCGGGGACCTCGCCCGGCTCCGGGAGGAGTACGCGGACGGTTCGGACCGGATGCTGACCCTGCGGGTCGGGGCGCTGGCCACCGACGAGATCGCCGGACCGTCCCTGGCCTACGGGCCGGAGCTGGCGCGCGTCGCCAGGGAACTGGATATCGGGGTCAGCGTTGACGCGGTCTTCGGTACCGCGTCGTCCCGGTCCGTGCGGGCCTGGGCAGACCAGCGGCTCCTGGGCCCGCACGTCACCCTGATCCACGCCACCGGCCTCACCGACGAGGCGTGGAGGCTGATCGGGGACACCGGGACCACGGTCTCCCTGGCACCGACCTCCGACGCCCAGATCGGTCTGGAGACCGCGATCCCCGCCGTCGACGAGGCACTCGCCGTGGGAGTGCGCCCGGGGCTGAGCATCGATGTGGAGGTCGCCCTGGCCGGGGACATGTTCACCCAGATGCGGGCCCTGCACACCGTGCAGCGGATGCGCGCGGTCAACGCCGCCTACGGCGCCGAGACCGAACCGGTCCGGATCGGCGTGCACGACGTGCTGGACTTCGCCACCCTCCAGGGGGCACGGACCAACGGGCTGGCCGGAGTGACCGGTTCGCTCACCCCCGGCAAACGCGCCGACCTCCTGGTCATCGGCGCCGAGGACCTGAACAACATGCCGCTGAACGACCCGGTCGGCACCGTGGTCCTGGGCGCGGACGCCCGCAACATCACCGCCGTCCTGGTCAACGGCGAGCCCCGCAAATGGGGCGGAAGGGTGCTGGACGTCGACCTGGCCGACCTGCGGGAACAGGTCCACGTCTCACGGGACCGGCTCCTCGGTCAGGCGAGGGCCCGGAGATGACCGCACGAGCGGAACCGAGCGACCACCGACGCGTGAACGCCACCAAGCGAGAACAGGACACACGGAGCACCATGAACAACATTCCGACGACCACCCCCGCGTCGAGCGGCACGGGGCCCGCGATCCAGCCGAGGCGCGACGAGGCGCTGCTGGCCCAGGTAGGTGAACCCGGCGGACGCCCGCTGCTGCTGACCGGCGGCGTCGTCATCACGAACAACCCGCTGATGGGCGACTGGCAGCGGGCGGACGTCCTCATCGGAGGAGAGGTGATCGTCGGGGTCGGTCCGGGCCTGCTGACGGCGGCCGGAGACGACGGCATGATCGTGGTCGACTGCTCGGGAACCGTCGTCCTGCCCGCCACCCTCGATCTCACCCGGGACCACGTGGGCGGCACCCTGACCCCGGGCGGGCCCGCGGATGTCGCCGTGTTCCGGGTCGCCGACGAGCCCGGAGCCCCCAAGGGAACCGCCCCGGCCGGGAACGGCCGCCTCGACGTGCAGATCACCGGCGGGCGGGTCCGGGTCTGGGACGGACAGCCGGTCCAAGGGCCGGGCTCCGCCCCGGAGCGGGGGAAGGAGCCCGTCCATGACCCGCACCACCCCCACACGGGGCTGTGGGTGGAGGAGAACGGGTTCGTCCGCCAGGAGCTGCTGCCGAACGGTCGCTACGACGAGGCACGGGGGGACAGGGAGAGCGCCTACACCGGCCGGTACTGGATCGACGGATCCCGGATCGACTACCTCGACGACCTGGGTTTCTGGGCCTTCGGAGAGTTCGACGGAGACGTGCTGCACCACGCCGGATACCGCTTCACCAGGCGCTGAGGTGCTCGGGCGGCGCCGAACGGTCACGGGCTGACATGGACGGTGCCGCCCGGGACTCACCGCACGACGTCGAGGATCTGCTTCTGCACGCCGTTGGAGTACACCTGGTGCTCGACGAGTGCGAGCCGGGTCAGGTCCTTGTCGGTGTCGCTGAACAGCCGCTTGCCCGCTCCCAGGAGCACCGGGAAGACCAGCAGGTGGTAGCGGTCGACCAGTCCGGCGTCGGCGAGGGCGTGGCCCAGGGTGGCGCTGCCCTGGACGGAGAGCGGACCGCCCTCGGTCCTCTTCAGTTCGGCGACGTCCTCGACCGTGCGCAGGATCGTGGCGGGCCAGCGCGGGTCCTCCTCGGTGAGCGTGGTGGACACCACGTAGCGCGGCTTGCGGTTGTACCCGGCGAACTCCTCCATGCGGGGCCACACCCCGGCGAACGCCTCGTAGCTGCGCCGGCCCAGCAGCAGGGCGCCAGCCTCCTCCTGTTCCCGGCCCTTGATCTCGAAGGCGGCCTCGTCAGGCTCCACGGAGTTCATGGTCCAGCCGGAGTTGCGGTACCCGCGTTCTCCGCCCGGGGCCTCCATGACCCCGTCGACGGACACGAAGGCGGTGACGATCAGGCTGCGCATGGTGGCTACCTCGCTGCTGGGGCGTTGGCTGTCCCGGGTTTTGTACCACCGGGGTCCGACGATCCGGGGTAGGCGGCCGCCATGCCGGCGGCGCGTCGAACACGCCGAGCCGGGGACATGGGTTGATCCGGTGGGGTGACCGGTGACAGGCTCCTGTGCGAGGAGACCGCCACGACAACGGCGTCGTGGCGGCCTCCCTCCGCACCGTTCAGTCCCGGCTCGGCGGTTCCTCTCCGAGGAAGAAGGCGGTGGTCCGGTCCCGGGCCGCCTCGGCCTGGGGACGCGATTCCCCGGAAGCCACGCCGGCCTCGGCCCACTGCGCGCTGCTCGCCGTGATGAATCGGCGGCCCTCGTCGGTGCGCTCCCAGCCCTCCGCCTCCTGAGGCGTGAGCGCGCCCGCGTGCAGGTGCTGGGCCAGCCCGAGCAGGGCCAGGTCCCAGCCCACACCGGTGGCGCCCGGGCCGAACTGCTCCCAGAACTGAGCCACCGAGTCCGCGTCCGCGGTGTGTTCGAGGGTCAGCCGCGCGCCGTCGCCGTCCGGGTCCACCCGGACCGCGATCCAGCTGACGTCCCCGCCGTACTCCCAGGTGGCGCTGAAGGAACGGGGTGCCTCACAGGTCTCGACGGTGCCGTTCGCGTTGCCCTCCACCTGGTATCGGCCGCCCGGTCGCAGGTCGCCCGAGACGGGGGCGAACCAGCGGGGGAGCCGTTCGGCGGAGGTGCAGGCCTCCCACAGGTCCTCGACCGTGGTGGAGTAGCGCTGGCTGATGGACGACACCAACGTCCGGCGTCCGTCACGTTCCCCGGTCTCCAACGCTCGGGAGACGGCTTCGATCTGCCCGTCCACGTCGACGGGGTCGCGCTCGCTCATGGTCACTCCTGGGTGCGTCGTTGTCGCTTTCCCCGGGCGATCTCGGTCTCCAGGGCGGCCAGCCGCGGCGCCCAGAACCGGCGGAACGGATCCAGCCAGTCGTCCACGGGGCGCAGCGCCTCGGCGTCGAAGGAGTACAGCCGCCGGGCCCCTTCGGCGCGCACGGTCGCGAAGCCGTGGTCCCTCAGCACCCGCAGGTGCTGGGAGACGGCGGGCTGGCTGATCCCGAACTCCTCGCGGACCACCGTGGTGAGTTCGCCGGAGCTGAGCTCCCCGTCGGAGAGCAGTTCGAGGAGCCGCCGTCTGACCGGGTCACCGAGAACGTCGAAGGCATGCATGACCAGAGTATATCAACCTTGGCTTATATAAGTGGAGGCTGAGGTAAAGGATCTCGGGGACGACGGAGCCCCGCGAGCCGACCGTGCGGCTCGCGGGGCTCCGTGGGGAGTCGGGGTCAGCCCAGGACGACGGGCAGGCGGTCGAGACCGCTGGAGACGATGGAGGCCGTCTCGGGGAACTCCTCGCCCTCGGCCAGGCGGAGGTTCGGGAACCGCGTGAACAGCTGCTCCAGCGCCGTGACCCCCTCCAGTCGGGCCAGCCCGGCGCCGAGGCAGAAGTGCGGGCCGTGCGAGAAGGCCAGGTGCGAGTTCTGGGCGCGGCGCAGGTCGAAGACGTCCGCGTCCCCTCCGTGCTGGGCCGGGTCGCGGCCGGCGGCACCGAAGCCCATCAGCAGGGCCTCGCCCTTGGGCACGCTCACCCCGCCCAGGGTGACCTCCTCGGCCGTGTAGCGCAGGGGCATGTACTGGACGCTGGCGTCCCAGCGCAGGGTCTCCTCCACGGCGTCGGCCCAGGACGCCTCGCCGCTCCGGATCAGGGCGAGCTGGTCCGGGTGGGTGAGCAGGGCGTGGACCGCGTTGCCGATGAGGTTCATCGTGGTCTCGTAGCCCGCGCCGATCATGAGGATCAGGGTCCACACGAGTTCGCTCTGCGACAGCCGCTCGTCGCCCTCGGCGCGCGCGTCGAGCAGGGCACTGGTCATGTCGTCAGCCGGGTTCCTGGCCTTCTCTGCGGCCAACTCGCCCAGGAAGCTCTGGAGGTCCGCGTTGGTCTGGGCGGCCACCTCGGGGGTGATGGTCGCGTCGAAGACCCGGTGGATCAGCGTGTGCAGGGTGTCGCGGTGCTCCTCGCCGACACCGAACAGCTCGGAGATCACCGTCATCGGCAGGGGCAGAGCCAGGCCCGCCCGGAGGTCGACCGGACCCGGCCCGGCGGCCTCGACGGCGTCGAGCAGTCGCGCGGTGATCGCCTCGACGCGGGGACGCAGCGCCTCGACCCGGCGCGGGGTGAACGCCTGGGACACCAGGGCGCGCAGTCGCCGGTGCCTGTCCCCGTCCGCCGTGAGCATGTTGTCCGGGGCCACCCAGGAGATGAGCGGCCAGTCCATGGGGATCTCGCCCTCGGCCCAGGGACGCCAGTGACGCGCCTCCTTGCGTACGCCGGGGTGGGAGAGCGCCTCCATGAGCACATCGTGTCCGGTCAGCGCCCGAACAACCACGCCACCAACGATCTCAACTTCGACGACGGGGCCTCGGGAGCGGAGTTCTGTGGTCTGTCGGTGGAGGTCGTAGGGGTGGAGGACGGGGATGTCTGTTGCCATGGAGGTGTCGTGCCCTTCGAAGAGACGGGGGTGAACGTTACCGGCAGCTGGGAGAGAGCCAGGGCGAACGGGGCGGGTCGTCGGTGGACGTCCTCCTTGTTCGTCCGTAGGTCGGGCAGACGCTTGGTGAGGGTCTCGACTCCGACCTGCGCGATAGCGTACGCGAACCCCTGTGCCGGGCATCGGTGAGGTCCGACCCCGAACGCGAGGTGTGCGCGGTTGCCCGACTCGATGTCCGGGCCCTCTCCGGCCATGGTCGCGTGCGCGGCCGCGTACCCGAGCAGGATCGGCTCACCGGCCCGGATCACCGTGCCCGTGCTGACCCGCACGTCCTTCACCGGGTACAGGACGGGGTAGTTGTTGACCGGGGGGTCGATCCAGAGCAGCTGGTCGATCGCCTCGCCGATCCCCACGCGGGCACCTCGGAAGGCCTGCCGGACCTCGTCGTCCGCGAGGAGGGTGTGGGTGGTCCCGGAGATGAGGTTCGCGGTGGGTTCGGCCCCGGCCCCGATCGTCACCACGAGCTGGTGCAGGAGCTCCTCGTCGCTGAGTCCGGACCGGTGCTGGAGAAGCCAGGAGGTGACGTCCTCGCCGGGCTGGGCGTGCTTGGCGGAGATCGCGTCGGACAGCGCCCGCTCGTACTCGCCGTTGGACTTGACGACGTCGATGCCGTCCCACAGGGCGCTGAGGGAGTTCAGCACGCGCTCACCGACGTCGCGGGAGAAGCCGAAGATCTCGCACAGGACCAGGAGCGGAAGCAGGCGGGCGTACTCGGAGACGAGCTCGGCCTCACCGCGTTGGCAGAAGGCGTCGATGAGGATGTCGGCGTGCTGGCGGGTGATGTCCCCGATCCGGCTCTCCGGGACGCGGCCCAGGGAGTCGATCACCGAGCGCTTGAGGCGGGCGTGCTCGTCGCCGTCGGAGTACAGGAGGTTGGGCCGGTGCATCATCATCGCCACGACCGGGGCGTCGTCGGGGATGCGGCCCTCACGCCAGTCGAGCCACAGGCGTGAGTCGCGGCGGAAGGTGCGGGTGTCCCGGCACCACGCGGTGATCAGTGCGTAGTCGGCGACGACCCAGGCCTTGATCCCGGGGAAGATCTCGGCGGGGAACACGGGGCCGTGTTCCTTGACCATGCGCCGGTTGACCGCGTGCGGGTCGGCGGTGAATTCAGCGGAGTGCAGCTCGGCGTACGGGCATCGGGGGGCCACGGGCATCCTGTTCTGGGAGGCGACGAAGCGCCCAGTCTAATGAAACTTTGGGTACTTTTTACATCTTGCGTCACTCCCAAATCTCTTGCCCCAGGGGGTCTGCGGTCTGTGGACTCACGCCGGGCGGGTTCGGACATCAAGGTGAAAAACGGGCGTCATTGCGCTGACCAGGCAGGCCGCTGGCGAACTCGCCCCCATGGCCTGGAGGGGCCCGCCAGTGAGTTCGGCCGGTGTTCGGCCCGCGTTGGGGAACCCTTCGGATCGCCGGTGACCGGCACCACCACCGGTCCGCTCCGCCCCGTCGCCGGGCGTCCGCGCGTTCGGGCGGTCGTGCAGTCGGGCGGTCGGTGCACCTAGCCGAGGAGGGCCTGTTCGATCTGACGGGTGGTCTGCGCGGCGATGTCCGGGTGCGCGGCGGCGTGGACGACGTGCGCGATCAGACCGGTGGCCAGGGCCCAGCCCCGGCCGCGCGCCCACAGCGCGTCATCCTCCCCGGGACCCAACCCGAGCTCCGTTCCGAGTTCCGCGCGAAACTCCGCCCGGGTGGCCGGGGACATCAGGGTGAAGGCCATCATGAGGTCGCGTGCGGGGTCGCCCAGGCCCAGACTGCCGAAGTCGATCACCGCGCTCACCTCACCACCGGTGGTCAGCAGGTTGCGGGTGTGGAAGTCGCCGTGGAACCAGACCGGTGGCCGGTTCCACGCGGGGGCGTCGAGCGCGGACTCCCAGAGCGAGGCCAGGGCCCGTGCGTCGAAGGTGTCGGCGACCATGGCGATGGAGGACCGGGTGTCCGGGTCGCGAAGCGCGAGTGGTTCACCCGCCAGGCGTTCCGGGACGTCGCGTGGTGTGCTCCGCTGGAGGGCGGCCAGGAAGCGGGCGAGCCGTCGGGCGCAGACGGCGCTGTCCGCGAGCGCCTCGACCGTCGCCGTCTCACCCGGCAGCCAGCGCGACACCGCCCAGGGCCACGGGTACCCGAACCCCGGTTCGCCCACGGCCACGGGTTCCGGCACGGCCAGCGGGAGGTGCGGGGCCAGGCGCGGCAGCCACAGTGACTCCTTGTCCGCCTGCCCGGCCGCGTCCGCGTGGCGGGGGAGCCGGACGGACAGGTCCTCGCCCAGCCGGTGGATCACGTGGTCGAGGCCGCCGGGGCGGACCGGCCGCAGCGGCAGCCCGGCCCACCGGGGGAACCGGTCGTCCACGAGCCGCCGGACCAGACGGGTGTCGATCTCGGGGCACCCGGGTGGGGCGGTCTCGGTCATCAGGGGCCACGTCCTTCTCTTCGTCTGCTCGTGAGGCGGTACCCCCATCCCACTCCCCGGCCCCAGGGTCCGTCCACTGCATTTCCCCGTGCGAGGTGGTGGAGCCTGGTCAGGTCCCGGGGCCGGTGGCGTGGCCGAGGGCCACCGCGCCCCGGTAGCCGTCCGGACCCATCGTGGACATCGCGTCGAGAGAGGCGTCGGGGACGGGCAGCAGGTGCGCGTCCACCCAGGTGTCGCCCGTGGCGGCGTTGGTCCAGGGGTCCTCGACCACCACGGCCCCCGGCACGGCGCCATGGCAGAGCACCCAGTGGGGTACGTCGAACCCCTGCATCGTGGCCAGCGAGAGCAGCAGGAGGACCTGTCCGCCCCCGGTGACGGTCGCGCGCAGCTCCTCCGGGGACAGGCGGCGGGGGTCGACCGGCAGCCCGGCCCGGGCCGCGTCGGCCCGGGAACCGCGCTGGAGGACGGCGCGCCACTCCCGCTCGTCCCCGGAGTAAGAGTCGAGCAACACGGGGGCGTCGGTGTCGAGACGCACCGTGACGGTCGCGTCCGGCCGCGCGCGGTGGACAGCGAGGCCCAGGCCGACGGGTTCGCAGGCGGGGAAGTTGGTGGCCTCACGCCACAGGGCCAACTCCGCCGCGCGGTCGAGGGACCCGGCTGACAGCGCCCCCGCCCGGACACCGGCGGTGAGCGCGGTGACGGCCGCGCAGGTGAAGTTGGTGGTCTGCCGGTAGTACGGGGGCTCGGCCACCTCGGAGTCCACCAGCCAGCGCACATGGCCGGAGGATGGCTGACCGGGGTCGTCCACCTGACCGCTCGGGCTTTCCAACGGGGTGAAACCGAGGGCGCCCGCCTGCCCGGGACTCACGGTCCACCCCTCCCACTTGACCTGGGAGAGCCCTCGCTCGCGCGCGAACGCGACGACCGCCCCGACGGTGCGGGGCCCGTCCCCCACGGCGTCGACGATCTTCGCGTACGCCGAACCGGGCCGGGAGGTCACCAGGGCCGCCCCGGTCCAGGCGCCCGACGCCCCGTCGGTGACGGCCACGATCTCGGGGGAGTGGGTCGAGCGGTCGGGAGCCCCCCAGCGTTCACGTACCCCGGCCGGGACGACCGGCACCAGCTCCGGTGGCGGCGCGGCCGGGTCGAACGGGACGACGACCCGGTGCACCGGAGGTCGCGCGTGGTGGGAGTGCATTCGGTACTCCGTGAGTTCTCGGGGCGGACGGGCGCCACGCGGGCGCCGTCGCCGTTCATGCGCGCGAGCGGCGCAGGATCCAGATCAGGTAGGGGCCGCCGACCAGGGCGATCATGAGTCCCGCCGGGACCTGCGCGGGGGCGATGAGGGTGCGGCCCAGGGTGTCGGCGACGCAGACCAGCAGCGCACCGGAGACCATCGCCACCGGCACACTCCGTGCGTGCCGGGCCCCGACCAGGGCGCGCGCCAGATGGGGAGCCACGAGCCCGACGAAGCCGACCACCCCCACCGCGACCACACTGACGGCGGCCAGGACGGCGGCGACGGTCAGCAGGGCCAGCCTGGTCCGGCCCACCCGCATGCCGAGGACGCGCGGGGTGTCCTCGTCCACCGCCAGCAGGTCCAGGTGGCGGCTCAGCACCAGCACCAGCGGTGTCGCCACGAGCAGGACCACGGCGACGGGCAGGACGTCGGGCAGGGTCCGGCCGTACGTGGTCCCGGACAGCCATGTGAAGATGCGCGGTGTCTGCCAGGGATCGGCGCGCAGCAGGAGGAACGTGGTGACGGCGCTCAGGCTGTACCCGCACCCGATGCCGATCAGGACGAAGCGGTCCGGGCGCAGCGCGCCCCGCCAGGCGAGTACGCAGATCAGGGCGAAGGTGGCCAGGCCCGTCAGTACCGCCATCGTGGTGAGCGAGGCCACGCCCCCGGCCGGGTTGGAGGTCACGACGATCACCGCGCCCAGGCCCGCCCCGGCGGTGATGCCCAGCAGGCCGGGCTCCGCGAGGGGGTTGCGCACGGTGCCCTGGACGACACTTCCGGCCAGGGCGAGCGCGGCTCCCGCGAGGACGGCGGCGGCCACACGCGGAAACCGATCGTCCAGGGCCCGGCCGACCAGGTCCGGGGCGGTCCCCTGGAACCAGAGCGCGAGGTCCCCTGTGCGGAGCCACAGGCTGCCAGCGAGCACGCCGACCAGTGCGGCCGCCGCCAACAGGGCGGCCACCACGAGCAGGACCACCACGAACCGCCGTGTGGAGCGCGGACCGGCCCCCGCCCCCGGTGGGCGGCGGAGCGGGCCCGCGTCGCGCAGGCGCAGGGCCAGCACGACGATGAGGAGGCCGCCGAGCAGCGCCGTGGGCACGCCGGTGGGAATGGAGGCGGCGCCCTCGGCGCCCATCAGCGCGCGCAGGGACGCGTCCGCGAGCAGGATCAGCGCGGCGCCGAGCAGCCCGGAGACGGTCACCAGGAACAGGTGCCGGTGCAGGGCGGGAACGCGGGAGGCGATCAGCCGCGCCAGTACGGGGGCGCCGAGCCCGACGAAGGCGATCGGACCGGCGAGCGTCACCGACGCACCCGTCAGGATCACCGCGCAGACCACCGCCGTGATCCGGGTGGAGCGCACGGGGACACCGAGTGAGGACGCGGTGTCCTCGCCCAGCCCGAGGACGTCCAGCCGACGGCTCAGCAGCAGCGCCACCACCAGCACCGCCACGATGAGCGGCATCGCGCGCAGGGACGCGTCGACGTTGAGCTGGGCGAGGGATCCGCTGCCCCAGGCGAAGAGCCCGGTGGTGTTCTCCTTGAACAGGATCAGCAGCATCCCGGTGGCCGCGTCCAGGGCCATCGCCAGCGCCGAACCCGCCAGCACCAGCCGTGTGGTGGCGGTTCCGGCGGCGCTGCCCGCGATCGCCAGCACGAGTGCCGCCGCCAGCAGGCCGCCGCCGAAGGCCACCAGGCCCGACGCCCAGAGCGGCACGGCGAGGCCGAACGAGGCGACCAGGGTCAGCGAGAAGTAGGAGCCCGCCGTGACCGCGAGCGTGTCGGGGGAGGCCAGCGGGTTGCGTGTGACGGACTGGAGGAGTGCCCCGGCCACGCCCAGGGCGAAGCCCACGGCCACACCGGCGAACAGGCGGGGGAGCCGCGAACCCTCCAGCACGTGGCCGACGGGCACCCCGCTGACCTCCTCCCGGTCTCCCGCGAGGAACCGTACGAGGTCCCACCACCCCACACCTGAGGTGCCCTGCGTGAGGTGCCACAGGCCCAGCGCGCAGATCGCGGTGACCAGCGCCGTGACCACCGCGGCCCCGGCGGCCCCGCCGCGCGGGCCGGGGCCCGGGGACGGAACCGGCCGGGGCCCGGCGGAACGGAGTTCGCCCATTACCGCGTGAGGGAGTCGACGAAGGCGTCGATGGCCTGGGCGGTCGAACGCGGGCCGCCCGCGCCCCACACCCTCGGGGGGAAGGCGTGCGCCCGCTCCTCCTTGACGGCCGGGAGGGAGGTCCAGATCGGGTTCTTCTCCAGCTCCTCCACGTAGCCGCCGACACCCTCGTCGTTGGCGTAGAAGAGGGTGGCCTCACCCACGGCGGTCAGGCCCTCGACATCGGTCTGCGCGAGACCGTAGGAGGGGTCGACGCCGCCGTCGCCGTAGGCGTCGTTGATGTCGTCGGTCCAGGCGGAGGTCATCCCGAGCTCCTCGCCGAGCGCGGTGAACAGGGCGCCCTGACCATAGGGGCGGATGGTGAGGTTGCCGCCCTGGAGCCATCCGTCGAAGAACAGGAAGTCGGTGGTGGGGAGGTCGACGTCGGCCACCTGCTCGCGGGCCCCGGCCAGGTGGTCCTCGAACTCCCGAACGACCTCGTCGGCCCGTTCGGTGCGGCCGGTCGCCTCACCGATCATCTCGAAGACGTCCAGCATGTTGCCGATGGGGTCGGCCGGGTCGGCGCCGCGGGTGACGAGGACCGGCACGCCGCGCTCCTCCAGACGGGCGATGATCTCGTCGTCGGGTCCGGCGGCCTCCACGACCACGAGGTCGGGGTCCTGCGCGTACAGGGTGTCGAGGTCGGGCTCCTCGCGGTTGCCGATGTCCGTCACTCCCTCGGGCAGCTCCTCCGCGCTCACCCACGTGCTGTAGCCCTCGGGGTCGGCCACGGCCACCGGGGTGACGCACAGCGTGAGGGCGTCCTCGACCTGCTGCCACTCCAGGACCGCGACGCGTTCGGCGGGCTGGTCGAGTTCCACCTCCCGGCCGACGCCGTCGGTCAGCGTCACCGGGTCGGTCGAGGTGGCCGTGGCGTCCTCGGCGCAGTCCTCCGAAGGGGGCGCCGCGAGGGCCTCGGGCTCGGTCTCGTCGACACTGGTCGTGCCGCACCCCGAAGCGATCAGGGCGACGGCCACGGCGGTGAGGGTCGCGAGTCTGCTGGCACTGGTCATGGTGGGTTCTCTCTGCTTCGAACTGCTCTGGGGACTTCGCTGAGGGGTGGGGACGCCGGGCACGGGCAAACGGGGGGCGGTGCCGGTCAGGAAGGGGAGGACCTACCGGTGGGCCGGGTGACGGCCGACCGGGTCCATGCGGAGCCGGCCGGTGGGGTCCCGGGTGACCTCGATCCGGAGGCCGTAGACCTCGCTGAGGTTGTCGGTGGTGAGCACTTCGGAGGGCGGTCCCTCGGCGTGCGCGCGACCGGAGCTCAACAGCAGCACCCGGTCCGCGACGCGAGCGGCGTGGTCCAGGTCGTGCAGGACGACCCCGACCGCGACCCCGTGGTCCTCGGCCAGGTCCCGGATCAGGTCGAGGGTCTCGATCTGGTAGCGCAGGTCCAGGTGGTTCGTGGGTTCGTCGAGCAGCACCACTCCGGTGTCCTGGGACAGGCAGGCGGCGAGCCAGACGCGTTGCATCTCCCCACCGGAGAGCTGCCCGGCGGCCCGGTCGGCCATGTCCCGCACCCCGGTGACCCGCATCGCGCGTTCGATCGCTTCCCGGTCCTCGGCGGACGGGCCCGCGAAACCGCGGCGGTGGGGGTGGCGACCGAAGGCGACGACCTCGCTCACCGTCAGTCCCTCCGGCACGGGCCGGGACTGGGCGAAGAGGGTGACCTCCCGGGCGAACCGGCGTGCGCTGAGCAGGGACACCGGACGGTCCGGCGCACCGTCGCCGCCTCCGAGTGTCACCTGGCCGCCGTCGACACGGTGGAGGCGGGCCAGTGCGCGCAGGAGGGTGGACTTTCCGCTGCCGTTCGGTCCGACCAGTGCGGTGACCTGACCGGTGGTCAGGGTCAGCGAGGTTCCGTGGACGACGGTGGTCCCGCCGTAGCGCAGGACGAGCCGGTCCCCGTTCAGGGCGCTCACGCGCGGCGCGGTGCTCGGCGCACCACCCGCCAGAAGAGTGTGGCGCATCGGACGTGAGCAGGGCCGACGCAGCAAGAAGTTAGGTTAGCCTTCACTCACTCAGAATAGGTTCGGGTGCGTCCTGGCTGCAATCAGGACATCCGGACAGCCGATACGGAGAACCGGTCACTGCCCGCGTGAGTGACCCGTGAACGCGCCCGGGGTCGTGCCCATCACGCGTCGGAAAGCGTCGATGAACGTGCTGGTCTGGGCGTATCCGAGCAGTTCGGAGACCTCCTGGACCTCGTTTCCCTCGCTGAGCAGCGCCAGGGCCCGGTGGACGCGCAGTGACTGTCGCCACTGCGCGAAGGACAGACCCGTGGAGGCGCGGAACACACGAGTGATCGTGCGGGGGCTGGTTCCCAGGCCGCGCGCCCACTCCTCCAGTGAACGGTCGTCCGAGGGATCCGCCATGAGTGCCCCGGCGATGCTGTCGGCGCGGGCGTCGCCCGGCAGTCGCAGTGCCAGGCGCGGAGCGGTCGGCTCCAGCAGGTCGAACACGACCGCCTCCGCCCGCGAACGCGCCCCGGTGCCGATGTCCGTCCGGGCCAGGTGGATCAGCAGCGACTCCAGCGCCGGGGTCATCGCGATGGCCGTCGGCTCCGCGAAGGCGAGGGGCGTGCGGTCCGGGGAGAAGAAGGCGTTGTGCAGCCCGGCTCCGGCCGTCAACCGACCCGTGTGCACCTCACCGGCGGGCACCCAGAGCCCGCATCCCGCCGAGACGGTGAACAGGCGGTCTCCCGCACGGGCGGTCAGCGCTCCTTGGCGCACCCACACCAGCTCGTGTGCCGGATGCGCGTGCGGCTCCCACTCCGTGGGTCCTCCCGGCTCGTGCGACTCGGAGACGATCACGAAGGGGGAGGGTGCTCCCTCGGGCAGTGCGGAGGCCCGGCGCAGACGGGTCCTGGGCTCACGGCGCCAGGCCCCCGCCCCGGCGCCCTCGGAGGCCACGGCGAACTCGGTCACACCCACTGGCGCCCCACTCCCTCCGCTCCGGGAAGCCACCGCCGACGACCTGCGCCGACACCGTAAAAATAGCCGAATTCCCCCAGGTCATCACATCGGGGTCGGCACACGCGCACTTCGGGTGCGGGTGGTTCCCGGAGGGGGCACACGGGTCAGGTCGTGGTGCTCCCCTGCCCGCTCCGGTGGCGCACCAGTTGGGCGAGCAGGGCCAGAACGGGCAGTTCCAGGAGTGGTCCGACCACCAGGGCGACCGCGATGAGCGGCCGGTCGGGGAAGGCCGCGACCGCGATCGCCAGAGCGATGGGCGAGTTGCGGGCGGTGGTGACCATGGTCAGGGCCACCCTCTGGTCGGCGGGCAGACGCGCCAGCCGGGACAGACCGACCGCGACCAGCGGCAGGACCACGAAGAACACCGCCAACGGGAGGAGCAGCGCGAACAGGTCGCCGAGGTGTTCCAGGACGGTGCGCGCCTGCCAGGCGAACATCGCGAACACGGCCGCGTACAGCAGCGGTAGCACCAGGCGCCCGGCCGGTCCGGTCACGTGGCGCTCGCGCCAGTCGGCGTCCCGGAACCGGGCCGCTCCCCACCGGACCAGGACCGCCACAGCCAGCGGCACCACCAGCACGAGCAGGACCGCCTCGGCGAGGGTGCCCGCGTCGACCATGGCGGCCCGCCCGCCCAGCAGCAGCACGTACACCGGCAGCAGGGCCAGCTGGAGGACCAGGTTGACCGGTAGCAGGGCGGCGGCGATACCGGTGTGGCCCCGCGCCATGGCGGTGAAGACCAGGTACCAGTCCGTGCAGGGGGTGACCAGCAGCAACAGCAGACCGATGCGCAGGTCCGGCTGCCCGCCGAGCAGGCCCGCGCCCAGGGCCCAAGCCAGTGCCGGGGTGAACACGAAGTTCAGGACCAGGCTGAGGACCACCAGGGTCCTGGCCCGCCGGACCTCGCCCACGTGGGCGGCGTCCATCTGCACGAACACGGCGGCGAGCATCACGAGCAGCGCGGGCAGCACCACGTGTTCGGCCGCCGGGCCGATCGGCACCAGCAGCCCCGCCACCAGGCCGGCCACGGCGGCCAGGGCCACGAACAGGCTCTGGAGGCGTTCGGCGATCGACATCGGTCAGGTTCCGTTCACAGTGCGGCGAGGAAGTCCAGGAGGGCCCGGTTGACCTCCTCGGGGCGTTCCTGCTGGGTCCAGTGGCCGCAGCCGGGCAGAGTCAGGTCGGTGTGGAGCTTAGGAGCGATCAGGGTGAGCGCCGCGCGGAGTTCGGGCACGCCCCGGAGGGCGGAGACCATGTCGCGGTCGCCCACCGCGTACAGTGCCGGAACCTCGATGCGCAGCCCCTGGAACGCGGCCATCAGGCCCTGGTTGCGGTCGATGTTGCGGTACCAGTCGAGGGGGCCGGTGAAGGCGTCCGGTGCCGCGTAGTCCCCGGCGAACACCTCGACGTCCTCGGCGGTGAGCCACGCGGGCAGCTCCTCCGGCTCGGGCAGGGTGTCGATCAGCCGTACCCCCTCGGGGACGACCCACGGCCGCGGCGGGCTGGCCCCGGAGGCCCCCACCAGGATCCGCCGCAGCGTCGAGGCCGGGTCCGCCGACATCTCGGCGTCGGCTCGGCCGGGCTCCTGGAAGTAGGCCTGGTAGTAGCCCTCGCCGTAGGCACGGCGAGAGGACTCGACGGAGGGCAGCCCGGCGGGCGGCAGCGGCGGAACGCTGAGCCCGGCCACGGCACGGACCAGATCGGGCCGCAGCAGCGCCGTGGTCCACGCGACCACCGCTCCCCAGTCGTGGCCGACCACCACGGCCTCCTCGGCGCCGAGCGCGCCGATCAGCGCGGTGACGTCGCCGACCAGGTGCGGCAGTGTGTACTCCTCCGAGCTGGGCGCACGGTCGCTTCGAGCGTACCCGCGCTGGTCGGGGGCGACCACCCGGTACCCGGCGTCGGCGAGGGCGGCGAACTGGTGCCGCCAGGAGTACCAGCTCTCCGGGAACCCGTGCAGCAGCAGGACCAGTGGTCCCTCGCCCTGTTCGGCGACGTGCAGGCGGAGGCCGTTCACCTCGACGTGGTGGTGCTGGACGCTCAACGCGACTCCTCTCGTACCCCCGCCGGGAAACCCGACGAGGGGGACCGGACCGGCGGGGGTCAGCCTAGGGGAGCGGGGCGGACGTCGGCACGCCGCCGCCGCCCCGGTCCGGGGACCCGCGGTCGGCTGGGGGAACGATCACCGGGGTGCCCGACTCCGGGGCGGTGAGCCCCGAGGGCTCCACCGGGAACACCTCGTGGAGCGCGCCTGCGCCACCACTTCGGACGGCGGCCCCTGTGCGCCGACGCGGCCCGCCCGCATGGCCACGACGTGGAGGGCGTACCGGAGGGCCGGGTCGGGGTCGAAGGGCACCATGGTGCCGCCGCGCTCCCGGGTGGCGGCGGCACTACCCCTCCCCGGCCACCCGGGGCAGTCGAACCCACGGGCCGGGCCGCGTGCGGGACCCGGTTCAGCGTTCGCGGTTGAAGGCCCAGACCGACAGCGGGGCGAACACCGTGACCAGCGCGGCCGACCAGACCAGCGTGAGGGCGACCGAGTCACCCGCCGGGGTGCCGGTCAGCAGGGCTCGGGCGGCGTCCATGGCGTGGGTGACCGGGTTGGCCCCGGCCCAGGCCCGCAGCCAGTCCGGCAGGGTCTCGACCGGCGCGGCCATGCTGGTGCCCAGCAGCAGCGGCAGGATCGCCACGAAGGTGATGGCCATGACGGCTCCCTCGTCGCGCAGCAGCACGCCCAGGAACACCATCACCCAGCTCAGGCCGAATCCGAAGCCGATGGCCAGCGCGCAGGCGGCGATCGCGGAACCGGGGTCGGTCTCCACGCGAAAGCCCATCAGGTGCCCGATCGCGAACAGGACCAGCACCGTGACGAGGTAGCGGACCAGGTCGGCCAGGACGGAGCCGAGCAGAGGGGCCGAGCGGCCGATGGGCAGACTCCGGAAGCGGTCGTAGACGCCCTTCTTCATGTCGATGTTGATGGTCAGTCCCGACGAGAGCATTCCAGCGATGCCCGCGCCCATCACCAGGACGCCCGGGAAGAGGTACTGGAGGTAGGCGCCGGTGGAGCCGGACACCGACCCGCCGAACAGGTACACGAACAGGATCATGAACAGGGCCGGGGTCATCACGCCGTTCACGAGCGAACCCGGGTTGCGCAGGGATTTGGCCAGGCCGCGCCGGGCCAGCACCAGGCTGTGCCGGACGAGGGGCGCGGGGCGAGGGGCGGCCGTTCGTGTCTCGACGGTGCTCATGCGGCGGACTCCTTCTCCGTGTCGGTGTTCCGGGGTGCTCCGGTCAGCGCGAAGAACACCTCGTCGAGGCTGGGCAGGTGCAGGGAGAACTCGGTCACCGTGATCCCCCGCTCCCGCAGTTCCCCGGCCACGTCCCAGGCCGAGGAGTCACCCTCGACCGGGACGGACAGGGTGTGGCGGGTGTGCTCGGGTTCACGGCCCGTGACCCGCCGCATGACCTCCGCGGCCTCCTCGGCTCGAAGGGGGTCGGCGGTCCGGAGGGAAACGGCCTGCCCGCCCACCACGCGTTTGAGTTCGGCGGGCGTGCCGTCGGCGATCACGCGGCCCCGGTCGATCACCGCGATCTCGTCGGCGAGGGCGTCGGCCTCCTCCAGGTACTGCGTGGTGAGCAGCACGGTGGTCCCCTCCGCCGTGAGTTCGCGGACCATCCGCCACAGGTCCTCGCGCCGTCCGGGGTCGAGCCCTACGGAGGGTTCGTCGAGGAAGACCACGCTGGGCCGCCCCACCAGGCTGGCCGCCAGGTCCAGGCGGCGCCGCATGCCTCCGGAGTAGGTGGTGACGGGGCGCCGGGCGGCTTCGGTGAGCCCGAAGCGGGTCAGGAGGTGGTCCGCGCGGGCGTGGGCCTCTCCTCTTCGCAGGTCCAGGAGTTGACCCAGGAGCACCAGGTTGGCGTGACCGGAGAGTTCGTCGTCGACCATCGAACCCTGGCCGGTCAGTCCGATCAGGCGGCGTGCCCTTGGTGCCTCGCGTACGACGTCGAAGCCGCCGACCGAGGCGGTGCCCTCGTCCGGGCGGGCGAGGGTGGCCAGGACACGGACGGCGGTGGTCTTGCCCGCGCCGTTGGGGCCCAGGACGCCCAGGACCGACCCGGGCCGGGCGGCCAGGTCGACCCCGGACAGCGCGGTCGTCCGGCCGAACCGTTTGACCAGGCCGCGGGCCTGGAACGCGTATTCAGGCATGATTCACTCCCTCTTCCGGAAGTTCAGATGATGTTGTCATTTGGATGTTGAGGGTATCTGAGTGCTGCTGGTATCTCAACGTAGGATGGGGGGACCGAGACGAGGAGGAAGATGGTCCGGCTCAGCAGGGCACAGCAGCAGGAGGCCAACAGGGCGCGCGTGCTCGTGGCGGCGCGCGAGGAGTTCGCCGAACGCGGCTTCCGCGAGACCAAGATCGACCGCATCGCGGACCGCGCCGACCTGACGCGGGGCGCCGTCTATTCCAACTTCCCGGGCAAACGCGCCCTGTACTTCGCCGTGCTGGCCGAGGCCGCCGAGCGCGAACCCCTGGCCGAGGCCGCGGAGCCTGTCGGCGACGCCCCCCGGGCCCTGGGTGCCTTCGCTCGCGCGTGGGTGGCCCGCCTGCCCCTCACCGGCACCGACGATCGGGTCGGGGCCGAACTCATGGCCGAGGTGACCGCCGACCCACGCGTGAGCCGGGTGTTCGCGCAGGCCACGGCGGTGCAGGCGATTCTGCTCGGACGCGCATTGGAGAGTCTGGCCCCCGAGTCCCCTGCGGGTCGGCGCCGGGTCAGGGTCGCCGAGAGCGTGCTCACCAGCCTGCACGGGGCCGGGCAGTTGGCCGCGGCGGCTCCCGGGTTCGTCGACCCCTTCACGGTCATCCGGTCCTGCGAACGCCTGGCCGGGGTGGACCTGGACGACGGTTGGCCCCTGCCGCACATCGCCCACGTCCCGGACGCCCGCCCCGTGGACGAACCCTGGTCGGCACCCACCGCGCGCGACGTCCTGCACGGTGAGCGGTTCCCGGTCGAGGACGGGATCGTGGCGGTGTTGGGGCTGCACCGGTTGGAGGCAGTGGAGGAGGCACTGCGCGCCGTCTCCGAGGACGTTCCGGTGACGATCGTGCCCGTCACCTCCGAACCCGCCGAACTCCTTCCCCTGGTCCGGCTGGTCCTGGCCGAACTCCGCTCCTGCCTGTTCTCGTCCTTTCCCGCCGGGGCCTGGGCGGGGCCGAGGATCGTGCTCGACCCGGGGCTGGCCCTGGCGGTCGGCGTCACCGACCCGCACGACGACACCGAGAGCGCGCTCCGTCTGCACCGTGGCCGGGTCGTCGCCCGATCCGAGGGGCGCGGTGCGGCCCACGCGGTGGGCGCCCTGGTTCCGCAGGGAGGCGCGAGGAAGGGCGGGAACGGGGCTCGGACCGCTCGCTGATCGAGGGGACCGCCGGGGGTGCCGTGCGTAACCGGTGAAGGGTGCTCTCGCCCGCCGGGGCGTCGGAGGGCCGCACGGGGTCCGCCTCGTCTGCTCACGGGTTCGGGTGCGGGATCGTCGAAGGTGTGGGTCATCGGTCCTCCCTGGGTCGTGGAGGGGGCGCGGGTGTCGCCAACCCCGCCTCTCGTCAATCTAGGTTGACTTCCCGAAAAAGTCAATCAAAGTTGACTCTCGTGGAGTGAGGGGCGAATCCACCGGTTTGACCTGCTAAGGGACACGCCAGTCGAAGGCTGGGAGAGCGGCGTCCCCGGTGCGACACTGGGGTGCGGAAGCCGGGGACCCCCGACCGGCCCGACCGGTGGGGGTGGGCATGGACGAGGAACACGACGAGGTACCGCTCGGGGAGAGCGAACTGCTGTTCCAGAACCTCGTCAGGTCAGTGCACGTCAGCGGCCCCATCGAGGTGCTGGAGGCCGCCGACCGCTACGGAGCGGCGATCGGCCTCGGCAAGATCACCGTCCACCTCGTGGACCTGCAACAGCGCCTGCTGGTTCCGCTCACCGGGGGACCCATCCTCGACGTGGAGACCACCGTCGCCGGGGAGACCTACCGCTCCGACACCCTGCGACTCGCGGAGGGCGGCGCGGACGCGCTCAGTCTGTGGCTCCCGCTCAAGGACGGTGCCGACCGCATCGGGGTCGTGCACATCCGCACCTCCTGGCTCGACGAACCCACGCTCCGCCGTTGCCAGACCCTTGCCGCCCTGCTCGCCCTGGTCATCACGTCCAAACGCGCGTACAGCGACACCTACGTGCGCCGCACCCGCGCCCGGGACGTGCAGCTGCGCGCCGAGATGCTGCGCGCCTTCCTCCCGCCCCGCACCCTCGGAACCCGGCGCGGGGTCTCCACCGCCGTCCTCGAACCCGCCTACGAACTGGGTGGTGACGCCTTCGACCACTCCCTCACCCGCGACACCCTGCACGCCGTCATCCTGGACGCCATGGGCCACGACCTCGCCTCAGGCCTGACCGCGTCGGTCGCCATGGCGGGGGCACGCAGCGCCCGCCGCAACGGGGCCGACCTCGCCGAACTCACCGAGAACGTGGAACGCGCACTGGTCACCTGGCTCCCCGAGCGGTTCTGCACGGCCATCTTCGCCACCCTGGACCTGTCCACCGGCGTGTTCTCCTGGGCCAACTGCGCCCACCCCGCGCCGCTGCTCATCCGCCACCAGCGCCTGGTGGAGGGCGCCCTGGACCGCGCCCCCGAGCTCCCGCTCGGACTGGACGGGGTGGTCGCCGACACCACTGCGCGCACCGTCCACCACACCACCCTCGAACCCGGCGACCAGGTGCTGCTCTACACCGACGGCGTCACCGAGGCGCACGACAGCGACGGAAGGATGTTCGGGCTGGAGCGCTTCGCCGACTTCGTCATCAGAGCGGCCTCCGCCGACGAGCCCGCCCCCGAGACCCTGCGGCGCCTGATCCACGACATCCACGCACACCAGCGCGGCGGATTCACCGACGACGCCACCATCATGCTGCTGGAGTGGACCCCGGGCGGAGCGGTCCGGGGCCACCTCTGAGCCCCGGAGGGCTCACCAGAGGGCGAGGACCCGGCTGGGACCCCCGGAGGCGTCGAGCCCGGGCAGCACGCCCACCGTGATCAACGCCCCGCTCGGCGGGAGCCGGTCCAGCCCGGTCAGGGCCTCCAGTCCCCAGCGGTCCGCCCGCCCCACCACCTCATGGGCGGCGAAGTCCGTGGAGGAGCCGGGGTCCGTGCTGAGCGTGTCCACCCCGGTACCGGCGACGGCCCGCTGCGAGACCAGGAAGTCGCAGGCCTCGGGTGAGAAACCGGGGAAGTGCCAGGAGCCGTCCTCGGCCACGCCCCGGACGCGGTCGTCACCCTCCGACCAGCGTGCACTCCACCCCGAGCACATCAGGACCGCCGCCCCGGCGGGGATACGCCCGTGGACGCGCTCGTAGGCGTGGACGTCGTCCACCGTCACCGTCGTGTCGGGGTCCTCGGCGGCCCGGGCGCGGATGTCGATCACGGCGGCCGGGGCCACCAGCTCGGCCGGGTCGATGTCGGGCACGAGACGGCCCCCGCCGATCACGTGGCCGGGCGCGTCCAGGTGCGTCCCCGTGTGCTCGGTCATGCTCCACCGTTGCAGGTAGAGCCCGAACTCACCCGGGGCCGCGCTCGGGACGACGGTCTCCCGGACGGGCTTCTCCTCGTCCCACGACGGCATGTCGGGGGAGATGGTGTGGCTGAGGTCCACGACCCGCCGGAACCCCTTCGGCCAGGGGAGGGGGCTGACGGGCGCGGTCGGTGGCCCGGCGGGCGCCGCGTGCTCCGTTCGGGCCCTCACGGTCTCACCTGTTCCGTGCAAGCACATGGCGTCCCCTTCGTCGAGCGAGTCCCCGGGAGTGCCCTGGGGAGAGTCGGGTCAAAAGTAGCGGCTCGGGGAGGTCGGCGCCGAGCGAATTCGTTCACGGTCCCCACGGTCACCGGTGAGCGGGTCACGCACCGGCCCGCCACCGTCACGGCCGGGGAACCCGGTCAGGAACGTGCTGAGGGGACCGAGGGCAGGTTCCGGACCGGGCGCAGGAGCAGCAGGGCCAACCCCACCGCGACCGTCACGGTCCCGCCGACCAGCAGCACCGTCCGCGCCCCGAGGACCTCGGCGACCGGACCGGCCAGGGCCTGGCCCACCGGGAGCATCGCCAACGAACCGGCCACCTCGTAGGCGTGGATACGCCCCAGCACGGGGCCGGGAACCTGTGTCTGCACGCTGGTCATCCACATCACTCCCCAGAACCCCATGGCCGCGCCGCTCACCGCCGCGCCCAGCGCCAGCGCGGAAACCCCCAGCCCCAGCCCGACCGCCACCGAGTACGCGCCCGCCCCGAACAGCGCGATCGCTCCCACACGCAGGGGAAAACGCGGCCGGATCCGCATGGCGAGCACCCCGCCCAACGCCGTACCGCCCCCCAGTGCGGAGCTGACCAGCCCGAACGCCTGGGCGCCGTGCCCGAGGACGATCTCCGCCGAGGTCAGGGGGATCTGCGGACCCCACATGGTCACCATCAGAACCATCCACAGCAGGATCACCGACCACATCCAGGTCCGCGAACGGAACTCGTGCCACCCCTCCAGCAGGTCGGCCAGATACCCCGGCCCCTCACCCCGCCGCCGGGCGGGCTCGGGGAGCCGGATCAGCGCGAGCAACAGCGCCCCCACCGCGTAGGTGGCCGCGTGCACACCGAGGACCCCGGCCGCCGACACCACCGCCACCAGCAGCCCCGCCACTGCGGGGCCGACCAGCATCGCCAGCGCCTCCGCGGTGCGGATCACCCCGTTGGCGCCCTGCACGTCCCGGGCCACCCTCGGCACCACCGAGGCCACCCCTGGCTGGAACGCCCCGGCCGCGATCCCGTTGACCGCGCCGACCACGCAGATCTGCCACAGCACCACGTGCCCCGACAGGAAGAGGACGGCGGCGGTCCCCTGGGTGACCACGCGCACCAGGTCGGCGGCGACCATCATGCGGCGGGCGCCCCAGCGGTCGGAGAGCACCCCGCCGAAGGCCACGAACCCCACGAAGAAAGCCGAGAACGAGGCCATCGCCAGCCCGACACCGGCGGCCCCCATCCCGTGCGCGAGCAGCCCGGCCGCCAGCGCCACCGGGAGCATCCCGTCACCGGTCTTGGCCACCGCCCGCGCGGCGAAGAAGAGAGCGAAGTCCCGGGACCACAACCGGGGCCCGGCCTCCGTCTGTCGCTCCGGTCCTCCTGCCGCCCGGTCCAGCCCTTCCGTGGGTTCGCCACGCTCCATGGGAGCACCCTTCCGTCACCCCGCGCGCATCGTGAGGGCCCGTGCACCCTACCGGTCCAGACCAGTTCCCTCCAGAGGCTTCCCCCGCGAAATCCACCGACGGAAGCCGCCGCGATTCCCCTCCCCAACGGGAGCCCGGAACGATTGAATGGTGAGCCGGCCACGAGCGGAAGGAACACATGCCCGAACCCAGCGCCGACTGGTGGAAGTCAAGCGTCGTCTACCAGATCTATCCGAGCAGCTTCAACGACAGTGACGGCGACGGTGTCGGCGACCTGCCCGGGATCATCGAGAAGCTGGACTACCTCAGGCTGCTGGGCGTGGACGTGGTGTGGCTGTCGCCCGTCTACCCCTCGCCGTGGGACGACAACGGTTACGACATCAGCGACCACACCGGCATCGACCCCCGGTTCGGCACCCTGGAGGACTGGGACCGGCTGAGGGACGGCCTGCACGAGCGCGGCATGCGCCTGGTGATGGACCTGGTCGTCAACCACACCAGCGACCGGCACCCCTGGTTCACCGCCTCCCGTGAGGGTGACGAGGACAAGCGCGACTTCTACTTCTGGCGGCCCGGCCGCGACGGCGGACCGCCCAACAACTGGGGCTCGGTCTTCTCGGGCCCGGCCTGGACCTACGACGAGGGGCGCGGCGAGTACTACCTCCACCTGTTCAGCCCGTCGCAACCCGACCTGAACTGGGAGAACCCCAGGGTGCGCGCGGCCGTGCACGAGGTCGCCCTGTGGTGGCTGGCCCGTGGCGCGGACGGCTTCCGCATGGACGTCATCAACTTCGTGTCCAAGAACCCCAAGTTTCCCGACGGGCCGGAGTCGGGCGACCACGGTGACTTCGCCGAACACGCGGTCAACGGGCCGCGCCTGCACGAGTTCCTGCACGAGATGCACGGGACCGTCTTCGCCGGGCGCGACGCGCTCACGGTGGGGGAGATGCCCGGGGTGAGCGTGGAGCAGGCGCGCGTCCACACCAACCCGGTCAACCGCGAGCTGGACATGGTGTTCCAGTTCGAGCACGTCGACCTGGACCACGGGCCCGGCGGCAAGTTCGACCCGCGCCCGCTGGACCTGGTCCGGCTCAAGGCCTCGCTCAACCGCTGGCAGTCGGGGCTCAACGACCGGGGCTGGAACAGCCTGTACCTGAACAACCACGACCAGCCGCGCTCGGTCTCGCGGTTCGGCGACGACGGCCGGTACCGGGTGGAGTCGGCGACGGCGATCGCCACCACGCTGCACATGATGCAGGGCACCCCGTACGTCTACCAGGGCGAGGAACTGGGCATGACCAACGCCCACCTGGACGACATCGCGGACTACCGCGACCTGGAGACCCTCAACTACCACCGCACCATGGTGGAGACCGGCAAGGTGGACGCCGGGGCCGCCATGGCCGGGATCGCCCGGATGAGCCGGGACAACGCGCGCACCCCGATGCAGTGGACCGCGGGGGAGCAGGCCGGGTTCACCACCGGTACACCGTGGATCGGGGTCAACCCCAACCACGTGGACGTCAACGCGGAGGACGCCGTCGCCGACGAGGGGTCGGTGTTCCACCACTACCGACGTCTGATCGCGCTCCGCAAGGAGTACCCGGTCATCGTGTACGGACGGTTCGCCCCGCTGCTGGAGGAGGACCCCCGTCTCTACGCCTACACCCGTGCGTACAACGGCCAGGTGCTGCTGGTGCTGGCCAACTGGAGCGACCGGACGGTGGAGGTGGACCTGCCCGCGGACGTGGCGGGCTCCGACCCCGAGCTGCTGATCGGCAACCTTCCCGACCCCGGAGCGGTCCTGGCCCCGTTGCGCCCGTGGGAGGCCCGCGTGCACCTGGCTCGATGATCCACCTCTGAGGGGCCCTGCTCCCGCGACCGGTCGGTGAGTACTGTGTTGGGCAGCCGATCGAGCGGGAGCGGGGACCTTCATGAGAGTCGTCATCGTCGGAGCCGGTGTGGGCGGGCTCGCCCTGGCCCGGGGACTCACCGGACGGGGCCACGAGGTCGAGGTCCACGAGCGCGCGTCCGAACCGCGCTCCGGAGGCGCCGGACTCGGCCTCCACTCCAACGGGACCGCCGCCCTGCGGGCCCTGGGGGTCGACCCCGGCGGGATCGGCCGTCGCCTCGACGGACTGGAGAACCGGGACCCCGCAGGGCGGCCGCGCTACACACTCGACGTCGACGCGGTGAGCGACCACTACGGGTTCGAGAGCCGCACCGTGCCCCGGCGCGCACTCCTGGACCTGATCGCGGACGGACTGCCCGAGGGCACCGTGCGGTACGGCCGCGTGTGCACCAGGGTGCGGATCAACTTCGACGGCACGGTGAGCGCGCTCTTCGGGGACGGCACCAGCGCCACGGGTGACGTGGTGGTCGGCGCGGACGGCGTGCGTTCGGCGGCCCGGCGCGACCTGTGGGAGAGCGATCCGGCCCGCCCCACCGGCTGGGCGAGCTGGCAGGGGCTCACGCGGGTGCCGACGGACCTGGCGGCGGGCACGGTCGCGGCCGTGGTCCAGGGGCGCCAGGGCGTGTGCGGGATGATGCCCGCCGGGGACGGGCTCGTCCAGTGGTGGTTCGACGTGCGCTGGCGCCCGGAGATCCCCCGGCCCACCTCCCCGGCCAGGGTGCTGCGCCGCCTGTTCGAGGACTGGACCGACCCCGACGTGCGCGCCGTCCTGGACCACGCGAAGGACGAGGACCTCACGCTGTTCGAGCACGTCCGCCACCGGGTCCGCCGGGTCTGGGGCGAGGGCGGGGCGACCCTGCTGGGCGACGCCGCGCACGCCTTCCCGCCCTCCACCGCACAGGGCGCCAACCAGGCACTGGAGGACGCGTGGGCGCTGAGCCTGGCGCTCTCCGACGAGGCGTCCGCGGCCGACCCCGCGGCCGCGCTGCGCCGGTACGAGTCGGTGCGGCGCGGGCCGGTGAACCTGGCGTCGCTGGCCTCGGGCGCGGAGGCGATCACGCGCCTCACACCGCCCCGGTTCCTCGGCCGCGAACGGCTGGGTGNGGGCCCCCCGCCAGTTCATCGGCTACCTCGGCGGGGTGAGCAACGTTCTCACGGACCGCCGCCCGTGAATCGCGGTCACACACCGGTGGCGGTGGTCGCGCCCCCCGTCAGCGGTACGAAGTCTCATACCCGGCGCGAGGTCCGGCCAGGGCCGTGACCGGGCGCTTCCGAACCGGGAGGGGACAGCCCCTCCCGGTTCAGATTTTTTGAAATCCCCCCAAGTGAGGTTAGACTAACCTTGCTTGATGTCGGGGTTCTCCCGTTTTGTTGGTTCCCTCGTGCTGCCCTCCTCCGAGGACTCCCCCTGCGCGCAAGCGGCCCGCCCTGAGCGACGCGGCCGCTCCCCGTGACTAAGAAAGCAGTGAGCATGTACTCCACCCTGCGCCGAGTCGGCGGCATCGCACTCACCTCGGCCCTCGCCCTCGGCCTGGCCGCCTGCGGCACCGACGGCGAGGACACCCCCTCGGAGGCCAACGCGGACGGGACCTTCCCCGCCACCATCGAGAGCGCCCTCGGTACCGCCGAGATCCCCGAGCGCCCCGAACGTGTCGTCACCCTCGGCCAGGGCTCCGCCGAGACCGCCATCGCCCTGGGCACCGTTCCGGTCGGCATCGAGAGCTACGAGTGGGGCAGTGACGACACCGGCTACCTGCCCTGGATCCACGAGGCCGTCACCGAGTCCGGCGAGGAGCTGCCCGAGCAGTTCGCCGGGGCCGACGACATCGACTTCGAGGCGATCATCGAACTCGCCCCCGACGTGATCCTCGCCCCCTGGTCCGGAGTGACCCAGGAGCAGTACGACATCCTCACCGACATCGCCCCCACGGTCGCCTACCCCGACCTCGCCTGGAGCACCGACTGGGACGAGCAGATCGAGATCATCGGCCGGGCGCTCGGCCAGCCCGAGGAGGCCGAGGACCTCGTCACCGAGATCGAGGGCCGGTTCGAGGAGGCGGCAGCCGAGAACCCCGAGTTCGCCGACCTCACCTTCTCCTACGTCTACACCGACGGTCCCGGCACGCTCGGCGTCTTCCTCCCCGACGAGCAGCGCGTGGCCATGGTGCGCGGTCTGGGCCTCGAGGTCGACCCGGTCGTGGAGACCTTCCCCGAGACCGAGGGCACCGACTCCGCCCTCATCGGCCTGGAGAACGCCGACCAGTTCGGTGGCAGCGACCTCATCTTCACGTTCTACTCCGACCCCGAGACGCGCGCCGAGATCGAGTCCCAGGACCTGTACGGCTCCATCCCCGCCATCGAACGCGGCTCCGTGGTCACCAGCGACGACAACTCCTTCGTCACCGCCTCCTCCCTGATCAACCCGCTCACGGTGCCCTGGGTCATCGACCGCTACGTCCCCCTCATCGAGGAGGCCGCCGGGACCCTGGACGACTGAGGCGACCCGACGACGTGATCGTGAAGACACTCGCGGCACCGCCCCGTACGGGCCCCGCCCGCGCCGCGCTGGTCCTGGGCGCGGCCGGGACGGTCCTGTTCGCGGCGGTCCTGCTCAGCCTGGTCGCGGGCAGCAAACCCACCTCACCGGTCGAGGTGTGGCAGGTGTTCCTCGGCGAGGCCGACCCCCACACCACCGCCGTGGTCGAGAGCCGCTACCCGCGCACCCTCCTCGGCATCGTGGCCGGGGCTGCGCTGGCCCTGTCCGGCACCCTCATGCAGGGGGTGACCCGCAACCCGCTGGCCGACCCCGGCCTGCTGGGTGTCAACGCGGGGGCGGCCGCCGCGGTGGTCACCGCCACCGCCCTGCTCGGCCCCGCATCCACCACCGCCACCGTCTGGTGGGCCCTGCCCGGCGCGCTGCTGGCCGGGTTGGCCGCGCACACGGTGGGCACCCGCGGTGGCGACGGCGGCATGGTCCGCCTGGTGCTGGCCGGTGCGGTGGTCTCGGCGGTGCTCATGGCCTACGTCCAGGCGGTCTCACTGAGCATGCCCGACGTCTTCGACAGCTACCGCTACTGGGTGGTGGGCTCTCTGGCCGGTCGCGGCTACGACGTGGTCCTCGCCGTCCTGCCGGTGATCGGGGCGGGGGCCCTGCTCGCGCTGCTGGTGATGGGGTCGCTCAACGCCCTGGCCCTGGGGGAGGAGGCGGCCGTGGCCACCGGCGCCAACGTGTTCCTGGCGCGCTCGGGAGGGCTGCTCGCGGGCACCGTGCTCGCTGCCGGGGCCACCGCGGCGGCGGGCCCGATCGCCTTCGTTGGCCTGGCCGTCCCGCACGTGGTGCGCGGGCTGGTCGGGGTGGACTTCCGTCTCCAGGTGCCCTTCGCACTGTTGGTCGGCCCCTCCCTGCTGCTGGTCGCCGACGTCGTGGGCCGCGTCCTGGTGCGGCCCATGGAACTCATGGTGGGCGTGGTCACCGCCTTCGTGGGGGCGCCCGTGCTGTTGTACGTGGTCCGGAAGTCGAGGTCGGCGACGTGAACCACCCGCTGCGATCCGCGTCCGCGTCCGACCGGGCCTCCGAAGCCCCGACCGGCACCCCGCCGGAGCCCTCGCCCGCACCGCGTCCGCCGTTCCCGGTCCTGCGCCTGGGCCGCCGCGTCGCGCTGCCCCTCCACCGGCGCTCACTCGTGGTGGGCCTCCTCGTTCTGGTGCTCCTGCTCGCGGCGGCCGCCGTCACCCTGAGCCTGGGGCGGCTGGGAGTGCCCCTCACCCAGCTGCCCGCGGTCCTGTCCGGGCGGGGTGAGGCCACGCACCTGTTCGCCCTCGAACGGCTGCGCGGCCCCCGGCTCTCCGTGGCCGTGGGAACGGGCGTCGCCCTGGGACTGGCCGGGGCGCTCTTCCAGTCCGTGACCCGCAACCCGCTGGGCAGCCCCGACGTGATCGGACTGGGCGCCGGTGCGGGGGCGGGCGCCGCCCTCGCCGCGCTCATGTTCCCGGGGATCGTGCCGGTACCCCTGGGGGCGTTGGCCGGGGCCGCCCTGGCGGTGGTGGTCGTGGCCGCGGTGACCGGCACCGGGTTGCGCGACCCCGGACGGCTGATCGTCGCGGGCATCGGTGTCGCCGCCATGGCCCAGGCCTTCACCCACTTCGTGGTGTCGGTGATGGCCCGCGACAAGGCCAGTGTCCTGGCCGCCTATGTCAACGGCAGCCTGGGGGCCCGCTCCTGGGAGCACTCCACCACCATCTGGCTCACCCTGGCGCTGGCGATCCCGCTGGTCGTGGCCCTGGCCGGAGCCATCACCGTCAACGAGATGGGCGACGAACTCGCCGACTCCCTCGGCGCCCGGGCCGCGAGCAGCCGCACCGCCGCCGTCGTCCTGTCCGTGGTGCTGTCGGCGGCGGCGGTGAGCGTGGCCGGGCCGATCGCGTTCGTGTCCCTCACCGCGCCGCAGATCGCCCGCAGGCTCAGCGGCGCGCCAGGACCCAACCTGGCGCTGTCCGCCCTGGTGGGCGCGCTCCTGCTGGTGTCCGCCGACCTGGCCGTCCAGCACGCGCCCGTCGCGGAGGGCCTGCCCGTGGGCGTCCTCACCCTGGCGATCGGCGGCGTGTACCTGGGCTACCTGCTCATCCGTGAATGGCGAAAGGGACGACTGTGAGCCAAGAGACCGCCCCGGTCCTGGCGGCCGAGGGCCTCACCCTGGGCTACGGCGCGGACCCGGTCGTGCGCGACCTGGACCTGACCATCGCCGAGGGCGAGTTCACCGTGATCGTGGGCCCCAACGGCTGTGGCAAGTCCACCCTGCTCAAGGCGCTGGGACGGGTCAACCGGCCGAGCACCGGAAGGGTGCTCCTGCACGGCCGGGACGTGCGCGCGCAGCGGCCCAAGGCGGTCGCCCGCCAGCTGGCGCTCCTGCCGCAGAGCCCGTTGGCGCCCGAGGGGATCACCGTCCGCGCGCTGGCGGCGCGCGGACGCTTCCCCCACCACACCCTGTTGCGGCAGTGGAGCCCGGAGGACGAGACCGCCGTCTCCCGTGCCCTGGAGCTCGCCGGGCTCACCGACCTCGCCCAGGTCCAGGTGGGGTCGCTCTCCGGAGGGCAGCGCCAGCGCGCCTGGGTGGCGATGGTCCTGGCGCAGGACAGCGGCACCCTGCTGCTGGACGAGCCCACCACCTACCTGGACATCGCGCACCAGTACGACCTGCTGGAACTCTTCGCCGACCTGCACCGAAGCGGTCGCACGGTGGTCGCGGTCCTGCACGACCTCGCCCAGGCGGCCCGGTTCGCCACGAGGGTGGTGATGATGGACGGGGGAGCGGTGGTGGCCGACGGCACCCCGGAGGAGGTCGTCACAGCCGAGCGGGTGGCGTCGGTGTTCGGGCTGGCCTGCGACGTGGTCCCCGACCCCCGGACCGGCACCCCGTTGGTCATCCCGCACGAGAGGGCGCCCGCGTCAGCCTGACCTCAGGAGGGCCCTTCGGGCTCGGCGTCCGTGGTCACCGGATCCGGCGGGGTGCGCTGGTCACGGGCGGCCTTGTACTCCTCCCAGTGCTCCAGCAGCACGTCGTGGTAGCCGTCGAGCCAGGTCATGTAGTCGTACATGTTGTGCAGCCGGGTGCGGGAGGACTCGCCCAGGTCCGGAAGGCGATCGAGCGCCGAGGCGGCGAGGTCGCGCTGTTGGCGCAGGTAGGAGCGCTCGTTGCGCAGGAACCCGCCCCAGACGTCCTCGTCCATGCTGATCAGCCGTGAGCGGTGGTCGGGGGAGTCCACGAGAGTGACGAACCCCAGCTCGCGCAGGCGGCGGACCGACTGCGAGACCGAGCCCCGGCTCACCCCCGCGCCCTCGGCGACGGCCTCCGCGCTGACCGCGTCCCGGTCGGCCACCAGCAGGTAGCCCACGATGCGGCCCTCGGCCTTGGGCCGTCCCTGGGACTGCCAGTAGGCGGCGAAGCGGGCGACGAAGTCGTCGCGGAACGCCTCCGCGCCGTCCCCGGCCCCGTCCACCGCACCCGCCTCCAACGCCCGCTCCCCCCGTACACCCTGCGTCATGGGGGCCACGATATCGCCCACGCGGGCGGCCTTCCGTCGGTCGGGGCAGGTTCGCTCAGGGGGCGGCTCAGGGGGCGGTGCGCAGCGACTCCGGCCTGGCGTTCGCGGGTCGATTACACGCCCACCTCGTCGCCTTCGCCCTCCGGTCGGCTGCTGGCGCGTGCTCGGGGTACCATCCGGTCGGTATGCTGGCCGGGTTGGTGTTCGACACCCCGCCGGGGGAACCGTGGGGGACACGAGGTGAGGCGGGACATGGCGCGAGGACGGCGGACGACCGAGGTCGAAGCCGGGCGCGGATCCGTGCCCGAACGACTGCTGGAGGCGGCCACCCGGCTCTTCGCTGAGCAGGGGTTCGAGAGCACCTCGGTGCAGGAGGTCGTGGCTGCGGCGGGCGTCACCAAGGGGGCGATGTACCACTACTTCGGCTCCAAGGACGACCTGCTCCACGAGGTCTACGCCCGCGTCCTGCGGATGCAGACCGAGCACCTCCGGGAGATCTCCTCGCGTGAGGCGCCCGTGGCCGAACGGGTCCACGCGGCCGCCGCCGACGTCATCGTCACCAGCGTCGCCAACATGGACGACACCAAGATCTTCTTCCGTTCCATGCACCAGCTCGCGCCCGAGAAGCAGCGCAGCGTGCGCGCCGAACGCCGCGGATACCACGAGATCTTCCGCGCGATGATCGAACAGGGCCAGAACGAGGGAGTCTTCCGCACCGACGTTCCCGCGGACCTGGTCGTGGACTACTTCTTCGGTTCCGTGCACCACCTGGGCACCTGGTACCGGCGCGACGGCGAGCTCACCGGCGACGACGTGGGCCGCCACTTCGCCGACCTGCTCGTCGCGGGCCTGCGCCCGCAGACCTGAGCGGTGGAGGGGCCCAGCGGCGGTGGGTGACACGCACAGGGGCCGGGGGCGCAGGCCCCCGGCCCTCTCACGTGGACCCGCACGCGCGGCTACCGGCGTTCCTCTCTCACGCGTACTTGCGCAGCTCCGCGCGTGCCAGCGAGCGCAGGTGCACCTCGTCCGGACCGTCGGCCAGCCGCAACGAGCGCACCCCCGCCTGCCACCCGGCCAGCGGGGTGTCCTGGCTGACCCCGGCCGCGCCGTGCGCCTGCACGCACCGGTCCAGGATCCACTCGACCGTGCGCGGGGTGGCGATCTTGATCGCCTGGATCTCGGTGTGCGCCCCCTTGTTGCCCACGGTGTCCATCAGGTAGGCGGTCTTGAGCACCAGCAGACGCAGCTGCTCGATCGCCACCCGGGCCTCGGCGATCCACTCGCGGACCACGCCCTGCTCGGCCAGCGGGCGGCCGAACGCCACCCGTCCCAGCACCCGCTTGCAGGTCAGCTCCAGGGCGCGCTCGGCGATGCCGATCGAACGCATGCAGTGGTGGATGCGCCCGGGGCCGAGGCGGGCCTGCGCGATCGCGAACCCCTCGCCCTCGCCGCCCACCAGGTTCCCCACCGGCACGCGGACGTCCTCGAAGAACACCTCGGCGTGGCCGCCGTGGTCGCTGTCGTGGTAGCCGAACACGCTCATGCCGCGCTCGATCCGCAGCCCCGAGGTGTCCCGCGGCACCAGCACCATGCTCTGCTGCCGGTGCCGCTCCGCGTCCGGATCGGTCCGGCCCATCACGATGAGAACCTCGCAGGCCGGGTTGAGCGCCCCGGTGATGAACCACTTGTGCCCGTTCACCACGTACTCGTCGCCCTCCCGGACGATCCGGGTGGTGATGTTGGTGGCGTCGGAGGAGGCCACCTCGGGCTCCGTCATCGCGAAGGCGGACCGGATCCGCCCGTCCAACAAGGGCTCCAGCCACCGCTCCCTCTGCTCGGGGGTGCCGAACATCGTCAGCACCTCCATGTTCCCTGTGTCCGGGGCGGCGCAGTTGAGCGCCACCGGGGCCAGCTGGGGACTGCGCCCGGTGATCTCGGCCAGCGGAGCGTACTGGAGGTTGGGCAGACCGCCGTGCTCGGGGTGCCCGGCGAGGAAGAGGTTCCACAGCCCCCGTCGGCGGGCCTCGGCCTTGAGTTCCCCGACCACCGGCGGGACCGCCCAGGGGTCCTCGCGCTCGGCCAGTTGGGCGGCGAACACCGGTTCGGCCGGGTGGACGTGCTCGTCCATGAAGGCCAGCAGCCGCTCGCGCAGCTCCTCGGTCCGGGCGTCGAATGCGAAGTCCATCGGTCCTCAGTCCTCCCTCAACACGGAGTGGGCGCGCCGCACCAGGGGGACGACCACGTCGCCGATCCCGTCGAAGCCCGATCCCACGGTCAGTCCCCGCTCGTGCCGGTAGTGGATGCCCTCGGCGATCACCGCGAGCTTGAAACAGCCGAAGGCCACGTACCAACCGAGCCGGGACACGTCCCGGCCGGTCGCGGCCGCGTACATCCGGGCCAGCTCGGGGGAGGAGGGGAACCCCTCCGCCGAGGTGGCCGGTCGCCCACCGCCGGTCACCGGCTGCTCCCGGTAGACCAGCATCAGGCCGAGGTCGACGAGGGGGTCGCCGAGGGTGGCCATCTCCCAGTCGAGGACGGCGGTGAGCCGCCCGTCCCGGGTGACCAGCACGTTGTCGAGCCGGTAGTCACCGTGCACGATCGCGGGCGCGCCCTGTTCGGGGAGCGTGGCGGCGAGACGGTCCCGCAGTTCGTCGATCCCGGGGAGGTCCCGGCTGCGGGAAGCCTCCAGCTGCCTGCTCCACCGGCGCACCTGGCGTTCCAGGAAACCCGCCGGGCGGCCGAAGTCGTCCAGGCCCACCTCCCCGGGGGCCACGGCGTGCAGCTCGCCCAGCGTGGTGATGAGGGAGTCGGCCACGGCGCGGACCCCCGGGGCCCCGAGCGGCGCGATCTCGTCCAGGGTGCGCAGGGGTGTGCCCGCCATGTGCTCCATGACGTAGAAGGGCGCCCCCAGCACGTCGGTGTCCTCGCAGAGCAGGTGGGTCCGCGGTACCGGTACGGCGGTCTCCCGCAGCGCGGTCATCACCCGGTACTCACGGGGCATGTCGTGGGCGGTGGCGAGCACGTGCCCGAGCGGAGGGCGGCGCACCACCCACGAACCGGTGCCGTCGGTGACCGTGTAGGTGAGGTTGGACTTGCCGCCGGTGATCACCCGCCCCCTGAGCGGTCCCGCGACCAGCCCGGGCACCCGGCGGTCCAGGTGGGCGCGCAGCCTCCCCAGGTCCAGGCCGGGCAGTTCCTCGCTCATGCCTGCTCCTCGGTGGTGAACACCCGCGCCTGGATGCGGCGCATACCGGCCAGCCAGGCGTCGGTGTCGGTGGCGCGGGCGGCGTAGTAGTCGGCGACCCGGGGGTGCGGAAGGATCAGGAAGCGCCCGTCGGCCAGCCCCGCGATCACGGCGTCGGCGACCTCCTCGGCGCTGATGGCCTCCCCGGCCAGGATGGCCTGCCCCTCCGGTCCGCTGGCGTCGAGCATGTCGGTGCGCACGCCCAGGGGACACAGGCACTGGGTGGTGATGCCCCGGTCGCCGTAGGTGGCCGACATCCACTCGCCGAAGGCCAGCGCGGCGTGCTTGGTCACCGAGTACGGGGCGCTGCCCAGCATGCTGAGCAGCCCGGCGGCGGACACGGTGGTGAGCAGGTGACCCCGGCCGCGCTCCAACCACCCCGGCACCAGCGCGCGGGCGGCACGCACGTGCGCCATCACGTTGACCTGCCAGGCGAGTTCCCAGTCGGCCTCCGGCGCCTCGGGTCCGCCCGTGACGGCGACCCCGGCGTTGGCCACGTACAGGTCGATGCCGCCCAGCCGTTCCTCGGCCTCGGTGATCAGGGCGGTCACGCCCTCCTCGCTCGCGGCGTCACCGGGGACGGTGGTCCCACCGATCTCCCGGGCCACGGCCCGGGCGGCGTCCGCGTCCAGGTCGTTGACCACGACGCGCGCCCCCGCGTCGGCCAGTCGGCGGGCGACGGCCGCTCCGATCCCGTTGCCGCCGCCGGTGACCACGGCTCCGATCCCGTTCGGTTCCATGCCGTTCACATCCCTCCGGTGAGGGTGACCCCACCGTCCAGCACGAGGGTGCGGCCGGTGACCCACGCGGCGTCCTCGGAGAGCAGGAAGGCGACCGCGCCCGCGACGTCCTCGGGCACGCCGAGGCGACCGAGCGGGTACTGGGCGGCGACCTTCTCCTCCCGTCCCTCGTACAGTGCCTCGGCGAAGCGGGTCTTGACCACGGCGGGGGCGACCCCGTTCACGCGGACGCCCGGGCCCAGTTCGACCGCGAGCTCCTCGGTGACGTGGGTGAGCATGGCCTTGGTGGCGCCGTAGAAGCCGATGCCGGGAGCGGGTTTGGTCCCGGCCACGGAGGAGACGTTGACGATGGCGCCGCCGTGCTCGGCGAACCACGCGCGGTGGGCCCTTTGGACCCAGGAGATCGCGGCGAGCACGTTGACCTCGAAGATCTTGCGGGCGGCGTCGAGGTCGAGGTCGACCATACGGCCGTAGACCGGGTTGATGCCGGTGTTGTTGACGAGTAGGTCCACGCTGCCGAAGGCGTCCAGGGTGGCGGCGATCGCGGTGTCCTGGTGTTCGGGGTCGTCGGCCCGGCCGGGGATCCCGATGGCGTGTTCGGGGCCGCCTAGGGCCTCGACGGCCTCCCTCAGGGGTTCGGGCCTGCGCGCGGTGACGCACACGCGAGCCCCCTCGGAGACGAGCCGCTGGGCGACGGCCAGGCCGATGCCGCGACTGGCACCGGTGATGATGGCGGTGCGCCCGCCGAACCGCGATGTCATGCGTACTCCCTAGACCGACTGGTCGGTATGTCACGGAGACTCTATGTCCGCGAGGGCGCGTGCCGCAAGGGGACCGCGGGCAGGCCAGGGGACAATGACTCGGACGCGGGCGCGGTCGCCCGCGTCGCGCACACAGGAGGTTCCACCATGGCCACCGAGGTCACCGACGTTCCCGAGCGCCGCCGCTACGAGGTCAGAGCCGACGGGGAGGTCGCCGGGTACGCGGAGTACATCCTCACCGACGAGCTGATCACCTTCACGCACACCGAGATCGACCCCGCCTTCGAGGGGCGGGGGCTGGGCAGCGTCCTCGTCCGCGAGGCGCTGGACGACGTGCGCACTCGCGAGCTCGCCGTGCTGCCGCTGTGCCCCTTCGTCAAGGGGTGGATCGAGCGCCACCGCGAGTACGCCGACCTCGTGTACCGGTGACGGGCCCGCACGGAAGGGAGCCGCGAGCGTGAGTACCGACTACGGGCGCGAGATCGCCTTCGGGGTCTTCCCCTCCCCGAACGCGGACCCGGACTCCCTGCGACGGACCTGGGAGGTGGTCGGGGCGGCCGAACGCGGCGGCCTCGACTTCGCGGGGTTCCAGGACCACCCCTACCAGCGCCGCCACCTCGACACCTGGAGCCTGATGGCCACGGCGCTGGCCCGCACCGAGCGGCTGCGGGTCTTCCCCGACGTCGCCAACCTGCCCCTGCGGCCGCCGGCGGTCATGGCCAAGAACGCCGCCAGCCTGGACGTGCTCTCCGGTGGCCGGTTCGAACTCGGCCTGGGCGCCGGGGCGTTCTGGGAGGCGATCGAGGCGATGGGCGGTGAGCGCCTGACTCCGCGCGAGGCCGCCGACTCCCTCCTGGAGGCGATGGAGGTGATCCGGCTGATGTGGTCCGACCAGCGGTCGGTCCGCTTCGAGGGGGAGCACCACCGGCTCGCCGGGGTCAAGCCGGGGCCCGCGCCCGTACACGACATGGGGATCTGGCTGGGAGTGGCCGGCCCCCGGCTGCTGGGAGCGGTGGGCCGCGGCGCGGACGGCTGGGTGGCCTCGCACGCCTATGTCGGACCGGACCGGTTGCCGCAGGCGCACGCCCGGATCGACGCGGGCGCCGCCGAGGCCGATCGGGACCCGGCGTCCGTGCGCCGCGTGTACAACCTGTGGGGCACCATCACCGGCCACGGCGTCCAGGGCGATCCGGGTGATCCGCTGCGCGGTCCGGTGGAGGCGTGGGTGGAGGCGATCACGGGGTTCGTGCTGGAGCACGGCATGGACACGTTCGTGCTGGGTCCGGCGGAGGACTCGGCCGCCCAGGTGGATCTCTTCGCCGCCGAAGTGGCTCCAGCGGTCCGCGAGACGGTGCGGGCGGCGCGGACCTGACGGGCCGGGGCGATTCCTCCGTTCCGGGGCACCGATCCGGAACGGAGGAAATCGGGCAATAGTGAATCTACTTCGTAAAGGTGGCGAGGTGGAGGATCCGCTCCCGGGGCGTCTTCCTTGATGCCTTCGGCGGTGCCAGCGGAGCCCTCTCCGTGCGAGCGGCCGTCTTTCCTACTGCTGCGCCCCGCTACGCGGACACCGCGGGCGTCCGTCGAGGGTGCTGGCGGGCGACGGGTGGAGGGAACGGTCCACCGAACAGCACATCTAGGCCGAGGGGTCGAGCGTCAGTTTGCCCACGGTCCCGCGGGACCGCAGGTCCTCGTGAGCGCGCCGGGCCTCGGAGAGGGGATAGATCGTCCCGAGCACCGGCCGGAGGGCTCCCTCCGAGACCAGGCCGAAGAGCTCCCTCATCGCCTGACCGACCACGTCGCCCGGCAGCAGGAAGGCGTGCGGCAGCCACATGCCCCCCACCGAGGCGGAGTGCCGCATCAGGTTGGGCAGCTTCACCGGGGAGGGCAGCTCGCGCGAGGCCATGCCGTAGAAACCCAGTCGGCCGAACGGAGCCAGCGCGTGCAGGCTCTCGTCGGTGATCCGGCCGCCCACCATGTCCAGGACGATGTCCACCCGCCTGCCCTCGTTGGCGTCGATCAGCGCGGTGGTCATGTCCGGAGCGGAGGAGTCCACGACGGCGTCCGCGCCCAGCTCCAGGGCGAGGTCGCGCTTGTCCCCGGTGCTCGCGACGGCGATCACCCGACCGGCGCCGAACCGCTTGGCCAGCTGCACGGCGAGGGTGCCCACGCCGCCGCCCGCGGCGTGCACCACGACCGACTCCCCGGGTTCGATCCGGGTGGTCCTGCGCAGCAGAACCCAGGCCGAGGCGCCCTGCACGATCAGGGCGAGTGCGGCCGCGTCGGTCACGTCGTCCGGGATGTCGTAGGCCAGGTTGGGGTCGGCCGCCGCTCGCTGCGCGTACCCCCCGCCCCCGTTGAGCAGGGACACGACCCGGCGGCCGTCCGCGGTGCGCCCGGCGACCTCGCTGCCGGGGACCATGGGCAGCGACGAGGGGGAGAGATAGCTGTTCTCGGCCTGGTGCGTGTCGGCGAAGTTCACCCCGCTGAGGGCGACGTCGACCAGGACCTGGCCGGGGCCCGGCTCCGGGTCCGGCAGCTCCGTGGGCACGAGGACCTCGGGTCCGCCGAACTCGGTGATCTGGATGGCGCGCATGGTGGGCCCTTCCTGATGGTGGAGCGGTGTCGGGCGCACATCATACCGACCAGGTGGTATGTACCGTGGGTGTACCCCTTCCATGGGCGTGTGGCGTCAGGAACGGAACAGGCCCCTCGCCCGCGGTCGGTCACCGGGACGAGGGGCCTGTGCGCGCGTGGCGGTCGCTACCTGCGACGAGAGGAACCGCCACTGGAGCGCCCGCCTCCGGAGCGGCCGCCGCTCGACCGGCTNCCCCGACCGCCCGCCACTGGACCGGCTGGACCGGCTGGACCGGCTGGAACCACTCCCCCCGGAGCTGCGGAAACCACCCGAGGCGCGGGCCGCCCCGCCCCGCGAGACGGAACTCCGGGACGAGGTGCCGCGCGACGCTGAGGCGCTCCGTGACGATGAGGACGAGGTCCCCCTTGAGGAGGTCCCCCGTGACGATGAGGTGCCGCGCGAGGAGGACGACCCGCGGGAGGAACTGCGCGAGGAACGGTTGATCCCCATGGGCAGGCTCCAGGAGGAGCCGCCGGAGCTCCCGGTCATCCCGTCCTTGGCGCGTGCGGCCGTCCTGTTCCCCGACACGTCCCGCTTGACCCTGGCGGCACGGGAGGTGCCTCCTCCGCCATGGGAACGTCCCTGGCGTTCGCGGCGGGAGGTGGAGCCGCTCGCCGGGGCCTCCGACCTCGAGGCGAACCCCGCCCCGCCCCTGCGCTCCACCCTCGGGGTCCTGGTGGCACGGGGCGCGGGGGCCTCGGAGCGGCTGGACAGCGGTCGGTAGCCGCGCCGGGAACCCCCGACGGACGCGCTGGGGGTCGCGCGGGACCGGCGGCGCACCGGCTGGAAGGTGTGGACCACCAGCGGGCGGCGCTGGCGCCGGGTGACCACGTAGCCGCGCCGGGGGTGGTGCCAGTGGTGGCGCGGCTGGTACCCGTACTCGGGGTAGCGGCGGAAGTCCGCGTAGTGCGAGTGATAGAACTCCGGTTCGCGCTCGTGCAGCAGCACGTCGATGGTGATCGCGGCGCCGATCACCAGGCGGCGCAGCGGCCAGGGCAGGTCGAAGGCGAACTCCAGCGCGTAGCGGTCCTCGGTGGTGAAGAACTGTCCGCCCAACCCGGGGTGCTCCTTGCCGATCCGGGCGATCTCGATCCCGGCGTGGTCGAGGACGGTGAAGTCCCAGCCCCTCCAGTCGCCCCGGATCTCGGCGACGGTGTGGCCCCGGGGGTCGTTGAGCCGGAACCGCGAGCCCAGGAAGGAGCGGTCCTGGACGATGCTGCCGTAGGGCTCGTTGTGCGGGCCGCTCACGTGGATGTAGGGGCGGCCGCGGTCCCAGGGCTTGTCCAGGGTCAGGAGGGGGTGGCCGTCGGGCGCGTAGATCGTGAACCGGTGCGGAAGCTGCGAGCTGCGCCGGTGGGAGTGCGACCACGCGGTCATGTGTTCGTTCACGTACGCGAGCGGCTGGCCGTGGTCGCTGAGGACCTCGTAGTGGCCCTCGGCGGCGAACAGGCGGCGGGGTTGTTCGACCAGCAACACGGGCGCGGTGAACAGGGGTGCGTGCATGTGGGGGCCTTTCCGGCGCCGTCGGCCCGTGGGCGACGTGGTCGGTTGGGTGCGAGGCGGTTGGGTCTGTGCAGCGGGGAAATTCGGGATAATCCAGCTGAAAACCTATCGTCGCTTCGACGACGTGGTGCCCTCGCGGGTTCCGCCTGTTCGCGTGGGTCTTGCGTGGACAAACCTAACGGTGTTAGGTGGTGGTACCGACCCCCTGGAGGCATCCGTGAACGCCGAGCACATCGTGGAGACCGCGAACGGACCGGTGCGCGGCACCTCCTCCCCCCGGTCCGAGGACGGACGGGTCACCGTGCACCGGGGCATCCCCTACGCCGCCGCGCCCTTCGGGGAACACCGCTTCACCGCCCCCGCGCCCGCTCCGGCCTGGGACGGGGTCCGCGACTGCACCCAGCCCGGTCCGCCCGCGCCGCAGAGCGCCAGCTTCATCGGTACCGAGCCCTGGGACGCGGGCACCTCCCTGGACTGCCTGGTCCTCAACGTCTGGTCGCCGACCACCGGGATCGGCCCCGCGGACGGCACGGCCCCGGTCATGGTGTGGATCCACGGCGGTGCCTACATCGTCGGCTCCGGTTCCGAGGCCACCTACGACGGCACCCGTCTGGCCGAGACCGGGATGGTCGTGGTCAGCGTCAACTACCGGTTGGGCTTCGAGGGCTTCGGTCACGTCCCCGGCCGCCCCGACAACCGGTGGCTCCTCGACCAGGTCGCCGCACTGCGCTGGGTCCGTGACAACATCGCCGCGTTCGGCGGGAACCCGGCCGACGTCACCATCGCGGGGGAGTCAGCCGGGGCCGGTTCGGTGGTCTGCCTGATGGCCTCACCCGAGGCGCGCGGGCTCTTCCACCGCGCCATCGCCCACAGCGTTCCCGGCGACATGATCACCGTGGACACCGCGCGCGAGGTCGCCCGGGGTGTGGCCGACATCGTCGGGGTGCCGCTGGAGGCCGGGGCCCTGGCCGGGGTACCGCCGGAGAAGCTGCTGGCGGCGACCGACACGATCCTCTCCGGCACCGGAAGGACCGGCAAGGGCGTGCGGACCAAGGCGTTCACCTGCTACGGGCCCGTGGTCGGCTGCCCCGAACTGCCCGAACCGCCGCTCGAAGCGATCGCTCGGGGCGTCGCGGCCGACGTGGCGCTCCTGGTGGGCCACAACACCGACGAGTTCACCCTCTTCACCGGCCTGGGCCAGAAGGTGGAGGTCGAGGACGAGTCGGCCCTCGCGGTCACCGCCGACAGCCTCGGTCTGGGGGAGGACGCGGTGGAGGTCTACCGCGCGGCCCACCCCGAGGCGTCCCTCGCCGAGCTGTACGTCGCGATGCGCGGTGACGCCATGTTCTGCGAGTACTCCACCCGTGTCGCCGAGGCGCAGGCGGCGGCGGGCGGCAGCGCCCACCTCTTCCGGTTCGCCGCGCGCAGCCGGGTCCTGGAGGGCACCCTGGGGGCCTGCCACGCCTTCGACCTGCCCTTCGCGTTCGGGAACATGGACTGCGAACTGGCCCGGTTCCTGTGCGACGGCCCCCCGGACGCCGCCCACCTCGCGCTGTCCGACAGGATGACGGCGGCCTGGAGCGCCTTCGTGTCCGGCGGCGACCCCGGGTGGGTTCCGGTCCGGCCGGGAACGACCACGGCCCGGGTGTGGGACCTGAAGGACTCACTGAGCGAGGGGGACCGCTCCCCGCTGCGCGCCCTGTGGTCCGGGGCGACCTTCGCACCGAGGTAGCTCCCGCATCCCCGTGGGCTCCGGTGGTCGATAGCATTCGATTACGGGGTTTGGTACTGGTGTGACGGGGGTCGATTCGTGGTGGAAGACGTTCCGGAGGCGTTGCTGGCGGCTCGTGACGACGTCGCGCGCTTCCTCCTCTCGTACAAGTTCGCCATCGACACCGTGATGGCGAAGGTCAACATCCTCAACGAGGAGTTCCGCTACACCCACGACCACAACCCGATCGAGCACGTGAGTTCCCGGCTCAAGACCCCGTCCAGCATCATGGAGAAGGCGCGGCGGCGCGGGGTGCCCTACGACCTCAACGAGATCCGCGGGTCCATCCTCGACATCGCCGGGATCCGCGTCACGTGCAGTTTCGTCTCGGACACCTACACGATCCGGGACATGCTGGCCGGGCACGAGGACATCCGGGTGATGGAGGAGCGCGACTACATCCGCTCACCCAAGCCGAACGGCTACCGGAGCCTGCACCTGTTGGTGGAGACGCCGGTGCGGATGTCGGACCGGACCGAGGACGTGCCGGTGGAGATCCAGATCCGCACCATCGCGATGGACTTCTGGGCCAGCTTGGAACACAAGATCTACTACAAGTACGGGAAGTCGGTTCCGGTCGGTCTGCTGGACGAGATCCGCGAGGCGGCCGAGACCGCCAACCAGCTGGACGTGACCATGGAGCGCCTGCACGGCGAGGTCCGGGAACAGGGGGACCGGGCCAGGGGGCCGCTGCCCGGCCCGGAGGAGCTGCGCAAGCTGCCCCTGGCCGACGAGCTGCTGCGGGCGCTGGCCCAACGGGTCAACTCCGAGCGCTCCGACTGACCGGCGGGTCGAAGGACCCGGCCAGTACGCGCGCGACACGTGCGGGTCGTCCACTGTCGGCCGCCAGGTGTCCGAGGCCCTCGGACTCCACCCGGCTGGCGCGCGGCAGAGCCCCCTCCAGGGCGTCCAAAGCCTCCCTTGGGTCGTCGGCGCTTCGGGGCCTTGACACGGATCCGCCGCGCGCCACGTGGATCGCGGTCACGTCCGAAGCAGGGGAAAGGGGGCCCCGACCGGCGGGAACCCCCTCACCACACCTCGCGCGCCCCCGTCGTGGGGGCGGCGCGCGTTACTTGCCCAGGCCCGCGCGGCGGAGGGCGTCGGCCATCGCGCTCGAGGGCGCCGGCGCGTTGTCCCGTCCTCCGTTGCCGCGGCCGCCGCCGTTGCCACGGCCGCCGTTGTTCTGACGACCGCCGCCACGGCGCTGCTCACCGCCGCGACCGCCCCCACGGGGCTGGCCGCCGCCCTCGCCGCCACGGTTGCCGCGCTCGCCGCGACCGCCGCCCTGACCGCCGGCGGCCGGGGCGTCGTCGTCCAGGCGCATCGTGAGCGAGATGCGCTTGCGCGGGATGTCGACCTCGCGCACCTTGACCTTGACGATGTCACCCGGCTTGACGACGTCGCGCGGGTCCTCCACGAACTTGTGCGACAGCGCCGACACGTGGACCAGTCCGTCCTGGTGCACGCCCACGTCCACGAAGGCGCCGAAGGCGGCCACGTTGGTGACCACTCCCTCCAGGATCATCCCCTGCTCCAGGTCGTCCAGCTTCTCCACGCCCTCCTTGAAGGTGGCGGTGGTGAAGGCGGGACGCGGGTCGCGGCCGGGCTTCTCCAGCTCGCTGAGGATGTCGGTGACGGTCGGCAGGCCGAAGGTGTCGTCGACGAAGTCCTCGGGACGGACACCCTTCAGGGCCTTCTTGTCACCGATCAGCGACGGCAGGTCGCTGCCGGTCCGGTCCAGGATGCGCCGCACCACCGGGTAGGCCTCGGGGTGCACCGCGGACGTGTCCAGCGGGTCGTCGCCGCCCGGCACGCGCAGGAAGCCCGCGCACTGCTCGAAGGCCTTGGGGCCCAGCCGGGGCACCGAGCGCAGGGCCTCGCGGCTCCGGAACGGGCCGTTGGCGTCACGGTGCGACACGATGTTGCGGGCCAGGGTCGAGGTCACACCCGAGACCCGGGTCAGCAGCGGGACGGAGGCGGTGTTGACGTCCACGCCCACGCCGTTCACGCAGTCCTCGACCACGGCGTCCAGCGAGCGCGACAGCTTCGCTTCCGCGAGGTCGTGCTGGTACTGGCCCACGCCGATGGACTTGGGATCGATCTTGACCAGCTCGGCCAGGGGGTCCTGGAGGCGCCGGGCGATCGAGGCGGCCCCACGCAGGGACACGTCCAGGTCCGGAAGCTCCTCGGAGGCGTAGGCCGAGGCCGAGTACACGGAGGCGCCCGCCTCCGACACCATCACCTTGGTGAGCTGGAGTTCGGGGTGGCGCTTGATGAGGTCGCCCGCCAGCTTGTCGGTCTCACGCGAGGCGGTGCCGTTGCCGATCGCGACCAGCTCGACGTCGTGGGCGGAGCACAGCTTGGCCAGGCGGTCGATCGAGCCGTCCCAGTCGCGACGCGGCACGTGCGGGAAGACGGTGTCGGTGGCCACGACCTTGCCCGTGGGGTCGGTGACGGCGACCTTCACGCCGGTGCGCAGGCCCGGGTCCAGGCCCAGGGTGGACCTGCTTCCGGCGGGCGCGGCCAGCAGGAGGTCGCGCAGGTTGGCGGCGAACACGTTGACGCCGTCGTCCTCGGCCTGCTGCCACAGGCGCATGCGCACGTCGATGTCGAGACGGACCAGGATCCGGGTGCGCCAGGCCCAGCGCACCGTGTCCTGGAGCCAGCGGTCGGCGGGGCGGCCCCGGTCCACGATCTCGAAGTGGGAGGCGATGGCGTTCTCGTAGGAGCTGCGGGGGACGGTGCCGTCCGCGCCCGTTTCGGGGGTCTCCTCCGGCTCCAGGTTGAGGGTGAGGACCTCCTCCTTCTCGCCCCGGTACATCGCCAGGACCCGGTGGGAGGGGAGCGCGGTGAGGGGCTCGGAGAAGTCGAAGTAGTCCGCGAACTTGGCCCCGGCCTCCTCCTTGCCCTCGCGGACCGTCGAACCCAGACGGCCCTTCTCCCACAGCCGTTCACGCAGCGTGCCGGTGAGGTCGGCGTCCTCGGCGAACCGCTCCACCAGGATCGAGCGGGCCCCGTCGAGGGCGGCCTTGACGTCGGTCACGCCCTTGTCGGCGTCGACGTAGGCGGCGGCGACCTCCTGCGGGTCCTGGTTCGGATCGCCGATCAGCCCCTCAGCGAGCGGTTCGAGACCGGCCTCGCGCGCGATCTGGGCCTTGGTGCGGCGCTTGGGCTTGTAGGGGAGGTAGATGTCCTCCAGACGGGCCTTGGAGTCGGCCTCGTTGATCCGGGCCTCCAGAGCGTCGTCCAACTTGCCCTGGGAACGGATCGACTCCAGGATCGCGCTCCGGCGTTCGGCCAGTTCACGCAGGTAGCGCAGCCGCTCCTCCAGGGCGCGCAGCTGGGCGTCGTCCAGCGCTCCGGTGGCCTCCTTGCGGTACCGGGCGATGAAGGGCACGGTCGACCCGGCGTCGAGCATGTCGACGGCGGCACTGACCTGGTGCGCGCCCACGCCGAGCTCCTCGGCGATGCGCTGGTCGATCGTGGGTGTCACAGGGGTCGTCACGAGTTAACGTCCACTCTCTGGCTGTTCGGTGCGCGGACATTCTCGCGGTGCGCGGGACCGTTGTCATCCCGGCGCGTCGCCGTCCGCACTCCCAGGTTCCCGCACGATCACCCCTGCCCGGACCCGGGGGCGTGGGGAGGCGGGTAGGGAAGCCGGGCGGGTTCGGGTGGTTCGGTGGGATTAGTGGTGAATCGGGTTTGTGAGGCGTGTGTGGAGGCGTGACTCAGGGGCCGGTGCCGTCGAGGTAGTCGGGGGCGTAGTACTCGTCCACGGGGAGCGGGCCCCGGTAGCCCTGGCACATGCACTGGCGGTAGGTGGAATTGGCCTGGCCGGTCCAGCGGCCGGGGATGACGACCTGGGTCTGGCAGCGCTTCGTCTCGTGGTCGTGGAAGACCAGGTTGTGGCCGCAGCCGCAGACCGGCTGGGGGGTGCGCTGCCCGCGGTCCGGGATCTGCGGGGTGCCCTGGTGCTGCTGGAGTTCGCGGCGGGCCTCGCGGCGAGCGGTGCGCCGCCCCGCCAGGAAACCGGCGGCCGCGATCGCCGCGCCGATGACCATGAAGAACGGCTCCATGAGCTGACACCCTCCTCGGTTCCGGGGTCCCGTCCCGCCACGGGGTTGCGCCCATTGTCGCCCATGGGTGCGCTTTTCAGGGGGTGGGGTGCCCCGGTAGGTCGAACCCGTACGCCGAAAGTTTTCCAAAGAAAGCTCTGCAAAGTTCTTTTTGCAAAGAAGTCTTTGGAGTACGGTTCAGGCATGTACGAGGAAGAGCAGCCGGAAGCGACGGAACCGGATCACGCGTCCATGGAGGTGGGGGCCGAGGCCCTGCGCGGACTGGCCCACCCCCTGCGGGCCCGCATCCTTGACGAACTCACCCTCGAGGGGGCCGCGACCGCGACCATCCTGGCCGAACGACTGGGCGAGAGCAGCGGCTCCACCAGCTACCACCTGCGCCAACTCTCGCGGTACGGGTTCGTCGAAGCCGACCCCGGCCACAGCGGGCGCCGCGACCGCTGGTGGCGCATCCGCCCCGGCGGCTGGCGCATGAGCGGCCTCGACCACCTGCGCAACCCGGCCACCCGCGAGGCGGCCGAGATCGTCCTGGACCGCTACTACGGCGGCCGACGCGAACGGCTCGACCAGTGGCGGAACCGGGTCAGGACACAGCCGGACGACCCGGTGGTGCGGCGCTGGCAGACGGCCATGCAGGACTCCCTGTCCCACGCGCGGATGACCCCGGAGGAGACCGAGGAGTTCGCCGGAGCGCTCCAGGAGTTCGTCCGGTCCTGGACCCGCCGCTTCGAGGGCCGCACCGCCCGGAGCCACCCCGACACCGAGTCTGTGGAACTGCACACCGACCTGTTCCCCCACCTCGGCGGGGCGCCCGACGCGGACGACGGGAAGCCCCCGGCACGGAGCGGCGAGGACGACGGCCCCACGTCTCGCTGACCAGGCGAAGCCGTGACGCCACCTGAACCCACCCCCCCACTCAGGAGCCCCATGACCACCGCACCTCCCACCACGCGCCCACCCCGATCCGAACGCCTCGGCGCGGACTTCCACCGCTTCTGGGGCGCCGGGGTGTTCACCAACCTGGCGGACGGCATGCTCGTCGTGGCGCTGCCGCTGATCGCGGTCTCCCTCACCCAGGATCCGCTCCTCGTCGCGGGCCTCACCGCCGTGCGTTTCCTGCCCTGGCTGCTGTTGGCCCCGCTGTCGGGCGTACTCATCGACCGGGTGCACCGCGTGCGGGCCATGGTCGTGTCCAACACGGTCGCCACCCTGGTCATGGCCGGTCTCATCCTGGCCGTGGTCACCGGGAGCCTGTCCGTGTGGCTGCTGTACGCCGCGATGTTCGCGCTGATCTGCTGTGAGACCGTGACCGACCCGGCGAGCCGGATCGCCGTGGTCCAGCTGGTCCCGGCCCGGTTGCTGGACCGGGCCAACAGCCGGGTGGAGGGGGGCCGACTGGTCGCCCAGGAATGCCTCGGCCGCCCGGTCGCCGGGTTCCTGTTCGCAGCCGGTGCCGTCGCGCCCCTGGTGGGGATCGCGGGATCCTACGCGCTGTGCGTGGTGCTGCTGTGCGCCGTGCCGCTGGTGTGGCGCCGCGCCGTTCCCAGCGAAGGGGAGCCCGCGCGGACCGAGGGCTTCCTGCGCTCCACCGGTGAGGGGTTCCGGCAGGTTCTCGGCGATCCGATCCTGCGCGGCAACATGCTCTGCAACGCCGGGATGATGGTCGGCGCGAACATGGGCGGCGCGGTGCTGGTGCTCCACGCGCAGGACGGCCTCGGGGTTCCCGCAGTGTTCTTCGGGGCCTTCATGACCTCCTCCGCGATCGGGGGAGTCCTCGCCAGTCTGACGGCCGACCGGGTGATCACC
>NZ_ANAE01000139.1 GCF_000341265.1 Nocardiopsis prasina DSM 43845 | reverse complement strand
CCGCAGTGTTCTTCGGGGCCTTCATGCCCCCCTCCGCGATCGGGGGAGTCCTCGCCAGTCTGACGGCCGACCGGGTGATCACCCGCTTCGGCAGACGAACGTCCGTGATCGGCGGCTACCTGGGGATGGCCGTCTGCTTCACGGGCGTGGCCCTCGTCGGAGAGCCGTACTCGGCCTTCGCGCTGCTCGCGGTGTCCGGCTTCTGCATGGTCGTGTCCAACATCGCCGCGAGCCCCTACCACCAGACCGTGGTCCCGGACGCCGTGCGCGGCCGCGTCGCGGGGGTCAGCCGGATGATCGGCTGGGGCGTCACACCGCTCGGCGCCCTGGCGGGCGGACTGCTCGGCCGGATCGACCTCGCGCTGGCCTTCCTCCTGGGCGGTGTGATCATGGCCGGCACCGTTCTTCTGTCCCGGCGGGTGATAGCCGAGACCGCCCGCCGTGCGGACCTGGCCCTGACCGAGGCCGCCGTGCGGCCCGTGTTCGATGAGGAGAACCGATGACCACCACTCCACCCGCCCCGAAGGTCCCCGGAGCCCCGGAGCGGGAACGGTTGAGTGGCACCTTCCACCGCTTCTGGGCCGCGGGGGTGTCCACCAACTTCGGGGACGGGCTCCTGGCCGTCGCCCTCCCCCTCCTCGCGGCCACCCTCACCGGGGACCCGCTTCTGGTCGCCGGGCTCACCGTGGCCCGATTCCTGCCCTGGCTGCTCGTCGCGCCCCTCAGCGGGGTGCTGCTGGACCGGGTGGACCGCCTGCGGGCGCTGGTGGTGTCCAACACCGTGGCCGCGGCCACGGTGGCACTGCTGGCGGTCGCCCTCGCCAGCGGACACGCCACGGTGTGGGTCCTGTACGCGGCGATGTTCGTGGTGATGTGCTGCGAGACCATCAGCGACCCCGCGAGTCGTCTCGGCCTCACCCGGCTCGTCCCGCGAAGGCTGCTGGACCGGGCCAACAGCCGAGTGGAGGGCGGTCGACTGGTCGCCCAGGAGTTCGGGGCCGCCCCGGTGGCCGCCGTGCTGTTCGCCGTGGCCGCCGTGATCCCCGTGGCCGGGGCGATGGTCTCCTACGCCCTGTGCGCGGTGCTGGTCGGCACGGTCGTCGTCATCCTGCGCCGAAGGCCCCTGGACCACCAGGTGGAGGAACCCCGGGAGGGGGATGAGGCCTCCTCACGCGGCCCGCTGCGCGACCTCGCGGAGGGGCTGCGCTACGTCTTCGGGGACCGGCTGCTGCGACGCCTGGCGGCGTGCAACGCCGGGACCATGATCGGGCTGAACACGGGCCTGGCCGTGCTGGTCCTGTACGCCGGTCAGCGCCTGGAACTGCCCGCGTCCCTGTACGGGGTCCTCGTCGCGGGGCTGGCGGTCGGAGGGGTGTCGGGCACCTTCGTGGTCGGCTGGGTGCTGCGCCGGCTGGGGCGGCGCACCGCCTTCCTGGGCGGCTACCTCGGAGCGGCCGCCGTCCTGCTGGGACTGGGGGTGACCACCCACGCCGCCGTGGCGGGCCTGCTCCTCGTGGGGATGGGCCTGTGCATGGCCGTGTCCAACATCGCCGGTTCGGTCTTCTTCCAGAGCGTGGTGCCCGACCGCATCCGGGCCAGGGCGGGCAACGTCCACCGTGCCGTCGGTTGGGGCGCCACCCCGGTGGGCGCGCTGCTCGGCGGGGTGCTGGGCCGGATCGACCTGGGCCTGCCCTACCTGGTGGGCGGGGTGATCGTCGGTCTCGTCGTGCTGTGCCACGTGCGCACCATCTTCGAGACCTCCGACCTGTGTGACCGCGCCGTGAGCGAACAGGAGAGCGGACCGGTCCAAGGGTGACCGGGGGTTACCGACGCCCCGGTCCGGCCCCCACGACGGGACCGGACCGGAGCGCGTGGGCTCAGGCCTCGGCGCGCAGCTTCTTCAGCGTCCGCACGTCCTCGGCGTGCGGACCCTCCGGGCCCGGGGTCTCCAGGGTGATGGGGACACCCGCGGTCACCGGGTGACGGAACAGCTCCGTGAACGGCTTGGCGCCGATGTGGCCCAGACCGATGTTCTCGTGCCGGTCCCTGTTGCTGCCGCAGGGCGCCTTGGAGTCGTTGCCGTGGATCAGCTTGAGCCGGTCGGCGCCGACCACCTCGCCGAAGCGGTCCATCGTCTCGCGCATGCCCTCGACGGTCGAGATGTCGTGACCGGCCGCGAACAGGTGCGCGGTGTCCAGGCACACGCCCACGTTGGAGTGCCAGTCCAGGGCCTCCATGTAGGGGACGAGGTCGTCGACCGTGGCGCACAGCACCTGGCCCTGCCCGGCCATCGGCTCCAGCAGCACTGGCGGGACGTCGTCGCCGAGCCGCTCCAGCAGGGGGAGGATCCGGGAACGGACCCGCTCCAGTCCGGCCTCGCGCCCGCCCGAGACCGCCGAACCGGTGTGCATCACCACGCCGAGGGCGCCGATCTCCCCACCGCGCCGCAGGGCGTGCTCCAGGGAGACCAGCGACTTCTCGGCGGTCTCCTCGTTGGGGGCGCCGGGGTTGATCAGGTAGGGGGAGTGCACGAACACGGGCAGGTCCGTGCGCTCCCGCATCTTCGCGTCCTGCGCCGGGTCGCCCGCGTTGGTCGCCCAGCCGCGCGGGTTGGACACGAAGACCTGGACGGTCTCCGCGCCGATCTGCTGTGCGTACGCCAGGCCCTTGGTGGCCATGCCGCCCGCCACGGGCACGTGCGCCCCGATCGGGGTCCGGGGCCGCTTCTGCTCAGTGTTGTTCATCGCGAACCAACTCTAGGGCCGACCAGCGGGTGGGCGTGGTCTGCGGTGTCCCACTCGGCGCGGCGTTCTCACGCGGCCCGGCCGGTCAGGACCGGTCGCGCAGTTCGGCGAGCAGGTCGGGGAGTTCCCACAGCACGGTGACGTGTCCGTGCCCGGGGAGCACGCGAAGCTCGGCCCCCGGGACCAGGCCCGCGGTGTGCCGCGAGTGCGCGATCGGGACGATCGTGTCCGCGTCACCGTGCACCACGACGAACGGGGAGTGCGCGGCCGCCGGGTCGAAGGCCCAGGGGCGGCCCTGCACCCAGGAGTCCTGGGTGTAGCCGCCCACACCCTGGGCGAACGCGTCCTTGGCCGCGGCCGCCAGGTGCGGGACGTACCGAGAGGCGAACAGCCGGCTGTCGGGTTCGGGCCACTCGGTCGGAGAGGAACCCAGGTGGAGCTCGCCCCACTCCAGGGCGGCCCGCTCGTCCGGCAGGCGCATCATGGTCCGCTCGACCTCGGAATAGCCCTCCCAGCCGGGTTCCCACGCGAAGTCGGTGACCCCGCCCAGGACGACGGTGCCGCGCACACGCTCCGGCAGCAGGGCGGAGACGGCCACACCGTAGGGCCCGCCCGAGGAGTGCGCCGCCACCAGGAAACGGTCGACGCCGAGGGAGTCGGCGAGCGCGGCCGCGTCGTCGACCCAGCCAGTGAGAGTGCGCCCGGGTGCGGGGGAGGAGCCGCCGTAGCCGGGCCGGTCGGCGGTGATCACCCGCAGCCCGGCGGCGGCGAACGCCTCGTCCTGGTCGCCCAGGTTGCGTCGGCTCATCGGGGCGCCGTGCGCGTACAGGACCGGGGTCCCCGCCGGGTCGCCGATGTCGGTGTAGGCGACCGTGCGCCCGTGGAGTTCGACCGTCGCGTCCCGCATGCCGCACGCACCCTCTTCCCTCGACCTCATCGCACGCTAGACGCCGCGGTCGACGCCCACAAGGCGGAACGGGCGACGGACCGGTCGAGGAGGGAAGTGGAGTCGCACCCCGGTGCCGACCGGTGCCGGGTGGACCCGCGCGGAGCCCCTGGAGCTGTGACAGTACGGGGCGACGGCGCCCTCCCCCCGACACCGGCGCACCCGCCGAGCCCGCGGAACGGCTGAGAACCAGAGACGCCCCTCTGCCGCGCCCGTCCCGTTGACCGCCGGTCCGGACGGAGCGCTAGTCTCGTGCCCGTGAGCACCTCGACCGCGCAGCCCTTCACCCTGTCCGACGTCACCGCCGCCTTCGAGGAGGTCTACCCACCCCAATGGGCCGCCTCCTGGGACGCGGTCGGCCTGGTCTGCGGGGACCCCGCGCAGCCGGTGGAGCGCGTCCTGTTCGCGGTCGACCCCGTGGACGCGGTGGTCGACGAGGCCGTGACCTGGGGCGCGGACCTGATCATCACGCACCACCCGCTGATGCTGCGCGGCGTCACCAGTGTCGCCGCCAACACCCCCAAGGGCCGGATCGTGCACCGCCTGATCCGCTCCGGGGTGGCCCTGTACACCGCGCACACCAACGCCGACACCGCCGCACCCGGGGTGTCCGACGCCCTGGCCCGCGCTGTCGGCCTCACCGGTCCGCTGCGACCGCTGGACCCCGACTCCACCGACCCCGAGGGACGGCGCGGAATCGGCCGCGTCGGCGAGCTGGACGAGCCCATGGTCCTGCGGGACTTCGCGGCCCGGGTGGCCCAGGGGCTGCCCGCCACCGCCGGGGGCGTCCGCGTGGCCGGTGACCTGGACCGCCTCGTCACCACCGTCGCGGTCTCGGGCGGGGCGGGCGACTCCCTGCTCGGCGCCGCCCGCGCCGCCGAGGTGGACGCCTACGTCACCTCCGACCTGCGCCACCACCCCGCCTCGGAGTTCGTCGGGGAACCGGGCGGCCCGGCACTCGTGGACACCGCCCACTTCGCCAGCGAGTGGCCGTGGCTGGCCGACGGTGCCGCCCACCTGGCCGACGCCCTCCGGCGCACGGGCGGCCCGAATGGGGCTAACGTGGAGACCCGCGTGTCGACCACCGTGACGGATGCCTGGTCACGGACCTTCCCACACGCGTAGCACCCCCTCGACGACCACAACTGCACAGGGCGCGGGCGGCCTCCCCGGCCTCCCAACCGCGATTCCCAGGAGACTCCAAGTGAAAGCCGAACCCGCCGCTCAGGCCAGACTGCTCGACCTCCAGGAGCTCGACACCGAGCTCCAGCGCCTGGACCACCGTCTCCGGAGCCTGACCGAGATCGCCGAGGCGGCCCGGCTCAAGGAGCGGGTCGACGCGATCGACGCCGAGCTCATCACCGCCCAGACCCGCGCCTCCGACATCGAGCGCCACCAGCGCAAGGCCGAGAGCGACGTCGACCAGGTGCGTTCGCGCGCCGACCGCGACACCAAGCGCCTGGAGTCGGGGCAGATCACCAACGCCAAGGAGCTCCAGAACCTCCAGTCGGAGATCGCCTCGCTGGGCCGCCGCCAGGCCGAGCTGGAGGAGGTCGTCCTGGAGGTCATGGAGGAGGCCGAGTCCGTCAGCTCGGACGTCACGCGCCTGACCGGGGAACGCGAGGAGGCCGTCGCCCGCTTCACGGAGGTCACCGCTCGCCGGGACACCGCCGCCGCCGAGATCCAGTGGGACCGCACCCGCGTCACCCAGAACCGTCAGCGGGTCAGCGAGGACATCCCCGCCGACTTGCTGAAGCTGTACGACAAGCTGCGGTCCCAGTACGACGGGGTGGCCGCCGCCCCGCTGCGGTACGGCCGCTGCAACGGCTGCAAGCTGGCGCTGAGCACCGTGGAGCTCAACGAGATCCGCGCGACCGCCGCCGACGAGGTGGTTCGCTGCGAGGACTGCCGCCGCATCCTGGTGCGCACCGAGGAGTCGGGGCTCAACGCCCCCGCCGCCGAATGAGCTGGGGCGCGCCGGACAGCGAGCCGACCCGCCTGGTCCTGCTCCGCCACGGGCAGACCCCGCTGTCCGTCGAACGGCGTTTCGCCGGACGCGGTGACGTCCCCCTCACCGAGGAGGGGCACGCCCAGGCCGAAGCGGCCGCGCGGCGCCTGTCCGGGTGGGGGATCGACGCGGTGGTCTCCTCCCCGCTGTCGCGTGCCCGGCACACCGCCGGGTACGCGGCCGAGCTCCTCGGTCTCCAGGTGGAGACCGACGAGGGGTTCGTGGAGACCGACTTCGGGGCCTGGGAGGGCCTGACCTTCGCCGAGGCGCACGAGCGCGACCCCGAAGGAGTCGACCGGTGGCTGGCGGACCCCGAGGCGAGCCCGCCCGGAGGGGAGAGCTTCGCCGAGGTGGCCCGCCGCGTGGGCGCGGCACGGGACGCGCTGCTGGAACGCCACCGGGGCCGCCGGGTCCTGGTGGTCAGCCACGTCACCCCGATCAAGGTCACCGTCCAGCAGGCCGTGCTCGCGCCGATCACGGCGCTGTACCGGATGCACCTGGACACCGCCTGCCTGACCGAGGTGGACTGTTACGCGGACGGACCCCAGGTGGTGCGCTCCCTCAACGACACCGCACACCTGGACCAGTAGCGGTTCCGGCCCCCCGTGAGCCCGCTAGACTGGGCCGCAGAGGGAGTCGGCCAGACGGTCGCGGACCCGCGCCCGGCGCGGGTTCGAGGAAAGTCCGGACTCCACAGGGCAGGGTGGTCGGTAACGCCGACCCGGGGTGACCCGCGGGACAGTGCCACAGAAAACAGACCGCCACCGCTCGCGGTGGTAAGGGTGAAACGGTGGTGTAAGAGACCACCAGCGGCCGGAGCGATCCGGCTGGCTAGGTAAACCCCACCCGGAGCAAGGTCAAAAAGGGAACCTCCGGGTTCCCGCGCGGATGTTCGAGGGCGGCCCGCCCGAGTCCGCGGGTAGACCGCACCGAGGTCGTCGGCAACGGCGGCCCCAGATGGATGACCGTCCGGTCGAGAGACCGACAGAATCCGGCTTACCGGCCGACTCCCTCTCTTTCAGCTTCCCCCAGGTCCGCTGTCCGGGTGCTCGGCCCCGGGTCGGGCCGGGGCCGAGCGGCACACTCAGCCCACCAGGGCCCGCCAGGTGAGGGGACCGGCCTCACCGTCGACGACCAGTCGGTTGACCCGCTGGAACTCGCGGACGGCGGTGTTCACGACCGGCCCGAAGTTGCCGTCGACCACCAGCCCGGCGCTGCGCTTGTTCATCGCGGTCTGGAGCGCTCGCACGTGGGATCCGTCGCGGACACCCTGCTTGAGTTCGTACACCAGGTGGGGCCAGGTCCTCGGCCCGACCTGGCCATCCGCCACCAGCCCCTTGGACCGTTGGAACGCCTTCACCGCGTTGACCGACGTCGGGCCGTAGTACCCGTCGGCCACGAGGGATGTGCCGCGCTGGGTCATCAGGTGCTGGATGACGGAGACCGTCACCCCTCTGGCCTCGGGGTCGACACTCGGCCAGCCGCCGCCCAGGTCCACACCGCGGGACCGCATGAACGGCACCGGGTTGGTGATGCCCCCCAGGCGCCCCGTGTGGGTCTCGAAGTGCAGGTGGGGGCCGGTCACGTTTCCGGTGGCCCCCATGTCGGCGATGCGCTGGCCCGCGCTGACCCGGGCGTTGAGGGCGACCCGGTAGACGCTCAGGTGACCGTAGTAGGTGTACACGTTGTTGCCGTGGGAGATGACGATGGCCTCGCCGGTCCGGCCGGGGAGGCCGCCTCCCCAGGAACGGCCGACCACGGTTCCGGCGGCCGCTGCGTACACGGCGGTGCCGGTGCTGTTGGTGACGTCCTGACCGGCGTGGGTGCTGCCGCCCCGGGGAGCACCGAAGTGCCCGCCGGAGGGGAAGTAGCCCAGGGCCGGGTTGCACCAGGAGGCGTTCATCGCGGACGCGGCGTGCGCGGCGGTGCCGCCCAGGCCGGTCAGGGCCACGACCGCTCCCAGTCCGGTGCCGAAGAGCACGCGGCGCGACCAGGGGGAGGAGGGTTCACAGGCGCGGGGGTCAGAGACGGGCGCCGTGCAGGACTCGCACATCTTGTCTCCTGTGAAGGAAAATGCCGAAGGAGGGGGCTGGAATGGATGGTTTCCTTCGGTCCCCTGGAGATTAGGGTGCGCGGTCCGATGTGTACAGGGGGTTTCGCGGCACTTTCGGCCGGACGGGAAGGCTTCGGGGACACATTCCTGAATCGCCACGGTGATGGCCGGATCGCCTTGTGGGGCGGTAGATTGACCCTTGCGCTCCGTACCCCGGAAGCCCCGGAGCGCGAACGCCCGTGGGCCGACCGGGGTCGACGGCCCGACAGGCATCCGCGTTCACGGGAATGGGTGACTCTTGTTCGACTCCACCGCCTTCTGGGTGGTCCTCTTCGGCCTGCCGATCCTGGCGATCGTGGCGATCATCCTGCTCGCCACCTACCAGGCCTCAGGTGTTCAGCAGGACGGACGGGACGACACACCCGACGACGACTCGTCCAGCGACTGACCCTCGGCCGCTCCCTCGCGAGGGAGCGGCACGGCCTCGGGCACGTCCTGGACGCCCTGAACGGGGGAGAACTCCCCGGTCTCGGCGTCCAGCAGGTGCACCTTGGCGGTCTCCAGGTCGTAGTACATCCCGGACAGCGTGAGCTGCCCCGATTCCACCCTTTCGCGCACGACCGGGTACCCCATGAGGTTGCCGAGCTGCTCGATCACGTTGGCCTGGGCCAGCCGCCGCAGGGCTTCCGACGCGGGCAGCCCTGCCAGTTCACCGTGGTCCGCCCCGGCCCGGCGCAGGCTCCCCTGTCCGTTGGCCAGCCACCGGCGGATGTGCGAGCTCTCCTCCTCGACGGGTCCCTCGTGCGCCCCCTCCGCCAGGGCCCGCATCGCCCCGCAGTGCGAGTGCCCGCAGACCACGATCGAGGGCACCCGCAGGACGTTGACCGCGTACTCCACCGCCGCCCCCGCGGAACCGTCGGCGCTGCCGTGCCGGGGCACCAGGTTGCCCACGTTGCGCAGGGTGAACAGGTCGCCCGGACCGCTCGCGGTGATCAGGTTGGGCACCACGCGTGAGTCAGCGCAGGTGATGAACAGGGCCGTCGGGTTGTGGCGGTGTGAGAGGCGGCTCATCACCGCGCGCATCCGGTCCGCGGTGCTGGCGTGGTATTCGCGGGCCCCCGCGGTGAGCAGCCCCAGCGGGTTCACCGCCAGGTCGGCGCCGGACTCGCGGCGCATGTCCCACGGGGCCCACCAGCGGCCCTTGGGGATGGTCTTGGCCGCCGGGGCCGACCTCTCGGAGCTGCGCGCGTACCAGTTCTCGTGGACCTCGTCGATGTCGACGCTGCCGCCGGTGCGCTCGTGGTCCACCCGCCAGGCGTGGATGGCCTCGAAGGCGGCGTGGTCCATGAAGTCCACGTGCAGGTCCAGGTCGACGCTGGCCCCTTCGGGGATGGTCCGCAGCACGTGCGCCAGCCGGGGAACCCCCAGGAAGGTGAGTGATCCGTGCACGGTCACGTGCACCCGGCCGGCGCGCTCCTCGGTGACCACGGTGAGCTTGGTCAGGCGGCGCAGCGACACGATCATCGCGAGCGCGAAGCCGATGAACACCCCCTCCAGCAGTCCGATGAACACCACGCCGAACAGGGTCACCAGGTAGACGCTGGCCTCGTGGTGCTTGCGCAGGTCGCGCAGGTGGGCCAGGGACACCATCTGCACGCCGATGAAGACGAGCAGCGCGGCCAGGGCGGGCATCGGGATCAGCTCGACCACGTGCGCGAAGAACGCGACGAAGAGCAGGATCCACACTCCGTGCAGGATCGTGGAGAGCGGGCTGCGGGCCCCGGCCCGCACGTTGGCGGTGCTGCGGACGATGACACCGGCGATGGGCAGGCCGCCCAGGGCACCGCTGACGGTGTTGGCGGCGCCCTGCCCGCACAGCTCCCGGTTGAGCTGGACCCGGCGGCCGCTGTGCAGCCGGTCCACCGCGATGGCGGCCAGCAGCGACTCCACACTGGCGACCATGGCGACGGCCGCCACGGCCAGGGCGATGCCGTGCCACTGCCCGGCCTCGGGCAGCATCGGCCCGTTCCAGGCGTCGGCGAGGGAGCCGGGCAGGGCCACGGTCTCGACCTCCCAGCGGCCGAGGGTGGCGATGACGGTGGCGGTGCCCACCGCGACCAGCGCGGCGGGGATCATCCCCGGCCGGACCTTGCCGATCGCGGGCAGCCGGTTCCAGCCGAACATGATCGCGATCGTGATGACGCCGACCGCGACCGCGGCGGTGTGGTTGTGCGCGATCTGTTCGGGCAGGTCGGCGATGTTGGCCAGGGCCGAGCTCTGCGGGGCCCCTCCCAGGACCACGTGGAGCTGTGCGAGGGCGATGGTGACGCCGACCCCCGCGAGCATGCCGTGCACGACGGCGGGGGAGACGGCGAGGGCGGCCCGCGCGATGCGGAACGCGCCCAGGGCCAGTTGGACCAGCCCGGCCAGCAGGGTGATCAGGCAGGTGACCCGCCATCCGTAGGTCATGATCAGGTCGGCGACGATGATGGTCAGTCCGGCGGCCGGGCCGCTGACCTGCACCACCGATCCGCCGACGAGACCGGCGACGATACCGCCCACAATGGCGGCGATGATTCCGGCGATCAGCGGGGCGCCGGAGGCGACCGCGATCCCCAGGGACAGGGGGACGGCGACCAGGAAGACCACGAGAGAGGCGCCGAAGTCGGCGGCGACCCCCTTGCGATCCGTGTGGGTCCCGGGCCGTTCGGAGGTGGTCTCCGGTCGGCCGGGTGGTGCTCCCTGGGCGTCGTTGCGCATGGTTACTCCGTTCGGGTTGGACCAGGCAAGGCGTATGCGTAGGCGCACGGGGACGGCAGAGTCCGAACGGGGGGTACGTGGCTGAACGCGTCACGACGACGAGACCGCGAAGGGTGCTTCGTCAATAACTAACTGTAGTCAACAAGAATGACTGTGTGTTACGGGCTGTTGTGCTCTTGGTGACCATTTTCCCGACTTCACATGTACGCGGGGACGAATCAGGACAGAAAAAACCCGAGGTGGCGGGGGTTTCCCGCCACCTCGGTGGTGTGAAGTGGTGATGGCGCCTGTCGCGCCAGGAGGGTCCGCGGAGACCTAGCGGAACCGGCCGTCCTCGTAGCCGCCCTCGTAGTGTTCCTGCTCCGGGGCGGGGTGGCCGTAGGGCGCCTGCCCGTAGGGGCCCTGGCCCTGTTGCTGACCGGGTCCGCCCTGGCCGTTGGCACCCTCCGGAAGCGGCGGCTGCCAGCCCTCCACCGGCGGGTAACCGTAGTCGGGTTCGGGCCGCTGCGGCGCGAACCCGCCCCTCATCGGGTCGGTGTGGTCCGGTCCTGCGAAGCCGCCCTGTCCTCCGTGCGGCTGCTGACCGTAGGGGTCGCCCTGCTGGGTGTGCCCCGGGAACGTGGTCGGGAGTTCACCGCGCAGCTGGTCCGCCTGGTAGGCGCCGGTCGGGTAGGCGGGCGGCCCTCCGTAGGCGGGACCGCCGTGGCCGCCGACCGGGCCGCCCGGTCCGGGAGGAACGGGGCCCTGTCCGAACGGGGAGGGCTGACCCGCGTGGTGACCCCCGCCCGGCGCCGTCGGCTGGCTCGGCTGGCCGAAGCCGCCCGAGTCGTCCTGACCGCCCCACAGCGGCGCGTTCGAGCCACCGGGAACACCGGGCGTGTTCTGTCCGGGCAGTCCGTTCTGTCCGCCGATTCCGCTCTGGCCGGGCATTCCGGACTGGTAGTCGCGGGTGTGTGCGCCGGTGTCGTAGGGGCTGCGCTGGTGGGTGCCGGTGTCGTACTCGGAGC
>NZ_ANAE01000138.1 GCF_000341265.1 Nocardiopsis prasina DSM 43845 | reverse complement strand
GGGGCTGCGCTGGTGGGTGCCGGTGTCGTACTCGGGCCGGGAGAAGGAACCGCTGTCGTAGGACGCGCCGGACGTGAACGAACTCGCCGCGTACCCACCCGTCAGAGGATCGGTGGACCCGGGGAGCTGGTGCCCGGGGACGGTCGGGCCGCCCATCGGCTGACCCGGCGCGGGCTGCGCGCCGGCGTCGGGAGCGGAGTGGGCGCCGCTCGGGCCACCGTGGCCCGCTCCGGACCCGAGTCCACCCAGCGAGGACAGGTCGGGGCGCTGGTGGGCGCCGGTGTCCATGCTCGACCAGATCGGTGAGCTCAGGTCGTGGCCGCTGGCCGGGGTCGGACGGAACCCGGGGTCCAGGGGGTCGGAGGACGCGGGAACCGACCCGCCGACACCGCCGCCNNNNACCCCCCCGCGGGGCCCCGTCCCGCCGCTCAGCGGCGGGTAGTCGGAGTGGTTCGTCGACCCGCTGTCGTACGACGAACGCCCCTCGCCCAGCGGTCCACCGCCGAGTGAACCGCCGCCCGGGTTGCCGCCGCCCAGCGGTCCGCCGCCGAAGGAGCCGCCACCCAGTGGGTCCTGCGAGATCGGTTCCCGCCGCTCAGAGGGCCGGATCGGCTCGCGGCCCTCGAAGGGGTCACCGGTCGAGGGGGGACGCGGGCTCCAGGAACCCGGCCCCAGCGGGTCGTCGTCCAGAGAGGAGGGGGAGGGAGCCGCGGCCCGGGCCGGGGGGAGCCCCTGCGTGGGGGGCAACCCTTGCGTGGGGGGCAGACCCTGGGTCGGCGGCAGCGCCGCCGGGCCCTGGCCGAGCCCCTGCTCGGGCGGGCGCTGCTCCCGGTGGCGCGGAGCGGGCTCGGGCGGCGCGGGCGTGTTGCTCTGTCCCAGACTGGCCAGCATCGCCAGGTCGGTGGGGCCGGTGGGGCCGCGCTCCGGCTGGGCGGGAGAAAGGGCACTCGCCCCGGCGGGCGGGGCCTGGATGACGGTGTCCTGGCGCGCCGACGCCCGGTCGTCCTCGTAGTCGTCTTCGTAGTCGTCCGCGTAACCGTCGTCGTCACCGGGTCCGGTGGCGTCCGCGCGCCCGCCGGAGCGGGCGGGGGCCGCGTCCTCGTCGCTCAGACTCGACCAGAAGTCATTGTCGGAGAGCCCGTCGGAGTCGTCCTCCCAGTCCACACCGCGCTGGCGCTTGCCTTTGGAACGCCGTTCCGGCCTGCCCCCGGCGTCCTGGCGCGATCTGCGGGACCGGCCCCTGGGGGCGACCTCGTCGTCCTCGGGGTCATCGTCCCGCTCCCGCCGGTCGCGCCGGTCGTCGCGGTCGTTGTCCTCGACGTCGTCGTACTCGTACTCGTCGTCGTAGTCGTCCTCACGCGAGCCGATGCTGAGCGCGCGCATCCCCAGGAGGAGGAGCACGAGCACGGCGAGCACGACGATGACGGCGGTGATGATGATGACGGTGACGGTCATGGTGTACGCACTACCTTGGGGAGGTCGGCCGCGCCCGGGGAGCGCCTGGGACCGGCCTGGCGAGTACCGGTCGGGGGTGGAAGGCGGCGGCCCGGTTCCGCGTGGACCCGACGTGCCGGGGCCCGGTGGCTGGCAGGGCGCGACCGCCGGTGATCCGACGCGGTCTCGGGTCAGGGTGCCGCGGGGCGGTTGGACGGGTATCGGTCAACTGAAATGGGGTGAGGGGCACGGACCCACTGTATGCGCTGTCGCGCGCTGTGTGCAGAGGGCGACGGGTGCTTCCTCAGTTGTTCCCCGTGCGGTCGGTCGGGCGGGTCCGTCCGGTTTCGAGCGCGGAGAATCGCTGACTATGACCCATTTCACTCGCTGCTGGTGAGCAGCGTACCCCGGGCCACGGCCTGGTTCGCGATGGCCTCAAGGGTCAGGTCCAGGGCCGCCCCCTCGGGCAGGTCCAGGTGCCCCTCCAGGGCGTACACGGTGAACCGAAACTCGTGCACGTCGCTCTCCTCGGGGCAGGGAGCCCCGTAGGCGGCGTCACCGGCGGTGTTCTGTCCCTGCTTCGCGTCGCCCGGGACGGTGTTCTGCCGTAGCTCGACCAGCTGCGGGTCCAGGTCGTAGACCATCCAGAACACGACGGCGGCGCTCGGGTCGTCCACCACCAGCGCGATCGAACCCACGTCGTCGGGCAGACCCGACCAGCTCAGCGGCGGCGACACCGGCTCGCCGTCGGCCTCACACGAGTACGCGGCGGGAAGGGGCTGCCCCTCCTGCATCATCGGGCTGGTCACGTTGATGTCGGTCGGCATCTCACCGCTCAGCTCCGAGGAGACCCCGCAACCGGTCGACGCGAGCAGGGCGGCGCCCACCGCCACGGCACCCGCGCGGGTACCGGGAGAGGTTCGGGGCAGACCGTGCGCGGCGGTGGTCCGGAGGGAAGGCAAGACCGGGAACAATGGGGCTCCTGCTGGACTTTCGGGCCAAAAGGCGAGACTCGCGGTACGTCGGACCGGGCGCGGGGGGACCCCGGACCGGTCACGAGGGAACCGTGCGCACGGGCACCTCGACGGTCGGCGCGACACGGTCCTGAGCGAACCCTACTGCGATCGGCCGCGACCACGGCATTCCGGACCGTTCACGGACCCGCGTCGCGAGGGCGTCCCCGCCCGCCGCGGCCCGGCCACGACGCCCGGGTCGCCCCCCGGATCGGTGATGATGGGTCGGTGCGGTTCTCCCTTCTGGGGCCCCTCCAGGTGCACGACGCCTCCGGAGAGCCCCTCACCATCGGCGGCGCCCGTCTGCGCGCCCTCCTGACGCTCCTCCTGCTCCGCCCCGGCCAGCAGGTGTCCACCGAACAGCTCACCGACGCGATCTGGGGTGAGGACGCACGCGTCGCCTCGGGCAACGCGCTCCAAGCCCTGGCCTCCCGCCTGCGCCGCGCCCTGGGCGGTGGCGTGCGTCTCCATGGTGACGCCTACGGGTACCGGCTGGAGGTCACCCCTGGGCAGGTGGACCTCCACGAGTTCGACGAGCTCGCCAGGCACGGGCGGGAGCGGCTCCTCGCCGGTCGTCCGAAGGAGGCCGAGCGCGCCCTGTCGGCGGCACTGGCCCTGTGGCGTGGACCGGCCCTGCCCGACCTCACCGTCCACGGTGTGGCCGAGGACATCGCCCTGCGCCTGTACGAGGCCCGACGCACCGCGCGCGAGGACCACCTGGAGGCCCGGATCGACCTCGGCCGCTTCGTGGAGGCTCTGCCCGAGGCGGAGGCGCTGGCCGCAAGGGAACCGCAGCGCGAACGCCCCGTCGAACTCCTCATGCGCGCCCTGGCGGGCAACGGTCGGACCGCCGACGCCCTGGCCGCCCACGAGGCCTTCCGGGAGCGGCTCGCCGACGAACTCGGTCTGGACCCCTCCGACCACCTCGGGCGGGTCCACCTGCGGCTTCTGCGCGGAGAACTCGTGCCCGACGACTCCGTGCCAGCGGAACCGCAGCCCCCAGCGGTGGTCCGTCTGCCCCGGACCCTGACCGGTTTCGTCCCACGCGACGCGGAGGTGCGCGCGGCGGTGAAGGGCCTCTCCGCCGCGCGGTTGGTCACCCTCACCGGCCCGGGTGGGTCTGGCAAGACCCGGCTGGCGGTGGAGGCCGCCGCCCACCTGGCCGAACACGCACCGGAACTCGCCGCCGGAGGTGTGTGGTTCGTCGGTCTGGCCCCAGTGCGTCAGGGCGCCGACCTGCCCGACGCACTGGCCACCGCCCTGGACCTGCGCGGGCAGGCCGTCTTCCAGACACGCGCCGCCGTGCTGCCGCTGTCCCCCCTCGAACGGGCCGTCTCCTTCCTGGGGGAACGCTCCGGGCTGATCGTGCTGGACAACTGCGAGCACGTGGTGGACGCCGCCGCCCGCCTGGTCGAGGTCCTGCTCACGCGCTGTCCCGACCTACGCGTGCTCGTCACCTCCCGGGAACCCCTGGGAGTCGGGGGCGAGATCCTGCTGCCGGTGCCCTCGCTCGACCAGCCGCCCGAGGACGCGGGGGTGGAGGAGGTACGGAGCTACCCGGCCGTGACCCTGTTCTCCGAGCGCGCGCGGGCGGTGCTCCCCGGCTTCACCGTCGACGCCGACAACGTGGGCCACGTCGTCCGGATCATCCGCGAACTCGACGGCATGCCGCTCGCGCTGGAACTGGCCGCCGCGCGCCTGCGCGCGATGTCGCCAGCCCAGCTCGCCGACCGCCTCCGGGACCGGTTCCGCCTGCTCACCAGCGGTAGCCGCTCGGCACTGCCCCGCCACCGCACCCTGCGGGCGGTGGTCGACTGGAGCTGGGAGCTGCTCGACGAACCCGAGCGCCGCCTCCTGCGCCGCCTGGCCGTCATGCCCGGCGGGGCCACCCTGGAGGCGGTCGAACGGGTCGGGTCCGATCCGGACGGCCCGGACGGGACCGTGGCCGGGCACGATGTCTGGACGGTCCTGTTCGCCCTCGTCGACAAGTCGCTCGTGGTGGCGCAGACCCCCGAGGGAGAGGACACCCCCGCCCGCTACCGGCAGTTGGAGACCGTCCGCGCCTACGCGACCGAACGCCTCACTGCCAGCGGTGAGGAGGAGCGCGTCCGGGACACGCAGGCCCGTTACGCGCGCGACCTGTGGCGTCAGGGCGACCCCGAACTGCGCGGCCCCGGCCAGCGGCACTGGTTGGCCCGGCTCGGTGCGGAGTCCGACAACTGCGTGGCGGCCTTCCACTGGGCGGTGGAGCGGCGAGACGCCGCCCTGGCCCTGGACCTGGTCGAGCACTCCCAGTGGTACTGGTCCCTGGACGAGCACTGGCAGCAGACCGCCCGGTGGTCCCGTCAGGTCCTGGAACTGGTGGGCGACTCTCCTCCTGAGGGGCACGAGGTCGCCTACGCGAGCTGCCTCTTCCACCGATCCGGGGAGATGGACCTGGGCCGCGCCACCGTCGTCGAACGCCTCGGCCGGGTCGAGGAGGTGCTGGCGGGGGCCGGGCTCCGTGCCGAGGACCACCCCGTGCTCATCCTCTGCCTGGTGTACCGGTCGATGACCGACGGGTATCCGGGAGGCCCGTCCCGCACCCGCCTCGAGGAGAGTCTCCGGGACCAGAGGGACCCCTGGGCCCGGGCGATGACGCACCTGATGCTCTCGCTCCTGGACGGGGTCCACGGGGACGCGCGCGGGGCCGTGGAACGGGCCACCACCGCGTTGGAGTCCATGCGTGAACTCGGCGACGTGTGGGGGCAGTGCAACGCGATCGTGCACCTGGTGGACGTGGTCCGTTACACGGACCTGGAACGCTGCCGCCGCCTGCTCGACGGGGGGATCGCCCTGGCGCAGGAGGGCGGGCTGGAGGGGGTCGTCGCCATGTTCCGGACCCGGCGCACCCAGATCCTGGTCGACCTCGGTGAGGTGGCGGAGGCCGAGCTGGACCTCAGGCGGCTCCTGGGCGGTTCGGCCGAGGACGAGCACCTGGTGTCCCTCCGGCTCACCCAGATCCAGTGGCTGTGCGCCGCGGGCCGCATGGTCGAGGCCCGGCGGCTCCTGGAGGAGACCGAACCGTCCGTGGCCGCCCTGGGCGGCTTCGCCCCGGCCTACGTCGAACCCGCGTGGCGGGTGCAGGCCGCCGACCTCGCCTGGGCGCAGGGCCAGACGGACCTGGCCTGGCGGGAGGTGGGCCGGGCCTGGTGGCTGGCCCGGTTCGGGCTGGGACCGTTCGGCGCCGACGTCCTGGACACCATGGCGTCCATGGTGGCGGGGGAGGAGCCGGAGTGGGCCGCGTTCATGCTCGGTTACGCCACCCAGCTGCGTGGGGTCGCCGACACCGCCACGCCCAAGGGGCGCCGGGTCCGTGCACGGCTGGAGGAGGATCTGGGGGCGGAGGGGTTCGCGCGTCTGCTCGCGGAGGGCGAGGACAGCGATCGGGAGGCCGCTCGGGACCGGGTGGCGCGGTGGCTCGCCCCGATCGTCCCGGACGACGTCGACCTCGGGGACTGGGCACTGTGAGGATCCCGCCGGCCCCCGCGTGACCCCAGGGCGCCCCGGCGCGCTGGACACCGCCTCACACGGCGGCGCCCAGCGGCCCGGGGATCAGGTGCGGCGGCGGTAGGCCCATACGGCCAGCGGGAAGAAGATCGCCGTGATCACCACGGTCCAGAACAGGGTCCAGGCCACGGGAGCGGCGGCGTCACCGCCGAGCATGAGCCCGCGCATGGCGTCCACCACGTGCGTGACCGGGTTGTTCGCCGCGATCGGAGCCAGCCAGCCCGGCATGTTGTCGGGAGCGACGAACGCCGAGCTGCCGAAGGTGAGCGGGAACAGCAGGATCATCCCGAACGACTGCACCGCCATCGGCGTGCGGACGAGCATGCCGACGAAGGCCGACATCCAGCACAGCGCGAACGCGAACAGCAGGATCAGGGCGCTGGCCGCCAGCACACCGAGGAACCCGCCCTCGGGACGGAAACCGATCGCCACGCCGACCAGCATGACCATGACGACGGTGATCGCGTACCGGACCAGGTCACCCAGGATCGCGCCGATCAGCGGGGCCGAGCGCGCGATGGGCAGGGACCGGAACCGGTCGAAGATGCCCTTCTCCACGTCCTGGCTCAGGCTGAAGCCCGTGCCCATCGTGGCGAACACCACCGACTGCGCGACGATGCCTGGCATGAGGAAGTCGCGGTAGCTCTGCCAGTCGCCCATCATCGCCTGTCCGAAGACGAAGACGAACAGGGTCACGAACATCACCGGTTGCAGCATCAACCCGAAGACCTCTTCGGGGTTGGCCCGGATCTTCAGGACGCTGCGCCAGGTGAGCTGGAGCCCGTGCTGGACGGTCGTCAGAGGGGAGATGTGCGCGGGCGCCACCGGCGCGCCCTCCTGTGCCGACCTCGGCCGGGTCGTCACGGCGCTCATGCTGGGGTCCCTTCGTTCGCGGGCTGACCCGCGGTCTCGTCATCGGCGGGGTGGCCGGTCAGGGCGAGGAACACCTCGTCCAGGCTCGGCTTGCGCAGGGAGAGTTCGGCGACGGACACGCCCTGCTCGTCCAGGCGGCGCACCGTCTCGGGCAGCACGCCCACGTCGGTGACCGCGACGCTGGCCAGCAGCCCGTCGGTCGTCACCGGTGAGCTGGTGACGGCCTCGACGATCCGGGTGGCCAGCGGCAGCTGCGCGGGGTCCACGGTGCGCAGTTGCAACACCTGGTTGCCCGCGTGGCTCTTCAGCTCCTCGGGAGTGCCTCGGCTGATCACCTTGCCGTGGTCCAGCACGACGATGTCGTCCGCGAGCTGGTCGGCCTCCTCCAGGTACTGGGTGGTGAGCAGCACGGTCACGCCGTCGGACACGAGGTCGCGCACCACGTCCCACAGGCCGTTGCGGCTGTGCGGGTCCAGACCGGTGGTCGGCTCGTCCAGGTAGAGCAGCGCGGGGCGGCCCACGAGGCTCGCGGCCAGGTCCAGGCGGCGGCGCATACCGCCCGAGTAGGTCTTGGCGGGGCGGTCGGCGGCGTCGGAGAGTCCGAACCGTTCCATCAGCTCCCTGGACCGGGCCCTGGCGCCGGCGCGTCCGAACCCGAGCAGGCGGGCGATGAGCACCAGGTTCTGGGTGCCGGTCAGCTCGGCGTCGACCGCCGCGTACTGGCCGGTCAGGCCGATCTGGCGGCGTACCTCGTGTGGTTCGCGCACCACGTCGTGGCCGCCGACGGTGGCGTGTCCGGCGTCGGGCCGCAGCAGGGTGGAGAGGATGCGTACGGTCGTCGTCTTACCGGACCCGTTGGGTCCCAGGACGCCCAGTACGGCCCCCGCTCTCGCCGTCAGGTCCACTCCGCCAAGGGCGGTCTTGCCCTTGAAGTGCTTGACCAGACCCTCCGCGCGGATGGCGTCAGTCATTGGTCCTCCGTTTCAACGTCTGTCCCCGAGTGTGCCGACCTGCACTGACAGAACGCTGACAGCATGGTTCGCCCCGTCCTGACATCATTGGCGCCCGCTGTGGTCCGGGGGGGACGTCCTAGACTCGTGCACGTGATGAACACCCCGCCCCACGACGCCATTCCCCCCTCGGGACAGTTCCCCGATCCGCCCGGACCGGCCGGGACCGCGCGGCTACGACCTCCGTTGCGCAGGGTGAGCGGGCGTGCGATCGGAGTGTGGACGCTCCGGCTGCTCTTCGGCGCGGTCTTCAACCTGGTCCTGTTGAGCCTGGTCGCGTGGGCCGCGAGCGCGGCTCCTTGGGGCTGGATCCCCGAGTGGGCCTCACACAACGCCTGGGCGCTGCCGGTCGCCTACTCGGTCTACGCCGTGGCCAAGATCGCGATCGTCCCGTCCTGGCGGTACCGAGTGCACCGCTGGGAGGTCGCCGACGACGTGATCTACACCCGTGAGGGGTGGATCAGCCGCGCCTGGCAGCTGGTCCCGGTGAACCGGCTCCAGACCGTGGACCACACCCAGGGATGGCTGGAGAGGATCTTCGACGTGGCCACACTCCAAGTGCAGACCGCCTCCTACGCCGGTTCCTCGACCATCGAGGGGCTGGACGCCGACGAGGCACGCAGGCTCAGCGAGGAGCTGGCCGTGCGCGCCGGAACCCTGCGGGACGACGCGACCTGATGGACGAACAGCACGGACGCCACGAAGAGCGCGGGCCGGACGAGCCGGACGGGCCCGGCACGGACCCCGCCGGTCCCGATTCCGACGCGGCCGGGGGAGCGAGCTCCTGGGTAGCCCCGGGCAGCACACCCTCCGAACCCCCGACCGCACCGGACGGAGGCGGTTGGGCGGCTCCTGGCGCGGCGCCCCGCCACGTCTCGGAGCCGTGGCCGGTGGATCACCGTCCCGGGGACCGCTCCTGGACCGGGAACCACCCCGGGCAGGGGGCCAGCCAGCCCGGACCCGGTCCGCGCTCCGGGCCGCCCGATCACGGTCCCGTCCGCCGTCCGGGCGAGGGTCCCCGCACCTGGTCCGCCCCCGGACCCGCCCCGGGGTCGAACCCCTGGACCGGCCGTGACCCCGGACCCCGGCAGGGGCCGGGCACCGCCCCGGGCGCCTGGTCCGGCCACGGGACCGCCTCCTGGCAGGGTGGCGCTGCGGGCGACAGCCCCGGCGACGAGGGCGGGAGCGCGGGCGGGCCGGGCTCGGGCCACGGCCCGGGACCCCAGCCCTGGAACCAACCGCAACAGCCGTACCACCCGAACGCGCCGCAGCAGCCGCACCCGCAGGGCGCCGGACCGTACCCGTGGCACCCCGTGCCTCCGGGGCAGGTCGCCGGCGGAGGGACCCCCGGTGGCGAGACCGCCCGATCCTGGTGGGGAGAGGCACAGCCGCCACCTCCGTCGACGGGGTTCGGGGCGGAGAGCGCGCGGAGACTCAGCCCGCGCACCATGGTGGTCGGGCCGATCAACCAGCTCAGGAGCCTCCTCCTTCCGGTCCTCGCCGGTCTGGTGCTCGGAGGGTTCAACCCGTGGTTGCTGGCCGCCACGGGAATGGGCGTCGTCGTGCTCCTCGTCGGCGGGTTCGTCACGTGGCGGACCTTCCGCTACGAAGTGGGTGCGGACCGGGTCGAGATCAGCAGGGGCCTGATCCGGCGTTCACGGCGCACGATCCCCCTGGAACGGGTGCGGGGGGTGGACGTCACCAGCTCCCTGCTCCACCGCCTGCTGGGTGTGGCCGTGGTTCGGATCGAGGCCGCCGCCGGTTCGGCGGCCGGGACCGAGGACGGCAAGCTCGACGCGGTCTCCGCCGAGGAGGCAGAGCGGCTGCGCCGGGTCCTGCTGCACCGCAAGGCCGTGCTCACCGAACAGGAGAGCGGCCCGGGGGCGGCCGTGCCCGGAGAGTCCGGCGGTACCGGGGGAGTGCCCCCCACCGAGGGTTCCGCGACCACGGGTGTGCCCTCGGGAGAGGGGGACCCCGACGAGACCGTCACGTACTTCAGCATGCCCCGGAGGTGGTACCTGTACGGGGCGCTCAGCCTGGGCTACCTGCTGACGCCGTTCGTGGTGCTGGCGACCCTGTTCGGCATGGTGCAGCAGTCGGCCGGGCAGATGGTGACCGACTACTTCATTGACTGGGTGACCACGGCGGACCGTGCCTTCCTCGTGTTGTTCGGGGCGGTGTTCGCGGGTGTCCTGGTGCTGCTGATGCCGGTGTTCGCGGTGGTCTCCTACGCCATCACCCACTGGGGCTTCTCCCTGAGGGATCGAGACGGGTCGCTGGTCGCCGAGCGCGGCCTGTTCACCCGGCGCAGCGTCACTCTGGAGAAGCGGCGCATCAGAGGGTACGAGTTGCAGGACAACCCCCTCGAACGCACCCGCGGGGTGGTGGGGCTGCGCGCCATCGTCACCGGCCTGGGTGACGCCGCGACACGCGCCGTGCTGCTGCCGGTCGGTCCGAGGTCGACGGTGGAGCCGGTGGTGGACCGGGCACTGACCCTGTTCCGGGGGCGACTGGTCCGGCACCCCCGCGCCGCGTTGTTCCGGCGTCTGACCCGCGCGGTCCTTCCCTTCGCGGCCGTCGCCTCGGTGGCCGCGTACTTCGACGTCACCTGGCTGGCCGTGGCCGCCGGGGCCCTGGCCCTTCTGGGGGTGCCCCTCGGGATCGACCGCTACCGCTCACTGGGGCACGGCTACGACGGCGAACGGGTGAGCGTGCGGTCGGGCTCGCTGTCCCGTTCGCAGGCCACGGTCGAGCGGTCGGCGGTGATCGGGTGGACCTGGACCCAGACGCTCTTCCAACGCCGCTCCTCGCTGGCCAACCTCCAGGTCACCGTGGGCGCGGGCACGGGAGGCTACACGGCGCAGGACGCCGCGCTCGACGGGTCCGTGGCCTTCGCCGCGCGGATCACCCCGGAGATGGTGCGGCCCTTCCTGGCTGGGGAAGAGCAGCGCGGGCCCGGTGACGGCGCCGGTGAGGCGCCCCGGGGCTGAGTCGGCGGACCACCGGGCACAGCGGTGAGGGGCGGTCGCACGATGGCGACCGCCCCTCACCGCTGTCCGCCCGGCCCCGGAGACCACTGGTCCCCGGGGCCGGGTTCGCTCACTCGCTCTTCTTCGAGCCGAACATGATCTCGTCCCAGGAGGGCACCGAGGCCCGGCGCCCCCGCCCCTTGCGCTTGGCCGCTCCGCCCGCCGGGGAACCGGTCGCGGCCGTCGGGACGGCCGGAGCCGGGGGAGCCTGGTCGGCGGCGCGGCGCGGCGTGCCCTTGTCGTTGAGGTCGATGGTGGCCCGACGGCGGCGCGGGCGCTGCTGCGGGTCCTCAACCGCCGGGGCCTCGGCCGGTTCCACGTGGGGCGCGGGCGCCGGTGCGGGCCGGGCGTCGAGCCAGTCCGGCGCCGAGGGCGGCTCCGGAGGCTGCCGGTACTCGT
>NZ_ANAE01000137.1:51511-58455 GCF_000341265.1 Nocardiopsis prasina DSM 43845 | reverse complement strand
GGGCGGGGCGGGGAGCCAGTCCGGCGCCGAGGGCGGCTCCGGAGGCTGCCGGTACTCGTGGGGCTGGACCTCGTGCCTGAGCGGCTCGGGGCGCGCCGGGGCCTCGTGGGCGGCGGAGGCACTCTCCTCGAAGACCGTCCTGCGGGGCTCGGGACGCTGTGGTGCGTACCGCTGCGGCTCGGGGCGCGCGGGCGGAGAGTCGACGGGCTCGGCGTAGCGCCTCGGGGCCGGTTCCGGGTGGTGCGCCGTGTGCCTCGGAGCCTCGGGCCGGGGCGCGGCGGGCGGCATCTCGTTCCGCTGCCCCGCGAACCTGTCACCGGGCGCCTCGAAGGCGCGCCGGGGCTCGGGCTCCTGGCGCGGCGGCGCCTGACGGCGGCGCTCCTCGCGGATCGGAACCCCGAACTGGTCGGTCTCGGACGGATGGGACACGGGACGCAGCGGTTCGTCCAACGGCGTGTCCTGCGCGGGTGACAGGCGGCGCTGGGCGACGTGGTCGGGACGTCGCTCGGCGGCGGACTGCGCGTCCAGGCGGGGCAGGTCGGTGGGCTCGCCGCGTCGCGGGGAGAAGGGTGTGACGTTGGTCCCGGGCCCCGGTGCGGCGTCCAGGGGCTCGTTGGAGGAGAACCGGGCGGCCTCCTCGTCGGCGGGCGTCACGCTGTTGTGTCTGGGCTCGTACAGCCAGTGGGCGACCCGTTCGTCGCCGCCGTGCAGGAAGACCAGCTTGAGCTGCCATGAGCGGTCCTCGCGCTTCCACGAATCCCACTCGGCGTCGCCGGTCTCCAACTGGTGGGCGCCGATCCGCTTGCTGACCACCTCCTCCAGGGAGGGGCCGGGGCCGGTCTCACCGTGTGAGCGCACGGTGGCCCGCTGGGCCTGCTGGGCGATGTACCCGCGCTCCTGGAGAACGGGTCCCTCGAACCAACGCACCCGTTCGATGGGTATCCCGGAGATCTCGGAGATGGCCTCCGCGGTCTCGCCGGACCGGATGCGGGCCTGGATTTCCTTGGGGCGCAACGGATTCTCCACTTCGATCTCGTACTGGCCGAGCCGGGAGAACTGGCCGCGTACCGCGGCACGGAGGCGGTCGTCGACGGGCAGCATGAAGCGGGTGCCACGGCCGGTGCTGGCGAGCACCAGGTAGGTGCCGTCCTCGCTCACGGCCACGAGGCGAAGCTCGTGCATCGCCCTCCCTTTCGCGTCCCGTCGAAGGTCGATCCGGTGGACCGTCCCCCGCGTTCTCCAAGTCTGGTCGGCCGACAACGGTTCGGCCAGTACCGCGCCCGGCATGTCCGAACTGTGCCCGCCTCCCGGCCCGTGGTGGACACCACGGTGGGAGCCGCCCCGGGGCCGGGGCTCTTATGGTCACTTCCGGTGCCAATCTTGACACGGTGAACCTTCCGTGACCGGGAGCGATCGTGGGGGAATGTCGCGGATCCCGCACGAAGGCTCCGCCGTGATGGTATCTCGGGCGCCTCGAATCCCCCCAGGCCCGGGGAAAACTCCGATCTCGGCCGTGTCCGAACATGACGCACCCCGTCGTTCGCAACTCGACACGCCGTTGGATGCCACACAGTGATCATTCCAATTTCATGGCGTTATCAGCGGCGAGTCGCCCGTAAGGTGAAGTTTCCACTTATGGGCTGTTTGCGAAGTTTGGGGTCCGCGGGTGTGTCCGCCCCGCCACACACCCATCCCACGACCAAGTGCCCCGCCGCGCCGACCGCGGCCGACAGAGGGGGGAGGGCGCGATGCCAAGACCCGATCACGAGGACGAGTCCGAGGCGCGAGGGGAGGGCCCGGAGGAGGGCGGCAGGAGGAGACGCATCGACCTGAGCCTGGCCCAGGTCGCCGGAGCCGGGGTCGCGACGCTGACCGCCGCCACCGCCGCCTCCTACCTCAACGTCTACGGAACCGTCATCGGCACCGGCGTCATGGCCGTGCTGAGCACCAGCGCGGCGCCGATCATCCAGCACTGGATCACCCGCAGCGGCGAGCAGGCCAAGGGCCTCGCGGAGAAGGCGGAGAAGAAGGCCGCCAAGCACACCGTGGCGCGCTCCCTCGTCGACACCGACGCCGAGGCGCGCACCGACGAACAGCTGTCCGGGTTCGGTACGGCCGAGTTCGGTCAGGCCGGTACCGGTCAGACCGGGTTCGGGAGCCCGGGCGCCGCTCCCGGCGCGACCCGTGTCGCGGACACCGGGTTCCCCGAGCCGTTCGACCTCCCCGAGGACGACGACGCCACCCGGACGATGGCCATGCCCACGGTCGGGCGCGACCTGCCGGGCCAGACCGTCGCGCACGGCTTCGGCAACCCCGAGGACCCCACCCTCGTGGGTGGCCCCGCCGAGGCGGACGCCACCGCGCTGATCCCCTCAGTGAGCGGCCACACCGCCCGCTTCACCGGTGCGGCTGACGACGAGGACGCGGACGGGGAGTCCGGCGCGGACCGGCCCAGACGCGGTTGGCGTGCCGTGGTCATCTCGGCCGCCGCGGTGTTCACCCTGGTCATGTTGGTGATTCTGGCCTTCGAGCTGATGACCGGGCGCTCACTGACCGCCTGGACCCAGGGGCAGGACGAGCCCACCTCGCCCTCGCTGTTCGGCGGCCACTCCGCTCCGGCGCAGGTTGAGGAGGACACGTCCGAGACGCCCGAGACCGACGGCGGGGACCAGCCCGCAGACGAGGGCGACACCGGGACCCAGCAGCCGGAGACCGAGCAGCCGGTCGGCCCCGAGACCGGCACGCCTCCGGTCGAGACCGAGCCCGAGACGCCCGGCGGCGGACAGCCCGACCCCACCGGTCCTCCGGCGGACGGGGGAGAGCCGGAGGAGCCGGGCGGCGGAGAGGTCCCCGACCCCGGGTCGCGGCCCCAGCCCGAGGGCGAACCCGCTCCCGAGCCCGCCACCACCCCGGTCGGCTAGGGAGTCCGCCTCAACCGGCGACCCGCCTCACCCGAACACCTTGTCGAGGTAGGCGTTGCCGAAGCGGCGGTGCGGGTCCACCCGGTCCCGCACCGCCAGCGCCTCGCCCAGGCGGGGGTAGACGGCCTCCAGGTAGGCGCGGTCGCGGGTGTGCATCTTGCCCCAGTGCGGACGTCCGCCCACGGAGGTGAACACCGCCTCCATGTCGGCGAAGTAGCTCTCGTAGGGCGTCCCCTGGTACATGTGCACCGCCACGTAGGCGGTCTCGCGCTCGTACGCCGTGGACAGCCACACGTCGTCGGCCGGGGCGAACCGCACCTCCACCGGGAAGCTCACCCGGTGGTCGCCCCGGTCCACGATGGACCTGGCCTCCCGCAGCACGTCCACCAGGTGCTCCGCCGGGATCGCGTACTCCATCTCCACGAAGCGCACGTCGCGCACGGAGGCGAACACCTTGTGCGAGACGTCCGTGTAGCTCCTGGCGGACAGCGCGCGCGAGCTGATCTGGTTCACCGTGCGCACGGTCGACGGGAAGCGGCGGCACACCCGGTTGATCCGGTCGAAGACGGTGTTGGACAGGAAGTCGTCGTCCAGCCAGCCCTTGAAGGCCGACAACGGCTCGGCCGGGCCCTCGGAGACGTTGTTGCGCTTGGTGTTGGTGTTCCCGGTGTGCGGGAACCAGAAGAACTCGAAGTGGTCGTTCTTCGTGCGCAGTTCGGGGAGCCGTTCCAGTACCTCGTCCAGGGGCATGGGCTCCTCCTGGGCGTGCAGCAGGAAGGCGGGGACCACCGCGAACGTCAGCGCCGTCACCACCCCGAACGCGCCCAGCCCGACCCTGGCCGCGTGGAACAGTTCGGGGTCGCGGTCGGCCGAGCACTCGACCACGGAGCCGTCGGCGAGCACCATCTCCAGCCCCACGACCTGACCGGCCAGGCCGCCCGCGTCCCGTCCGGTGCCGTGGGTGCCGGTCTGCACGGCTCCGGCGACGGTCTGCACCGCGATGTCACCCATGTTGGCCAGGGCCACACCCGCGGCGGCGAGGGCGTCGTTGAAGTCGCACAGGGGCATCCCCGCCTCGACGGTGGCGGTCCCGGCCCCGACGTCGATCGAACGGACGCGGGTCAGCGAGTGGGGGGCCAGGAGCAGGCCGTCGGTGACGGCCACGTCCGTGAAGGAGTGCCCGGTGCCGACCATGCGGACACGCAGGTCCTCCTCCGCCGCTGACGTGACGGCGGAGACGATGTCCTCGGTGCTGTCGGGGGTCGCCGTTCGGCGCGGGCGGGCCTGGTGGGTGTGGGCCCAGGTGTGCCACAACACATCAGTCATGCGGCGACATTACCCATCGGTCACTTGCGTGACCAGACCAGGAGTGTCCCTGGTCACGGAAGGAACGAAAGTCCCGTCACTCGGGCCGGGGCGGATCGAGGAGGTCGCGGGGAGCTGGTTTCATGAGGTGCATGAGGCCTTACGACGCGTTTCTGCTGATCTCCTTCGGTGGCCCGGAGGGCGAGGACGAGGTCATCCCGTTCCTGGAGAACGTCACCCGCGGGCGCAATATCCCCCGCGAACGGTTGGCGGAGGTCGGTGAGCACTACTTCCTCTTCGGTGGAGTGAGCCCGATCAACCAGCAGTGCCGGGACCTGCTCGCCGCGGTCACCGCCGACTTCGAGACCAACGGCATCGACCTGCCGATCTACTGGGGCAACCGGTTCTGGGAGCCGATGCTCACCGACACCCTTGAGCGGATGCGGGATGACGGTGTGCGCCGTGTGCTGGCGCTGCCCACCTCCGCCTACTGCAACTGGTCGAGTCGGACCGCCTACCACGAGGACATCGAGCGCGCCCGCGCCGCGCTCGGGGAGGACGCCCCCGAGGTCGACCTGATCCGCCCCTTCTACGACCACCCCGGCTTTGTCGAGCCCCTGGCGCAGTACACCCAGGAGTGTCTGGAGCGGCTCCCCGACGACCAGCGTGAGGGAGTGCGCCTGCTGTTCTCCGCGCACTCCATCCCCACCGCGATGGCCGAGGTCAGCGGCGGCCCGGACCAGGGGTACGGGGAGACGGGCGCCTACGGGGCCCAGCTCGCCGAGGTGGCCCGCCTGGTGGTGGAGCGCCTGGACCGCGAATACCCCCACGAACTCGTCTACCAGAGCCGCAGCGGCCCGCCCAGTCAGCCCTGGTTGGAGCCGGACGTCAACGACCGCATGGAGGAGCTGGCCGCCGAGGGGGTCCCCGCCGTGGTGGTCGTTCCGCACGGGTTCGTCTCCGACCACATGGAGGTCAAGTTCGACCTCGACGTGGAGGCCCGCGAGACCGCCGAGAAGCTGGGGATCGGCTACGAGCGGGCGCTCAGCCCCGGCACGCACCCCGCGTTCGTGTCGATGGTGACCGAGCTGGTGCGCGAGTACACCGGCCGGACCGACGAGCGGCGGCTGACCTCCCTGCCGCGCTGCGCCGAGGCGGGCGGTCAGTGCTGCAAGCAGCGCTGACCGACGCCGTCCGGTAGCCGGGGCCCGGTGACCGCCGTACCGGTGCCGGTCGCGTCGGCACGGGGGCCGGGCTCAGGTTCCGAGCGCGAGGTAGTCCGTCGTCCGGACGATCTCCTCACGCTCGGCGAACGACGCGAGTGAGTCCGCGACGGCCGAGCTGTCCCCGTCGCGGACGATCGCCGCCAGCACGTCCTCGCAGGCCCTGATCACGGCCCGCTGGAGGTCGGAGGGGATGATGACGAGGCGGTACCCCAGCTCGGCCAGGCGTTCCCTGGGCACGACCGGGGTCTTCCCCCCGTGGAACATGTTGATCAGCTTGGGCTCGGGGACCTCCCGGGCGATCAGCTCGATCTGCTCCACGCTCTCGGGAGCCTCGACGAAGATGACGTCCGCCCCGGCGTCCAGGTAGGCGCGCGCACGCTCCAACGCCGCGTCGATCCCCTCCGAGGCGATCGCGTCCGTGCGGGCGATCACGACCAGGTCCGGATCGGTCCGCGCGTCCAGCACGGCGCGGAGCTTGCCCACCATCTCGCCGGTGGGGATCAGGGACTTGTCGTCGAGGTGGCCGCAGCGCTTGGGGAAGGTCTGGTCCTCCAGGTGCAGCCCGGCCACGCCCGCCCGCTCGAACAGGCCCACGGTGCGGACCGCGTTCACGGCGTTGCCGAACCCGGTGTCGGCGTCGGCGACGACCGGCAGCGACGTCACCGCCGTGATCTGGGCCAGGCGGTCGGCGACCTCCGTCACGCCCAGCAGACCGATGTCCGGCACCCCGTGGCCGCGGGCGATCGCGCCACCGCTGGCGTAGACCAACTCGGCCCCGCTCCGCTCGGCCAACCGGGCGGTGAGCCCGTCGAACACCCCCGGAGCGACGTGGGTCCCGCCCCCGTCGACCATTCCCCGAAGCCGTGTGGTCGCCCTCATGCCCGGGCCCCTCTCCTCGTGTCCAGGGGCAGCGCAATCGCTGTGCACACCCTGGATACCGCTTGTATACAATTCGGTCAGAGCTTGGCCCGCCAGGGTGGACGATGTCAAGCGGCGCGGTCGAACGCCGCCGGACCCCTCCGGCGCGAACCCGGGAGGAATGCGGAGTGGGACAGGGCGAACTGGTGTACGAGCGGCTGCGCGAGGAGATCGTGGAGTGGGAGCTGGCCCCGGGCACGCACCTGAACGAGACCCGGCTCGCCGAACGCCTGGGCGTGTCCAGGACACCCCTGCGTGAGGCGCTGCACCGGCTCACCCGGGACGGCCTGGTGCGGATCAGCCCCGGCCGGGGCGCCTTCGTCACCGAGATCGCGCTCCGGGACGTCGTGCACCAGTTCCAGATGCGCGAGGCGCTGGAGACCCACGCCGTCCGGCTGTGCGCCCGCGCCGAGCGCCGCACCGTGTTCTCCGACCTGGAACGGGAGTTCCTGGGATGGCGGGCCCGGTTCGAGGACGGTACCGGGGGCGACGACGCGGACTACTACGCCCTGACCGAGCGCCTGGACACCGCGGTCTCCGAAGGGGCGGCCAATCCCTACCTGGCCGAATCCCT
>NZ_ANAE01000137.1:0-51504 GCF_000341265.1 Nocardiopsis prasina DSM 43845 | reverse complement strand
GGCTGCGCCGGATCGCCCGCCGCACCCCGGACCGTATGGCGCTGAGTGCCCGCGAGCACGCCCTGATCTGCGCCGCCGTGGGCGAGGGCGCCGAGGACGAGGCGGCGCGCGCGGCGTCGGCCCACGTGAACAACAGCCTGCGCCACATCCTGGGCGTCATGGGCGGGGGAGCGGCGCCGACCTCCTGAGAAACCGGCTCCCCACGCGCCCCCGTGTCAACAATGTTGACCACCTCTGAGGTGGGGTGATTCAGGTCACCGGGGGCGATAGGGTCGACTCGGACCACAAGTCGACCTTTTCAGGAGTAACTGTCTTGGTTCGTTCCTGGTATGAACTTCCAGAATACGTCCGCCTCCGCCGTGTCAACGGGCTGCGCCTGTCCCCGGACGGCACCCGACTCGTCGCGCCCGTGAGCGACATCGCCCCCGACGCCAAGTCCTTCCGCAGCGCCCTGTGGGAGATCGACGTCGCCCCGGAGGCCGAGGGCGGCAGCGCCCCCAGGCGCCTCACCCGCTCCACCAAGGGCGAGTCCAACGCCGAGTTCCTCCCCGACGGCTCGGTGCTCTTCACCACGGGCCGGGTCGACCCCGAGGCCAAGGCCGAGGACAAGCCCAAGTCCGCCCTGTGGCTGCTCCCCGCCGACGGAGGCGAGGCCCGCCAGGTCGCCTCACGACCCGCCGGTGTGGGCGCCTTCACGGTCGCCCGCGACTCCGGGCTGGTCGCCTTCACCAGCAACCTCCTGCCCCGCTCCGAGGACGCCGACGCCGACACCGAGGCGCGAAAGGCTCGTGACGAGGCCGGAGTGACCGCGATCCTCCACGAGGCGCTCCCGGTCCGCTCCTGGGACAGCGACATCGGCCCCGACCACCCCCGCGTGTTCACGGCCACCCCGCCCGAGGACGACGAGGCCCGCCTCGGCGAGCCCCGCGACCTCACCTCCGACGCGGGCCTGGCCCTGCTCGGCTCCGCCCCCGAGTTGACCCCGGACGGCTCCACCCTGGTCATCGGCTGGGCCGTGCCCACCGCCGGCGGTTCCCGCCGCGACGAGGTCGTCGCCATAGACACCGACTCCGGCGACCGCCGCACCGTCGTGGGCGGCCCCGACGCCGCCTACGAGTTCGGCGGACCCCTGGTCTCCCCGGACGGCACCAGGGTCCTGACGCGGGCGACCACCGAGGGCAGCTACCACGGCGAGCCCCGCGACGCCACGTTGTGGATCACCGACCTGGCCACCGGAGAGGGCCGCGACCTGCTGCCCGACCACGAGCTCTGGCCCCGGGACTACGCGTGGTCGGCCGACTCCGGCACGGTCTTCCTCATCGCCGACCAGAACGGCCGCCGCCCGGTCTTCCGCCTGGACGTGGCCACCGGCGAGCTGACCCGGATCACCGGTGACCACGGGGCCTACAGCGCCCTGAACCCGTCCCCGGACGGCCGCCACGTCTTCGCCCTGCGCGACGCCTGGGACGCCCCGCCCGCACCGGTCCGCCTGGACGCCGACGCCACCGACGGCCAGCCCGCGTACCTGCGCACCCCCGGCTCCGAGCTGAGCATGCCGGGCACCCTCACCGAGATCGAGACCACCGCCGACGACGGCACCCGCGTCCGCTCCTGGCTGGTGCTGCCCGAGGAGGCCTCGGCCGAGTCGCCCGCCCCGCTCATGCTGTGGGTCCACGGCGGCCCCTACATGAGCTTCAACGGCTGGAGCTGGCGCTGGAACCCGTGGATCCTGGCGGCCCGGGGCTACGCGGTCCTGCTCCCGGACCCGGCGCTGTCCACGGGGTACGGCCAGGACATGCTGCGCCGCGCGTGGGGCCAGTGGGGTCCGCGCACGCACGCGGACGTCATGGCCATCACCGACGCCGCCGAGGCCCGCGAGGACATCGACGCCGAGCACACCGCCATGATGGGCGGCTCGTTCGGCGGGTACATGGCCAACTGGATCGCCGGGCACACCGACCGGTTCAAGGCGATCGTCTCCCACGCCTCCCTGTGGCAGCTGGACGGGTTCAGCGGCACCACCGACTACCCGCCGGTCTGGGAGAGCGAGTTCGGCACGCCCCTGGCCCAGCCCGAGCGCTACCAGCTCAACTCGCCCCACCTGCACGCGGACAAGATTCGCACGCCGATGCTGGTCATCCACGGTGACAAGGACTACCGGGTGCCGATCGGCGAGGGCCTACGCCTGTGGCGCGACCTCCTCCTGCACGAGGTCGACGCCAAGTTCCTGTACTTCCCGGACGAGAACCACTGGATCCTCTCTCCGGGCAACGCACAGGTCTGGTACGAGACGATCTTCGCCTTCCTGGACCACCACGTCCACGGCAAGGAGTGGATCAAGCCCGAGCTGCTCTAGGGCGTTTTCGGCGCACGCACTCCTGGGAGGGTCCCGGCACACGCCCGGGGCCCTCCCCCGTCGTCCGGGGGCCGTCCGTTCCTCCGGTGCGGGAAGGGAGCGCCGCATAGAGTGCGGTGGCGGACGCTCCGGGCACGACGGACCCGGACACCACGAGCGGAAGGGTGCATGTGACCACCATCCAGTCCCCCCACGATCCGGAGAAGCTGCGGGACCTGGCCGTCGCTGTGGCGGCCGAGGCCGGGAAGTTCGCGGCCAAGGGGCAGGAGGGAATCACCGTTCTGGACACCAAGTCCAGCCCCACCGACGTCGTCACCGAGATGGACCGCGCGACCGAGGACCTGATCCGGGACCGGCTGCTCGCGGCACGACCGCGCGACGCGGTCCTCGGGGAGGAGGGCGGCGGGGTCGAGGGGACCAGCGGCGTTCGATGGGTCGTCGACCCCATCGACGGCACCGTCAACTACCTGTACGGAGGCCCCGACTGGGGTGTGGCGGTCGGCGCGGAGATCGACGGCGTGATCGTGGCCGCCGCCGTCCACCTCCCTGCGCACGGGCAGATGTTCGAAGCCGTCCTGGGCGGCGGGTCCCGGCTCGACGGCCGGGTGCTCCGCGCACCCGAGGCGGTGCCGCTGGACCGGGCCCTGGTCGCCACCGGCTTCGGGTACCTCCCCGAACGCCGCCTCCAGCAGGCGAAGGTGCTCACTGAGGTGATTCCGTACATCCGTGACATCCGCCGGGTCGGGTCCGCGGCCGTCGACATCACCGGCCTCGCCACCGGGCGCTACAACGCGTACTACGAGCGCGGACTCCACCTGTGGGACTGGGCCGCTCCCGGACTGGTCGCCAGCGAGGCCGGTCTGCGCGTGGGCGGACCGCAGGCGGGGCCGCCCAGCAACGACCTGGTGATCGCCGCCCGCCCCGGACTCTACGAGGACCTCGACGCCCTCCTGGCGCCGCTCGGCGCCGACACCGACGGCTGACGCGGACACGAGGACGCCCCGGGTGCCGGTGGCACCCGGGGCGCGGGGGAGACGGGGTCGCGACCCCTCACGAGGAGGTGGCGCGCCCCGCCCCGACGTAGCCTGCCCCGGAGCCGCGAGAGCCGGGGGCGGCGTCCGCCGCTCCGGTCAGGAGTGGGCGTCGACGCCGTTGCGGGCCGCGATGCGGTAGAGATCCTCCAGCTCTGACGCATGGGTGTCGGCGAGGAACTCGTCCCCGGCGTCCCTCGCCGATTCGATCGACCGGTAGGTCTCATGGATACGGACCTTGATCTCCGCCATGAACTCGCCCATTGCACCTCTTCCAGGGGTAGGCACCGGGGCATGGTGGTGCCCCGGCGCAATCCGTATGCGCACGCCTGCGCGTACGCACGAATCGAAGACGTCACGACCCTGTGACATGCGTGCCCGTCGCGGTCCGGGTGGGTTCCCGGTGTCCACGCGTGCGTCTCCTACCTCTACCGCACTGTGATCCAGGTCAAACTCCCACCCCCCGCGTGTGACGATTCCGTGATTCCCCGGCGGGGGAGGAGCCGCTTCCGTAGAATGAAAAGGTCCGCCTCAGCGGGACGCCGGCACCGAGCCGGACACGGGCGCGTGAGCACGGGTCAAGCGACGGCAAAGAGTGTCGCAAGACACATTTTCCGAACAGGGCTTGTGCTTACTTGTTTCTTATTCTTGATGTGTCAGATTTGAGATGTGCGGGGTTGAGCCGTCGCCGACGGTTGGGGGATTCGCCGGCGGCGGCCACCCCGTGCACAGGGGGAGCCGCAAGGCTCCCGGCCCAGCGCCCGTGCCACACGGGGGCGAGGGGAACGAGGAAACCCACGGGTTTACCGTCTCCTTACCTCCACTGTGGGAGAACGGTTGACGCGGCCGGGACCAAGAACGCCGCTGCCGGTGTGTTGGGGGATGCGCCGGCAGCGGCCCCCTTTTTGTTTCCAGACACCGACGCTCCAGAAGGACAACCTTGCGCGTACTCGTGGTCGAAGACGAACGGGTCCTGGCCGACGCCGTGGCGGTCGGGCTGCGGAGGGAGTCCATGGCGGTCGACGTCGTCTACGACGGCGACACCGCGCTGGAGTACACCTCGGTCAACGACTACGACGTCGTCGTCCTGGACCGCGACCTCCCCGGCACGCACGGGGACGACGTCGCCCGCTCCCTGGTCAACGAGAGCTACAACGGCCGCATCCTGATGCTCACCGCCTCCGACGGTGTCGATGACAAGGTCGAGGGACTCACCCTGGGGGCCGACGACTACCTGGCCAAGCCCTTCGCCTTCGCCGAGCTCATCGCCCGCGTGCACGCCCTGGGACGGCGCTCCGCGCCCCCGCTGCCGCCGGTGCTGGAGCGGGGCGGCATCACCCTGGACCCCGCCAACCACCAGGTGCGCCGCGACGACCGCGAGGTCTCGCTCACCCCCAAGGAGTTCGCCGTCCTCCAGGTGCTCATGCGCGCCCAGGGGACCGTGGTGAGCGCGGAGGGGCTGCTGGAGAAGGCCTGGGACGAGAACGCCGACCCGTTCACCAACGTCGTCAGGGTCACCGTCATGACCCTGCGCAAGAAACTCGGTGACCCACCGGTCATCCAGACCGTTCCGGGGGCGGGGTACCGGTTGTGAGACCGGGGGAGCGCCCGGAACCCGGGCAGGTCGAACCCACCCGCCCCGGGGACACCGGGACCTGGCGCAGCCTGAACTCCGTCGCCCCGAGCGGCGACGGAGCCGAACGCTCCTCCGCGCACACGACCGTCCACGCCACGGTCCACCGCTTCACCGACAACCTCAGCCTGCGTGCCCGCCTCACACTCATCTACGGGATGTTGTTCTTCGCGGCGGGTTCCCTGCTGGTCCTGGTCAACTACCTGGTCGTCGCGGTCCTGCTCAACGCGCTCCTCGCCGAGGAGAGCCCGGCGGAGCTGATCGAGAACAGCCACTACATCGAGCAGGTCCTCACCCACGTCACCCGGTTCTCCCTGCTCGCCCTGTTCCTCGTGGGCCTGCTCGCGGTGGCCCTGGGATACGCCGTGGCGGGCCGTGCGCTGTCGCCCCTCCAGAAGATCACCCGCATCGCCAGAAGGCTCTCCGAACGCTCCCTGCACGAGCGCATCGCCCTGTCCGGACCCGACGACGAGATCCGTGAGCTCGCCGACACCTTCGACGGCATGCTCGAACGCCTCGACCGGGCCTTCGACGGGCAGCGGCGCTTCGTCGCCAACGCCTCCCACGAGCTGCGTACGCCCCTGGCGATCAACCGCACCCTCCTGGAGGTGGCCCTGAGCGCCCCGGACGTCTCGCCGGACCTCAAGAGCGTCGGACAGACCCTCCTGGAGACCAACGCCCGCCACGAACGCCTCATCGACGGCCTGCTGTTCCTGGCCAAGAGCGACCGCGAGTTGGAGTCCAAGGCCAGGGTCGACCTGAGCGAGGTCGCCGGAACGGTCCTGAGCCAGCTCTCCGGCGACATCGACAAGTCCGGGCTCTCGCTGCGTCAGGACCTGCGTCCGGCCCCGGTGGTCGGCGACCCCGTGCTGCTGGAACGCCTCGTGGCCAACCTGGTCGAGAACGCCCTCAAGTACAACGTCGACGAAGGCGAGATCACCGTCCGCAGCGGCATGTACGAGGGGATGCCCGCCGTCCAGGTGGAGAACTCGGGCAAGGTCATCCCCGCCTACGAGATCGAGGGCCTGTTCGAACCCTTCCGGCGCGGTTCCGGCGACCGCGTGGGCTCCGGGCGCAGCGCCGGTCTGGGTCTGTCCATCGTGCGATCGGTGGTGCGCGCCCACGCTGGCGTGGTGACGGCGTGGCCGCGCGCGGGCGGCGGTCTGGTCGTCACGGTGTGCCTGCCCGTGCCTTCGGGTGGCGGGACGGAGAACGCGGAACGTCGATAGAGGTGGGGGCCAAGCTGCGTACCGCCCAGCTTCGTGGTATCTATACGTGTCCGAAGACACGCCCACCCCTGTCACGAGTGTCGACCTGCGGTGGGTATGCTTCCCCGGGCGTGGACACGGAGGGAATCCCTCCTGACGTGGGCATGTCTGGGTTTTCGCCCGTACTCGGGGGAGTGCTCCAGGCTGGTCCGGCATGTGGGCGCAAGCGTGTGTTCGGGTCTACGAGACACCCGGTGTCGGGTAGTACCGCAGGGAACGACCCGTGAGGGGCCACCCAACCTTGGCCGCCTCCGGTCACGATCCCGTGAAAGTGCTGCTGACCTGTGGACTGTGACCCGGGAGGGGGCACGGTCGGATGACACCGGGAAAACTCGTCGGCCGATTCGGGCACAACGAAGGTCTCTCAAGCGTTACACCCGCGCGACGAGGCACTAAACGAGGGGGATGGAGTTAGCAGAGATGGCGACCGACTACGACAGCCCGCGCAAGACTGACGAGGACATCAACGAGGACAGCCTCCAGGAGCTGCAGGCGCGGCGCGTGGACAAGGGCACCGGCACCATCGACGTCGACCCCGACGAGGTGGCCGAGGGCATGGAGCTTCCCGGTGCCGACCTGTCCGGCGAGGAGCTCGCCGTGCGCGTGCTTCCCCGCCAGGCCGACGAGTTCACCTGCTCGCGCTGCTTCCTGGTGCACCACCGCAGTCAGCTCGCTGAGCAGCGCGCCGGTCAGCTGGTCTGCAAGGAGTGCGCCTGACACTGACGGCGACGGTTCCTAGCCCGTCTCCCCACGGTATCCGAGGATGCTGAGGGGTGCCGGAACCGGATCCGTTCGACCGTCGGACGGTGGCTCGCAGAACGACGGTGGACGGCCGACCGCACGTGGGTTCGATCCCATGTGGTGGGCCGTCCACCGTCGTCGCGAGCTGCCCGGCGCGGGCGGGGCTCAGACCTCCAGGTCCCGCCCGCCGGAGCCGACCATCTGCTTGCGGGCGGCGCGGACGGCCAGCACTCTGGCCACCTCGACGCCCACTCCCGCCACCACGGCCCAGCCGAGGGCACGGCCCAGGCTGACGTCCGGGGACTCCAGGTCCGTGGGCGGCTCCTCACCGGTGGCGCGCGTCCACGCGAAGCTCAGAGCCTTGCGTGTGACGAACTCGGCCGCGAATCCCGCGACCATGCCGATGATGACCGGTGCGACCTCACCGTCCTTCTTTGCCATGTGAATCGTTCACCATTCCCTAGTGCGTACGATGGTGCGCGCGGACGCGGTCCGCTGGGGGAATCCTTTCACNCCGCGCGGCGGCGCCCGCCGCCGTGGCCCGCCCCCGTTCTCCCTGCCAGAGGGGGAAAACCGGGAGCGACCAGGGCGCGCGGAGGGCTAATATTGCCCGCATGACCAACCGCTCTCATTCCTTCCGCATGCCCGACAAGCCTTCGCTGGACGGTATCGAGGCGAAGTGGGTGGACGTATGGGATGAGTCCGGCGTCTATCACTTCGACCGCACCCGCAGCCGCGAGGACGTCTACTCGATCGACACCCCGCCGCCCACGGTCTCGGGTTCGCTGCACATCGGGCACGTGTTCTCCTACACGCACACCGACACCGTCGCGCGCTTCCAGCGGATGAACGGCAAGGCCGTCTTCTACCCGATGGGCTGGGACGACAACGGCCTGCCCACCGAACGCCGCGTCCAGAACTACTACGGCGTGCGCTGCGACCCCTCGGTCCCCTACGACCCGGACTTCCAGCCGCCGCACAAGCCCGACCCCAAGCGGCAGGTCCCCATCTCCCGCCGCAACTTCATCGAGCTGTGCGACATCCTCACGGTCGAGGACGAGAAGGTCTTCGAGTCCATCTGGCGCCGTCTGGGCCTGAGCGTCGACTGGCGCCACACCTACGCCACCATCGACGGGAACTCCCGCGCGGCCGCCCAGCGCGCCTTCCTGCGCAACCTGGCGCGGGGCGAGGCCTACATGTCGGAGGCGCCCACCCTGTGGGACGTCACCTTCCGCACCGCCGTCGCCCAGGCCGAGCTGGAGGACCGCGAGCGTCCCAGCGCCTACCACAAGGTCGCCTTCCACAAGCCGGACGGCACCCCGGTCCACATCGAGACCACCCGTCCCGAGCTGCTGGCCGCGTGTGTCGCCCTGGTCGCCCACCCCGACGACGAGCGGTACCAGGACCTGTTCGGCACCACCGTGACCACCCCGGTCTTCGGTGTCGAGGTCCCCGTGAAGGCGCACCGCCTCGCCGACCCCGAGAAGGGGTCCGGCATCGCGATGATCTGCACCTTCGGTGACACCACCGACGTCACCTGGTGGCGCGAGCTCCAGCTGGAGACCCGCCCCATCATCGGCTGGGACGGCCGCGTCATCGCGGACCCGCCCAAGGGCGTCGAGTCCGACACCGCCCGCGAGGCCTACGCCCGGTTGGCCGGGGCCACCGTCCACACCGCCCGGGAGCGCACCGTCGAGCTGCTCAAGGAGAGCGGCGACCTCGTCGGCGACCCCAAGCCCATCTCCCACCCGGTGAAGTTCTACGAGAAGGGCGACAAGCCCCTCGAGATCGTCACCACCCGCCAGTGGTACATCCGCAACGGCGGCCGGGACGAGGACGTGCGCGCCCAGCTCATCGAGCGCGGCCGCGAGCTCACCTGGTACCCCGAGCACATGCGCCAGCGCTACGAGAACTGGGTCGAGGGCCTCAACGGCGACTGGCTGATCAGCCGTCAGCGTTTCTTCGGCGTCCCGTTCCCGGTCTGGTATCCGCTGGACGCGGACGGCAACCCGAACTACGACGCGCCGCTGCTGCCCACCGAGGACCAGCTGCCCATCGACCCCAGCTCCCAGGCGCCCGCCGGCTACACCGAGGACCAGCGGGGCCGGGCCAACGGGTTCATGGGCGACCCGGACGTCATGGACACCTGGGCGACCTCCTCGCTCTCCCCGCAGATCGCCTCGGGTTGGGAACGCGACCAGGACCTGTTCGAGCGGGTCTTCCCGATGGACTTCCGCCCCCAGGGGCAGGACATCATCCGCACGTGGCTGTTCTCCACGGTGGTCCGCGCCCACTTCGAGAACGGCAGCCTGCCCTGGAGCACCACCGGTATCTCCGGGTGGATCCTGGACCCGGACCGCAAGAAGATGTCCAAGTCCAAGGGCAACGTCGTCACCCCGGTCGCCCTGCTGGAGAAGTACAGCTCCGACGCGGTCCGGTACTGGGCGGCCAGCGGCCGTCTGGGCACCGACACCGCTCTCGACGAGGGCCAGATGAAGGTCGGCCGCCGACTCTCCATCAAGATCCTCAACGCCAGCAAGTTCGTCATGTCGGTCGCCGGTGAGAACGCCACCACCGACCCGTCCCAGGTCACCGAGCCCCTGGACCGGGCGATGCTGGCCGCGCTGGCGGACGTGGTCGAGGAGGCCACAGCGGCCTTCACCGCCTACGACCACACCCGGGCCCTGGAGCGCACCGAGCGCTTCTTCTGGGACTTCTGCGACGACTACCTGGAGCTCGTCAAGACCCGGGCCTACGACACCGAGGCCGCCGAGGGCGCCTCCGCCCGCGCGGCGCTGCTCATCGCTCTGGGCGCCCTGCACAAGCTGTTCGCACCCTTCGTCCCCTTCGTCACCGACGAGGTCTGGAGCTGGTGGCAGGACGGTTCGGTGCACGCCCAGAGCTGGCCCGACGCCGCCGAGTACCGCGCCGCGGCCGCCGGTGGGGACCCGGCCGTCCTGGCCGCCACCGCGGAGGTGCTGCGGGCGGTCCGCAAGGCCAAGTCGGAGGCCAAGCTGTCCATGCGCGCCGAGGTCGAGCTCGTCCGCGTCTCCGGAAAGCAGGCCGAGTCCGCCCGCGCGGCCTCCGGCGACATCGCCGCGGCGGGTCGCGCCGCTGCGATCGACTTCGAGACCACCGACGACGGTGAGCTGAGCGTCGAGGTCACCCTGGCCGAGACCACCGAGTAGGCGACACCGGCGAAGACGCACCGGGGGCGGGTCCGAACACGTTTCGGATCCGCCCCCGTCGTTCCGGCACGCTGGACACCAAGGCAGCGCCCTGGGAGCGATAGGCTCGGCGAATGTGAGTACCTCATCCCTGGAAGCCGGACAGTTGACCATCACCGTCCGGCGCCTGGACCCCGGCCTCCCGCTGCCCGCGTACGCCCACCCTGGTGACGCGGGGGCGGATCTGTACGCCGCCGTCGACGTCCGGCTCGACCCCGGACAGCGCGCCACGGTCCCCACCGGTCTGGCCATCGCCCTCCCCGACGGTTTCGCGGCCTTCGTGCACCCCAGGTCCGGGCTGGCCGCCCGGCACGGGGTCACGGTCGTCAACGCCCCGGGGACCGTCGACGCCGGGTACCGGGGGGAGATCCGGGTGACCCTGCTCAACACCGACACCGACACCCCGGTCACGATCGCGCGCGGCGACCGGATCGCCCAGATGGTGATCCAGCGCGTGGAGCGGGCGGAGTTCGTCGAGGCGGACACGCTCCCCGACTCGGTGCGCGGTGCGGGTGGTTTCGGTTCGACCGGGGGCCACGCCGCGCAGCGGTGAACGTCCCCTGACTCCCCGGTGTGATCCCGGGACCTACGGAAGAAGCGGAGAGGTGAAGGCGTGTTTGGACGCCGCCGCAAGAAGCGGGACAAAGAGACCGAGAGAGCCACGGAGACGGAGGCCCGGTCGCAGCGGCAGGGCGCCGCGGGCGCGGTCTCGTTCGAGAACGAGATCGAGCCGGAGCGTGCCTCCCAGCAGCCCGCCAAGGACGCCGACCAGTACCGGTTGACCGGACCGTGGGACTCCACCGAGGACGCCCCCGAGGCCGAGCGGATGGACCTGGGCAGCATGCTCCTGCCGATGGAGCAGGGCACCGAGATCCAGGTGAACGTCGCCCAGGACAAGCAGAACAAGCAGAAGATCATCGGGGTCACCCTGGTGCGCGGCAAGACCGCGCTCCAGGTGCAGCCCTTCGCCGCGCCGAAGTCGTCCGGGCTGTGGGACGAGATGCGTGAGGAGCTGCGCGAGCAGGTCACGCAGCAGGGCGGTAAGGCCGAGGACCACGACGGCACCTTCGGTCCCGAGCTCCAGGCGGTCATCCCCATCAAGGGGAAGAAGACCGAGGACGGCAGACAGCTGGGCCAGCGGGTGCGCTTCATCGGCGTGGACGGACCGCGGTGGGTGCTGCGCGGCGTGATCCGCGGCGAGGGCGCCAGCAAGCCCGAGGTGATGTCCGAGATCGAGCAGGTCTTCGCCAACATCGTGGTGGTGCGCGGCGATCAGCCGGTGCCGCCCAACGAGCTCCTCCAGATCACCGTGCCCAAGAAGATCCAGGAGCAGATGGCGGCCGCCGCGCAGCAGCGTGCGGCCCAGCAGGCGGCCCAGACCGGCAACGCCGGCCGTTCGCCCAACGGTTCGGCGAGCGGACCGCCCAGCGGTTCCGCGGACGGACCGACCACCGGTTCCTGAGTCCTCACCGATCCGGCCTGTGGACAACCGTGTCCGGGGGTGCGCCGTTCCGTAATGTGGGCCATATGGCTCAGACAACGAAGAACAGCGCTCCCCGGCCGCTTCCCGAGGACTGGGGCCGCGCCCTGGCGGTGGTGGCCCACCCGGACGACCTGGAGTTCGGTGTCTCCTCGGCGCTCCACCGGTGGACCGCACAGGGGAAGGAGGTCGTCGAACTCCTGGTGACCCAGGGCGAGGCCGGGATCGACTCCCTGGACCCGGCGGCCTGCGCGCCCCTGCGGATGGCCGAGCAGCGTGCCTCGGCGGCGGCAGTCGGGGCCTCCACCGTGGAGTTCCTGGACTTCCCCGACGGCACCCTGGAGTACGGCCTGCCGTTGCGCCGGGCCCTGGCCGGGGCGATCCGCAGACACCGGCCGGACGTGATCGTCTCCATCAACTTCCGTGAGCACTTCGCCGGGGGAGGCGGGTTCAACCACGCCGACCACCGGGTCCTGGGCCCGGCCCTGCTGGACGCGGTCCGCGACGCCGACAACCGCTGGGTGTTCACCGACCAGCTGGCTGAAGGGCTGGAACGCTGGCGGGGCGTGCGGTTCGTGGCCTTCGGTGCGGCCCCGGACCCCACCCACTACGTCGAACTGGCTGAGGACGACCTCGCCGCGGGTGTGGCCTCACTGGACGCGCACGAGGTGTACCTGGCCAACCTGGACGGCTTCGACCAACGGACCTTCCTGCGGGAGGGTGCGGTGCGTTCGGGGGAGTGGGCCGGGGTGCCCCTGGCCACCTCCTTCGAGGTCTTCGAGACCTGACCCACCGCCTCTCGCGCGGTGGGGTTCCGGCCGGGGAGCACCCGACGCGAGACGGTGCAAACAGGGCGATACGGTGCGAAAGGACGTGGAGTCGCCCGGACCGAGGGCGCTTACGGAGTCAGTGAGCCGCGAGTTCGGTTCGTCGTGCCCGCGTGTGCCCGACCACGGTTCGCGCGCCGCCAGTGCTCCGTACGGCTCCGAGGACCGGCGCCCGGAATCAAGAAGAGGCGGACATGGACAGTGACGGAGCGGGCGGCGAACGCGTGCGGGGACGCCGGGGTGTGCGGGCCCTGCTGTGGGCTCTGGCGGCGCTCACCGCCCTGGTACTGGTGGCGGCCACTGCCTTCGTGGTCTGGGCTCTCGACCCGTACCGGGCCGAGCCCGGGCCGCTGGCCCGGGCCGAACAGGCCCCGGCCGTCGTCGTGGAGCGGCTCTCCGACGGCGTGCTGATCACCCCCGCGGAGAACCCCTCCGGGACGGGGGTCGTCTTCTACCCCGGGGCCCGGGTGGAGGCCGACGCCTACGTGGCCTCCTGGGCGCCGGTGGTGGCCCGGACCGGCGCCACGGTGGTCGTGCCGGACCTGCGCCTCAACCTGGCCCTGGTGGACTCCGCGCGGGGCGAGAGCGCGGTGGGCGCCGCACCCGGGATCAGCGAGTGGTACCTGGGCGGGCACTCCATGGGCGGAGCCTTCGCGGCACAGCACCTGGGCTCCGGGAACGGCGACGTCGCGTGGGCGGGCCTGATCCTGTGGGCCTCCTACGCCACCGAGAGCGCGGACCTCGCCGACCGCGACGACCTCGCGGTGCTGTCGGTGGCCGGGGGACGGGACGGCGTCCTGAACCCGGCGGAGGTCACCGAACGAAGAGCGAACCTGCCCGGCCACGCCGTCACGGAGGTGGTCGAGGGCATGAACCACGCCCAGTTCGGCGCCTACGGCGAGCAGTCCGGAGACGCCGAACCGGAGCTGACCGACGACCAGGCGCACGAGGCCCTGGCCGACGTCACCGCCGACTTCCTGCCGGGGTCCTGAGGCCGGTTTCGTTCACACGGCCGGACCCGGGTCCACGGGGTCGGTGACCCGGCCGGTGAACAGGATCGCGCCCCGGCGGCGCAGCACGAAGAGGAAGGGCTGGTCCACGAGGAACTCCTTGGGGGGCGGTGGGACCGCGGCCGACATCAGCATGACGGCGGCGGTGGCGGCGGCCCCCTCGGCGCCCTTCTCGTCCACGCGCAGCACCGCCTGGTGCACGATGGCGTCAACCTTCAGGGGCTCGTCGCTGATCCCGCCGAAGTCGGCCGCGTCGGTGGCCAGCGTGCGCACGCGCGCGGGCGTGGCGGCGAGCGGGTCGAGCAGCGCGGTGTCGGTCTGGACGGTGAAGCGCGGCAGCGCCAGGGTCACCTGTTCCTTCCCGCGTGCCTGGTACAGCCCGCGCAGGGCCCGCGGCGTGAGTGGTGGGACCGGCGCGCGTGCGGACCCGGGGGAGTCGGGGACGATCACGTCCAGGGCCAGACCGTGCTCGCCCTCCAGGGTGACCATGCGCAGCCCCGCGTGTGCCGCGTGGGTCAGGGAACCCGTGCGGCGCATGGCGGGGACCCGGTGGGTGCGGTCCGGCGCGTGGAAGTCGAGGTCACGGGTCAGGGAGGGGTCGAAGGGCTCCGCCCACACCAGCTTCACCCACAGGGCGTTGACCAGGAGCATGCGGACGTCGGGATGGACGGTGCCGGGTGCGAGCAGCTCGGGGATCAGCCCCCGGGTGACGTCCGAGACCCGGCCGTTGACCCGCGTGCGCACCCCCTCGGAGTCACTGCGGAAGTCGACCCGGTCCACCTCGGCGTCGGGCTGGGCCGCGACCCGCTCCTCGAACCGCGCGCGCAGCGGGAGGTCGGCGGGGACGTACAGGCCGTTGAGGGTGGCCAGGTCCAGGCCGTCGGCGGCCTCGACGGCGGCGTCGAGGACCTTCAGGTGCCCCCGGGGATCGCCGCTGGCCGGGGCCACGAGGTCCACCAGCTCCTTCAGGGTGTCGCCGCCCGCGCCGGTGGCCAACAGGCCGAGGACGGCGCCGACGGAGTACGGGGACCACACGTGCGAGGCCCCCTCCTCGACCAGCTCGGGGTCCAGGGTGAGGGCGAAGCGGAGGTGCTCCTCCTCGGGTGCTTCCTGCCTGGTGGTCATCGGGCTGACTCCTCACGAGAGCGGGTGGGCCGCCAGGGTACGGAAGGACGCGGCCCCGAGGCCAGTGACCGTGGTGAGAAGGGGCACGCCGCAACACCTGACAAAGGAGGGCAAGCCCGTACCGGGGCGGTCTCCGGTTGCCGAGAACGCCACTCCCCGGCTGTGACAGGTCGCATAGGGTGGTGCATCATGGCTGGCGGCCGTACAGGCCGTACGGCGACACCGGAGCGGGAGCGGGATGACTGAGCAGCAGCGGGCCTCCGATGAGGCGGCCCAGGCCGAGGAGCGGGCGCAGACGCCCGCGGTCACCGAGGGAACGGTCGAGGCGCTGGTCCGGACCAAGCTCGCCGAGGCTCTGGGCGGCAAGCGCGGCATGGTCGAGACGGCCGTCCCCACCCTGACCTTCACGATCTCCTACGTCGCGGGTGAGGACCTGCGGCTGTCGATCATCCTCGGCGTCGGGGCGGCCCTGCTCCTGGGTGTGCTCCGACTCGTGCAGCGCTCCTCGTTGCAGTACGTGTTCACCAGCCTCTTCGGCATCGGCCTGGCGGCCGTCTTCGCGATGCGCAGCGGCAACGCCGAGGACGCCTTCCTGCCCGGGATCATCTACAACGCGGTCTACGCGGTGGTGCTGAGCCTCTCGGTCCTGGTGCGCTGGCCGGTGGTCGGCCTCATGATCGGTCCGTTCATCGGGAACAAGGAGGACTTCACCTCCTGGCGCGGCAATCCTGCCGTGGTCAAGCTCGCCTCCCGCCTGACCTGGCTGCTGGTGCTGCCCTGCGTCATCCGTGTACTGGTCCAGTACCCGCTCTGGCTCGCCGAGACCAACGACTGGGCCAACACCTTCGCCCTGCTGGGGCTGTCCAAGGTGGCGATGGGATGGCCGCTCCAGGTGGCGGCCTTCGCGGGCATGGTGTGGGTGCTGGCGCGCGGACGCACCCCCCTGGACCGGACCGAGGACACCGGCGGGGCAGCGGCCGGCGACGTCGCGGACGAGCGCTGACCACCGCTTCGGCCTGACCGCCGGGCGCGCGTCCGGGGCCCGTGCTCAGCCTTCGGGCGCGGACTCCTCGGAGTCCTCGACCCGCTCCAGCAGCTCCTCCAGGGGGCCCAGCGCGTCCGGTTCGGCCAGGAACACCACGGTGTTGCCCACGGACAGGGTCCGCTCCGGTGCGGGCGGTCGCACCCCGCCCGGGCCGAGCACCGCGACCAGGGCCACACCCTCCGGCAGTTCGGCGGTGAGGTCTCTCTCGGGCCGGTCCGCGAACGGGCTGGCCGCGTGCAGCACCGACTCCGCGATCTCTGCGCCCGGCAGCGGGGGGAGGGTCCCCTCCTCCGGGTGGTCCTCCTCGGACACGCCCTCGACCAGGTCCGCGATCAGACGCGGAGGGGAGACCGCCAGGTCCACCCCCCAGGAGTCGTCGAACAGCCACTCGTTGGCCGGGTCGTTGATCCGGGCGATGACCTGGTCCACCGCGAACTCGGTCTTGGCCAACAGGGAGACGACGAGGTTCACCTTGTCGTCGCTGCTGGCCGCGATGACCACGTCGAAGTCACCCAGCCGGGCGTCCTCCAGGGTGGCCAGTTCACAGGCGTCGGCGAGCAGCCACTCCACCTGGGGGAGGTCGTCCACCCCGATCGCCCGGGTGTCCCTGTCGATCAGCAGGACGTCGTGGCCGTTGCCCGCCAGCTCCGTGGCGATGGAGCGGCCCACGCTCCCGGCTCCCGCGATGGCGATCCGCATCTCACCCACGCCCCGTCTCGTCCTCGTGCCGCCCGGCCAGCCGCTGGGTCAGGTCGGCCATGTCCCGGCTGCGGCCCACCACGTGCAGTACGTCGCCCTCCGCGATGGTCTCCTCGGACCGGGCCAGCGCGATGCGCCCCTGCCGGACCAGGTAGACCACGCGCAGACGGAAGTCGTCCTCCAGTTCGGCGAGGGAACGTCCCGTCCAGCGCTCGGGCGGAGTGAGTTCGTTCATGGTGAGGCTGCCCGAGGCGTCCTGCCACTCGGGTGCGGCACCCAGCCGGTCGTCCCCGGGCACCACGCGGCGCAGGATGGCGTCGGCCGTCCAGCGCACGGTCGCGACGGTGGGGATGCCCAGACGTTGGTAGACCTCCGCGCGGCGGGGGTCGTAGATCCGGGCCACCACGTTGCGGACCCCGAACGCCTCGCGGGCCACCCGGGCCGCGATGATGTTGGAGTTGTCGCCGTTGCTGACAGCCGCGAAGGCCGCCGCGCGGTCGATACCCGCGTTGAGCAGGACCTCCCGGTCATGGCCCGCGCCGCGCACCGTGTGCTTGGCCACGGCGGTGCGGAGGCGGCGGAACGCCTCGGGGTCCTGGTCGATCACCGCCACCGAGTGGCCCAGATCCACCAGGGTGTGTGCCAGCGTGGAACCCACGCGGCCACACCCCATGATCACGATGTGCACCTCGTCCGCACTCCCGTCGGATAGCCGTCCACCCCCGGAGCACGGACAGACCCACGCGCCCCGACGGTTCCACCTTGGCACACAACGGCCCGATCCGGGTGACCACCCCGACCCCACCGTGTCCGTACCAGCGCGTGTGGTGTCCCGAGGCCGGTAGATTGGGGTCGGTTGGTGGCTGTGCGCGCAGGGTCACCCGTAACACGACCCGACCAGCGAAGGACACCGCCATGACCAGTGTGGGCAACGAGATCGAACTGACAGTGGACGACGTCGCCCACGGTGGATGGTGTGTGGGCCGTCTGGACGACCAGGTCGTCTTCGTCCGCCACGCCCTGCCGGGTGAGCGGGTCCGGGTGCGCGTCACCGAGAAGACCACCCGTTTCCTGCGCGGCGAGGCCGTCGAGGTCCTCACCGCCTCCCCTGACCGGGTCGAGGCGCCGTGCGTGTTCTCCGGCCCCGGCATGTGCGGCGGCTGCGACTGGCAGCACGCCACCCTGGAGTCCCAGCGCAGGATGAAGGGCAAGGTCGTCTCCGACCAGCTGAGCCGGATCGCCGGGATCGACCTCGACGTGGCCGTCGAGGAGCTGCCCGGGACCCCCGACGGTCTGGGCTGGCGCACCCGCGTGCGGTTCTCCGTGGACGAGGACGGCCACGCCGGTCTGCGCCGCCACCGGTCCCACGACATCGAGCCGGTCGACCAGTGCCTGATCGCCCACCCGGGGGTCAGCGAGCTCGGCGTCACCGAGGTCAAGTGGGAGGGCGTCAAGGACGTCGAGGCGGTCGCCTCCGCCACCCGCGCCGACCGCGCGATCGTGGTCACCCCCACCACGGCCAAGCTCGGCACGCTGCCCGAACTCAAGGCCTCCAGCGCCGTGCTGCGCCGCTTCAAGGGCGGCCGGGTGCAGTCGGTGCGCGGGCGCAAGGGCGTGCGCGAGGACGTGGCCGGACGTGAGTACCGGGTGGGCGCGGGCGGCTTCTGGCAGGTCCACCCCGCCGCCGCGGAGACCCTGAGCGCCGCCGTGCTGGACGGCCTGGAGCCCCGCGAGGGCGAGACCGCCCTGGACCTGTACTGCGGTGCGGGCCTGTTCACCGGCGCGCTCGCCGACGCCGTCGGTGCCGAGGGCCGTGTGATGGGTGTGGAGAACGGCGAGCACGCCGTGCGCGACGCCCAGTACAACCTCAAGGACCTGCCGCAGGTGCGAATCGAGCGGGCCGACGTTGCCAAGCAGATGCGTGAGTGGGCCGACGTGCGCGCCGACGTCGTGGCGCTGGACCCGCCGCGCGCGGGCGCCGGCGTCGAGGTGGTGCGCAAGGTGGCGGGCATGAAGCCCCGCCGGATCGCCTACGTGTCCTGCGACCCGGCGACCCTGGCCCGCGACCTCGCCGAGTTCGACCGCTCCGGTTACCGTCTGGTGGGTTTGCGCGCCTTCGACGCCTTCCCCATGACGCACCATGTCGAGTGCCTGGCCGTGCTGGAGCCCGTCAAGTTGGCCCGCCGCCACCGTGAGGCCGAGCAGGACTAGGCCGTGTTTTTTGGATGCTTTCGCCGGTGGCGGCGGAGCCGCCATCGATGCGAGCGGCCGTCCAGGCAATCTCTCGCAAGACGATGAGTGAAGCTGCCCCTACTGTGCGCTGCTACGCAAGCTCCGCAGTGTCGCACAGCGGGGGCCCGCCCGGGTTTGGCTGTCCGAGCTTCATCGGCGCAGTGAGAGGCAGCCTGGTGGTCGCGAGCGCGGAATGATCCAAAAAACACGGCCTAGGACCCCTGACCGGGGCGCTGGCCCCGGCTGGCGTCGTCCGGCGCGGAGCCGGACCGGAGCCGTACGAAGGGCCCGGGACCACAGTGGTCCCGGGCCCTCGTCGTGCGAAGGCCGCCCGCGCGCCGGACGGGACGCGCGGGCGGTGGTGTCACAGGTCGGAGCACTGCCCCGCGACGGAGCCCGTGACGTCGTTGGCCGCACCGAAGTCGGTCACGGCCGGGTTGTTGCCGGAACAGGCCACGGAGCCGCGCACGGTGTTCCCGGCCAGGACTGGCCCGTAGCCGCTCGCCTCACCGGACCAGGTGTCGGCGGGCACCTGGGTGTTGTCGTTCAGCGCCAGCGCGCCCGAAAGGCTGGAACCCAGGAGCGTCACCTCGGAGGTGGTGCCGGAGATCGACACCGCGCCGCTCACCTGGGTGCCGGAGAGTCGCACGGTGTGGGCGCCGGAGGCGGACAGGCCGCCCCTCAGGGATCCACCCTCGACCACGAGGGACGCGCCCCCGGTCACGGTGACCTTGCCGCGCACGTCGGCGCCGTCGAGGCAGACCACGCCCTCATCGACCCGCAGGCCGCCGTTGACCGCGCCGCTCACGGTCTCGGTGCACTCCAGCTCCGCGCCGGGTACGACCGTCGCCGTGAAGGACTCCGGGGAGCCGATGTTGCCCGCCGAGTCGATCGCCCGGTGCTCCACGGTGTGGGTGCCCCAGCCGGGCTCGTGGGAGTCGACCTCGAAGACCGCCATGGACAGGCCGCCGCTGCCGAGGCTCCCGTAGACCAGGTCGTCGACGTTGGTCCCGTCCGGGGTGAACCGGAACGGCGCCTCGGAGTCCTCCGGCCAGCCGTAGTAGTGGTGCCAGCCGTCTCCGTCGACCCGGAACTCACCGACCACGTGGCCCTCGCCGTCGTCCTCGGGGGACAGGCGCATGGAGAACTCGTTGAGGTACAGGTGGTGTTCGCCGCCCGCGACCGTGGCGGCTGCCTCGGAGAGCTCGCGCGGGGCGCTCGGGGCGGTGGCGTCCACGGTCCAGGTGAGGGTCTGGGACCCCGACCCCTCGGGATCGGTCACGGTCGCGGACAGCACGTGGTCACCGGCCGGGAGGTCGAACTCGCCCAGGTCGAGGGTGCGGCCGTCGGTCGAGGTGGACACGGTGGACCCGTCCAGCTCCCAGGCGACCTCCATGATCCGGTCGGTGGGGCGGGTGGTCTCCGCGTAGACCACCTCGGTGGCGCTGACGGCGCGCTCGGTGTCGCGGTGGCGGGTGAAACCGGCCTCGGCCTCGACGGGCTCCAGGGACTCGCCCACGGTCCACGTGAGAGTCCGGGTCATCGCCGCGGACGCGCGGATGTCGGGGTCGCGGACGAACTCGGTGGGGTCCTGGACCCGGACGCTGATCCGCGCCCCTGCTTCCAGGTCGAGCCCGGCCAGTTCCAGACCGCGCGCGCCGGAGGCGTCGGTCAGCTCTTCGCCGTCCACCGTCCAGGTGTAGTCCAGCTCGTGGTGGACGGGGTGCGGGCCCTCGACCCACACGGCGTCCTCGGCGCCCACCTCGCCCTCGGGGGTGGACGAGACCGGCAGGGTCGCCCGGTCCCGCAGCCCCGAGATTCGGTGGGTCATCACCTCTCGCCCGACCTGGTCGAAGTAGTAGCCCAGGGTCTTGAGCATGGAGTGGTTGCTGGGGCGCCAGACGCCCTCGGAGTGGTAGAGGCCGCCCTCGTGGCCGTCCGGGTCGGCGGCGCCGATGGTGCCGCCGGACTCGCTCTCCTCACCGAGCCAGCGCCACCACTTGGCCTCCTCGTCGAGCATCCGCTCGGAGCTCATGAGGGTGTGGTGGGCCGAAGCGGGTTCCGCGCCGGTGTAGCGGCCCAGACTGGTGTCCCGGAAGTAGTACGGGTACTCGTCCTGGAGCGCACCCAGCGAGTGCGCCAGTTCGTGGGGGCTGATCAGCGCGGAGAGCGCGTTGCCCGACGAGGCCGTGGCCAGGCGTCCGCCCGCGCCGCCGTAGGTCTCGCTGTTGGCCAGGGCCAGGATCTGCCGGTTGTTCGCGGACACCCCGGGGACCATGTCGGCGGCGGCGTTGGCCGCTGACGAGTCCACGGTGAGCAGGCGTTCCAGGGCGGACTCGTCGCAGCCGTTGAAGAACCCCATGCCCAGCGCCGTGTCCCGCCGTTCCCAGCCGTGGGCGGGGTCGCAGTCCACACCGGACTCCGCGGAGGGGGTCTCCACCAGGTAGACGTTGAAGTAGTTCCGGTAGGAGCGGAAGGGCTCGATGCTCCACTGCACGTTGAGGTGCTGGTTCACCTGCTCGCGGAAGAGGGGCATCTCCTCCTCGGTGTAGCCGTCGCCCAGCAGGACCAGGTTGAACCGTTCGGAGGGGTCACCGGTGACCTGGAGGGGCACCACGGAGGCTCCGTCCAGGGGAGCGGCCTCGGCGGGGGCTTCCGTGCCGTCGAGCACGGCGGCCGTGGCCAGCAGGGACAGGGCGGCCAGGGCCGCCGCGGATCTGCGCAAGGGGTTTCCTTCGATCAGGGGATGTGGGGGATGTGGGGGATGTTGCCGGGAAGCGTACTGACGTTCGTACGCCGTCTACCAGGGGAAGGGCCATAAGCACTTCGATAACCCCCCGCCGTACGGTGGGACCGGGAACCACCAGCGAAGGAGCGCCCTCATGGCACAGAACGGCAGAGTTCCGGGGGAGGACCACCCCATCACCGTCGAACCCACCACCGAGCCGGTGCGGGTGAGCGTCGGGGACCGGTTGATCGCGCGGAGCACCACCGCGCTGACTCTGCGCGAGGCGGGCTACCCGCCGGTGCGGTACGTTCCGCTCGCCGATGTCGACCCCGGTGTCCTGCGCCGGAGCGCGACCACCACCTACTGTCCCTACAAGGGCACCGCCGCCTACTACGACCTGGTCCTTGGCGACGAGGAACTCACCGACGCGGTGTGGGCCTACGAGCAGCCCTACGACGCCGTCTCCGACATCGCCGACCATGTCGCCTTCTACCCCGGGCCCGTCGAGGTCACCGTGGGGACCTGACCCGGACCGACGCGCCGAATCCGCCCTCGCGGGGGGAGGTTCGGACCGACGAGGCGGGTGGCGCCCCGGCCTCGGGGCGCCACCCCGGGGCCTAGCGGCGGCGGGGTCCGGGTGCCTTCAGGACGGCCAGGCCCAGGGCGAGGACGACCAGCCCGGACCAGGAGACCAGCGGGAGGCGTTCACCCACCAGAGCCACGCCCAGCACCGCCGCCACGGCGGGTTCGGCCAGGCTCAGCGTGGTCGCGGTGGAGGCCGAGGTGCGCCGCAGCCCGTGGCCGAACAGCCAGTAGGCGAGGAACACCGTGAACAGGGCCAGGTGCAGGGCGACCAGCGCACCGTTCACCGTGGCCAGCCATGCGGTTCCCGCGGCCAGCACCACGGGCAGCACGAGGACGCCGCCCCCGGCGAACATCGTCCCCATGACCGCGCCGGAGGTGTGCCCGCGCCGGATCAGCTTCTCGGCGATGATCGCGTACAGCGCGTACGAGAACCCGGCGACCAGGGCGAGGAACACGCCCAGGGTGTTGGTGGAGCTGGCGGCGCCGGTGAGTTCGGGGCCCAGTACCAGCACCGCGCAGCCGACCACGGCCGCGACGGTGGCCGTCACCCAGCGCGCGGTGGGCCTGGCCCGGTCCACGCACCAGGCCAGCAGCCCGGAGAAGACGGGGGCGCTGCCCAGCGTGATCACGGTGCCGACGGCCACTCCCGCGTTGGCGACGGCGGGGTAGAAGGACAGCGGGTACCCGGCGACGGCGACGGCTCCAAGCAGGAGCACCCACCGGGTCCGGGCGTCGGAACCGGTGACCAGGGCGGTGGAGCCCCGGCCGGCCAGGAAGAGCAGGAGCCCGCCGAGGACCAGCCCGGCGGAGCCGATAGCGGCCGGGTGCGCGCCGTCGGGCGCGAAGGAGCTGGCGGTTCCGGTGGTGCCCCACAGGACGGCGGCGCCGAGGATGGGCAGCGCGCCACCGGTGAACCGGTGCGGGGTCGATCGCGGCGCGGCGTTGGAGGAGGTGTGGTCTGGCACGTTCGTACTTTCCGTCTGGACGCCTGGGAAGGGATCGTTGACGGGCGCACGACGGAGCGGCCGCTCACCGGATCGGTGCGGCCTCCGAGTTCGGGGAGGTCAGCGTGTGCGCCCGGTCAGGCGCACAGCGGCGGAAGGACCTTGTGCCAGTAGTAGTTCACGCCCCCACCGTAGCGTGGAGCGGGCCGACCGGACACGTCGGGGTTCCCTTGCCCGAGGTCGGCGACCGGCCGCGGGGGCGGACACGCATGGTGCGTGAGTAGGAGTCCGCGGGAAGTCAGCGGCAGGCGGGATCGCGCTGGTCGGAGCCGTACGGGGAGGGGAGGCCGCTCCACCGGTTCGGCGCCCAGGCCGGGTCGGGGACGGCGTCGTCGGCCACCGAGAGCTCCAGGAGCTCCGCCAGCTCCTCTGTGGTGGTGTCGGCGGACAGCAGGGACTCCCAGTGCTCCTCCACCACCTGGGAGACGGACTGCTGGGGGAGGCCGAGGATCGCGTGCGTCAGGCTCAGGTCGAGTTCGGAGGGGTCGTAGGAGGAGAGGAACTCCTCCGCTGCCTCGGTGCCGAGCCGTTCGTCCGCCGACACCATCCAGGCTCCCAGGACGATCCTGGCCTGTCCCGCGCCCGAGCACGAGTGGTCCCAGTACCGGGGGAGGCCGAGGACGTTCATGGTGACCTCGGTGGCCAGGGCGTCGCGGTAGTAGGGGTCCTCGGGGTCCCATTCGTCGAACACGATGACCGTCCCCGGCGGCGGGAACGGCTGGGCGGAACGCGGGAAGACCAGTCCGCCGGTCTGGAACTCGCGGACGTCCCGGCGCAGGTGCTGGGTGCCCTGCCACACCACTGGCAGGCGGTCCCGGGCGCGATCGGGTATCCGCGCCACTGTGGGAGAGAGCGCGGCGTGCCAGTAGTCGATCCAGGACTCGTAGCCGGGGAGGGGACAGTAGGTCACGCCCTCCCGGACCCGGCACGGGTCGGCCTCGGCGCCGTACAGGTCCTGGTCGGTGAAGGGTGTCTCGTAGGAGTAGGTCCGCTGCGCGTACACGTTGACGAAGGCCACCCCCGCGAGCAGGAGCGCCGCCGCCCCCAGAGTGACCGGCCGAAGGAACCACGAGCCCTCCCGCCGCGCGAACGCGAACACCAGCAGGAAGGCGGCCATGAACGAGATGTGCAGCAGGGACAGCACACCGAGTTCGGTCACGGCGGGTTCGGCGACGGGCAGGGGATCCAGCACCCACCGGGCCACGCCGTTCAGCCGCCGCAGGATCTCGTCGGCCCTGGTCCCCATGGACGTCACCGTGTACAGCAGGTACGCGGGGACGAGCAGCAGCAACACCACCAGCGGGGTGTACGAACGGGTCCAGACGGCACTGGCCACCGCCCCCAGCGGCCCGCACCAGGCCAGCACGAACAGGGCCAGGACCGCGGGCGGGCTGGCCGTCCCGGCGGTCGGCTGTGAGTTGGCCACCAGGTGGGAGAGGACCAGTACACCCACGCACACCGATGTGACCAGCACGGACGCCAGCGAGAGGGACAACAGGCGGGCGCGCGCCGACAACGGCAGCGCGAACCCCTCCGAATGGCGCACCTCCCGGATCGCCGGGAAGGTCGTGACAGCGAACATCACCGCGGCCAGCCCCAGCGCCTGGAGCCTGACCTGGTCGATCAGGTCGGACCAGGTCGGCATCGGAGGCCGGTACGCCGAGTACACGAGCCCGACCAGGGCCACGGGCACCACGACCAGGAACACCGGGCTCACCAGCAGGTGGCGCAGGTTGAACCGGGTCAGCGCCCAGAACGTCGGGACGCCGCTCACCGGGTACCGCTCCGTGCCCCGGTGAGCAGAAGGTAGGCGTCCTCCAGCGACGGCTCCACCGGGACGCGCGCCGCCGAGTCCGGGTTCTCGACGCCCTCGGGCACGAGCACCCGGTAGCGGCCGTCCGCCAGCCGCCAGGAGGTCACGCCCTCCTCGGGGCGCGAACCCTGCTCCCACACCCGGCCGCGCGCCCGGGCCACCAGCTCCCCGGGTGTGCCGTCGAAGATCACCCGGCCCTGGTCCAGGCACAGCACCCGACGGCACAGCGCGGCCACGTCCTCGATCTGGTGCGTGGACAGCACCACCGTGCTGCGCACCGCGAGTTCGGAGACGAGGTCGCGGAACCGGATGCGCTGTTCGGGGTCCAGGCCGATCGTGGGCTCGTCGAGCAGGAGGAGCTCGGGGTCGCCGAGCAGCGCCGCCGCCAGCCCCAGGCGCTGGCGCATACCGCCGGACAGACGGCGCACCCGGCTGTGCCTGCGGTCGTACAGGTCCACCCTGCGCATGGCGCGGCGGACCTCGTCGTGGCGTTCCCGGCGCCCGCCCAGCTCCTTGAGCACCGCCACGTAGTCCAGCAGTCCGAACACGGTGAAGTGCGGGTAGAACGAGGGGAACTGCGGCAGGTAACCCATCCGGCGGCGGATCTCGGTGCGGTCCGCGGACCGTTCCGGGTCGCGTCCCAGCACCCGCATCCGGCCGCCGCTGGCCTCCAGGTCGGTGGCCAGGCAGCGCATCAGCGTGGTCTTGCCCGCGCCGTTGCGCCCGAGCAGACCGGTCACCCCCGGCCCCAGTTCCAGGTCGATCCCGTCGAGGGCCCGGCGTGTGCCGTAACTGCGGACCAGCCCGCTCACGCTGACCCGGTTCGCTGTCCAGACCCCCTCGCCCGTGGTGCCGGTGGTCACGCGGCCCTCACCCGGAGCAGGACGACCCCGGCCAACAGGGCGAGCGCCGTCGCCCAGCTGGCCTGCGCGGTCGGTGTGAACAGCAGCAGCGGGTCGAGGCCGTCGGTTGCCCCGAGCAGGACCAGGGCGAGCAGCCACGCGGCACCGACGCCCCCTCCGGCCAGGCTCAGCGCCATCCACCGGCTCAGCGCCAGACACCCGGCCACCATGGCCAGCGCGGGCAGCAGCCAGAAGACCGCCTCTGACAGCGTGGAGACCGAGGGCATCAGGAGCGCCGCCGTGGTGCACAGCACCAGGGCGGGTACCAGGACCGCCGCCGTGCGCAGGAAGAGGAGCCGGTACCCCGCCAGGGGTGTGACGGACGTGAGGCTGTGGGCCGGGTCCACCCCCCGCCCGTAGGCGAGGGCCACCCCGATCAGGGGCACGACCGGCGCGGTGATGGAGAACAGCAGGGAGCCGCGCGGCACCTCGTGCGCGACGGCCAACGCCATGGTCAGTACGAGCACGGTGGCGCCCAGCCAGGCCCGGTAGAGCTGCGGGGTGGCGGCCAGGAGTTTGGCGGTGTTCTCGCGCAGGCCGATCGCGGAGAGCAGGCGTTCGACCGCGCCGCGCCGGGGCTGGTCAACGACGTCGCGCAGGTCGGCCCAGCTGCGGTCCAGCCAGTCCTCGTCGGCGGGCAGGAGGGAACGGCAGTGGGCGCAGTGCGTCAGGTGGGCCTCGGCGGACATCGCGGTGACGTCGTCGGCGGTGTGCGCCGCGTACCGGTGGAGTTGGTCGTGGGTCAGGTGCCAGCTCATGTGGTCAGTGCCTCCCGTAGCCGCGCCTTGGCGCGCATGACCCGTGTCTTCACGGTTCCCTCGGGTATCTGGAGGATCTCCGCCGCCTCCCGCACGGTCAGGCCGTCGAGCACGGTGGCCTGGATCGCCGAGCGCAGTTCGGGGGAGAGCTCGTGCAGGGCGGCGCCCAGGGGGCCGTGCTCGATGTTGAGCAGCACGGTGTCCTCGGCGGACGCGTCGCCGATCGTCTCGTACGGTTCGGGTTCGCTCTCGGCGATCCAACGGTTGGCGCGTTTGCGCAGCTGGGAGATGAGCTGGCGGATCGCGATGGTCCACAGCCAGGCCCCGGCGTCGCTGTCCCCCGGGCGGGGGGTGAAGGAGCCGGCGTTGCGCCACACCGCCAGGAAGGTCTCCTGGAGGGCGGCGTCGAGCTGGTCGTTGTCGGAGCAGCGGTAGCGCAGCCGGGCCCGCAGCCAGGGAGCGTGTCTTCGGTGCAGGATCTCCAGGGCTTCGGTCTCCCCGGCTGCGACGGCGGACAGCAGCACGGGATCGGCGCTGTCGGGTCCGTAGGCGGGTGCGCGTCGTCGTGCGCGGCGGAGAAGCTTCACGTGGAGGGCTATCGCGGGTCGGGGACGGAACGGTTCAGGCGGGGGCGGCCGGGATCCGTCGGCGCTGACCTCGGCTTTTCCACAGTACCCGCGCGGCGGTTTCCGAACGGTCGGTGCGGTGGGAGAAAATGGGGCGTATGCGCCTGAGGATCTTCCTTGAACCCCAGCAGGGGGCCACCTACGAGGACCAGCTCGCCGTCGCCCGAGCCGTTGAGGACCTCGGGTTTGACGCCCTGTTCCGGTCTGATCACTATCTGTCGATGGGCGACCACGTCAGCGGGCTCCCCGGTCCGACTGACGCGTGGATCACCCTGGCCGGTCTGGCCAGGGAGACCTCCCGGATCCGTCTGGGCACCCTGATGACGGCGGCGACCTTCCGCCACCCCGGCCCGCTGGCCATCTCCGTCGCGCAGGTCGACCGCATGAGCGGCGGCCGGGTCGAGTTCGGTTTCGGCGCGGGCTGGTTCGAGGAGGAGCACGCGGTCTACGGGATCCCCTTCCCCGACTCCGCGCGGGAGCGGTTCGACCGCTACGAGGAACAGCTCGACATCATCACGGGGTTGTGGTCCACCCCGGTGGGGGACACCTTCCGGTACGAGGGCAGGCACTTCCGGCTGGCGCAGGGACCGGCCCTGCCCAAGCCGCAGCAGGGTCCGCACCCGCCGGTGCTGATCGGAGGGACGGGCCCCAAGCGCACGCCGAGACTGGCGGCCAAGTTCGCCGACGAGTACAACGTTCCGTTCTGCTCGCTGGAGGACACCGAGGCGGCCTTCGGGCGCACCGCTGACGCTGTCCGGGCGTCCGGTCGCACGGTGCCGATGGTGTACTCGGCGGCGCAGGTGCTGTGTGCGGGGCGTGACGAGGCGGAGGTGTCCAAGCGGGCCGCCCGGATCGGCCGCGACGTGTCGGAGCTGCGCCAGAACGGTCTCGCCGGTACTCCCGACGAGATCGTGGAGCGGATCGGCCGGTTCGCGGCCGCCGGTGCGGAGAGAATGTACCTGCAGGTCCTGGACCTGTCCGACCTCGACCACCTGGAGCTGGTCGCCTCGGCGGTGGCACCGCAGCTGGACTGAACGGGACCGGGCACGGGGGGTGTCCGAGGGGGATGCGCCCCACCCGATAACTTGATATCGAGATACAAGTTGGATACCTTGACATCAAGATAACAGCGGGGTTCCCCCCACCCGCTCCCGGCTCGGGCCTGTGAGGTCGACCGCTTTTCGGCAGTGAGTCCCGGGCCCGTGAGTGTCCGCGGCCAGTCGGCCGCGACCGGTGACGATGTGGCGTCGTCGCAGGTCAAAGCGGCCCTGATGGATCATGGAGGCGATGGGGGTGCTCATCCGCGACCCCCGTGCCCCGGTGATCCGGTTAGGGCGGCCTCAGTAGGTCCCGCATCCACCCCATGGGGCAGGATGCTGGGGACAAAGTGGCGAGATCAGGAGGCAGACACCGTGTCCGCGAACAGCTTCGGCGCCCGTGACACGTTGCGCGTTGGCGACGAGTCGTATGAGATCTTCCGGTTGGACGCCGTCAAAGGCTACAACCGACTTCCCTACAGCCTGAAGGTGCTGCTGGAGAACCTCCTCCGCACCGAGGACGGCGCGAACGTCACCGCCGAGCACATCACGGCCCTCGGCAACTGGGACGCCAAGGCCCAGCCCAGCCAGGAGATCCAGTTCACCCCCGCGCGGGTGATCATGCAGGACTTCACCGGCGTCCCGTGCGTCGTCGACCTCGCCACCATGCGCGAGGCCGTCCGCGACATGGGCGGCGACCCGGACAAGATCAACCCGCTCGCCCCCGCCGAGCTGGTGATCGACCACTCCGTCGTCGTCGACCTCTTCGGTCGCCCCGACGCCTTCGAGCGCAACGTCGAGATCGAGTACGAGCGCAACTACGAGCGCTACAAGTTCCTGCGCTGGGGCCAGACCGCCTTCGACGAGTTCAAGGTCGTCCCGCCCGGCACCGGCATCGTGCACCAGGCCAACATCGAGCACCTCGCGCGCGTCACCATGGACCGCAAGGGCCAGGCCTACCCCGACACCTGCGTCGGCACCGACTCGCACACCACCATGCAGAACGGCCTGGGCATCCTGGGCTGGGGCGTCGGTGGCATCGAGGCCGAGGCCGCCATGCTCGGCCAGCCGATCTCCATGCTCATCCCGCGCGTGGTCGGCTTCAAGCTCACCGGTGAGCTCAAGCCCGGCACCACCGCCACGGACCTCGTGCTCACCATCACCGAGAAGCTGCGCGACCACGGCGTCGTCGGCAAGTTCGTCGAGTTCTACGGCGAGGGCGTCGGTTCCGTGCCGCTGGCCAACCGCGCCACCATCGGCAACATGAGCCCGGAGTTCGGTTCCACCGCCGCGATCTTCCCGGTCGACGACGAGACCATCCGGTACATGCGCCTGACCGGCCGCTCCGAGCAGCAGGTCGCCCTGACCGAGTCCTACGCCAAGGCCAACGGCTTCTGGCACGACCCGGCCAACGAGCCCGAGTTCTCCGAGTACCTGGAGCTCGACCTCGCCGAGGTCGTCCCCTCCATCGCCGGTCCCAAGCGTCCCCAGGACCGCATCGCCCTGTCGGCGGCCAAGCAGACCTGGCGCCACGACATCAGCGACTACGTCTCCGACCGGGCCGACGAGGCCGGCGCGGAGTCCTTCCCGGCCTCCGACTCCCCGGCCCAGGAGCCCAACGGCGCGCGTCCGCACAAGGCCGTCAAGGTCACCATGGCCGACGGCACCGAGACCGAGGTCGACCACGGCGCCGTCGTGATCGCCGCGATCACCTCGTGCACCAACACCTCGAACCCCTCGGTCATGCTGGGTGCCGCCCTGCTGGCCAAGAACGCGGTCGAGAAGGGTCTGTCCCGCAAGCCGTGGGTCAAGACCTCCATGGCCCCGGGCTCCAAGGTCGTCACGGACTACTACGAGCGCTCCGGCCTGACCCCGTACCTGGACAAGCTGGGCTTCAACCTGGTCGGCTACGGCTGCACCACCTGCATCGGCAACTCGGGCCCGCTGCCCGAGGAGATCTCGCAGGCGGTCCAGGACAACGACCTCGCCGTCTCGGCGGTCCTGTCCGGCAACCGCAACTTCGAGGGCCGGATCAACCCGGACGTGAAGATGAACTACCTGGCCTCGCCGCCGCTGGTGGTCGCCTACGCGCTGGTCGGGTCGATGGACGTCGACATCACCACCGAGCCCCTGGGTACCGGCAAGGACGGCCAGCCCGTCTACCTGGCCGACATCTGGCCGACGGCCGAGGAGATCCAGGAGGTCATGGACTCCGCGATCGCCTCGGACATGTACGCCAGCGCGTACTCGGACGTGTTCGCCGGTGACGACCGCTGGCGCGAGCTGCCCACGCCCACGGGCAACACCTTCGAGTGGGAGGGCGATTCGACCTACGTCCGCAAGCCCCCGTACTTCGAGGGCATGGGCCACACCCCGGCGCCGGTCACCGACATCTCCGGTGCCCGCGTCCTGGCCAAGCTGGGCGACTCGGTCACCACCGACCACATCTCCCCGGCCGGTGCCATCAAGCCGGGCACCCCGGCGGCCGAGTACCTCAAGGCCAACGGTGTGGAGCGTCGCGACTTCAACTCCTACGGTTCCCGTCGTGGCAACCACGAGGTGATGATCCGCGGCACCTTCGCCAACATCCGCCTGCGCAACCAGATCGCGCCGGGCACCGAGGGCGGCTACACCCGCGACTTCACCAAGGCCGACGCGCCGGTGGTGTTCATCTACGACGCCGCGCAGAACTACGCCGCGCAGGACACCCCGCTGGTGGTCCTGGGCGGTAAGGAGTACGGTTCCGGTTCCTCGCGTGACTGGGCGGCCAAGGGCACCAGCCTGCTGGGCGTCCGCGCGGTCATCACCGAGTCCTACGAGCGCATCCACCGCTCCAACCTCATCGGTATGGGTGTCCTGCCGCTCCAGTTCCCGGAGGGCGAGTCCGCGGACTCCCTCGGCCTGACCGGCGAGGAGACCTTCTCCGTCACCGGGGTGACCGAGCTGAACGAGGGCCGTGTCCCCAGCACGGTGAAGGTCACCACCGACACCGGCGTCGAGTTCGACGCCGTGGTGCGGATCGACACCCCGGGTGAGGCGGACTACTACCGCAACGGCGGCATCCTCCAGTACGTGCTGCGCCAGCTGATCGCCAAGTAGCGAGAGGCGTTCGAGACCGCCGCACGTGCCCACAGGCGCGAACGCGGTGCTTCGAGGGCCGCCACCGTCCGACCGACGGTGGCGGCCCTTCTCGTGTTGTGGCCCCCCGCGCGTTCCGGCCTGACCGAAAGGTCCGGATATGCTCTGGGTATGCCCTCGCCCCCCGGACCAGGTCTCCTTTCATGGCGCGCGGACCTGCTCCGACGCGCCCTGGTGCTGTGCGCCGCGTCGCTCCTGGCGGTGCTCACCACGACGCCCGCGGCCCTGGCCGAACCAGCACCCGAGACGGTCGAGGCCCACGAGGACAGCCGGACCCCGGCCGAGTACTACGCGGACGAGCTCGCCGAGCGCCCCGAGGGCGCGGCCGTCGTCGTGGACGACTCCCTGGCGGGCCTCGGAGACGTGGCCGAACTGGAGCGGGAGCTGCACGCCCTCTTCTCCACCCTCGACGTCCCCTACCACGTGATCGCCAGCCCCTTCCCCGGACAGGGGTCGGACTGGGGCACCGGTCCGGTCCTGCCCGCGGTGATGGACCGGCTCGACCGCGACGGCGTGTACGTGCACCTGCGGCCAGAGACCTACACGCAGGACGTGCGGGTACGCGGCTACGACCTCCCGGCGGAGGAGAGCCTGCGCTCGCTGAGCGACGACCCCAGGCTGGAGTACGACTCCGGTCCCGACGAGGTCGCCGCCGTCCTCGTCGAACGCCTGCGGGGCGAGGCCACCGCGCCCGTGGACAGTCACGAGGGGCGGACCGAACCCGGCGCGCTGGCGGTCTTCTGGGAGGAGTTCCTCGACGACGTCGACCCGACCCGTTCGGTCGGCGCCGAGAACCTCGGCACCCTCTCCGGGCTCTCCTCCGGGTTCCTGCTCGGGACGGGTGTGGTCTGGGTATGGTGGCGCTCCGTGCGCGGCCGTCGGCGGCGCCACGAGGTGACCGTGGTGTCCGTGCTCACCCTGGCCCTGGCCGGTGCCGCGGTCGCCGGGCCCTACGCCTACATGATGAGCGTGCCCAAGGGAGGGGTGGAGACCGCCTGGGAGACTCCGGACGTCCAGTCCGTCCCGCCGTACGTCGCCAACACCGAGCGGGTCGAACGCCTGGTCTCCGAGACCGGGTCCGCGCCGCTGTACGTCGCGCCCCTGGTCACGATGGACCGCACCGGCCTGACCGCCACCGCCGAGCGGTTGAAGGACGCCGAGATCCCGGTCCGCGCCCTGGTGATGTCCATGAGCCCGTCCGACGAGTCGGAGGGGGACCCCGAGGTGCTGGCGTACTCGCTGGCCGCGCTCACCGAGGGACCGTCCGTGTACGTGGTCGCCACCACCGACTTCGAGGGCAGGGTCGAACTCGCCGCCGGGTCCTCGGGCCTGGGCATCGACGCCTACGCCCTGAGCTCGGCCGTCCGGGACGTGGTCGCCGACACCCCGGCCGAGGCCGTCGAGGCCGCGCTGCCCGCCCTCACCGCGCTGCCCACCGACCCCGGTCAGCCCGACACCGAACCCCTCTTCGCCCACTCCTACGACGAGGACCCCGGGCCGAGGTCCGAACGGTTCCTCGGTGACGGCTTCCTGCCCTGCCTCCTCGTGGTCGGGCCCCTCCTCTCCGGGCTCGTCTTCGGCGCGTTGCTCCTCCTGGTGGCCACCGTGCGCGCCGTGCGCGGGGGCACGGTCGGCGGTCGAACGCGGATGGGGGCGCGGGCGCTGCGCCGACTCGCGTTGTCGGAGACCCACGCCATGGTCCGGGAGCTGGAGGCGGCCGGGAACGGCGAGGTTCCCGCGTCGGCCATGCGCGACGCCGACGCCGCCCTGGTCGTGCTCCGGCGCCCCACGGACGCCCTCGACCTCCTCGGGGTCACGGTCCTGGCCCGGCGCGCCCGTGCGGGCATCTCCGGTGACCCCGGGGCCGGACGGCGGCCGGTCTGCTCGGCCAACCCCCTGCACGGCCGGGCGGACCGGGTCGGGAGGGTCAAGGTCGTGTCGGGGCGCCGCCCGCTGTGCGACACCTGCCTGGGCCTCCAGAACGACGCCCGTACCGCGCGCGTGTTGGAGCTGCGGATCGGCGGGGCCTGGGTCCCGCACCTGAGCCTGGACCGCGTCTGGGTGCACACCAACTACGGATCGACGCAGCGCGGCCTCGTCGACGGGATTCTGGAGGAGAGCGATGCGTAGGTTCGAGGTGCCCTCCGTCCTGGGCGCGGTTCTGGCCCTCACCCTCATGGGTGCGGCACCCGTCGCCGCCGCACCGGCCGACACCGTGCCGGAGAACGCCACCGAGGCGATCGCCTCCTCCCTGGCCGAGTCGCCGGTCCACGTCGACCCCGCCTACTCCAGCGCCCTGCCCGAGGAGGTCCGTCAGGAGACCGTCGCACTCATCGAGGGCTCCGACCTGCCCCTGTACGTGGTCGCGGTACCGATGGTGGAAGGGGACACCTGGGACGGCGACCCCGAGAACCTCGCCGTCCTGGTCCACGACCACATGGGCGGCGGCCGGGCCCACATCCTGGTGTTCGCCAACGACCGCATGCACGGGTGGGACTACGGGAGCGGAACGGACCTTCCCGCCCACTACGGCGCCCTCACCTCCTCCTACGCCACAGGGTTCAGCGGCAACCTCGGTGAGCTGGTCGAGGTCTCGGTGGAGTCGGCCCTGTCCGAGGACCCCGAGGCCGCCTACACCGCCGCAAGCGAGGCCTACGACGAACAGCGGGAGGACGCCGCCGGACCGATGTCCGGTTTCTGGCGGGGCGACGGCACGGGCGCGCCCGGCTGGCTGTGGCCGTCTGTCGCCGCCCTGGCGCTTCTCCTGGCCGTCGGCGCGGTCTGGCGCTCCCGCCGCGCCAGGGTGCCCTCGCTGCCAGCCCTGGCCGTCACCCAGCACGCCGGGTTCGACAACGCCGACCGCGCCGCCCTGGACCGGTTGGTGGAGCGGGGCGCCACGGACCTCGTCGAACTGGGGGAGCGGTTGGGTCAGTTGCGTTCGCGCTCCCAGAACGAGGCGGCCACCCGGCTCCTCCAGCACGCCCTGGACGCCCGCTCCGCCGCCGCCAAGGTCCACGACCGCATGCTCGCGACCGAGCCCTCCCTGCCCGACGCCGTCGGGGTCCTCGTCCTGCTCGACATGGCCGAGGACGCCATCCTGCGCAGCCGGTCCAGGTCCCGCGGGCCCCGGGTGCACTGCTACGCCAACCCCCTGCACGGCACCACCACCAAGCAGACCGACTGGCGTGAGTTCGGCGGCACCCGCACCATCCGCGTCCCGCTGTGCGCGGAGTGCGCCAGGGCGGTGCGGGGCCGCGGCCGCCCGCGCGTACTGCCCGATCAGCACCGGGGGAGTGAGGTGCCCTACTACGAGGTACCGGCCGACGAGAGCGTCTGGGCGGCCACGGGTTACGGCGCTCTGCGGGACGACCTGGTGGATCGCGTCCTGCGAGGCGACCACGGGCGCATCCGCAGGTAACGGCGCGGTATCGGATGCGCCGGGGGTGGAACCGAGTCCGTGTACGGGCGGTCAGTTCACTGTGGCACCCTGACATGGCGCCCCGCTCGGGGCCGGGAAACGACGTACGAGAGACGGGGCGGGCTGTGGACGACCCTCAGGGCCAGGGCATGCGAGTGGAGGAGGCCGGTGGCTTCCGACTTCTGCGCTCCCTGGGGCGGGGCGGTTTCGGCGAGGTGTTCCTCGGCGAGGCGGAGGACGGCACCCGTGCCGCAGTGAAGCTCCTGCACGCGAGCTGGTCCGGGGACGCGGACATGCGGCGCCGCTTCGCCGCCGAGGTGGAGCAGGCCCAGCGGGTGAGCGGCTTCTGCGTCGCCACGATCCTGGACGCGGACCCCGACGCAGCCCAGCCGTGGATCGCCACCGAGTACATCGACGGCCCCACCCTCCAGGCCTCCGTCGAAGCCGACGGCCCGCGCACGGGAGTTGAGCTCCAGCGCCTGGCCGTCGGAACCGCGACCGCCCTGGCCGCCATCCACGCGGCGGGCGTGGTGCACCGGGACCTGAAGCCGGACAACATCATGCTCGCCCCGGACGGACCGAGGGTGATCGATTTCGGGATCGCCCGCGCCGTGGAGTCGACCTCCGTCACGGCCAGCGGGGTGGTCGGCACCATCGGCTACATGGCCCCCGAACAGCTGGAGGGCGCCCGGCTGACCGCCGCCGTGGACGTCTTCGCCTGGGCCTCGGTCATGGTGTTCGCCGCCACCGGCCGGGAGGCCTTCCCCGGCCCCACCCAGGCCGCTCGCATCGCCCGCATCCTCGGCGGACAACCCGACCTCGCAGGACTGGACGGAGCGTTCGCCGAGACCATCCGGGCCTGCCTGGACAAGGAGCCCTCGGGCCGGCCCGACGCCGAGACCCTCATGCGGTGGCTCATCTCCGCCCCGGCCGGGAACGGTCCGGTCCGCGCCGCCGGATCCGGCGGCGACCACACGCCCACGACGATCGCCCCCGGTGCCGACCGGCCGGACGCCCGGACCCGGATCGGCGTCGACCACACCAGGGTCGCCGGTCAGCCGCCCGCCGGTGCGAACCCCCCCAACCCCACCAGGGTGGCCGGGGAGGCCGATGCCGCCCCCACCCGTACCTACACGCGGATGTCCCCGTCCGACGCGCGGGAGGGCGCCGCACACGCCCGGCAGTCCGGCCCCTACCCCGCGCCTCCCAGCGGGGCGCACACCCCGCCGCCCAACGGCGCGTACCCCTCTGCCGCGTCGGGTCCCTACCCCGCGCCCCCCAGCGGATTCCACACCCCGAACACCGGGCACTCCGGGGCCACGCCGCCGTACCACTTCGTCAGCGTCCGCTTCCACGAACCCGGCGGCCTGGCCGAGGCCATGCAGCAGAACTGGGGCGCCGCGGTCCAGGTCTTCAGTGACCCCGTCGAGCGCGCGGCCCTGGGCGCCTGGCTCATGGACGACCTCGGCGACACCATCGTCGACCGTTCCCTCTTCCGGCGCGAGGTCCGGGACGCCAACCTCGCGGTCGCCTCGTTCATCGCCCAGACCCGCCCCGACCTGCCTCCGGTCTTCCGAGGCCGGGGCGTGTCCCTGGCCGAGTTCCGGGCGCTCTTCGCCGACCCCGGCCCCCTCCTGACCGGCGCCCCGCTCAGCAACGAGATGGTCCTGCTGGCCCGCCCCGAACTCCTGCGCGTCCTCAGCGCCTACCAGGGCCCCGAGAGCGCCGAGTACCAGAGGCTGGCCGAACACCTGGACCGCGCCGAGCGCTCCGGAACCCTCCTGCACGAACAGCTCTCGCAGCGGCTCGTCGGGTGGCGGTCGAGCCAGCCCAACGTCAACCCGGCGCTGGTGCTGGCCCTCCTCCTGAACCCGCAGCTGATGGTCCCGCCCGACGACAACGGCGACACCGGGGTCGCCGAGTGGGTGGACATCCTGTGGCAGCGCGTGTCCAACTCCGGGACCCCCGAGAACGCCGGGTACGCGGCGGCGGTCTACGGCTCGCTGGGCACCCTCCAGGCCCTGGCCAGGCAGCGCCGCTACTGGGAGACCCGCTACTCCGAGGTGTCCACCACCCACGAGGAACTCGTGAACAAGGTGGAGCTCCAGAACCGGACCGGACGGATCATCCGCTGGTGCCGGATCTCCCTCCTCGGTCTGCCCCTGGGACTCGTCCTCTCCTTGACCCCGTGGGACGCGTTCGCCGACCTCCTGATGTGGGTCGCGATGCTCGGACTGGTCGGCATGGTCGGCGCCTTCGCGACACGGCTGGTGATGTGCGGCACCGCCGACCGCCAACGGCGGCGGCTCCTGGACCTGCACAACTCCAACCACCAGCTGCCCCAGCTGACCACGGGCGTGGAGCGCATCCGCGCGGACCTGGCCCAGGCGCGCGCGATCACCTCCAGCTGAGCCCCGGCGGACACGGGCCCCGCTCGGGCGACACGACAAGAGAAGGAAGGACGCGCTCGTGGACGAGACCACGGACTTGACGCCCGCCCCCCGCGCGGTCGGTCCGTACACCCTGACGCGATCGCTGGGCAGGGGCGGCTTCGGGGAGGTGTTCCTCGGCGAGGCCGGGGACGGCACCCGAGCCGCCGTCAAGCTCCTGCACGCCAACTGGTCCGGCGACGCGGACATGCGGCGCCGCTTCGCGGCCGAGGTGGAGCAGGCCCGCCGGGTGAGCGGGTTCTGCATCGCGGAGATCCTGGACGCGGACCCCGACGCCGCCCAGCCGTGGATCGCCACCGAGTTCATCGACGGCCCCACGCTCCACCGGGCCGTGACCGTCGAGGGACCGCGCACCGGAGCCGAGCTCCAGCGCCTGGCCATCGCCACGGCCACCGCGCTCGCGGCCATCCACGCGGCGGGCGTGGTGCACCGGGACCTGAAGCCGGACAACATCATGCTCGCTCCGGACGGGCCCCGGGTGATCGACTTCGGGATCGCCCGCGCCGTGGAGTCCACCTCCGTGACCGCGAGCGGCATCGTCGGCACGGTCGGGTACATGGCCCCCGAACAGCTGGAGGGCATGCGCCTCACCGCGGCCGTGGACGTCTTCTCCTGGGCCTCGGTACTGGTGTTCGCCGGCACCGGCAGGGACGCCTTCCACGGTCCCACCCAGGCCGCGCGCATCGCCAAGGTGCTCTCCGGGGAACCCGACACGGGCGACCTGTCGGGGCCCCTGCTGGGCACGATCCTGGCTTGCCTGGACAAGAACCCGAAGCGGCGCCCCGACGCGCCCGCCCTGCTCCACCACCTGGTCGCGGGTACCGTTCCCACCCCCGACGGCCGGACCGCGGACCAGGGCGCTGCCGGACCGACCCCGACCCCCGAGCCCCCTCCCCACCACGCCGCCGCGCCTCCCTCCGGACGGCCCGCGTACCTCACACCGCCGCCGTCCCTGGTGCGGTCGCAGAACTCCTACGGGCCGCCCGCGCCCGACTCCGACACAGGGGAGGAGGCCCCGCCCTACCGGTTCGCCGGGGTGCGCTTCTCCCGCATCGAGCCCCTGGCCGCGGCCATGCAGGAGCACTGGTCGGAGGCGGTGATGGTACTCGGAGACCCGGCCGAGCGGGCCATGCTCGGGTCCTGGGTCATGAACGACATCAACGACACCAAGGTGGACCGCTCACTGTTCCGCCGCGAGGTCCGGGACGCGAACCTGGCCGTGGCCTCCTTCGTCGCCCAGGCCAGCCCGGACCTGCCACCCCTCTTCCGGGGGCACGAGCTCAGCCTCGCGGGGCTGCGCCAGCTCTTCCACGACCCGCGCCCGCTCATCACCGGCGGTCACGAGGCCAACGAACTCATGCTGTTGGCCCGGCCCCAGCTGCTGCGGCAGATGTCGGAGCACCGGCACGAGGACGCTCCGGAGCTGCGCCGGCTGGCAGAGGACGTCGAGGAGGCCGAGCGGACCGGGATGGCCTTCCACCGGGAGCTGGCGCAGAACCTCAACGGCTGGCGCGGGTTCGAGGGGCGCATGGACCCGGCGCTGGCGCTCACCTTCCTGCTCAACCCCGACCTCATGGTGCCCCCGGACCCGGGGGACATGCCCGGCGCGGCCGACTGGACCAGCGCGCTCTGGTCGCGCGTGGAGCTGGCCTCGGGCGCCCAGCGGGCGGGGTACGCGGCGGCGGTCTACGGCTCGTTGTCGGCCGTCGTGACCCTGATCCGCCAGCGCGGGGTCTGGGCCACGCAGCGGGAGTCGCTGCGACGGGAACACGACTCGTTGGCCGCCGAGGCCACCGAGGCGGGGCAGATCTCCAGGATCAGGTCCGTGTTCGTGGCGGCCGCCATCATCTTCTTCTTCCTGTCCCTCGTCCTGGGTGCGGCGATGAACGGGTCGGGGCTGGGGACGCTGTTCTTCCTGTCCTCGCTCGCGGCGGGGGGAGTCGCTCTGATCATGGTGTTCAGGGAGAACGGGAGCGCCGTTCGCGAGGCACGCGACCTGCGCCTGCGCAACATCCCCCTCCAGGGACAGGCTCTGGCAGCGGGCCTGCGGAGCATGGACGCCGACATCCGCCGCGCACGCGAGCTCTGCTCGCGCCCGCCCCGCAAGGCCTACTGAGGCGGATCGGCTCGGCGGCCACGGGGCCCGGGGAGACCCCGGCCCCGTCCGCACTCCGGATCCGCCTCGGTGTCCGGCTCAGTCGTTGTCGACCAGCAGGTCGGCGCGCTCCCGGGGCGGGTCGTCGGCGTACAGGGTGTCCTCCTGCCGGGCCCACGAGGCACGATGGGGGGCGTACTGCTCCGCGTCCTCACGGCCGTCGAGCCTGCGGGCCCGGGTCCGCGGGTCGGCCTCGACCCACACCAGCAGGTCGGTCAGGTCGCGTACGGGGGCGGCCCCCGAACCGCATCCCTCCACGACCAGGGTGCCCCCGTGATGAAGGAGGTCGGCGGGGAGGCCGACCCACTCCGCGCCGAACTCCGCGTGCTCCCAGTCGTACCGGTGCCAGGCGGGTGCGCGCCCCTCGGCCAGTGGCAGCAGCACCCACTCCCTGAGCAGGGCGGGAGCCTCGGCCAGGCCGTCCCAGCCGGGATACAGGTCCTCCATCGTCAACAGGGCCACCGCCTCTCCCCGGTCGCCCAGGGAACGGCACACCCGGGCTGCCACGGTGCTCTTGCCCGACCCCGAACGCCCCTCCACCGACACGACCCGCACCCGAGGGCCCCTCCGGACGGCCCCCAGAACGGTCCCGGCCACGTACTCCGCCCACCCGGGACGGTCGGTGCTCACCCTCGCCATGACAACGAACCTAGGGCACACGCGCCCCGGCCCCGCCGCGACGGTGACTCCGGGGTCCGCCTCCCCGTTCAATGCTTGTAACATTCGACCGAACAACGCCAGAGCGAGCGGACCGACGGAGTGAAGGGGCACGTGGTGACCGAGACCGGCACGACCCCCGGATCCCAGTCAGCGCTGCGGGAGGCCAACGAGCGCCGCGTTGTGGACGTGCTGCGCCGGGACGGCACCCGCACGCAGGCCGAACTCGCCCGCGCCACGGGGCTGTCGGCGGCCAGCGTCTCCAACATCGTCCGCGGCCTGCGCGCCGCCGGGACCGTGTCGGTGCGCGACGCCTCCTCCAACGGACGCAGGGCCCGGGCGGTCACACTGTTGCGTCCCCCGGGCACGGTCGTCGCCGTGGAGTTCGAAACCGACCGCGTTCGCGTGGCGGTGGGCGACAGCGAGGGCAACCTGCTGGCCCGCGAGTCCATTGCCTACGAGGTGGCCGCCGACGCCGAGCGCGCCGTCCGCCGGGCCGCCTGGCTGACCGAGACCACCCTGTTGGGCGCCCGGATCGACCTGGGCACCGTGGCCTCCGTGGTGGCCTCCGTGCCGGGGCCGATCGCCCCCGACACCGGCGAGGTCGGCGCCATCTCCTGCCTGGCCCGGTGGGCGGGCTTTCGCCCCGCNCCGCGCCCTGCCAGTGCGGGCCGAGAACGACGCCAACCTCGCCGTGGTGGCCGAACGCGAACTGGGCGCCGCGCAGGGCGCGCACCACGTCATCCAGCTGGTCCTTGGCGAGGGCGTCGGGGCGGGCATCGTCATGTCCGGCCAGCTCTTCCGGGGCGCGGGCGGCACCGCGGGGGAGATCGGGCACATCGGTCTGGACCCGCGCGGGCAGGTGTGTCGCTGCGGCAACCGGGGCTGTCTGGAGACCTTCGTGGGCACCGGGTACCTGCTGAACATGCTGCCCCGGACCTACGACCTCGCTCCCGGCACGGACCGTACCCGCCTGCGGGAGGTGGTCGCCTCCGCGCTGGGGGAGGACCCCGGCAGCCGCCGCATCATCGCGGAGGCCGGAAGCGCCCTGGGGCAGGGGGTGGCGATCATGGCCAACCTGTTCAACCCGGACCGCGTGGTGGTCGGCGGTGACCTGGCCGGTGCGGGTGACCTCCTGCTGGATCCCATGCGCCGGGCGATGGAGATGGGGACCCTGGGCGGTGCCCTGGCTCAGCTCGAACTGGAGACCACCGCCCTGGGCGAGGACGCGGCGATCCGCGGCGCACTGCTCACGGCCGCTCACAGCCTGCGCTGATTGCTGGCCCGTTCGTTCTCCCCTGTGAAGATCTTTCACACGGGTGTGCCGCACGCTCCGCACAGCGCCCGCCTCGTGCACAAGCGTCCTGGCCTGCACCTTTTTTGATTTCAGCTCATGAACTCAAGACTCGTAATGTTTCGGTTATGTGTTCAACAGTTGACGGCAAGGTGGACGCGGGGTTCTACTTCACACCATCGATCGCGCATTCTCATCCGCGCTGGTTCCGCAAGAGAGGCCCCCCGCGTTGACCACAAGACGCTCCCCACTCCGCCGCCCCACCGCCACCCTGGGCGTCGCTGCCGCCGGTGCGGCCCTGGCCCTGTTCGCCACCGCCTGCGGTTCGCTCACCACTGACGACTCCGCCGGTGAGACCCAGACCCACAGCATCGAGGAGGGCTTCCACGTCGGTCTGCTGCTCCCCGAGCTCCAGACGGCCCGCTACGAGGCCTTCGACAAGCCCTACTTCGAGGAGGCGCTGGAGAACCTCTGCCCCAACTGCGAGCTCTCCTACGCCAACGCCGACCAGGACGTCGACGAACAGCAGACCCAGGCGCAGGCGATGCTGACCGCCGGGGTCGACGTCCTCGTGCTGGGCGCCGTCGACTCCGAGGCCGCCGCCGGAACCGTGAACGAGGCCCGCGGCCAGGGGGTGCCGGTCGTGGCCTACGACCGACTCGCCCAGGGCGGCGTCGACATGTACGTCTCCTTCGACAACTTCCGGGTCGGCCAGGTCCAGGCCGAGGCACTGGTCGGCGCCCTCGAACAGGAGGGAACCGCCGGTGACGGCCAGATCGTCGTGATCAACGGTTCGCCGACCGACCCCAACGCGGGCGACTTCAAGGCGGGCGCCCACGAGATCTTCGAGGGCCAGGTCGAGATCGGGCAGGAGTTCGACACCCCCGACTGGTCCCCGGACGAGGCCAACAGCCAGATGGAGGGTGCCATCACCTCCCTCGGCCTGGACGAGATCGTCGGTGTCTACTCGGCCAACGACGGCATGGCGGCGGGCATCATCTCCGCCCTGCGCAGCGCCGGCGTCTCCGTGGAGGACCTTCCCCCCGTCACCGGTCAGGACGCCGAGCTGCACGGCATCCAGCGGATCGTCTCCGGTGAGCAGTACATGACCGTCTACAAGGCCATCCGCCCCGAGGCCGAGATCGCCGCCGCCATGGCCGTCTCCCTGGCCACCGGCGACGACCTCGAATCCGGCGAGCACACCGTCACCGAGGTCGAGGACGCCGACGGTGAGATGGTCGACTCGATCCTGCTCGACCCGGTCGCGGTCACCGTCGACGACATCGCCGACACGGTCGTCTCCGACGGTTTCTACACCATCGAGCAGATCTGCACCGCCGACTACGCCGACTTCGACTTCTGCAAGGAAGCCCTCTAGCCAGGCCCCACGTCCGGGCCGCCCCACCGTCCGAGGCGGCCCGGACGCGACGCCCCGCGAGGCCGGGCCGCGCGCGGAGCAACCGGCCCCCGTCGGGGGCGAGAGAGAGAAACAGGCACATGAGTACACCCGTCCTGGAACTGTCCGGGATCTCCAAGACCTTCGGGGCCGTCAAGGCCCTCTCCGAGGTCGACTTCCAGGTCGACCCCGGGGAGGTGGTCGCCCTGCTCGGGGACAACGGCGCGGGCAAGTCGACCCTCGTCAAGGTCATCGCCGGGGCACACCCGGCCGACAGCGGCGGTACCGTCCACTGGGACGGCACGCCGGTCACCATCGGGGCGCCCGCCGACGCCCAACGCCTCGGGATCGCCACCATCTACCAGGACCTCGCGCTGTGCGACAACCTGGACATCGTCGGCAACCTCTTCCTGGGCAACGAGCGACTCCACTTCCCCGGCACGCTCGACGAGGTCGAGATGGAACGGCGGGCCGTGGAGCTCCTCGACTCCCTGTCGGTGAGCATCCCCGACCTGCGCGTGCCCGTGGCCGCCCTCTCCGGCGGCCAGCGGCAGATCATCGCCATCGCCCGGTCCCTCCTGGGCCAGCCCCGCGTGGTCATGCTCGACGAACCCACCGCGGCGCTGGGCGTGGCCCAGACCGCCCAGGTCCTCGACCTCATCGAGCGCCTGCGCGACCAGGGCCTGGGTGTGGTCCTGATCAGCCACAACATGGCCGACGTCCGCGCCGTCGCCGACCGGGCGGTCGTGCTCCGCCTCGGCCGCAACGCGGGCGACTTCCCCATCGCCTCGACCAGTTACGAGGAGATCGTGGCCGCCATCACCGGCGCCTCGGACAACCCGGTGACCCGTCGATCCACCCGTACCGGCTCATCGGCCACGGCCACGAAGGACAAGGAATGAGCCAGCAGACACACGTCTCCCAGGGCGACGACACCTCCGTTGCGGCGAGCGGCCCCCGGCGCGACCCCCGCCTGCTGGCCACCGTCGCCTCGCCCGGCGGGTGGCTCCGGGCCCTGCGCCGCAACCTCCGGGGCGGAGAGCTGGGCGCGGCTCCGGTCATCGTCGGCCTCCTGCTGATCGCCGTCGTCTTCCAGTCGATGAACGACCGGTTCCTGTCCCCGCAGAACCTGTCCAACCTCACCGTGCAGATCGCCGCGATCGGCCTCATGACCACCGGCGTCATCATGGTCCTGCTGCTCGGGGAGATCGACCTGTCGATCGGTTCGGTCGCCGGGCTGTCCGCCGGGGTGCTGGCGGTCCTCGCGGTCCGGCACGGCTGGTCCGAGTGGGCGGCCATCGGCGCGGCCGTGGGCGTCGGCCTCCTGGTGGGCCTGCTCCACGGGTTCGTCTTCGCGAAGATGGGCGTACCGGCCTTCGTGGTCACCCTCGCGGGCCTGCTCGGCTGGCAGGGCGTGCACCTGTACCTGATGGGCGGCGACGGGAGCATCAACACCAGCTCCAGCGGCCCCATCGCGATGCTCACCCAGACCTACTTCGTCCCGGTCGTGGGCTGGTTCCTGGTCCTGGTGGCCCTCGCCCTCTACCTGGTGTCCGTACTGGTCGTCGAGGGCAGACGCCGTTCGGTGGGCCTGCCCTACAAGCCGGTGACCGAGGTGCTGTTCCGGACCCTCCTGCTGGCCCTGCCGCTGGCGGGCGGCGTGTGGGTGCTCAACCAGTACAAGGGCGTGCCGCTGGCCTTCCTCATCTTCGTGGGTTTCGTGGTGGTGCTGGACCTGGTGCTGCGCAAGACCCGCTACGGCCGCATGGTCTACGCCGTGGGAGGCAGTTCGGAGGCCGCGCGCCGGGCCGGGATCAACGTGGACCTCATCCGGATCTCCGTCTTCGGGATCGCCTCCACCCTGGCGGCCCTCGGCGGCGTCATGCTGGTGTCCCGCAACTTCGCGGCCAGCGTGTCCACCGGTGGCGGCGCCGAACTGATGATGGCCATCGCGGCGGCGGTGATCGGCGGCACCAGCCTGTTCGGCGGGCGCGGCAACGCCTACTCGGCCCTGCTCGGCGGCCTGGTGCTGGGCGCCATCACCTCGGGCCTGCTGCTGCTCCAGATGGACACCTCGGTGCGCTTCATGATCACGGCGGCCGTCCTGCTGATCGCGGTCGTGCTCGACGCGCTCTCGCGTCGGGGACGCAAGACCCACGCCAGGGGCGGTGCCTAGCCAGCCCCCACCTCGTTCCACTCCCGAAGCGGCGGACCCGGGTCCGCCGAAGGGCCCGGGCCGGTTCCACTCCCACCGGTCCGGGCCCCGCCGCGTGCGCGGACCGTGTGTGTCGCTTTGTCGGCTTCGTGCGGGAGGGTGTGTTGTGCGTGGGCTGATCCGCGACGCTGCTCCGGAGCGGGGGAGCGCTCCACGAATCCGAAGTCTCCCCGGCCCGGCCGATGCCAGCCGCGCCGGCCTGCGCGGACGGGGGAACCGCGCCCGAGGTGGACTGGGTGGGGTGCCTGGACGAGCCCGCGCGTTCGGTGGACCAACGCCTGAAGCTGGCGGCGTGGGCGGAGCTGTTCGCCCGGGGCGGCGGCCGCGTGCTCCGCCACCGGGTCACCCCCGACGACCTGGTGTCCCTGAGGGCCGACCACGAACTGGTCGTCATCGCGGCCGGTCGCGGCGAACTCGCCGGGGTCTTCCCCCGCGACGAGCGCCGCCACGCACGGCAGGTCACCGCGTGGAGCAGGGTGATGCTCACCGGGCCGCACCACGTGGGGGAGCTGTACCGCCCGGCGGACCGGCACCCGCCCACCGCCGACCGGTTCGCCAACTCCTTCGGCGACCCCGCCGGGCTCATCGACTGGTTCCTGCACCCGGAGCGGGCGACGGCCTACGTGGACGGCGTGCGACGGACGTGTCGATGACGTCGTCCCATCTCCCTATCTCCTAATCCCGATCGGGCTGAGGGGGATATAACGTCGTCCCCCTCATGTTCGCTGATCTCCTCACACCCACCGCCCACGCCCTGTTCGGGCAGATCGACGCCTGGGTCTTCCTCCTGGTGGCGGCCACCGCCGTCCTGGCCGGAGCGGCCGTCCAGAGCATGGTCGGACTCGGCCTCGGACTGGTCGCCGCCCCGGTGATCTCCTTCCTCGACCCCACGCTCATGCCCGGCTCGCTCCTGATCGCCGTGATCATCCTGCCGATGTTCACCCTCCTCCAGGAGTGGCGCCACGTGGACTGGCGCGGCCTCGCCTGGGGGCTGCCCGCCCGGTTGCCCGGCACCGTCCTGGCGGTGTGGGTGGTGGCGGTCCTCGAACCCCGCGCCCTCGCCGCGGTGGTCGGAGTCATGGTGCTCGTGGCCGTCGCCCTGACCGTGCGGTCCTTCCGGGTGCGCATCACCCCGGTGTCCCTGGTCGCGGCGGGCACCCTCTCCGGGTTCGCGGGCACCGCCACCTCCGTGGGCGGACCACCCATGGCCCTGCTCTACCAGCACGAACCACCCGAGCGAGTGCGGGCCACCCTGGCCGGGTTCTTCCTGCTCGGCGGTGCCCTCTCCCTGCTCTCCCTCGGGATCGGCGGGCAGCTGGACGCTCGTACCGCCGCCGCGGGGATCGCCGCCATCCCCTGTGTGGGCCTCGGCTTCCTGGTCGGCAACCGGGTCCGTCGTTGGGTCGAACCGGGGCGTATGCGGACGGCCCTGCTGTGTGTGGTGACCGTCTCCGCGATAGGCCTCCTCACACAGGCCGCGCTCGGCTAGCCTCGGCAACTCGGGTGGTCTGCGGTAAAGCCGCTCCCAAGAGGGAGTAATCTACGCCGAAACCTCCGTGGCGGGAGTCGTCCCGGCGGAGTCCGCCGGAATCGATCACGCCCTTATGTCGGGGGTACCGTCAAATCCGTAGCCTCTGGGGCGACGCCGGGTGTGACCCGGGGGCGAAGGCCCATAAACTCGGGTATACCTGCCGGTAGCCAAGCTCGGCCCACGTCAGGGGCCGGAGCGGGCATACGTAACGTGGACACGCTGGACGAGGGGACTGACGAGACAGTGACACTGTTCGAGTCGATACACAATCCGGAAGCGCTCAAGAAGCTCCCGGCCGACCAGCTCCCTGCGCTGGCCCGGGAGATCAGGGACTTCCTGGTCGACTCCTGCTCCCAGACCGGGGGACACCTCGGCCCCAGCCTCGGCGTCGTCGAGCTGAGCATCGCGCTGCACCGGGTCTTCGACTCACCGAAGGACCCCATCCTCTTCGACACCGGGCACCAGGCCTACGCGCACAAGGTCCTCACGGGCCGCCACGACTTCAGCGACCTGAAGTCGGAGGGCGGCCTGTCCGGCTACCCCTCCCGCGCCGAGTCCGAGCACGACTTCATCGAGAACTCCCACGCCTCCACATCGCTGTCCTACGCCGACGGCATGGCCAAGGCCAACGAGGTCCAGGGCCGCACCGACCGGACCGTGGTCGCCGTCATCGGAGACGGCGCCCTCACCGGCGGCATGGCCTGGGAGGCCCTCAACAACATCGCCGAGCGCAAGAACCGGCGCCTGGTCGTCGTCGTCAACGACAATGGCCGCTCCTACTCGCCCACGAGGGGCGGCCTGGCCGACCACCTCTCCTCGCTGCGCATGGCCCCCGGCTACGAGCAGGCCCTGGACCTGGCCAAGAACACCCTCAACCGCACCCCGGTGGTCGGACAGCCCCTCTACGAGGCCCTGCACGGCCTCAAGAAGGGCCTCAAGGACACCATCCAGCCGCAGATGATGTTCGAGGACCTCGGCCTGAAGTACCTCGGCCCCATCGACGGACACGACGAGCCCGCCGTGGAGAAGGCCCTGCGCCGGGCCCGCGATTTCGGCGGACCGGTGATCGTCCACGTCATCACCCAGAAGGGCAAGGGCTACGCCCCGGCCGAGAACCACGACGAGGACCAGTTCCACGCCCCCGGCCCGTTCGACATCGACACCGGTGCGGCCAAACCCGGCCCCAAGGTCGAGAAGTGGACGTCGGTCTTCGCCGAGACCATGGTGGAACTGGGCGGCGAGCGCGAGGACATCGTCGGCATCACCGCCGCGATGCTCCACCCCACCGGCCTCAACAAGTTCGCCGACGCCTACCCGGACCGCGTCTTCGACGTCGGTATCGCCGAACAGCACGCCGCCACCGCCGCCACCGGCATGGCGATGAACGGCCTGCACCCGGTGGTCGCCGTCTACGCGACCTTCCTCAACCGCTGTTTCGACCAGGTGCTGATGGACGCCGCCCTGCACCGCCAGGGCGTCACCTTCTGCCTGGACCGCGCGGGCGTCACGGGCAACGACGGCGCCAGCCACAACGGCATGTGGGACATGTCCATCCTCCAGGTGGTCCCCGGGCTCCGGCTGGCCGCACCGCGTGACGCGGTCCGGCTGCGCGCCCTGCTGCGCGAGGCCGTGGCCGTCGACGACGCCCCCACCGTCGTGCGCTACCCCAAGGGCGCGGTGGCCGAGGAGCTCACCGAGATCGGCAAGGTCGGCAGCATGGACCTGCTGCGCCGCGCCACCGACGGCGGCCACGGCAAGGACCTCCTCATCGTCGGGGCGGGCACCATGGCGCAGGTCGCCTGCGAGGTGGCCGACCGCATGGCCGACCAGGGCATCGGCGTCACGGTCATCGACCCCCGCTGGGTCAAGCCGCTGGACGAGGCCCTGGTGGCCGAGGCCGCCGAGCACTCCGTGGTGGCGGTCGTCGAGGACAACGGCCGCACCGGCGCCGTCGGCGACGCCGTGGCCCGCCTGCTGCGCGACCACGACGTGGACGTGCCCGTGCGGACCTTCGGCATCGAGCAGGAGTTCCTCGACCACGCCAAGCGCGACCGCATCCTCCAGCAGCAGGGGCTGACCCCGCAGGAACTGTCCCGCAAGCTCACGGAAACCGTCTCCCGCCACACCGAGCTGGGCGGAACCCGGCCCGAACTGGCTGACGAGAAGGCCTGACCCACACCCTCCTGGCAGCACTGGATCTGACTCCGGTGCTGCCAGAATGGGTTCATGACCGACCAGCCCGACGCCCAGGACGAGACTCCGCTCAGGGTGGCCGTGATCGGCTCCGGCCCGGCCGGGGTCTACGCCGCGGACGCCCTCACCCGCCAGCGCCGCGTACCGGTCCGGGTCGACATCGTGGACCGGCTGCCCACCCCCTACGGCCTCGTCCGCTACGGGGTGGCCCCCGACCACACCAAGATCAAGGGCGTGGCGCGGACGCTGCGCAGGGTCCTGGAGCACCCGCACGTGCGGTTCGTCGGCGGGGTCGAGTTCGGCACCGACCTCACGCGCGCCGACCTGTCGCGCTCCCACCACGCCGTCGTCTACGCCACCGGCGCCAGTGTGGACCGGCGCATGGGCGTACCCGGTGAGGACCTGCCCGGCAGCGTCGCCGCCACGGACTTCGTCAACTGGTACTGCGGGCACCCCGACAACCAGTGGGAGGACTTCGGCCTCGACGCCGAGGAGGTCGCGGTGGTCGGCGCGGGCAACGTCGCCCTCGACGTCGTGCGCGTCCTGGCCAAGACCGCCGACGAACTCCGGCACACGGACATCCCGCAGACGGTCCTGGAGGCGCTCGCCGCCAGCCGGGTGCGTACGATCCACCTCCTGGCCCGCCGGGGTCCGCTCCAGGCCAAGTTCACCGCGCCCGAACTCCGCGACCTGCTGGAGCTTCCCGGTGTGGACGTCGTGGTGCGCCCCGAACAGGTGGACATCGACCTCACCGAGATCGGTACCCGGAGCCCCGAACTGCGCGAGGTCTCCCGGGCGGCGCGCACCAACCTGCGGCTCCTGCGGGAACTGGCCGAGCGTGCTCCCGAGGGGCGTCCACGCCGCGTCGAACTGCGTTTTTGGACCCGGCCCGAGGAGATCCTGGGTACGGGCCGGGTGAACGGCCTGCGCGTCGAGCACACCCGGCTCGACCCCCAGGGCCGCCTGGAGGGAACCGGCGAGCACGAGGTCCTGGACGTCGGCATGGTGCTGCGATCGGTCGGGTACGTCGGTGTGCCCCTCGAAGGCGTGCCCTTCGATCCCGGTGCCAGGACGGTGCCGCACGAGGCGGGCCGGGTGCTGGACGCCCGTGGAAGGCCGGTGCCCGGCGACTACGTGGCCGGGTGGATCAAACGCGGTGCCACCGGGGTGATCGGCACGAACAAGTCGGACGCCGCGGGGACCGTCCGCGCACTTCTGGAGGACGCCCCGCTGCTCCGCGCGTCCGTTCCCGAACCCGTCGCCCTGGAGCGGGTCCTGGACGACCGCGGGCTGCGGCACAGCGACTACGAGGGCTGGCTGCGCATCGACACCGCCGAGGCCGGCCACGCGGCCGACCTGGACCGGGGGGAACGCGTGAAGTTCAGGGACTGGGACGCCTACCGGAGGATCCTGGGGCAGGACTGAGTCAGGTGACGTCCCCGGCGGAGGCGTCGTAGGTGTTGCAGCCGCCCACCGTCGGGCTGGTGTAGCCCGACTCCAGCCAGTACGCGCGGTTGGCCGCGCTGCCGTGGGTGTCCAGGTCGCCACCGCCGTTGAAGTGCAGGTTGACCACGTCCAGGGCGTCGCCCTCGGGGTCGGTCAGGCCGCGCAGCCCCACCCCGGCCATGCACTCGGCCTGGAGTTCCGTGCGGCGCAGGGTGTCCAGTTCGTCGGCCTCGCTGCCCGCGCTGCGACGCAGGTCGTGGGAGATGCTGAGGATGCCGGTCGCGTACTGCACGTGGTGGGCGTACTCGTGGCCCATCAGCGCGAGCCACACGTCCGCCTGGTGGGTGTCGGGGATCTGCTCGCCGACCTGGCGCACGTTCGGCAGGACCACGGTGATCAGGCCCCGGTCGCTCTCGTAGTAGGCCAGGGTGAAGGAGTCCTCGCTGTCCGTCTCCAGGGACTCGTCGGTGACGGTGATCTCGGGCAGTTCGGGGTCCAGGCCGAGCTCGTCCATGACCGGCGCCCACAGTTCGTTCAGGCAGGTCCCGGCCTCGTTGGCGAACGCCTCCCAGGAGTCGTCCGAGTCGGTCCGCAGTTCCGGCAGGCCGCAGTCGACGGGCTCGGGCATGGGCACGTCGTAGATCGGGTGGTCGACGAGGTCGACCTGCCCCGGGTTCGGCTGGGCGTGCAGGGCGCTGTCGTAGAACGACGCCAGGTCGGTGCCACCGGTGGACACCTCCTCCTGCGGGGTGTTCACCGCGATGACCACGCTGGCGACGAGCGCGACCAGGGCGACCGAGGCCGCCGAGAACGCACCCACCAGCACCGCCCGGCCCCTGTCACGCGGAGGCCGTGGCGGCGTCCCCCACTGCGGAGGGCCCTGGTGCCACTGCGGCTGCGGGAAGTGCCCGGGACGCTGGTGGGGAGGCGCCCCTGGCGGAACGGTGCCGGGGAACCGCGCCGTGCGGGGCTGTCCCGTCCACCCGGGAGCCTGGTGGGTCGGCTGGGGCCACCACTGGCGTTGCGGGACCTGCGTCCCGTGCGGTGCGGCATGGCCCGGAGCGGCCTGTGGTCCCGGAGGTGCCCACGCCGCCTGCGTGGCGTGCGTCGGCTGGGGCCCGTACGTCGGATTGATCGGCGCTTGGTGACCGGAGTGCGGAGGCTGTCCCTGCGGGGTCCCGGGCGCCTGGTGGCCCGGAGCCACGGGCGGGCCCGGCACCGGCCGGGGGCGCTGGTCCTGCGGCGCCTGGGTGGGTCTCAGGTGCCCCTGCGGCGCCTGAGGCGCCCGGGGTGCGTGGTTCTGCGCGGGCGGGAGCCCCTGAGGCTCCTGTGGTGCCTGTGGGGCGATTCCGCGTTCCTGGTGTGCCTGTGATCCGGGAGACTCCTGGGGCGAGGTGGACTGCCCCGGTTGCTGACTCTGTGCTGGAGGCGGACCCGTTGGTACCTGGGGGACCTGTGGTCTTTGTGACGCGTGCGGCTGCTGG
>NZ_ANAE01000136.1 GCF_000341265.1 Nocardiopsis prasina DSM 43845 | reverse complement strand
GCCCGGGGTGCGTGGTTCTGCGCGGGCGGGAGCCCTTGAGGCTCCTGTGGTGCCTGTGGGGCGATTCCAGGTTCCTGGTGTGCCTGTGATCCGGGAGACTCCCGGGGCGCCGCCGAGGCGTGCGGTGTGTGGGGCATCGCCGATCGCGGCTCGTTGGACTGCGAAGCGGAGCTTCGCTGCGTGTCCTGCGCCGCGTGCGGGACCTGCGTCCCCTGGAGCTCGCGTGACAGTTGGTTCGGAGCGGATGCCGAGACCCCATGGGCTGGGTCCTGTGGGGCGAAGTCAGGCTGCGAAGGCCGCGAGGCGGGCTGCCCCGGTAGCTGACCCTGAGTGGGGCGCGGTCCCGCTGGTGCGTGGGTGGGCCCCTGGGAGGTCTGTGGCGGATCCGAGGGGTCTGGAGTGTCGTGCGGCGCCCTGGAGGGGGGAGGGCTCTCCCCGGGCTGGTCAGCTCCGGTTCGGTTCTCCACGGGACCGTCCTCGTCTTCGCGCCTACAGGGGAGCGGCATGCCGGATTCGTGCCCACGAATCCGGCAATAGCCGCAGACCTCCAGTATGGGGCTTGAACGGGCGGGTCCCGGTCAGGTGCCCCCCGCCTTCTGGGGCGGGGAATAGCGAACCCCGAGGTCCTTCGCCATGTTCTGAAGCTCGGACTCGAAGAATGGTTCCATGTCCCGCACGACGAAACTCAGATGTTGGAACACTTCCATGCAGACCACCCCATAGAGGCGCACCCAGCACGCGGTGAGCACCATGACGGCGCCCTCGGAGATGTCCGGAGAGGTGAACCCGACGGACTCGGCGAAGGAGCGCAGCTCCGGTCGGAGCGCGTTCGGGATCTCCTCGTCGGCTGGCAGTGGGAAACGCTCCTCCGAGACCAGTCGGTCGAAGAGGGTGAAGAACGTGGAACCGAACCGACGGCCCGCCTCCAGGGCGCGGGAGATGTCGGCCTCGGGGTCCAGCCGGGTCCTCGGCCCGAACATCACCGAGAACTCGGCCTGATGGGTGACGGCCCAGTTCCGGAAGGCGCGCAGTGAGACGAGGATGCGGCCGTCCGTGTCCTCCACGGGCATGCTCGCGTCGGCTGCGGACACCACGTCGGCCAGGTCCTCGTACATCTCCGCCGTGATCAGCACGAGCAGCGCGTCGATCCCCGGCACGTAGCGGTACAGGCCGGGCGCGGTCATGCCCATCTCACGGGCGATCGCGCGCAGGGACACCCCGACGACCCCGAACTCCACGAGGTGTCTGCGGGCGATCTCCTTGATCTCGGCGAGTGTGGCTTCGCGCACACGTTCGCGGCGGCTGAGGGTGCCCCCGGCCCGATGCTCGCTTGTGACCGGCGGTTTCGTCATGTGCTGCGGTACACCCCGTCTCACGCGCCAGGGTCGAGGCGCTCTCGTTCTCTCGGCGATATTGACATCGTAATGCCTGCACGCTTTAGTGAACGCCGTTAGCAAACACTGTTCACGAATATGACGAGCGTTCGCTTGAAAGGGCGGCCCATGCCGACACACACGGGGATCTTCGGCCGACTGGGGCTCGGCGCCCACCGGGGCCGATGGTGGATTCTGGCCCTCACAGGGCTCTTCGCTGCCTTCTCCGTGGTGTGGGGGCTCGGCGTCTTCTCGGACGTCAGCCAGAGCGGATTCGAGGACCCCGGCTCGGAGTCCTCACGGGCCATGGACGTGCTCCAGGAGGAGCTCGGCCACGACGACATCGACGTCATCGCGGTCTACCGCAGCGACGAGATGCAGGTGGACAACCCGACCTTCGCCAAGGCCGTCCAGCGGATCGCCGACGACCTGCCCGAGGACGTCGTCACCGGGTACGACCTGTACCTGGACGAGGAGCTGTCGGACGTCGAGCGCGGCATGCTCGTGTCCGAGGACATGCACTCGACCTACGTTCCGGTCACCCTCGCGGGCGAGACGCACGACGAACGCCTGCACCAGTTCGAGGCGGCGGCGAGCGTCCTGGAGTCCGGACCGCTGGAGACCCACCTGGGCGGCCCGATCGCCGTCGAGCACGAGCTCTCCGAGACGGCGGAGAGCGACATCATCCGCGCCGAGCTCATCACCCTTCCGGTCCTGCTCCTGCTGCTGGTGCTGATCTTCGGCGGCCTGGTCGCCGGGCTGGTGCCGCTCGCGGTCGGTGGCCTGGCGATCCTCGGTTCCCTCACCGTGCTGCGCGCCCTGACCTCGGTGACCGAGGTGTCGGTATTCGCCATCAACGTCGCCACCTTGCTGGGCCTGGGGTTGGCGATCGACTACGGGCTGTTCATGGTCAGCCGCTTCCGCGAGGAGCTGGGCCGGGGGCGCACCGTCCCCGACGCGGTGCGCCGCACGGTCGACACTGCCGGTCGGACGGTCGCCTTCTCCGGAGTGACGGTGGGCATCGCCTTCGCGGGCCTGTTGTTCTTCCCGCAGCCCATCCTCAAGTCCATCGGCTTCGGCGGCATCGCCGTGGTGGCCTTCGACCTGATCGCCGCCCTGGTGTTCCTGCCCGCGCTGCTGGCGGTGGTGGGCCGCCGGATCGACCGACTCGGGCTGCCCCTGCCGCGTCGGACCGTGACCGGTGTGATCGACGAGAACGCGGGGGCCTGGGCGAGATTCGCCCGCACCGTGATGCGCGGCCCCGCCGTGTCCCTGGTCGCGGTCGGCTGTGTCCTGGTGGCCTTCAGCTCCGGCCTCGCCTCCACCCAGTTCGGCGCCACCGACCAGCGCTACCTCCCGGTCGACGCCTCCAGTCGGATCGGCACCGAGTCGATGGCGGAGGACTTCCCCGCCGGGCAGGTCGGCAGGCTGCACGTGGCGGTGCGCGGTGACAGCGGTGAGGCGCGGCTCGACGAGTACGTGGAGCGCCTCGACGCCCTGCCCGGCGCGGTCCGTGCGAGTGTCACCCGGACGACGGAGGGCGTCGCGCACGTGGAGGTCGCCTACCAGGGCGCCACGGACGACCCCGAGGTGCAGCAGCTGGTGCGCGACGTGCGCGCCGATCCCGGGCCCGAGGGCGCCGAGGAGACCCTCGTGGGCGGTGTGGCCGCCATGCAGCTGGACAACCTGGACGCGATCGTGCAGGAGGCTCCGAAGACGGTCGCGTTCATCATCGGTTCCACGCTGGTCCTGCTCTTCCTCGCCTTCGGTTCCGTGGTGCTGCCGGTCAAGGCGGTCCTCATGGGGGCGCTGTCACTGGGCGCCTCGCTGGGCGTGGTGATCTGGGGGTTCCAGGAGGGGCTCTTCGCCGGGCTGCTCGGCTTCGACGCGGTCGGCACCATCGACCCCACGTACCTGGTGCTCATCATGATCGTGTCCTTCGGGCTGGCGATGGACTACGAGCTGTTCCTGCTGAGCCGGGTGCGGGAGGAGTACCTGCGCAGTGGGGACAACACCCGCTCGGTGGCCCTGGGGCTCCAGCGCACCGGACGGATCATCACCAGCGCCGCCCTGCTGCTGGGCGTGGTGCTCGTGGCGATGGGTACCTCCGGACTCCTCTTCCTGAAGATCATCGGTATCGGGCTCGCTCTCGCCGTCCTGGTGGACGCCACGCTGGTCCGGGCGGTCATGGTGCCCGCCACCATGCGTCTTCTCGGCGACTGGAACTGGTGGCTGCCGCGTCCGCTGCGGTGGTTGCACGACAGGATCGGCATCTCCGAGGGCGGTGACGACGAGGAGGCGGCCGCTCCCGTCGAACAGCGGGAGAAGGTGACCGCGGGCGTCTGAGCCGCCCTGATCGCCCCCAGGACCCCGTCCGGCCCCGTGCCGGGCGGGGTCCTCGCAAGGAGGAGTACGACCTGACCGGCGACACGACGTCCGCTGTGGCGGCCGGGCTCCAGCGCAGCGGCCCCCTGGTGACCGCCGCGGCCGTGGTGTTGGCCGCCTCCTTCGCGGTCTACGCGACCTCCAGCGTCCTCTACCTGATCATGCTCGCGGTGGGGATGGCCGCGGTGATCCTGGTCGACGCCACCCTGATCCGGGGCGTGCTGGTCCCGGTGACCATGCGCCTGGCCGGTCGCGCCAACTGGTGGGCTCCCGCGCCCCTGCGCCGCGTGCACGCCAGGCTGGGCCTGAGCCACTGACTACTCGGTCTTGGTGACCCGGGGGTGCGCCGCCACGAGGCGGCCGGAGAGTTCGTGCAGGGCGGCGCGCTCGTCCTCGTTCAGTTCGGCGAAGAACGCCCGCTCCAACCGTTCGGCCTCCGCGCGGGCCCGCTCCAGTACCTCCAGGGCCCGCGCGGTGGGGGTCACGATGTAGCGCCTGCGGTCCCGGGGGTTGCGCACGCGTTCGGCCAGCCCCTGCCGTTCCAGATCGTCGACGACCCCGACCATCACGTTGGGGTCGATGCCCAGGGCGCGGCTCAGCTCCTGCTGCGAGGGGTCGGCCATGGACGCCGTCGCGGCGAGCACATGGAACTGGCGGGGGCTGACCTCCAGCTCCTCGAAGGCCGACGCGGTGGTCGCCTGGAGGAGCTCGCCGAGCTTGATCAGTCGGAACCCGGTCAGCCCCGACAGGGGGGAGACCCACGCACTCGCCTCGTTCATGGCCGCATTCTACTTTCGGCCGACCGCTCGTCCCGGGCGGTCGGCCGAATCCGCCTCAGTCCCGGAAGACCCCGTCGACCGAGTCGACGCTCAGGGCCCGGTCGAACCAGACGTCAAGTCGTCCGAGGTCACGGCAGGCCCCGATTCGTTCCCTCGCCGCAGCGTCGGGGGACATCCCCCGGGCCTCGAGCACTCGCAGGACGGACTCGCTCTTTGCTTCGGCCAGCCCTTCGGCCCTTCCCTCGGCCCTGAGGCTCTCGGTCCAGGCACTCGTGTACTCGTAGGTGTCCGTCATCATGAGCTCCTCCAAGGCCCGCTGGCCGTTGCTGTCGGTGAGCAGGTGCAGCGCGTATCCAATGTACTTCGTCGCCGTTTCCTGGTCGATGGAGTCCAGCCCGCTGTGTAGTGCCCTGATCACTTCCGGGTCGGCCGGTCCGTGGGCGGCTGCGGACAGCACCCCCAGAGTCGGGAACCGACCGACCTCACCTGGGTCGGTGATGACCGGGATACGTTCGGGGCCCAGCACGATCGGGTTGAGAACGAACCCCGGGTGTCCAAGGGAGATCGGCCGGCTGTACCAGTCGGCCACGTGTTGCCGGGGGCAGATGACCAACAGCGCCACCGGGCACTCGTTCTTGGACCGCAGAGCTGCGACGTACTCGGGCCAGGTGAAGCGCTTGCGTTCCTTCTCGTCTCTCTGCACCTCCACGACGATGCCCATCAACGTTCCGAAAGGGTCATCGCCGACCTTCCCGCGCAGCAGGATCGCGACGTCGGACCGGCGTTCGACCGGATCGACGTGCCCGAGATCGCAGGAGGTCAGCTCGCTTCGGTCGTAGACCGGTACTTCCACTCCGAGGTCGCGCAGGAAGCCCACAGCCATGTCGGGGGCGTCGGCGAACAGCTCCGAGTAGATCTGGTGTTCAGGGGATATGGCCACGGACAACACGTTACAGAGAGTCACAGGTCGGGTGTGCTTGTAGTCGAAATCTGTGGACGAGTACCCGGAAGAGAAAGGGCCCGGCCCCCTGGTGGGGGACCGGGCCCTTGGCGACCGGGGAGCCTAGAAGGCCTTCGGTGCGCCCTCGTGGAACGGCTTGCCGTTCACCTCGGTGGACACGCCGACCTTGTCCAGGTACGGGGTGATGCCGCCGGTGTGGAAGGGCCAGCCGGCGCCCGTGATCAGGCACAGGTCGATGTCGGCGGCCTCGGCCACGACACCCTCGTCCAGCATGATCCGGATCTCCTTGGCCATGGCACGCAGGGCCCGGTCCAGGATCTCCTTCTCCTCGGACGGGGAGCCCCCGCCCTTGAGGAGCTCCTTCACCTCGGGGTCGATGGTGAGGTCCGGGGCGAAGATCGCCGTCTTCCCCGCCTTGACCACGGCGTCCAGCTGCGGCGAGACCGCGAAGCGCTCCGGGAAAGCGCCGTGCAGGGTCTCGGCGACGTGCAGACCGACCGCCGGGCCGACCAGCTGGAGCAGCATGAGCGGCGACATCGGCAGACCCAGCGGCGCGACCGCGCGGTCGGCCACCTCGGGCTCGGTGCCCTCGCCCACCGCGGCCAGGACCTCACCCATGAACAGGGTGAGCAGGCGGTTGACGACGAACGCCGGGGCGTCCTTGCACAGGACCGAGGTCTTCTTCAGCTTCTTGGCCGTGGCGAACGCCGTGGCCAGCGAGGCGTCGTCGGTCCGGTCGCCGCGCACGATCTCCAGCAGCGGGAGGACGGCGACGGGGTTGAAGAAGTGGAAGCCCACGACCCGCTCGGGGTGCTGGAGCTTCGACGCCATCTCGGTGATGGACAGCGAGGAGGTATTGGTCGCGAGGATCGCCTCGGGGGAGACCACGGCCTCCACCTCGGCGAACACCTGCTGCTTGACCTCCATCTTCTCGAAGACGGCCTCGATGACGAAGTCGGCGTCCGAGAAGGCGTCCTTGGTGAGCGAACCGGAGACCAGGGCCTTCAGGTGGTTGGCCTTGTCCTGGTTGACGCGCCCCTTCTTGAGGAGCTTGTCGACCTCGCCGTGGACGTAGTCCACGCCCTTGTTCAGGCGGTCCTGGTCCAGGTCGGTCATGACGACCGGCACGTCCAGGCGGCGCGCGAACAGCAGGGCCAGCTGACCGGCCATCAGACCGGCGCCGACGACGCCCACCTTGGTGACCTTGCGGGCCAGCGACTTGTCCGGCGCCCCGGCGGGACGCTTGGCGCGCTTCTGCACGAGGTCGAAGGCGTACAGCCCGGCCTTGAGCTCGTCGCTCATGATGAGGTCGGCGAGCGCCTGGTCCTCGGCGTCGAAGCCCTCGTCCCGGGTGGCGGTCTTGGCGGCGGCGACAAGCTCGACGGCGCGGGCCGGGGCCGGGGCGGCGCCGTGCAGCTTGCCCTCGACCACGAAACGGGCCATGTTGACAGCGTTGTCCCAGGCCTCGCCCTTGTCGACCTCGGGGCGCTCGACGGTGACGTCGCCCTTGACGACCCGCGCGGCCCAGCGCAGGGACTCCTCGACGAAGTCGGCCGGCTCGAAGATCGCGTCGGCGATCCCCATTTCGAAGACCTGCTTGCCCTTGATCATCTTGTTCTGGGCGAGCGGGTTGTCGACGATCAGCTTCAGGGCCTTCTCGGCACCGATCAGGTTGGGCAGCAGGTAGGTGCCGCCCCAGCCGGGGACCAGGCCGAGGAAGGCCTCGGGGAGCGCGAAGGCCGGGACGCCGGAGGACACGGTGCGGTACGAACAGTGCAGCGCCACCTCGACGCCGCCGCCCATGGCAGCCCCGTTGACCAGGGCGAAGGTGGGTACGTCCAGCTCGCCGAGCTTGCGGAACACGTCGTGCCCCAGCTTGCCGATGGCCTCGGCCTGCTCGCGGTTCTGGAGCGCGGGGACACCGGTGAGGTCGGCGCCGACCGCGAAGATGAACGGCTTGCCGGTGACGGCGACGGCCACGATGTCGGTGCGCGCCTTGGCGGCCTCGATCGCGGAGTCCAGGCTCAGCAGACCGCCGGGGCCGAAGGTGTTCGGCTTGGTGTGGTCGTGCCCGTTGTCCAGGGTGATCAGGACAGCGGTGCCCGCGCCGTAGGGGAGCTCGACATCGCGGGAGATCGCGTTGGTGACGACCTCGTCCTTGAAAAGCTCGCGGGCTTCTTCGATGGCGGTGCTCACTTGCCCCCCTCGTAGTTGGTGTTCTCCCACAGGATGGTCCCGCCCATGCCCAGGCCCACGCACATGGTGGTGATGCCGTAGCGGACGTCGGGGCGCTCGGCGAACTGGCGCGCGAGCTGCATCATCAGACGGCCGCCGGAGGAGGCCAGCGGGTGGCCGACGGCGATGGCGCCGCCCCAGGGGTTGACGCGGGCGTCGTCGTCGGCGATACCGAAGTGCTCGAGGAAGGCGAGCACCTGCACGGCGAAGGCCTCGTTGATCTCGATCAGGCCGATGTCGTCGATCGTGAGGCCCTGGCGGGCGAACAGCTTCTCGGTGGCGGGGACCGGTCCGACACCCATGACCTCGGGCTCGACGCCCGTGAAGGAGAAGTCGACCAGACGCATCCTGGCGTCCAGCCCCAGTTCCTCGGCGACCTCCTCCGCCATGAGCAGCGTGCCGGTGGCGCCGTCGTTGAGACCGGCGGCGTTGCCGGGCGTCACGTTGCCGTGCGCGCGGAACGGGGTCTTGAGGCTCGCGAGCGACTCCATGGTGGTGCCGGGACGCGGCGGCTCGTCCTGGGTGGCCAGCCCGAAGCCCTTCTCCGCCGAGCGGACCAGGGTCTCGACCAGGTCGGGCTGGATCTTGCCGTCGGCGTAGGCCTTGGCGACCTTCTCCTGGCTGCGCACCGCGTAGGCGTCGGCGCGCTCCTTGGTGATGGTCGGGAACCGGTCGTGCAGGTTCTCGGCGGTGTTGCCCATGACCAGCGCGGACGGGTCGACCAGCTTCTCGGAGATGATGCGGGGGTTGGGGTCGACGCCCTCGCCCATGGGGTGGCGGCCCATGTGCTCGACGCCACCGGCGATCACGACGTCGTAGGCACCGAAGGAGATGCCCGCGCCCGCGGTGGTCGCGGCGGTGAGGGCGCCGGCGCACATGCGGTCGATGGAGTAGCCGGGGACGCTGCGCGGCAGCCCGGCGAGGATCGCGGCGGTGCGCCCGAGGGTCAGGCCCTGGTCGCCGATCTGGGTGGTGGCGGCGATGGCGACCTCGTCGACGCGCTCCGGGGGCAGGCCCGGGTTACGGCGCATCAGTTCGCGGATGACGCGGACGATCAGGTCGTCGGCGCGCGTCTCGGCGTAGAGGCCCTTGCCTGACTTGCCGAACGGGGTGCGGACCCCATCGACAAACACGACATCGCGGGCAGTTCGCGACACGATGGCCCCTCCTTCTCCAAGCGTTGGGTGGACTGTATGAGTCCATGCTACTCGCCGGTAACAAATAGTGCGAGCGGCGGGGCCGGTCACTTCCGAAGTAGGACGATCGCCCTACCTTCGGCGCTTGTGGGCGCACCCGCCATGACGGTTCCCTTGAGTGGACACCTGACGGGGACGACACGGGGACGACGATGCCACGACCTGACATGGAACACCAGGAACTGCTCAGACGGGCGCCCAGGGCACCCCTGCGGCGACTGTGGGAGTACGCCCGGCCGCACTGGCGGATGCTCCTGGTCGGCGGTGTCCTCACCTTCCTCGGCGGCATCACCGGCCTGGTCCAGCCGCTCATGGCCAAGTACGTGATCGACGCTCTGGGCGGCGGCACACCCATCTCCGGACCGATCCTCGTCCTGCTCGGCGTGGTGCTCACCGGAGCCGTCATCAGCGCCCTGGGCTCCTTCGTCCTCGAACGCACCGGCCAGAGCGTCGTGCTCGGTGTGCGCCGCACCCTCGTGGGCCGCCTCGTCCGGCTGCGCGTGGGCGAACTCGACCGGCTCAAACCGGGCGACCTGGTGTCGCGGCTGACCGCCGACACCACCCTGCTCCGCTCGGTCGCCACCAGCGGTATCACCAACCTCTTCACCAGCTCGGTCCTGTTGGTGGGCGGCATCGTCGTCATGGGGGTGCTCAGCCCGACGCTGCTCCTGATCACCCTGGGCATGATCCTGGTGGTCGGCCTCCTCATGGGGGTCGTCCTGCCCAGGATCGGCCGCGCCACCCAGGCCGCCCAGGCCTCGCTCGGAGTGATGGGATCGCTCCTGGAACGGATCTTCGGCGCCTTCCGCACCGTCAAGGCCTCCTCCGCCGAACGCGCCGAGATCGCCGACCTCGACGAGGCCGCCGTGGAGTCCTGGCGCAGGGGAGTCTCCGTGGCCGGGTGGACCGCGCTGGCCGGAACGCTGTCCATGCTCGCGGTCAACACCAGCTTCCTCGTGGTGCTGGGCGTGGGCGGCGGCATGGTGGCGGCGGGGAACATGAGCGTGTCCACCCTCATCGCCTTCCTGCTGCTGCTCTTCTACCTCATGGAACCCATCAGCTCCTTGGTGCAGTCGGCCACCGAGCTCCAGACCGGGCTGGCCGCCGTTCGCCGCATCGACGAGGTCGCCGACCTCGACCAGGAGGCCTCGGGGCCCGCCAGCACCGAACCCGCCGCCGCACGCCCCGCCGAGATCTCCCTCACCGACGTCACCTTCCGCTACCACCCCGAGCTGCCCCTGGTGCACCACGGTGTGAGCTTCGAGGCCTCCGGGCCGGGCTTGACCGCCCTGGTCGGCCCCTCGGGTTCGGGTAAGACCACCGTCTTCTCCCTGATCGAGCGCTTCTACGACGCCACCTCCGGCAGTGTGCGCCTGGACGGCACCGACGTCCGCGACTGGCCCCTGGAGGCTCTGCGCTCGCAGATCGGCTACGTCGAACAGGACGCGCCGGTCCTGGACGGAACCCTGCGCTCCAACCTCACCATGGCCGCCCCGCACGCCACCGAGGAGCAACTCAGCAAGGTGATCCGCACCGCCCGCCTCACGGACCTGGTCGAACGCCTGCCCGACGGACTGGAGAGCCCGATCGGCCACCGGGGCGTCACCATCTCCGGCGGCGAGCGCCAGCGCGTGGCGATCGCCCGTGCCCTGCTGCGCCGCCCCCGACTGCTGCTCATGGACGAGGCCACGTCCCAGCTGGACTCCGCCAACGAGGGCGCCCTCAAGGCGGTGATGCTGGCGGCGGCACGCGACACCAACGTGATCGTCGTCGCGCACCGCTTGTCGACGGTCACCAGCGCGGAGCGGATCGTGGTCCTGGAGACGGGGCGGGTCCGCGCGGTGGGCACCCACGCCGAACTGGTCGAACGCGACGCCCTCTACCGGGACCTGGCCGCGGGGCAGCTCATCGCCCCGGAACCGGAGGAGTACGCGGCCCCTGCCGACGCACCCTCCCCGTTGGCGCCCACCCGTGAACTCACCTGATCACGGAGCCCGTCCCGGAGGTCTCAGCCGCCGAGGGTGAGGAAGGAGGAGGCGAAGCGGTCCACGTTGAGGCGCAGGCGCTGGATGCGCTCCTCACGGGTGATGCTCTCCGCTGGCTGGATCAGCGCGGACTCCCGCTTGCCGCGCACGTAGAGCGGGCAGGCGAGGTCCGCGCACATGTACAGACCGACCGTGTCCCCCTGCCGACCGGCCTTGCCGGGTTTGGGCGCGCTGAACAGCCGAACCCCGCCGGCGGGGTGGACGGTCAGGCAGAACGA
>NZ_ANAE01000135.1 GCF_000341265.1 Nocardiopsis prasina DSM 43845 | reverse complement strand
GGGTGTTACCAACCTCCATGATCAGTACACCTAGGAGACCACCGCGAAGGCCCGGACCGGGAACGCGGCCACCCCCCTCACCTTGGCGGGGACCGCGTGGAACCGGAACCCCTCCTCCGGCAGCTGGTCGAGGAGGCACAGGTGGGTGACGATGGGGACCCCCGCAGCCAGGAGGGCGGCCTGGGCGGGGCGCGCGCCCTCGGTGTGGGGGGCGGTGTCGTCGACGCTGACCGAGTCGATGCCGACCAGGGTCGCGCCGGACTCCACCAGGGCCTTGGCGGCGGTCTCGGTCAGGTGCGGGTGCTCGAACGCGCCGTAGGCCTCGGTGCGCCAGTGCCGGTCCCAGCCGGTGCGGACCAGGACGGCCCGGCCGCGCAGGTCGAGTCCGGCGAAGGCCTCGGGGCCGATCTGGTGGCCCTCGGTCACTGTGACCACCACTCCGGGGAGGTCGGCGACGCGTTCCAGGTCGAGGTCGGCGGGGTCGGCCCCGTCCCGGTAGCGGTGGGCGGGGATCTCGACGTGGGTGCCGGTCGCTCCCACCATGTTGACGCGGCCGCTGCTGTCACCGTGTCCGGGGACGGCCCCCGCGACGGTGGTGCTCTCCTCGATCGCCGGTCGCGGCAGGCCGGGACCGGTGTTCATCCCGTCGGTGATCTGGTGGCTGACATCGACCAGTTTCGCCATGGCTGTCTTCCTCGTTCGCGTCCGGAGGGGACCTCCGACCTGGATCAGAGGTCTAGACCATCAGCCTAGCGCGCGTGTCCCAGGTCACGGCAGTGTTCCACGGCACCGACTTCGGCGGACCTGGCCCCGGCGGCCCGTCGGCAACCCGGATAAGCTCTGGTGGCGCGGTCGTGGGCGGCCGACTCCCCTCGAGCCCGCACACCCGCGTTTCCCACGCGTACTCCGCGACCCACCGAGAAGGGGCTACCTGTGTCACCGTACGGAGCGGCCAAGGCCGTCGTCGCACCCGTCACCCGTGTGGTGTGGCCCCAGAAGGTGGAGGGCGCGCACCTGGTGCCGGAGAGCGGCCCGGTGATCCTGGCCGCCAACCACCTGTCGAACATCGACCCGCTCTTCCTCGGGCTCGCCTGCCCCCGGCAGGTGCGCTTCATCGCGAAGAAGGAACTCTTCAACGAGAGCACGTTCTTCCGGAGACTGCTCTCCCGCGCCCTGAAGATGCTGGGGCCGGTCTCAGTGGACCGCCGTCCGGGGCAGAGCTCCCAGGAGGCGATGAACAACAGCGTGGAGGTCATCAAGGGCGGCGAGGTGTTCGGCATCTTCCCCGAGGGCTCGCGCTCCCCCGACGGTCGCCTGTACAAGGGACAGACCGGTCTGGCGTGGCTCGCGCTGAGCACGGGGGCTCCGGTGGTCCCGGTCGCGCTCACGGGAACGCAGCGCATCCTTCCCCCCGGCCGCAAGCTCCCGTCGTTCAATCGCGTGGGAGTGCGTTTCGGGGAGCCGGTCGACCTGTCACCCTGGGAGGGCGGGGCTGACAGGGCCAGGTCGCGCCGCGAGGCGACGGACGCGATCATGGGCGCGATCGCCAAGCTGTCCGGCCAGGAGCAGATCTCCCGGTACGCTGCCTCCGTCAAGGCGGAGCTGGAACAGTGACCTTCCCCACAGTCCCCACGGGGCTGAATCCTCCTTGACGAGGCGTTGACCCCAGACTGAAGGCCCTTTCGGCGAGGCCGGACCCGGCCTCCCGCCTGGATCGCGGCCACGGGGCGGCGGTCCGGAGCCTTCCCCCCTCCCTGGCGGGGTGAGAAGAATTCCCTACCCTTATAGTAGGTTTTTCCGGTGGTGACATCGGATAGATTAGGCAAGCCTTACCTATGGCGTCCGACCCTGGCGCGAAGACTTGGAGCTGTGCGATGACGCGACCACTGCGAGTGGGAATCGTTGGTGCGGGCCCCGCGGGAATCTACGCCGCGGACCTGCTCACCAAGGACGAGACCCTGTCCTCGTGCGGCACGTCCGTCAGCATCGACATCCTCGACAAGCTGCCCTCCCCCTACGGCCTGGTCCGCTACGGCGTGGCCCCGGACCACCCCCGCATCAAGCAGATCCAGGGGGCCCTCCACAAGATCCTCGACAAGCCGGAGATCACCTTCTACGGCAACGTCGAGTACGGCGTGGACCTCAAGCTGGAGGACCTGCGCCACCACTACGACGCGGTCATCTTCGCCACCGGCAGCGACCGCGACCGCCCCCTGGACATCCCCGGCGTGGACCTGCCCGGGAGCCACGGCGCCGCCGACTTCGTCTTCTGGTACGACTCCCACCCCGACGTCGCCCCGTCCTGGCACGTCGACGGCACCAGCGTCGCCGTGATCGGCGCGGGCAACGTGGCCGTGGACGTCGCGCGCATCCTGGCCAAGGACGCCGACGACCTGCTGTCCACCGACATCACCGACAACGTCTACGAGGGTCTGCGCGCCAAGCAGATCACCGACGTGCACGTGTTCGCCCGCCGGGGCATCGCCCAGTGCAAGGCCACCCCGATGGAACTGCGCGAGCTGGACAAGCAGCCCGGCGTCGAGGTCCTCGTGTACGCCGAGGACTTCGAGATGGACGAGGGCAGCCTCCGGGCCTGCGACGAGTCCAACCAGGTCAAGACCAACGTCAAGGTCCTCCAGAACTGGGCGATCCGCGACGAGCGCGGTGCCGAGCGCCGCCTGCACCTGCACTTCCTGCACTCCCCCGTGGAGATCCTCGGCGAGGACCGGGTGTCCGGCATCCGCACCGAGCGCATGGAACTGACCGGCGACGGCAACGTCAAGGGCACGGGCGAGTACGTGGACACCGAGGTCCAGGCCGTCTACCGGGCCATCGGCTACCTGGGCTCGCCCCTGACCGACCTGCCCTTCGACGAGGAGCGGGGGGTCGTCCCCAACTCCGAGGGCCGGGTCCTGGACCTGGACGACCGGCACGTGGACGGCGTGTACGCCACCGGTTGGATCAAGCGCGGCCCGGTCGGCCTCATCGGCCACACCAAGGGCGACGCCCTGGAGACCGTCACCAACCTCGTCGCCGACCGCGAGGCCTTCACCCCGGCCGCCGAGCCGGACCCGGTGGCCTTCGAGTCGCTGCTCGCCGAGCGCGGTGTCGAGTTCACCACCTGGGAGGGCTGGAAGCGCATCGAGGCCCGCGAGGAGGAGCTGGGCGCCGAGCGCGGACGCAAGCGCCTCAAGCTGCTCACCCGTCAGGAACAGACCAGCGTCGCACGCCAGGCGTAGCCGCGTGTGAGCTTCCCGGCCGGTCCCGTACCCCTTTGCGGGACCGGCCCTTCGTCTTTCCCCGATCCGGCCCGTGTGTCACCGTGAGATTGCGCATGGAGCTCTCCCCGGGTTCGTGGAACAACTCCTCGGACGTATGGGTTAGAGTCACTGTTGGTCGGTGTGGTAGCAAGTGTCCCCCGGGCCTCAACTATTGCCTTCGCGGAATACCGTGTCCGACACCCGCCCCTCGCGGGTGGGCTGATCGGACGGTCAGGAGCCCCGTTGTGCCCCGCGCCGAGAGGCGACCGCCATGCCGACCTCATCCTCGTGCCCCGCTCCCACCGAGGTGGGAGCGGGGCATCGTGGTATCTCCAGGAAAACGCAACGAAGGACGGTCAGGCGTGGACGAACGGTCCCCCCGGCAGCCGGATTCCTCCGGGCCGCCCGAGGATTCGGACGGTACAGAGGCGCGTCGACCGCGCCCGGAGAATCCCTACCGCATTCCGGCACGACCCTCAGGTGCCCGCCCCTCGGACACCGGGAACTTCGGGTTCGAGCACCCTCGCCCGGCTGACCCCCCGGCGCCGCCGGTGTCGGAGCCGAGCGCGCCCGCGGAGTCGTGGGGCGCCGACGCCGGCCAGTACGGCGGCGAGGCCTCCGATGGTGACGACGGGACGGACGACTCCTGGGGCGCCCCGTACCGGGGTTCGCGGCAGGAGTCCGAGCCGGAGTCAGCGCCCGCCGCTCCGGAGCCCCATGAGCCGTGGGGCTCCCCCAGCGCGCCGAGGTCCTCGGCGGAGAGCTGGGACGCACCGTCCGAGTCGCGGGCCCCCTCCGATTCCCCGACCGTCTCCGAGACCTGGGGCACCACCCCCGAGCCCTCGTCCGACGGTTGGGACGCCCCCGCCGCCGCCTCGGAGACGTCCCGGTCCTCCTCGGAGAGCTGGACCGGATCGGCCGATCCGCAGGAGTCGTGGGGCACGCCCGTCGCTCCGCAGGCCTCTGAGAGCTGGGGTTCGACCCCGGAGCCGCAGGCCGCACGGGACGAGTGGAACACCCCCTCGGGACCGCAGGCACCAGCCGACAGCTGGGGGTCCGCCTCGGAACCGCAGTCCCCGCAGTACAGCTGGAACAACCCCTCCGGACCACAGACCCCGGCGAACAGCTGGGGCACTCCGGCCACTCCGCAGGCCTCCGAAAGCTGGGGTTCGACCCCGGAGCCGCAGGCCGCACGGGACGAGTGGAACACCCCCTCGGAACCGCAGGCACCGGCCGACAGCTGGAATTCCCCTTCACAGGCCTCCGGACCGGGCTGGGGGTCCGCCTCGGAACCGCAGTCCCCGCAGTACAGCTGGAACAACCCCTCCGGACCACAGACCCCGGCGAACAGCTGGGGCACGCCCGTCCCGCCCCCGGGTTCTCAGGAGCGCCCGAACCCCTCCGGGGAGGAGCCCTACGAACCGTGGGGCACCCCGGTCGCGCCCAGGCCGCAGGACACACCCGGGCACGCACCCGAGGACGGGTGGGCCCAGACGGCCCAGGGGCACGAGAGTGTCGGGGCCGCCCACGAGGCATGGCAGACCCCGTACGCGGGTCAGCCCGCCTACCAGGGCGACACCCCCTATCCGGGTTCCGCCCCGGAGCCGTCCGCCGGGTCCGAGGGCCGGGAGCGGGACGGCCGGGGAGAAGGCTACGAGTACCTCTACGGCGGAGCGGGCCAGGACGGTCCCGGTGGACCCGAGGGGCCGAAGGGTCCCGGTGGTCCGGACGACTACGACGCTTACGACGACTACGACCCGGGGCCGCCGCCCCGGAAGTCCCGGCGCGGGCTCGTCATCGGTGTGGTGGCGACCGTGGTCGTGCTGGCCCTGGTCGGCGCGGGCGCCGGTTGGTACGTGTACACGCTGCCCCAGCCCGAGGAGGCCACGACCGAGTTCGAGGCCGCCTGGGAGGAGCAGGACTTCGCCCGTCTGGCCGCCGTCACCACCGGCGACGACGCTGAGGCGATCCTCGGCGGGATCGACTCCGGCCTGGGAGTGGACGGTGTCGACGTCGAGGTCGGTTCCCCCACCACGGACAGCGGCACCGGCAGCGCCCCCTACGAGGTGACGCTCTCGCTGACCAACGCCAGTGACTTCGGTTGGGAGGGCGAGCTCCCGCTGCTGCGCGAGGACGGCGAGTGGCTGGTCGAGTTCTCCCCCGAGGTCGCCTACCCCGGGCTGGGTGAGGGCCAGACCCTGACCCGCACGGCGGTGTGGGGCGAGCGCGGCCAGGTCCTGGCCGCCGACGGCACCCGTCTGGACGCCGCGGACGTCTCCGGTTCGATCCAGATGATCGTGGGCGAGCTGGGCGAGGCCGACGAGGAGGACGTCGAGCGGCTGGGTCCGGCCTACAAGGTCGGCGACACCGTCGGTAAAACCGGCCTCCAGCGCACCTACGAGGAGCGGCTGGCCGGTGAGGCCGCCGCGACCATCGTGATGGTGGACGCCGCCGAGATCGAGGACGGCCAGGCTCCGGAGGTCACCGAGGAGAACACCGTCGCGTCCCTGGACGGCTCCGACGGCGAGTCCGTCACCACGAGTTTCGACATGGGTGTCCAGAGCGCGGCCGCCAACGCGATCATCGACGCGGACGACCCCGCCGGTCTGGTGGCGATCCGTCCCTCCAGCGGTGAGATCCTGGCGGCGGTGAACGTGCCGGGCGGCTTCAACCGGGCCTTCGAGGGGCAGTACCCGCCGGGTTCGTCCTTCAAGATCGTCACCTACAGCGCACTCCTGGACAACGGTCTGTCGGTGGACGCCTCCATGGACTGTCCGGAGGAGTACGAGCTGGGCGGGTGGCCGTTCCGCAACGCGGGCGGCGCCGAGTACGGGCAGCAGTCGGTGACCGAGGCCTTCGCGACCTCCTGCAACACCGCCCTGGTGCACGAGATCGGCCAGGTCCTGAGCCCGGAGACCCTCCAGGCCAGTGCCGAGCAGTTCGGGATGAACGCCCCGCTGGACATCGGTGTGAGCACCCAGGAGCCGAGCTTCCCGGCCGTGGACAGCACCACCATGATGGGCGCCCAGGGCATCGGCCAGGGTCAGATCCTCACCTCGCCGCTGCACATGGCCACGGTGCCCGCCGCCGTCGCGGACGGTGCGTGGCGGCAGCCGGTGCTGGTCACCGAGCCCGCCCGGGACGACCTGCGCGAGCCGCAGACCATCGGCAACGCCGAGGCCCTGCGCCCGATGATGCGCGAGGTGATCACGGACGGCACGGCCAAGGACGCCGGCTTCCAGGGCGAGGTGTTCGGCAAGACCGGCTCCGCCGAGTTCGGGACCGCCGACGACGCCGACGAGGACGACGAGCTGCCCACCCACGCGTGGATGGTCGGTTACAAGGGCGACGTGGCCTTCGCCCTCGTGGTGGAGGGCGGTGGCGGCGGTGGGTCGGTCGCCGGTCCGCTGGCCGCCAAGTTCACCAACGCGCTCTAGGCGCACGCAGGGAAGACAGAGGCCCCGTCCGGATCACTCCGGGCGGGGCCTCTCGCATGGACGTAGTACGACAAGCCGCCCGAGGGTTCGTGCATACGCCTATGACCGACACCCATGAGACAAGACGGCTATATTTCGATCACGACCGAGATCGAACTCATTTCAGAAATTGCACGAATTCTCCCGGAAGAAATTCCGGGGAGGATTTTTACTGGATCCGAGTAAACGGAACGGCACCCTCGCGCGTAGCGACCCTCGCGCACCGGTCGGGACCGGCATATATTTCCGACATAGCCGCCCCGGACATTGGGCATACCCACCAGCATCCCCCACCAGAGCGGGAATCCCAAGCACGGAAACGCGGTCCCACGGCAACTTTCCAGTCACGCCCACCACTTTTTCGTTTAAGAAATTACCGAGAATTCAGCGATTGATCGGCCGACCCAGCGGACATCTAAACAGCGGGAGCCGGACACCAGCTTCCCGGAACGAAACAAGAGTGACCGGACCGGAGTCCAACCAAAGGGGCGGATTCCCGGACCGATCGCACTGAGAGGAAATCAGACGATGAACCGCAAGACCGTGACCCGTATCGCCTTCGCCGCCGTCATCGCCCCCGCCCTCGCCTTCGGAGCTCCTGCGGTGGCCATGGCCGACACCTTCTACGGTGCCGGTGGCAGCTACGCCGGCCCCAAGGGCGCCGGCCAGGGCGGCGTCTTCTCCGCCGCCAAGTCGGGCCACGGCCACGGCCACGGGCACGACCACGACCACAAGGGTCCCAGCACCATCTACATCAAGGGCTTCGAGACCGCTGGCCCGTGGGGCGCCGCCCAGGGTGGCGTCATCAGCGGCACCAACTAGCCGACGAGGCGGTGTTCGACGGGCGGTGACCGTCACGGCCGGAGCCCGGGGGGCACCGGGTGACGCGCCGGGGTGAGTGCCCGCCGAACACACCCCAGCAGTGTCGAGGGGCCGGCGCGCGGAGCGTCGGCCCCTCTCCGGTACTCAGACGAAGGACAGCACCCATGGCCCATTCACGTCGCATGATGACCACAGCGGTCCTGGCGCTGGGGTTCGCCCTGGGCACACCCGCGCTCGCCGCCGCCGACTCGTTCTTCCACAGCGAGGACTCCTGGGCCGGTCCCGAGGGCGCCTCCCACACCGTGACGCGCAGCGTCGCCAGGGACGACGGTTCCGTCTACTTCGTGACGGTCACCATCACCGCGGGGCCCGACGGGGCGACGGTGTCCCATGTCCGCAGCGCGGCTCGCTGAGCGCGGCAGCGCCGGACGACGGCCGGTGGTCCCTCCCGGGGCCACCGGCCGTCGTCGTCCTCCCTCTGCTCCGAACCCCGTGGGGCGCGGGTGGTCAGTCGGCGGGTGCGGGTACGCGGTCCACGGTGCCGCCCTCCGGTGCCGGATCGGCTCCCTGTGAGGTCTCGGCTGGGCGTGGTGTGTCCTCCGGCTGCGGTGCGCTCGGCGTGAGCACGAACAGCAGGACGAGCAGCCCGGCGGTGACCGCGGCGATCAGTCCGCAGGCGACCCAGGGCTTCCAACTACGCAACCCGGGGTCGATGGGGGCGTCGGGATCATCGCTCCCGAACGCCTCGAGGCGGCCGGCCAGTGCCGGAGCCTCTTCGCTGAGTTGTCGCTCTATTTCCGCGAGGATGCGTCGTTCGTGCTCTCGCAGGGACATGAAACCCTCCTCGGCCACTGAGGGAAGGACTGTCGTCACCGGATGTCCTAGAGTCTCCCCCGGGTGGCGTCCGGATATCCAAGGCTTCACGGTAATTCCGTACCGTTTTTTCACTGTTGAGTACCAATGGGATGGTTTGTTTCATGATGTGAGAACCGGGTTTCGCGCCCGGAAAGGCAGAGTGCGCCGCCACGAGGCCCCACCGGACGGGCAGCCGCTCAGCCCGGATAGCACTCCACCTCGGTGGCCTTGACCCCCGCCCAGACCGTGTCGCCCCGTGACAGCCCCAGCTCGGCCAGGGCCGCGGGGGTGATGTCCGCCGCCAGGGACAGCGGCCCCGTCAGGTGAACGCGGACCTGGTCGCCGAAGCGTTCGATTCCCTCCACCGTCAGGCGCCACACGTTGCGGGTACTGCCATGGGGGTGCTCCGGGTACAGGGCCACGGCGCGCGGCGGGAAGGCCACCAGGGCGGGCCCCTCATACGGTTCACGCGGTGTCACCCGCGCGACCTCGTCCGCGCCGTCCTTCCCCGGGGCGCTGTCCAGGGCCACCGTCTCCCCCTCGCCCCGCCCCTGGAAGAGGTTGAGTCCCACCAGGCGTGCCACGTAGGAGGTGCGCGGACGCCGGGCCACCTCGGCGGGTGCGCCGCGCTGCACGACGCGGCCGGACTCGACCACCGCGATGCGGTCGGCCAGCACCATGGCGTCCAGCGGGTCGTGGGTGACCAGCACGGTCACGCCGTCGAAGTCCTCCAGCAGGTGGCGCAGGCGGGCCCGGACGTCGATCCGGGTGCTGGCGTCCAGCGCCGCCATCGGTTCGTCCAGCAGCAGCAGGCGCGGTCGGACCGCGAGGGCGCGGGCCAGCGCCACCCGCTGTGCCTGGCCCCCGGACAACTGCCGGGGCCGGGAGTGGGCGTGGGCGGCCAGATCCATGTGATCGAGCAGTTCGGCGGCGCGTGAACGTGCCTCCGCCCTGCTGGAGCCCTGGCAGCGCGGGCCGAAGGCGACGTTGTCCAGGGCGCTCAGGTGCTCGAAGAGCAGGTAGTCCTGGAAGACCATGCCGATGGGCCGGTGTTCGACGGCGGTGGTGGTCTCGTCGGCGCCGTCCACTCGCACGTGGCCGCCGGTGAGCGGGACCAGCCCGGCCAGGGCCCGCAGGGCGGACGACTTGCCCGCCCCGTTGGGGCCGAGCAGGGCGATGATCTCCCCGGGCCGGGCGCTCAGGGCCACGTCCAGGGTGAAGTCGCCGCGCGTCAGGCGCAGTTCGGCGTCGAGTCCGGCGGTGGGGGCCGGGGTGGTGGGCCTCACGAGGCGTTCACCCACCTTTCGCGCAGGGTGGCCAGGACCACCAGGGACACCAGGAGCAGGACCAGGCTGAGCACGATGGCGGCCTCGGGGTCGCGTTGCATGGCCATGTACACGGCCAGCGGCATCGTCTGGGTGGTGCCGGGGAAGTTCCCGGCGAAGGTGATGGTCGCGCCGAACTCGCCCAGGGCGCGCGCCCAGCAGAGCACGGCCCCCGCACCGATGCCGGGCAGCACCATCGGCAGGGTGACACGGGTGAAGACGGTGACACGGTCGGCGCCGAGGGTGGCGGCGGCCTCCTCGTAGCGCCGGTCCGCGCCGCGCAGCGCCCCCTCCACGCTGATCACGAGGAAGGGCATGGCCACGAACACCTGCGCGATGACCACCGCGGCGGGGGTGAAGGGCAGGGTGAGCCCGAACCATGCGTCCAGGTACTGGCCCACCAGGCCGTTGCGGCCCAGGACCAGCAGCAGGGCCACGCCGCCCACCACGGGCGGGATGACCAGGGGCACGGTCACCAGGGCACGGACGAACCGGCGTCCGGGGAACTCGGTGCGGGCGAGCAGCCAGGCCAGGGGCACACCGAGCAGGAGCGAGACGACGGTGGCCACGGTGGCGGTGGACAGCGACAGCCACAGGGCGGCGAGCACGGCGGGGTCAGTGACGCGGGCGCCCATGGTGGGCCAGGGCGCGCGGACGAGCATCCCGGCGAAGGGCAGGACGAGGAAGAGCACACCCGCGACGGCCGGAACGACCAGGATCCAGGGGACGCGCCCGGCCCGGGGGCGCCGGACCCGACCGCGCGGCACGGGTGTACGCGGTCGGCGCCGGGAGCGGTCGGGGGTCTGTGCGGTCACGGTGCGCCGAACCCCGCGCCTGTGAGGACCGCGGCGCCCTCGGCGGAGGTGACCGCCTCGATCCACGCGGCGGCGAGGGCGGAGTCGCCGGAGTTCGCCAGCACGCCGATCGGGTAGTCGTTCACGGCCTCCTCGGCCTCGGGGAACTCCAGCCCCTCGACCCGGCCCTCGGCGGAGATGACGTCCGTGGAGTAGACCAGACCCGCGTCCACCTCACCCAGCTCGACCTTGGTGAGGACGGCGCGGACGTCCTCCTCGTAGGTGACCGGGGTGATCTCCAGGCCGGAGGCGCCCACGGCGGTCGTGGTGGCGGCACCGCAGGGCACCTCCTCGGCGCAGAAGGCCGCCTGCACCCCGTCGCCCGCGAGGTCGGCCAGATCCCCGATTCCGGCGGGGTTGTCCGGCGGCACGGCGATGCGCAGGGTGTTGGTGGCGAAGACCAGGCCGTGTTCGCCGTGTTCTCCCGCCCAGTCGGCGTCCAGGCCCTCACCCTCCACCACCTGTTCCATGGTGGCGGTGTTGGCGGCGGCGAACACGTCGGCGGGCGCCCCGGCGTTGATCTGCTGGGCCAGCTCGCTGCTGCCGGCGAAGTTGAAGGTGACCGCGACGTCCGGGTGCCGCTCCTGGAAGTCGTCGGCGATCTCGGCGAACACGTCCGTAAGGGAGGCGGCGGCGAAGACGGTGAGTTCCCCGGAGAGGGCGTCCCCGAAGGTGTCGGCCCCGTCGCCGGGGCCGGTGTCCTCGGCTCCACAGGCGGTCAGCGCGACGCCGAGGGCGGCGACGGCGGCGAGCCCGGTGAGCGGCCGGTGGCCGCGACGCCCGGCTCGTCGGGGGGAGCTGTCACGCATGGTCTTCTCCGGTGGTCTCGATGATGACGTTGGTGGACTTCACGACGGCCGTGGCCACGGTCCCGACCTCCAGGCCGAGCTCGTCGGCGGCCTCACGGCTCATCAGGGAGACCACCCGGTGCGGTCCGGCCTGGATCTCGACGCTGGCCATGACCTGGTCGCGGATCACGTGGGTGACCAGGCCGTGGAAGCGGTTACGCGCCGAGGAGACGCGGCGGCCCGGGTCCTCGTCGGCCCCGGCCCGCATGAACGCGGCGAGTTCGGCCCCGTCCAGGTGGCGGCGCCCGGAGGGGTCGCGGGTGGCGGCCAGGCGGCCGGAGTCCACCCATCGGCGCACGGTGTCGGCGCTGACGCCGAGGAGGTCTGCGGCCTCGCTGATCTGGAAGGTCGGCATGGCAGTAGCCTACTACTCGCACTTACAAGCTTTTCACGGACTTTGGGCTAGCAAATCATAGCTTTATCCGGTGGATTCTGGCGAATGTGCCGGATGGAGCACGAGTGGGTGGAGTGCGCGGCTGAGCGTCGAGGCCCCGCCGGACACAGAACGGGCCCGCCCCCGTGTGGGGAGCGGGCCCGTCGGTCCTGCCGGGTCGGTTGTCAGCCGCGCGGGTCGGCGATCTCGCTGACCGGCCCCTCGGCCCGGTAGTCGTCCAGGGCGGTGACCACGTATCCGGCCCCGTCGTCCAGGGGCTCGGTGTCGCTCAGGCCGGGCTCACCGGTCATGCCGACCAGGTTCTCCGGTGCGAGCGCGGCACAGTAGGCCTCGTCGTCACCGGACTCCAGGGCCTGGGCGGCGTCGGCGGGCAGACGGTAGACCGCGTAGAAGCGGGCGTCCTCGATGGCCTGCCATTCCACCTCCACCTCGTCGTCGCCCTGGGCGGTGACACCGGTGGGCGCGCCGACCCGGGGGCCGTCGCCCTCGGGCGAGTCGATCACCGGGGGCAGCGCGGGCTGGGCGTAGTGGGACTCCTTGAGGTGGTCCACCGCGTCCGGGTTGTCGCGCATGCTCTTGATGGAGAAGTAGATATCGCCGGAGACCTGGTCGAGCTCACCCGAGTAGTCGAGCTGGGTACTCAGCGCGTCGTCGCCGGTCCAGCCGCTCTCCCCGAGCCGGTAGGCGCCCTGGCCCACGTACAGGTCCACGTCGGTGCCCTCGACCTCGTCGGCCCACCAGTCGGTCATGGCCTCGTAGTCGGCGGTGGAGAAGCCCCGCTCCCAGTACAGCTGGGGCGCGACGTAGTCCACGGTCCCCTCCTGGATCCAGGTGCGGGTGTCCGCGTACTGCGCGTCGTAGGACTGGAGGCCCGAGCTGGGCGAACCGGAGGAGTCCGTGCTGTCGTTGCGCCAGATGCCGAACGGGGAGACACCGAAGCTCACCCACGGCTTGGTCTCCTGGATCTGGCCGTGCACGTCACGCATCAGCTGGTCGACGTTGTCGCGCCGCCAGTCGGCCCGGTCGTCGAAGCCTCCGCCGTACTCCTCCCAGGTGGCGTCGTCGTCGAAGGTCGCGCCGTCCTGCGGGTACGGATAGAAGAAGTCGTCGAAGTGCATGCCGTCGACGTCGTAGCGCTCGACGACGTCCATGATGACGGAGGTGACCCACTCGCGGACCTCGGGGTTGCCCGGGTCCACGTAGGCCTCCTTGCCGAAGTCCACCAGCCAGTCGGGGTTCTGCTTGACGGGGTGGTCGTCGGTGAGGTTCTCGATGTCGGGGTCCTGGAGGCCGACCCGGTACGGGTTGAACCAGGCGTGCATCTCCAGGCCGCGCTTGTGCGCCTCCTCCACCGCGTACTCCAGCGGGTCGTAGCCCGGGTCCCCGCCCTGCTCGCCGGTGAGGTAGCGGGCCCACGGTTCGAGGTCGGAGTCGTACACGGCGTCGGCGGTGGGCCGGGCGTGCAGGAACACGGCGTTGAGGCCCATGTCGACGGACTCGTCGAGCCACTCGTCGAGTTCGGCCTTCTGCTCGTCGGCGGACAGGCCCGGTTCCGAGGGCCAGTCGATGTTGCGGACCGTGGTGAGCCAGGCGCCGCGCATCTCGCGCTTGTCGCCGTCGGTCCCGCACTGGGCGGGGGCGGCGATGCCCTCACCGCCGGGGACGGCGGCCTCGGCCCCCGTCTCGGGGGCGCCGTCCTTCGCGGAGCAACCGGCCAGCAGTGCCGTGGCCGCCGCTGCGGCCGCCGCCCACCGTGCTCCGGCGCGCGGAGTACTCACGTTCCGTGCCTTCGAACGCATCAACAACAGATCTCCTTCGGGAGGTCCGCGCGCCGCCGTCCCCTTGACGCCACGCCGCGAACCAGAGTAGAGCAAGATGTCAATTTTCGGACACGATTCGGGCAAGGTGTGGATAACGTCGCACAGGGTGCTCAACGGGAATGTTTTGCCAGGTCAACGAAGCACCGCCCCAGAAGCGCCTCCGGCCCGTCACACCCCCGTTCGGGCAAAGTTCGCCCCCGGTGCCTGGCCCGCGCCGAGGAGCGCTCCCGGCACGCATCGCCCCGACGGGGCCGACCCGGGACACAACGTCCCAGGCCAGGTCCTAGAATCGAGTCCCGTGAACGCCGTGCCGCACCCCCAGAAGCCGAGCCACCCGAACACCGACGCCAGGAAACTGTTCGTCCACACCGTCGCCCTGCGTGACCGCGTCGGCAGCAGTCTGGTGCGGCGCCTGCCCACCGGGGTCCCGCTCGCCTGGCTGACCGGAGACGACGGCGTCGTGGGCTGGGGCGAGGCCGCCCGGCTGGAGTGCGCACCGCTGCCGGAGGGCACCGAGCCCACCGACACCACCCGGTTCGACGAGGCGGCACGCTGGTTCGACGCCCTGCTGGAGCACGCCGAGGTCGAGGACGAGGTCGAGCTGCCCGGCACGGGACTGGTCACCTTCGGCACGTTCACGTTCGCCCCCACCTCGGCCGGTTCGACACTGATCGTGCCGCGCGTGGTCGTGGGCCGCCGCGAGGGCCGCACCTGGTTGACCACCGTGACCGACGAGCCCGGCGCCCACCCCGAGGAGCTGCTGCGCCCCAACTCGGCTCCGCGGCCGGTCGGGCCGGTGCGGTGGCGCCCCGGGTCCCTGACCCGCGAGGAGTGGATGGGCGCGGTGGCCGGAACGGTCGAGCGCATCCGCGCCGGTGAACTGGAGAAGGCCGTGCTGGCCCGGGACTCCTTCGCCGACGCCGAAGCCCCTGTCGACGTCCGGGTGCTGTTGGAGAGACTGCGCACCCGCTTCCCCGCCTGCTTCACCTTCTCCGTCGGCGGCATGGTCGGCGCGACCCCCGAACTCCTGCTGCGCAGGGAGGGCGACCAGCTCACCTCGCTGGTCCTGGCCGGAACCCGCCCCCGTGGCGAGGACCCCGAGTCCGACCAGCGCCTGGGTCAGGAGATGCTGGCCTCCGCCAAGGACATCGAGGAGCACGGGCTGGCCGTGGACTCGCTGCGCGACGCCCTGGAACCCCTCGCCGAGGAGCTGGTGGTCCCCGCGTGGCCGCACCTGCTCAAACTCGCCAACGTGCAGCACCTGGCCACCCGCGCGCACGCCCGCCTCTCCACCGGGGTGTCCGCCCTGGACGCGGTGGCGGCACTGCACCCCACGGCCGCGGTGGGCGGCACCCCCACCGCGACGGCGATGCGCCTCATCGCCGAGGTGGAGGGCATGGACCGGGGCGGGTACGCCGGACCGGTGGGCTGGCTGGACGGCGCGGGCAACTCCGAGTGGGGTATCGCGCTGCGCTGCGCCCACGTGGACGGCGCCCACGCTCGCCTGTACGCGGGCGGTGGGATCGTGGCGGGTTCGGACCCGGCGTCGGAGGTGGCCGAGGCCGAGTCGAAGTTCCGCGTGATGCGTGAGGCCCTCACGGACCCCGAAGGCTGAGAGTCCGGGTCCCCGGGCGGCCTCCGAAGGTCCTTCCGGAAGCCGGAGGCCGGCCCCGGGGCACTGACCGCACACCCCTCCCGCGAGGCGGGGTGTCACCGCGCTCCAGGGGCGCGGTCCACGGCTTCACACACGGGAAACACGGTTGCGGCAGGCTCACTGCATGAACATCGAACTGGTCCCCTGGGACGACCCCGACGCCGCGGCGCTCCGCGCGTGTCAGCGGCGGGAGATCGCCGAACGCTACGCGTCCCCGGACTCGGAGCCGGGTACCCCGCCCTCCGCTGAGGACATCGCCGTGTTCGCGGTGGTGCGCGACGACGAGGACACCGCCGTGGGCTGCGGTGGGCTCAGGGACCTGGGAGAGGGGTTCGGCGAGGTCAAACGCATGTACGTGGTGCCGGAGAGCCGGGGTTCGGGCGCGGCCTCCACCCTCCTTCACGCCCTTGAGGACTGGGCCCGCGACCGGGGCTGGACGTGCCTGCGACTGGAGACCGGTGAGCGCCAGCCGGACGCGGTGCGCTTCTACACGAAGGCGGGCTATGGTCCCGTTCCGCCCTTCGGTGCCTACGCGGACGCGCCCGGAGCGCTCTGTTTCGAGCGGGTCCTGTGACCACATGACCGGTGGCACGGAGACCGGCCCCGGTTCCTCCCCCACGACGGAGGGAACCGGGGCCGGTGGTTCGGTCCGGAGCGTCACGGCCCCGGGCAGTGGTCAACTGCCGATGTCGCGGCCGCCCTTGTGCCAGGCGCAGACGACGGACGGGCGCGGGAAGTCCCCGTCCGGCCAGAAGCTGGTCGGCTGTTCGACCGTGCCGTTCTCGCCCGGGTGCTGCGGGGCGAGGAAGACGGTCTTCTGGTCGTCGGTGATGAGCGGACCGCAGGTCTCGGCCTCGACCGGGACGGTGGCGAAGGTGCGCAGCTCGCCGCGGAAGCGCCCCTCGACCGGGACCACGTGCAGGGCGTCGTTGATCCCCAGGCTGCCCGGCTGGCCGTCGGTGGAGATCCACAGGTTGCCGTGCTTGTCGAAGGCCACGTTGTCGGGCGCGGAGATCGGCATCACCTTGGACTTGTCGTACCCGGCGAAGTAGGTGGACTCGTCCTCGGGATCACCGCAGACGATCGGAACGACCCAGGTGAACGTGGTGGACGCGGAGTCCGAACCGTCCTCGATGATCTCCAGGATGTGCCCGAACTTGTTGGGGCCGCGCGGATTGGGCTCGTCGGCCTGGCCGGGCTCTCGCGCGCTGTTGTTGGTCAGCGCGCAGTAGACCTTGCCGGTCACCGGACTGGGCTCGAAGTCCTCGGGACGGTCCATCTTCGTGGGGCCGACCCTGTCGGCGGCCAGGCGGGTGTGGATCAGCACCTGCGCCACCGTGAAGCCCTCGACGAAGCTCTCGGTGTCGGTGCACAGCGGGATCCACTCGCCGGTGCCGTCGAACTCACCGTCCGAGGGCAGCGCGCCGGTGCCGTCGATCTCCTCCTCGGGACTGTTGCCCTCCAGGCGTGCGACGTAGAGCGTGCCGGAGTCGAGCAGCGTCATGTTGTGTCTGCGGGAGCCCTCGACGTACTTCTTGGCGCTGACGAACTTGTAGATGTAGTCGAAGCGCTCGTCGTCACCCATGTACGCGGCGACTCGGCCGTCCTCGGTGAGGTTGACGTTGGCGCCCTCGTGCTTGAAGCGGCCCAGCATGGTGCGCTTGGCGGGGATGGAGTCGGGGTCGTGCGGGTCGATCTCCACGATGTAGCCGAAGCGGTGCGCCTCGTTGGGATGCCTGCCCAGGTCGAAGCGCTCGTCCACGCGGTCCCACCGGCGACCGTCGCGGCCGGTGGAGAAGCCGTAGCGGGCGTAGGGCTCGGTGTCGGGGGCGGCGACGAAGTACTGGTTGTAGTTCTCCTCGCCACTGAGGATGGTGCCCCAGGGGGTCGTGCCGCCCGCGCAGTTGTTGAGCATGCCCAGGACCCGTGTGCCCTCGGGGTCGGCCTCGGTGCGCAGCAGCTCGTCCCCGGCGGCGGGGCCGGTGAGCCGGAACTCCGTGTCGAGGGTGACGCGCCGGTTGAAGGGCCGCTCGCCGTCGGCGAGCACCCACTGGCCGGTGTCGTCCACCCGGTCCAGCTCCACCACGGAACCGCCGTGGGCGGCCATCGCCACGCGGATCCACTCGGGGTCGGCGTCCGCGCCACCGGAGTACCCGCGGAACATCAGTTCCTCGTTGGTGTACTCGTGGTTGACCCAGAGCAGCCCGCTGTCGTCGCCCAGAGGCAGGAAGCCGACGTAGTCGCAGTTGTAGCCGAACTGCCGGGCCTGAGCCTCGGCGGTCTGGTTGTCGAAGTCGAACTCCGGGGCGTCGGGCAGCACCGGGTCGCCCCAGCGGACGATCACGTGGTGGTCGTAGCCCTCGGGGACGGTGACCGCGTCGCGGTTGTTGGGCTGGACGCTCCTGAAGGTGGGGCGGGGCGAGGGGTGCGGGCGGTCGGGTCCTCTGTCCGCCGACGCGGGGCTCAGCGCCGCCAGACCGAGGGCGCTGGCTCCGGCGCCCACCGCCGCTCCCTTGAGCGCGGTGCGCCGCGAGAGCACGCCCTGGAAGATGTCACCGAAGTACGCGTTGTCGCTCCTGTTGGGAGCGGGATGGAAGCAGGCGTTGCCGCACCGGTACTCGCAGGTCTTGGGGGATCGTCCTCCTCCGACTCCAAGCAGGGGCAGGAGGCGGCGGCGGGGCGCGGATGGGGTCACACGTTCTCCTCGGGGATCGTGATCGCTCACACGCCCCCGTGCGGCTGCGGGGTGCCGCTCAGCGGCGCGCCAGCGATCGTGCAGGAGGTCCTGCCTGGTCGCTCACGACCTTGGCCGAGGTTTCACACGCCGTGGTGAAACCCGGGTGAACGCGCCGACAACTCCCCCGACACGGCCGGGTGCATCACTCTGCAAAGTCGTACGAACACGCTCCGTCGGACCTTTGTGGTGATCCTCGCCTACCCACTCGATCACGTCCAGAAGCCTCGCCCAGGTGGGAGTGTCCGCGTGTCCCCGGCCGCTCCCCGCGGTGCGGGCCCCTCCCCTCTCGTGGCGGCGGTTCAGTGCCCCGCGCGGCCCACGGGAACCACCAGCGGGCCGCCCGAGACGGGGTCCTCGGCGACCACGGCCTCCAGGTCGAAGGCCTCGCGCAGCAGCTGCGGGGTGAGCACCTCGGCGGGCGTTCCGCTGGCCACCACCCTGCCCTCGCGCATGGTGATGATGGTGTCGGCGTAACGGGCGGCCAGGTTGAGGTCGTGCAGGACCATGACGATGGTGCGGCCGCCCTGCCAGTGCAGGTCGCGGACCAGGTCCAGGACGTCGACCTGGTGGACGAGGTCCAGGAACGTCGTGGGTTCGTCCAACAGCAGCAGGTCCGTGCCCTGGGCCAGGACCATCGAGATCCACGCGCGCTGGCGCTGGCCGCCGGACAGTTCCTCCAGCGGGGAGTCCGCCAGCTCCAGCAGGCCGGTCCGCTCCAGGGCGGCGGAGACGGCCTGGTGGTCGTCGCCCGACCACTGCCGGTACCACCGCTGGGACGGGTGGCGGCCCCGCGCGACGAGGTCGGCGACGGTGAGTCCGTCGGGGGCGGTCGGCTGCTGCGGCAGGACCCCCAGGACCTGGGCGACCTCCCGTGTGGGCACCCGGTGGATGTCGCGGCCGTCGAGCTCCACCACACCGGAGCGCGGGCGCATGAGACGGCCCAGGGCGCGCAGCATGGTGGACTTCCCGCAGCCGTTGGGACCGATCACGCACGTGACGGTGCCCTCGACGATGTCGGTGTCCAGGCCGTCCACGATGGTGCGTTCGTCGTAGGCCAGGGTGAGGCCCCGCGCGCTCAGCCGGGTCCGGGGCGTCTCCGTGTCGGCCGGGGCCGCCAGGAGCGGGTTCGGGTGGGTCTGTTCGGTGGTCACGCCTGGACCTTTCGGTTGCCGCGGACGAGCAGGTACACGAGGTAGAGGGCGCCCAGACAGCCGGTGACGATGCCGACCGGGAGCTGGACGGTGCCGAAGAGGTTGCGGGCCACGAGGTCGGCGGCGGCCACCAGGGCGGCCCCGACCAGGGCGGAGAGCAGCACCGGCGGGCGTGCGGCGCGGCCGAGGCGCAGGGCGATCTGCGGGGCGGCCAGCGACACGAAGAGGATCGGTCCGGCCGCGGAGGTGCCGAACGCGGCGAGGAGCACGGCCAGGACGAGCATGCCGGTGCGGGCGGTCTCCACGCGCACGCCCAGTCCTCGGGTGACGTCGTCGCCGAAGGACAGGGCGTCCAGGGTCCGCGCGCCCACCAGGGCCAGCGGCAGGAGGACGGCGAGGGCGACCGCCACCGGCAGCGCGTGGGCCCAGGTGCGCATGGACAGGCTGCCCGCGATCCAGACCATGGCCCGGCCGCTGTCGTTGACCTCGCCGAGGGTGAGCATCCAGATGGTGACGTTCATGAGGACGGTGGACACGCCCACGCCCACCAGGAGGAGACGGAAGCCGTCGATCCCGTTGCGCCAGGCGAGCCCGTAGCAGAGCACCCCGGCGGCCAGGCCGCCGATCAGGGCGAGGGCGGGCACCCCGATCTGGGCGAGCGGACCGCTGACGATCCCGTAGCTGCCGCCGAAGGCCATCACCGCGACCACGCCCGCGCTGGCTCCGTGGGTGACGCCGAGTAGGTCGGGGCTGGCCAGGGGGTTGCGCATGATCGCCTGGGTGATGGCACCGGCCGCCGCCAGCGCGGCGCCCGCGAGCAGGCCGACCACCACGCGCGGCATGCGCACCCGCCAGATGGTGAAGTACTCGTCGTAGCTGGTGCCGACGACGTTGGCCCACACCTGGGCGGGGGTGACGAACACGTCTCCGACGGACAGGTTGAGCCCGGTCAGGGCCACGATCGCCAGGGCCGTGAGCGCTCCGACGACGATCAGACGGGGGCGGAGCGGGATCGCGACCGGGCCGAGGGTGACCGCGCGCGCCCGGCGCGCCAGGGGGTCGCGCGGGGCCCGGGGTTCGAGTGTGGCGGTCACAGGGCGAACAACCTCCGGCGGCGGACGACGTGGATGAAGAAGGGCGCGCCGACCAGTGCGAGGACCACCCCGACCTGGAGTTCGCCGGGCGGGGCGAGGAACCGGCCGAGGATGTCGGCTGCCAGGAGGAGGACGGCGCCCATGAGGGCCGAGTAGGGGATCAGCCATCGGTAGTCGGCCCCGACGATCCCCCGTGCCAGGTGCGGGACGATGAGCCCGACGAAGGCGATGGGCCCGCAGGCGGCGACGGTGATCCCGGTCAGGAGGGTGATGGCCACGAGGCCGACGAGTCGGGCCCGGCCGACCCGGAAGCCCAGGGCGCGGGCGGTGTCCTCGCCCAGGGCCAGGGCGTTGAGGGCGCGGGCGTTGGCGAGGGCCAGCACGGCGCCGAGGAGCACGACCGGGATCATCTGGGGGATGATCGACGGGTCCCGGCCGGAGAGGGAGCCGACCCGCCAGAACCGGAAGTTCTCCATGGTGGACTGATCGAGCAGCACCAGCCCGGAGGCCACCGAGTAGGCCATCCAACTGACGGCGGTGCCCGCGAGAGCCAGGGTCACGGGGGTGGGCCCGCGCCCGGGCACCGAGGCCACCGCGTAGACCAGGACCACGGCGGCGCCCGCCCCGGCGAAGGCGAACCAGGCCTGGGTGTGCAGGGCGGTGACGCCGAAGAAGTAGATGCCCGCCACGACGGCGAGGGCCGCACCGAAGGTGACGCCGAGGATGCTGGGGTCGCCCAGGGGGTTGCGGGTGTGGCCCTGCATCAGCGCGCCGCCCAGGCCGAGGCTGATCCCGGCCAGGAGGCCGAGCACGGTGCGGGGCAGGCGGATCTCGTTGACGATCGTGTCGGCCTCGGGTCCCGCGCCGGTGGTCAGAGCCTGCCACACCGTGACCGGGTCCAGTGTGCGGGCGCCCACGAGCACGCTGGCGGCAAGGGCGAGGACCAGCAGCAGGGTGAGCAGTGCCAGCCCGCCCAGACGGCGTGATCGTCGGGCGGCGACGGCTGAGCGTGCCGGTTCCCGGGAGCGCGGTGGCCCGGCCGCCCCCTGGGACGGGCCTGTGGTCTGGCTCACCGGATCTCCCCTCACAGGAAAAGGCCAGGCAGACCTAAGTTAGGTTTGCCTGGCCACACTTGGATGATCTAAGTTTGCCACGGTTCACACCAGAGAGTCATCCCGTCCGACCGTTAGTCATGTTCTGGCAGCTCGTCGTGACAACCTCGACGGAGCGGCGCCGGAACCGCCCACACCACTCCGGGAGCCCCCATCATGACCCACCCCCTCCTCCCCCGCCGCGCGGGCCTGGCCGCCCTGGCGGCGGCCTCCTCGCTGGCCCTGCTCACGGCGTGCGGCGCGGCGGGCCCCGGCGAGGACGCCGTCAGCGGTGGCGGCGACGGCGCGACCGCCGAGGGATTCCCCCTCACCGTCGACCACGCCATGGGCTCCACCGAGATCGCCGCCGCCCCGGAGCGGGTGCTGCCCCTGGACTTCACGTACGTGGACGCCGTCCTCGCCCTGGGCGGGAACGTGGTGGGCCACACCCAGATCGCCGAGAACCAGGACGGGCTGCCCGAGTACCTGTTCGAGAGCGACTGGAACACCGGCGGCGCCGACGACGCCGAGTCGGTCGGCCTGCTGTGGGAGATCAGCCCCGAGCTGGTCGCCCAGACCCAGCCCGACCTGATCCTGTCCGCCGAGGTCCGCCACGGCGACGCCTACGACCAGCTCGCCGAGGTCGCTCCGACGGTCATGTCCAGGGACACCGGGGCCTCCTGGAAGGACAACCTCCGCCTGACCGGCGAGGCCATGGGGCAGGCCGAGGAGGCCGAGCGCCTGGTCACCGAGTTCGAGGAGCGCGCGGCCGCCATCGGCGAGGAGATCACCGAGGCCCACGACGGCGAGGCGCCCACGGTCTCGGTGGTCCGCTTCGCCGGGGACGCCGAGGGCGTGCGGCTGTACACCCGCAACTCCTACGTGGGCGTGATCCTGGACGACCTGGGCCTGCCCGCGAGCGAGCACACCGAGACCGACTCCGAGGAGATCGCGACCTACCACAGCCCCGAGCGCCTGCTCGACCTGGAGGCCGACCGGATCCTGGTGGCCACCTACGACGACGGCGCGGGCGAGGTGGACGAGTCCAAGGACGACTACGTCACCAACCCCCTGTGGGACCAGCTGGAGGGCGAGAAGACCGACGTGGACGACGCCTACTGGATGTCCGGAGTGGGTCTGATCTCCGCGCACGCGGTCCTCGACGACGTCGCCGAGGTCTTCGGCGTCGACCCCCGGCACTGACCACCCCCTCGGGGCCCGGACTCCGGGCCCCCTTTCCCTGCCCTGAACCGCGCACGCTCGGTGCGCGGACCATGACACGACGAAAGGGCATCCCATGGAACCGCCCCGCTCCTTCGAACACACCCCCGCCCTGTCCGCCGACGTCCTCCCCGAGGCGGTCCGCCGGGCCGCCCTCGAACTGGCCGACTCCCCCGGTTCCGGGTACGTCTACGACCCGGCCCTGGCCGCCGACCGCGTGCGCACCCTGCGCGCGGCCCTGCCGGACTGGGCCCGCGTGTACTTCGCCGTCAAGTCCAACGGGTTCCCCCCGGTGCTGTCGCACCTGGCCCGGACCGTGGACGGGTTCGAGGCGGCGTCGTTGAGCGAGGCCCGCACGGCCCTGACGGCGCTGCGGGAACGCGACCAACCGGAGGGTCCCGGCGAAGGACCGGGCGCGGGTTCCGCGCCCGGTGAGCGGATCGCGGTGAGCGGTCCTGGAAAGACCCCGGAGATGTTGCTGGGTCTGGCCCGCCTGCGCGCAGAGCGGGGCGCCGACGTGGTGGTCAACGTCGAGAGCGAACTGGAGCTGCACCGGGCCGCCGCCGCTGCCCGTGCGGCGGACGTCGTGCTCCCGGTGACGCTGCGCGTCAACCCCGAGCGGGTGCCGGTGAGCGGGTCCCTGGTGATGGGCGGCGCGCCGAGCCCCTTCGGGCTGCCCGAGCCCCGGGTGCCGGAGGCGGTGGCGGCCGCGATGTCCCTGCCCGAGCTGGACCTGGTGGGGTTCCACGTCCACGCGGTGAGCGGCAACACCGACGCCGTGGCGCACGCCGCCTACGTGCTCTGGTGCCTGGAGTGGGCGGCGGAGACAGCCAAGCGGCACGGCGTGGACCTGCGCGTGGTGGACGTGGGCGGCGGGCTCGGGGTGCCCTTCGAGGAGGGTGACGGCGAGTTCGACCTCACCGCCCTGGGCGCCGCCCTGGCCGCGCTGCCCGACCCGGGAGTGGAGGTGGTGTTCGAACCCGGCCGGTGGATCGCGGCGCCGACCGGCTGGTACGCGGCGCGGGTGACCGACGTGAAGTCGGCCTACGGCGAGCACTTCGCGGTGGTACGCGGCGGCATCAACCAGTTCCAGCTGCCCACCTCCTGGGAGATCCGGCACAACTTCGCGGTCGTGGAGGGCGGGGACTGGCCCCGGGACCTGCCCCGACCCGGAGTGGACGGGGCCTCGGTAACGGTCTCTGGTGAGCTGTGCACACCCGAGGACGTGCTGGCCAGGGACGTGCGAGTGGGCTCGCTGCGCGCGGGTGACGTGCTGGTCTTCCCCAACGCGGGCGCCTACGGCCACGAGTTCGCCATGCCCGCGTTCCTGGCGCATCCGGGGGCTCCGAGGCGGACCGTCGACACCCGCGCCCCCCGCGCGCAAACGTGAGCTTGAGCACTCAACTGGAGCATTGACTTGCTTAGGTTAGCCTGCCCTAATTGAACCCGGCTCACATGACGTGACCGAAACACCACGGTCGCTCCGGCGACACACCCACTCCCCCGCGGCACCCCGAGGACACCGACGAAAGAGCGCCCCCGATGCCCGTGACACCCGCTCCCACGGCCGGACCAGCGCCGGACGCCCAGTGGCACCTGGAGAACCTCCGGGGCCACGACGTCATGGCCGACCCCACCCCCTGGATCAAGGCCTACGAGACAGTCCACGCCGACTCCCTGCACCTGCCCGATCACCGGGACCCCACCTTCGGCGAACGCCTGGCGTTCAGCGCGGCGCGGCCCGGCTTCCGCCTCACCTCCTGCCGGGTCGACGGCGAACCGGCCGGGTTCGCCTACGGGTACACGCTGCCCACCACCACCGGCTGGTGGGACGGGTTCGAGCCCCTGCCCGGCGTCGACGCAGAGGAGACCGTCCGGGAGCGCCCGGGCCGCACCCTCGCCCTGTGCGAGGTCCTGGTCCACGAGCGGTTCCGCGGCTTCGGCGTGGCGCGCCGGACCCTGACCCTGCTACTGGGAGACCGCCGGGAGGAGCGCGCCGCCGCGCTGGTCTCCGAGAACAACACCCGCGCCCTCGACCTCTTCCTCGACAACGGCTGGCGGCACGTGGGCGACCTCGCTCCGCACCCGGGCTGGCGCAGGCACCACGGTCTGGTCCGGCCCCTGCGCCCCTGAGCCCGCTCCCCTGACCAGCCGGTCCGCCGGCCCCGGCCCGCTCACCTCCGGAACGCCCCACACAGGGGCCCTCCCCCGCACCGTCCGGCCCGGCAGCATCCCGGAACGGTCGGCGCACCTCCACCAGCCCCGCGTGTTCCGTACCCGGACCCACAGGAGCCCGACACCCATGCCCATCACACAGAGTGACTCGACTCTGACCATGAGCACCCCAGGTGACAGCGAGACCGACCCACCCGCTCCCCTCCTCGCCTCCAGGCTCGCTGGCGCTCCCGGCGGTCCCGCCACGGTCGCCGCCCTCGTGGGGAAGGCGGCCGAGGCCCTGGCCACCGCCACCGCCCTCCGGGGCGGTCCCCTGCCCGCACACGGCCCCGCCGAGGTGGCCGAAAGGGTCCACGCCGCCCTGGGCCCCCTCCTCCCCGAACCCGACGCCTCCGCCGAGACCGTCCTGGAGCGGCTCACCCACGCCCTGGCCCTGGGCGCGGCCGACCCCGCCCACCCCCACTGCGCGGCCCACCTGCACTGCCCGCCCCTGGCCGTCGCTGTGGCGGCCGACACCGTCGCGTCGGTACTCAACCAGTCCATGGACTCCTGGGACCAGGCCCCCGCCGCCACCGCCCTGGAGACCGAGGTGGTGACCGAGCTGGCCGGACTTCTCGGCTACGACGGATCCGGTGCCGGAGGCGTGGTCACCTCGGGCGGCACCGAGTCCAACCTGACCGCCCTGCTGCTCGCCCGCGACCACGCCCTGCCCGGAGCCGGGCGCCACGGGGTGGCCGGGACCACCGGCACCGCCCGGCCCCGCGTGCTGTGCGGGGAAGCGGCGCACTTCTCCGTGCAGCGCTCCGCCGCCCTCCTCGGTCTGGGCGAGGACGCCGTGGTCACCGTCGCGGTGGACGAGCGGCACCGCATGCGCCCCGAGGCGCTCCGCGCGGCCGTCGAACGCGTGCGCGCCGAGGGCGACACGGTCGTGGCCGTGGTCGCCACCGCCGGAACCACCGACCTGGGCGGTGTCGACCCGCTCGACGCGGTCGCCCGCCTGTGCCGGGAGTTCGGCGTGTGGCTGCACGTGGACGCCGCCTACGGCGGCGGAGCCCTCTTCTCCCGACGCCTGCGCGGCCTCCTCACCGGGATCGAGGACGCCGACTCGGTCAGCCTGGACCTGCACAAGCTCGGCTGGCAGCCGGTGGCCGCCGGGGTGCTCCTCACTCGTGAGCGCGCCCTGTTCGCGCCGCTGTCCCGCTCGGTGGAGTACCTCAACCCCGCCGACGACGAGGAGGCGGGCTACCCGAGCCTGCTCGGCTACTCGCTGCGCACCACCCGCCGGGCCGACGCCCTCAAGATCGCCGTCACCCTGCGGGCGCTTGGCACCGACGGGATCGGACGCCTGGTCGAGGCCTGCCACGACCTCGCACTGGAGACCGCCGCGCTGGCCGCCGCCCACCCGGACCTGGAACTCCTGGCCACGCCCAGCCTGACCACCGTGGTCTTCCGGTACCGCGCGGGAGAGCACTCCGACACCGTCAACGCGCGCCTGCGCCGCCGCCTCCTCGAACAGGGCCGCGCCGTGGTCGGCCGTACATCGGTGGACGGCCGGGTGTGGCTCAAGCTCACCCTGCTCAACCCCGACACGACCGCCGACGACACCGCCGCACTGCTCGACGAGGTGGTCGGGGCGGGCGCCGCCGAACGGACCGTCCCCGAGGAGAACCGTTGACCCTCCCGCACGACGACGACCACCGCGTCCACGACCTGGTGGGGGTCGGCCTCGGCCCGTTCAACCTCGCCCTGGCCGCCCTCGCCGACGCGGTGCCCGGGCTCTCCGCGCGCTTCCTGGAGGCGCGTCCGGACTTCTCCTGGCACCCGGGGCTCCTGCTGGAGGGGGCCCGCCTCCAGGTGCCCTTCCTCGCCGACCTGGTGAGCATGGTGGACCCGACCAGCCGGTGGTCGTTCCTGTCCTACCTGCGCGAGCACGACCGCCTCTTCCCCTTCTACTTCGCCGAGCACTTCCACGTGCCGCGCCGCGAGTACGACGACTACTGCCGGTGGGTCGCCCGCAGCCTGGACTCCTGCCGGTTCGACGCCGAGGTCACCGCCGTACGCGCGGAGGACGACGCGTTCACGGTCGAGTACACGCGGGCCGACGGATCCCGGGAGGCCGTGCGCGGCCACGCCCTGGTACTCGGGATCGGCACCGCTCCGGTGCTGCCCGAGCCCCTGCGCGCGCTGGAGGGCGAACGCGTCCTGCACGCCGCCGACTACCTCGACCACGCGGACGCCCTGGCAGGGGCGGGCGACGTGACCGTCGTCGGCTCCGGACAGTCGGGCGCGGAGGTCTTCCTGGACCTGCTGCGCTCCCCCGAGCACCGCGACACCCGGGTGCGCTGGCTGACCCGCTCGCCCGCCTTCGCCCCCATGGAGTACTCCAAGCTGGGCCTGGAGCACTTCACCCCGGACTACACGGCCTACTTCCACGCCCTGCCGGAGCCCGTACGCGACCGCCTCGTGCCCGAACAGTGGCAGCTCTACAAGGGCATCAGCGCCGACACCATCGCCGAGATCCACGACGTGCTCTACGAGCGCGGCATCGGCGGCGGCGAGGTCGGCGCCTCACTGGCCGCCCAGTGCGAACTCATCGGGGCCCGCGCGGAGGGGGACGGCTACGAGCTGCGCTTCCGCCACCGCGAGCAGGAACGCGCGTTCACCGTGCGCACCGACGCCGTGGTGGCCGCCTCCGGCTACGCCCAGCGCGCACCCGACTTCCTCGCGCCCGTGGCCAAGTTCCTGCGCACGGACGCGCGCGGACGGCACGTGATCGGGGCGGACCACCGTCTGGAGACCGATCCCGCGCTGTCCACCCCCATCCACGTGCAGAACGCCGAGCTGCACACACACGGTGTCGGCACCCCGGACCTGGGCCTTGGTGCCTGGAGGGCCGCCACCATCCTCAACAGCCTCACCGGACGCGCCGTGTACCGGCTCCCCGAACGCACCGCCTACCAGACCTTCGGCGTACCGGCCGGGGAACACCGGTGACCGGCACGTCCACCACACCGGCCGACCGCCGGACGGAAGGGAACCCCTTGCCCGAGACCGCACCCGCCACACCCGACCCCGCGGACTCCGCCACCACTGATCCCGCGACCTGGCGCAGGGCCGGACGACGCCTGCTCGCCCACATGATCGGAGAGATGGCCTACGAGGAGATGGTGGTCCCCGAGACAGCGGGACGGAGCGCCCCCGACGGCTCCCCCGCCTGGACGCTGGCCGTGGACGGCGGGGTCTCCTACGGGTTCACCGCTCGGAGGGGCGGCTTCGGCTCCTGGCACGTGGACCCCGACTCCCTGGTCCGTCACACACGGGACGGTGAGGAGCCCGCCTGGGAGCCGGCCCTGTTCGTCACCGACGCGCAGACCACCGTGGGACTGCCCGGCGACTCCCTGGCCGAGGTGGTCCGCGACCTGCTGGCCACCCACGCCGCCGACGCCCGGCTGATCGCCTCCGCCCTCGGTGCCGCCGAGCTCGCCGACCTCCCCTACGAGGACCTGGAGGGGCACCAGACCGGTCACCCCTGCATCTTCGTCAACAAGGGCCGCCTGGGTTTCTCCGCCGCCGACGCCGCCCGCTACACCCCCGAGGCCCGCGGCGCGTTCCGCCTGGTGTGGATCGCGGTCCACCCCGATCTGGGACGTTTCCAGTCCATGGCCGACACCGAACGGCACGGCCTGATCGCCCGCGAACTCGACGAGGACCAGCGCGCGGAGTTCGCCGAGGCGGTGCGGGCGCGCGGCGAGGACCCGGACGCCTACCTGTGGATGCCGGTCCACCCCTTCCAGTGGGACGAGGTCGTCTCGCCGCTCTTCGCCTCCGAGATCGCCCTCGGCCGGGTGGTGCGGCTGGGGCTGAGCCGTGACCGCTACCGCCCCTTCCAGTCCATCCGCACCCTGATGAACCTGGACCGGCCCGACCGCCTCAACGTCAAGGTGCCGCTGATGATCCGCAACACCCTGGTGTGGCGCGGACTCTCGGGAACCCAGACCGGGTGCGCCCCGCACACGAGCACCTGGCTGGGCTCGCTCGCCGAACGCGACCCCTACTTCGCCGAGACCGGGGTGATCATGCTCGCCGAGCGTGCCTCCGCGACCGTCCCCCACCCCGTGTTCGACCGGATGCCGCAGGCCCCCTACCGCTTCCACGAGCTGTTGGGCACCATCTGGCGCGAGCCGATCCACCGCCACCTCGCCCCGGGGGAACGGGCCCGCACCATGGCCTGCCTGCTCCTGGAGGGTTCGGACGGGCGGGCGCTGGTCACCGAACTCGTCGAACGCTCGGGGCTGGAACCACAGGTGTGGCTTGAGCGGTTCCTGGGAGCGCTGTTCCCACCGGTGCTGCACTACCTCCACCGCTACGGCGCCTCCTTCACGCCGCACGGCGAGAACGTCGTGCTGGTCTTCGACGGCGACGAGGCCCCCGTCCGCGTCGCCCTGAAGGACTTCGGCTCCGACGTCGAGCTGCTCCCCTTCGACCTGCCCGAATACGCCGAGATCCCCGACCACGTGCGCTCGGTCCTGCACCGCTGGAAGCCCGAGGAGCTGGCCCACTCCGTGCTGTCCGCGATCTGCGCCGGGCACCTGCGGTTCCTCGCCGACATCGTCGAACGCCAGCTGGGTGTGCCCGGTGAGACCCTGTGGCGCCTCGCCCGCGAGCAGGTCCTCGCCTACCAGGAGCGCTTTCCCGAGCTGGCCGACCGCTTCGCGATGTTCGACCTGCTCGCCCCCAAGGTGGGCCGGGTCGCCCTCAACCGCGAACAGCTCATGGGCGGCGGTTTCCACGAACGCGCCGAACGCGACGCCGAGTTCGACGTCATGCACGGCCTGGTCGACAACCCCCTCGCCCAGCCCTGACCGCGACCAGCCCGGAGAACCCACCGATGACCACCCAGAACCCGCCCCGTGTCCGGACCCCCTCCGTGCCCGCGACACAGGACGCGGCCACCGCCCGGGGCCCGCTGCCGGTCCCCCCGGAACTCACCGCCGAGCACTGGGACCGAGCCAGCGCTCACCTGGCCGCCAAGATGCTCGCCGAACTCTGCTTCGAGTACGCCCTGCGCCCCGACCCCGACGGTCCCGGACGCTGGCGGGCCCGGGTCCACTCCGGCGCCTCCTACGTGTTCGAGGGACGGCGCACCAGCATGGACGGCTGGCGGGTCCGCCCCGGCACCGCCGAGCGCGAGGCCGCCGACGGTACCCGGACCGCCGCCTCACCCTTCGTGCTCCTACGCGACCTCGGCGCGGCCGGGATCGTCGACCCCGCCGTGGAGGCGTTCACGGTCGGGGAGCTGACCGCCACGCTGAGCGGCGACGCCCGTCTGGCCTCCTCCCGCACCACGAGCGCCGCGCTGGCCGCGCTCCCCCACGCCGAGTTGGAGGGGCACCAGACCGGCCACCCGTGGATCTTCGCCAACAAGGGCCGGGTGGGCTTCTCCGCACGGGACCGCGCCCAGTTCCCGCCCGAGGCCCGCAGACCCGCGCGTATGCCCTGGATCGCGGTCCACCGCTCCCTGGCCGAGCACCACGGAGTGCCCGGCCTGGACCAGGAGGCACTGCGCGCCCGGGAACTCGGCCCCGAGCTGACCTCCCTGTTCACCGACCGCCTGGAGGACTCGCTCCGGGGTTCCGGAGCCACCGCCACCGAGTTCGTGTGGCTGCCGGTCCATCCCTGGCAGTGGGACGAGGTGGTGGTGCCGCTGTTCGCCGCCGAGATCGCGCACCGCCTCGTCGTGCCGCTGGGCGAGGCTGCCGACGACTACCTGCCGCAGCAGTCCATCCGCACCTTCACCAACCTCGGCCGCCCCGACCGGCTCAACGTCAAACTGTCACTGGCCATCCTCAACACGATGGTCTACCGGGGCATCCCCACCGAGCTGTGCCGGGCGGCGCCCGCCAGCACCGGGTGGGTGCACGCCCTGCGCGACCGGGACCCCTTCCTCTCGGAGCGCTGCCGGGTGGTCCTGCCGGGCGAGGTCGCGGCGGTGGCCGTGCGCCACCCGGTCCTGGAGGACATCCCCGACGCCCCCTACCGGCACCGTCAGCTGCTGGGGGCCCTGTGGCGCGAGCCGGTCACCGAGCAGCTCGACCCGGGCGAGCGCGCCCGCACGCTGGCCGCGCTGCTGCACGTGGACGGCGAGGGGCGGGCGCTCGTCGCCGAACTCGTGGAGCGCTCCGGCCTCGGGGCCGAGGAGTGGCTGCGCGCCCTCTTCTCCGCCCTCCTGCCGCCGATCCTGCACCTGCTCTACCGGTACGGGCTCGCCTTCAACCCGCACGGGGAGAACGCGATCGTGGTCCACGACGAGCGCGACCGCCCGGCACGGCTCGCCGTCAAGGACTTCGTGGACGACATGAAGCTCCTGGACACCGACCTGCCCGAGTACGCGGACCTGCCCGGGGAGACCCTGGGCGTGCTCATGCGCTTCGACGCCCGGGAGCTCACCTCCTCCGTCGCCAAGTCCCTGTTCGTCGGCCACTTCCGCTACCTCGCGCCGCTGGTCCACGAGTCGCTGGACGTGTCAGAGGAACGGTTCTGGGACCTCGTCCGCGCGGAGGTCACGCGCTACCAGGAGGAGTTCCCCGAGCTGGCCGAACGCTTCGCGACGTTCGACCTGCTCGCCCCGGAGTACGAGCGGGTGTGCCTGAACCGCGAGCGCCTGCTGGGCGGCGGCTACCACGACCGGGCCGAACGCGACGCCGAGTTCCACCTGGACGCGCCGCCCATCCCCAACCCGCTGTACCGGGCCCCCGCCACCAGCACCGAGGAGACCCGGTGAACCCGCTCGTCGGCGACGGACTGCCGCCCCTGACCGAGACCCTGCCGCCCAGCCCGCCGCCTCCGCCCTTCCCGGTGCCGCTCGACCGGCTGCGCGCCGACGTGGAGTCCGGGGCCGTCACCGACGTGATCGTGGCCCTGCCCGACCTCCAGGGGCGGGTGCAGGGCAGCCGGATCAACCCGCGCGACTTCCTCTCCCGGACCCTGGCCAACGGCTTCGACGCCTGCCAGTACCTGCTCGCCACGGACGTCGAGATGGAGTCGCGGCCGGGCTACGCCGTCGATCCCTGGGGCGGCGGCCTCGGCGACCTCTCGGTCCTGCCCGATCCCGCCACGCTGCGCTACCTGCCCTGGGACCCGGGCACGGCCCTGGTGCTGGGAGACGCCCGCGACTCCGAGGGGCGCCCGGTACCGGTGGCGCCCCGGCAGGTGCTCCGCACCCAGCTGGACCGCCTCGCCGAACGCGGCTGGCACGCCCTGGCCGGGACGGAACTGGAGTTCCTCGTGTTCCGGGACTCCTACCAGGAGGCCTTCGAGGCCGACTACCGGGGCCTGACCACCGCCACCCGGTTCAACTCCGACTACGCGCTGCCCGAGGTCACCGAGATCGACCCGCTCATGCGGCGCATCCGCACCGCGATGGAGCGCACCGGCATGACGGTGGAGTCGGCCCGGGGCGAGTGTCATCCCGGCCAGTACGAGATCGTCTTCCGCTACGACGACGCCCTGCGCACCTGCGACAACCACGTCGTGTACAAAGCCGGGGCCCGGGCGCTGGCGGCGCAGGCCGGGGTCGCGCTGACCTTCATGGCCAAGTTCGACGGCGGCGAGGGCAACTCGTGCCACGTGCACCTGTCGCTGCGCGACCAGACCGGCGCACCGGTCTTCGCCGACGACGGCGCGGGGCGGCACGGCATGTCCAAGCACATGGAGCACTTCGTGGCCGGACAGCTGGCCTGCGCCCGCGACTTCGCCCTGCTGTACGCGCCCAACGTCAACTCGTACAAGCGCCTGTCACCGCAGGCCTACGCGCCGAACACGGTCACCTGGGGGCTGGACAACCGCACCTGCCCGGTGCGCGTGATCGGGTCCGGTGAGTCCGCGCGGATCGAGTTCCGGGTGCCGGGCGGGGACGCCAACCCCTACCTGACGGTGGCAGGGGTCGTCGCGGCGGGCCTGTACGGCATCGACCAGGCGCTCCCCCTGCCCGAGCCTACGGCGGGCGACGCCTCGGCCAGCGACGCCGCCCGGCTGCCCGCCTCCCTGGAGGAGGCCGTCCGGGCCTGGGAGAACAGCGAGATCGCCCGGTCCTGCTTCGGCCCGGAAGTGGTGCGCAACCAGGCGGCGGCGGGCCGCGGCGAGCTGGCGGCGTTCTCCGCCACGGTCACCGACCTCGAACGCCGCCGCCACTTCGAGCGGGGCTAGGTACGGGCGCCCCGCCGGACCGCTCCGGCGGGGCGTCGGTCCCTCCGCTCTCGCGGTCAGCGTGCCACTCGGTAGCGGAGGTAGACGATCCCCCCCACCGACGGTGCGGGACTCGACGAGCCGGAGATCCGTCCGGCGCTCGCCCCGGGGAAAGAACGGGATGCCGCCGCCCACCAGCACCGGGTACACCCGGAGCCGGAACTCGTCGATCAGGCCCAGATCGGCCACCTGGGCTGCCAGGGTCGCGCCGCCGACGGCGATGTCGCCCTCCCCCGGACCGGCCCTCAGCCGTGCGATCTCCTCCGCCGGACCGCCGGACGCCAGACGGGTGTTGCCGCGTACCTCGGACAGCGTGGAGGAGAACACCACCTTCGGGAGCGCCCGCCAGATCTCGGCGAACTTGACCGTCGAGTGGTCGTGTGCCGGGTTCTGGTCGACGGTCTCCCAGTAGGCCATCGTCTCGTAGAGGCGTCGTCCCAGCAGGTAGACGCCGACCCGGCGCACCTCGTCGGTGGCGAGGGCGAAGACCTCCTCGTCCGGTACCGACCAGTCGAAGGAGCCGTCCGGCCCGACGATGTAGCCGTCCAACGACACACCCATCGAATAGACCACGTCGCGCATCGCGCCCTCCCTCGTGACGGTCCCGACAGTATGACCGTCGAACCCCGCGGAACCCGTCACGACGCGCGCCGACCTCGACACCGCCCCCCGGGGGGACTCGGGCGTGTCCTCGGACCCGTGGTCGACCGGCGACCCCGGGTTCTGGTGCATGCTCTGGGTAGGAACAATCGCGAAAAGCGACACCAGGGACAGCGGGGATGGCTACGGTGAGCGACAAGAACGATCCGACGACCGAAGGCAGTCACATGTCCGCTCCGACAGTGGCCGAGCAACAAGCGCCAGAGTTCGAGGACACCGTGGTCCTCCCCATGCCGCCGCAGGACGGCTTCACCGCTGACGACCTCGACCGTATCCCGGATCTTCCGCCGCACACCGAACTCATCGACGGAAACCTGGTACTGGTGAGCCCCCAGAAGCTGTTCCACATGCTCGTACTCAAACTGTTGGAACGTGAACTCGACCGGTGTGTGTCCGCCGGACTGCGGGTCGCGAGGGAGTTCACCATCAGACTCTCCGAACGGCAGCGGCCGGAGCCGGACCTGATGCTGGTGCGTACGGACGCGTTCCAGAAGCTGGAACAGACCTGGTTCCCGCCGGAGGCGGTGGAGCTGGCGGTCGAGGTGGTCTCCAAGGAGTCGGAGGTACGGGACCGTGAACGCAAGCCCGAGCTCTACGCGCGGGCCGGTGTGCGCTTCTACTGGCGCGTCGAGCAGGACGGGAACGACGCGGTGGTCTACGAGTACGAGAAGGACCCCGCCAGCCCGTCGGGCGACTACGGCAGGCCGACCATCCACCGGAAGTCCCTCAGGACCTCCGTTCCGCTGAAGTTGGAGTTCGACCTGACGAACATCCTGGACCGCTGACCCGGCGCACGGAGGGGGAGGCACGGTGCTCCGTGCCTCCCCCTCCGTGTGACGCTCCCGCTAGGACAGGGCGCCGAGTGCGTGGTCCACGGCGTCCTGGACGCGGCGTCGCAGGGCCGCGCTGCCCGCTCTGGTCGTGCGGACCTCCACCATGCGCAGCCCCTCTCCGAGGAGCGCCTTGGGCAGGTCGGTGGCCCACTCCACCCGGGTGTAGGGCAGGTCGGCCACGGCCGCCACCTTCTCCATGGAGACTCCGTGCGGGGTGCCGAACACCCGCTCGAAGTCGGGGTGACCCGCCTGCTCCAGGCCCGAGAAGATGCCGCCGCCGTCGTTGTTGACCACGATGACCGCGAGGTCGGGTCGGGGTTCGTCCGGCCCGATGATGAGGCCGTTCTGGTCGTGCAGCATGGCGAGGTCGCCCAGCAGGGCGTAGGCCGGGCCCTCGCCCTCCTTCTGGTGGGCCAGGGCCGCACCGATCGCCGTGGACACCGTCCCGTCGATCCCGCTCACCCCGCGGTTGCCGACCAGGCGCACACCGCAGCGGGCGCGCATCGTGGCGTCGAGGTCGCGGATGGGCATGCTCGCGCCGGCGAAGAGCAGCGAACCGGCGGACAGGTGGGCGACGAGGTCGCGGGCCAGGCGCGGCTCGGACAGGGTCTCGTCCGCGTCCAGCACCGCGTCGATGGCCTCGCGGGCGACCGCCTCGGCGCGCTCCCAGGACCCCGACCAGTCGGTGCGGCGCGGGTGCGCCCAGTCCAGCCCGGCGGGCGGGGCCACCGCCGCGACGACGTCGGTGGCGGTGCGCGCGGGGTCGGAGAAGTCGTTGGCCAG
>NZ_ANAE01000134.1 GCF_000341265.1 Nocardiopsis prasina DSM 43845 | reverse complement strand
GCGGGTGCGCCCAGTCCAGCCCGGCGGGCGGGGCCCCCGCCGCGACGACGTCGGTGGCGGTGCGCGCGGGGTCGGAGAAGTCGTTGGCCAGGCTCGCCGCGGGGTCGCCCAGCGCCCCGGCGGTGACCACCACGTGGCGTTCGGCTCGGCGCAGGTAGGCCAGGACCTGCCGGGACAGGTTCGGCCGCCCCACGCTCACGACCAGCTCGGGGGCGTGCGCGTCGGCGAACCCCGGTGAGGCCAGCAGCTGCCGGTACGTGGAGAGCGCGCCCACCCGGCGGGCGTTGGAGGTCGGCTCGGCCAGCAGGGGCCAGCCCGTGACCTCGGCCAGGGCCAGGAAGGGGACGGGGTCGAAGTCGCCGTCACCGCAGACGATGACGCCGCGCTCGACGTCCGGCAGCACCAGCGGCGCGGGCTCGGTGAACGGACCGGGACGCGAGATCCACGGGCGGCCGTCCGGGCGCCCGTCCAGGGGCGCCGTCCAGGTGGGGGTGGCGGAGGGTTCGTCGGGGGTGAGCGGGTCGCGGAAGGCCACGTTGAGGTGGACGGGGCCGGGGCGGCCGCCGGTCGCGGACGCCCAGGCCCTACAGGACAGCGAGCGCCAGTACGCCACCATGCCCGGGGCCGGGTCGGGGGTGCCGACCTCGGCGAACATGCGCACGGCGCCGCCGTACAGGCCGATCTGGTCCACCGTCTGGTTGGCACCGGTGCCGCGCAGTTCCGGGGGCCGGTCGGCGGTGAGCACCAGCAGTGGCACGCCGCTCTCGTCCGCCTCCATCACCGCGGGGTGGAGGTTGGCGGCCGCCGTGCCGGAGGTGCACACGACCGCCACGGGTCGGCGTGAGGCGCGGGCCAGGCCGAGGGCGAGGAAGGAGGCCGATCGCTCGTCCACACGCACGTGGACCCGGACGCCGGGGTGGGCGACCAGGGCCAGCGCCAGGGGCGTCGAGCGCGATCCGGGGGCGACGACGGCCTCGACCATCCCGCAGCGGGCCAGTTCGTCGACGAGGACCCGAGCCAGGGCGGTAGACGGATTCATCAGAGTCTTTCGTTCGTCAAGGTATGTACCAGTATCCCCGTGCGATTCGACCCGGTCGAACGGGCCCGGTCCCTTCCAGTGAACCCCGTTCGGTTCCGAACGGCGAGCGAACCCGGCTGTGATCTCATGCCCACCGGGTGCGGTGGTACGTCACTCCGGGACACCGGTCACCGTGCCCCGCGAGGTCAGGCCGGGTCGGAGGGGGTCCGCCCGGCCGCCTCGGCGGCTTCGGCCCGTGCGCGCCAGGCACCCGGATCGATCTCGACCGCCGCCAGCGCCGCCTCGTCCACCTCGGACGGACGGACCGGAAGGAACCCGTCCACGGGCAGCAGCGGGGCTGAGGTGACGTCGGCTTCGAGCATCTGCATGGTCGCCAGACCGCAGGCGTACGGAAGCTCGGGCAGGCAAGCGGCCAGGGCCACCCCGGCGGCCAGTCCCACCGAGGTCTCCACGGCACTGGAGACCACCACCGGCAGTCCGCAGGCCTCGGCCACCCGCAGCGCGGCGCGGACGCCGCCCAGGGGCTGCACCTTGAGCACCACGATGTCCGCCGCCTCGGAGGCGCGCACCCGCAGGGGGTCCTCCGCGCGGCGGATGGACTCGTCGGCGGCCACCGGAACGTCGACCCGGCGGCGCACGGCGGCCAGCTCGTCCAGGGTCGCGGAAGGCTGCTCCACGTATTCGAGGCCGAACCGGTCCAGCTCGCGTGTCATCCGCACGGCGGTGTCCACGTCCCAGGCGCCGTTGGCGTCCACCCGCACCCGGCCGGAGGGGCCGATCGCGGACCGGACCGCCTCGACCCTGGCCACGTCCTCGCGCCAGTCCTGGCCCTTCTCCGCGACCTTGACCTTGGCGGTGGCGCAGCCGCCCGCCGCGACGATCGCGGCGGCGCGTCCGGGGTCCACGGCGGGCACGGTCACGTTGACGGCCACCCGGTCGCGTACCGGCTCCGGCCAGCCCCGGTGGGCCGCTTCGAGGCAGGCGGCCCACCAGCGGGAGGCCTCACGCGGCCCGTACTCGGCGAAGGGTGAAAACTCGCCCCACCCGGCGGGGCCGCGCACCAGCATTCCCTCGCGGACCGTGATGCCCCGGAAGCGGTTGCGCAGGCCGATGGCGAAGGCCCGCCCCCCGGCGGCGGTCACCGCCGGGGCAGGCTCCGAGGCGCCGGTCACGGGCGACGCGGGAACTTGTCGAACTCCGGACGGCGCTTCTCCTTGAAGGCGTCCCGGCCCTCCTGGGCCTCCTCGCTCATGTAGTAGAGCATCGTGGCGTCACCGGCGAACTGCTGCATCCCGGCGGCGCCGTCGCTCACGGCGTTGATGGCGCCCTTGAGCATGCGCAGCGCCAGCGGGGACTTGTCCAGCATCTCGCGGGCCCAGGAGACGGTCTCCTTCTCCAGGTCCGCCAGCGGCACGACGGTGTTGACCATGCCCATGTCCAGCGCCTCCTGGGCGCTGTACTGGCGGCACAGGTACCAGATCTCGCGGGCCTTCTTCAGCCCGACGGTCTCGGCGAGCAGCCAGGCGCCGTAGCCGCCGTCGAAGGAGCCGACCTTGGGGCCGGTCTGGCCGAACTTGGCGTTGTCGGCCGCGATGGTGAGGTCGCAGCACACCTGGAGGACGTTGCCGCCGCCGATGGACCAACCGGCGACCATGCAGATCACGGGCTTGGGCAGGCGGCGGATCTGCACCTGGAGGTCGAGCACGTTGAGGCGGCCGATGCCCTGCCGGGCCACGGCGTCGTCGCCGATGTAGCCGTCGTCGCCGCGGATCTTCTGGTCGCCACCGGAGCAGAACGCCTGGTCACCGGCGCCGGTGAAGATGATCACGCCGACACTGGAGTCGTCCCGGGCGTTGCCGAAGGCCGTCTGGAGCTCGAAGAGCGTCTGGGGACGGAACGCGTTGTGCCGCTCGGGGCGGTTGATCGTGATCTTGGCGATGCCCTCCGCGGTCTCGTAGATGATGTCGGAATACTCGCCCGACCGCTGCCAGTCGATCACGCTGCTCACGGCTTCTGCTTCTCCTCACGGGGATGGGGACGGTGTGGGCGCGGCCGGGGTGGCCGTCGCGCCCAGACGTCAACCCTACGCATTGTGCCAGGCGAGCCGGGACGGGCAGGCACGCACCCGACACCCGGCCCCACCGGACGGCCGCTCCCCTGGTCGGGCGTACGCTGGAGCACCGTGGCACAAGCAAGCGAACCCCGGTCCCAGGTCCCCGGCCGCGAGGGCGAACGCGCCCTCCAGGCTGTACGCGGTCTGACCCCCGCCGTCATGCACGAGCGGCTCGCCCGCGCGTTGGACGGTACCGGCCCCGCTCTGCTGCCCATCCCCGACGGCACCCCCGACCCGCGCGCCGAGGCACTGGTGGCCGCCATGCGGCCCTCGTCGCTGTGTACCCCCGACGGAACCACCGAGCTGCCCGGTGGCGTCGCGGTGGGCCCGGACGCGGCTCTGGTGGTCACCACCTCCGGGTCGACCGGGGAGCCCAAGGGTGTGGAGCTGTCCGCGTCCGCCCTGCGCGCCTCGGCCCGCGCCTCGGTGGCGAGGATCGGAGCCGCCCCGGGCGACCGCTGGCTGTGCGTGCTTCCCGCCGGGCACATCTCCGGCATCCAGGTGATGATCCGAGCCCTCGTCACCGGGGGTGAGGTGGTGCACGCCCCCTTCGACACGGACACGGTGGCGGAGCTTGCGCGCGAGCTGCGACCGCACGTGTCGCTGGTCCCCACCCAGCTGCGCCGTCTAATAGCCGCTGGCGCGGACCTGTCGGTGTTCGGCACGATCCTGCTCGGCGGCGCGGCGGCCGAGCCCTCCCTGTTGGACGCGGCCCGCGCGGCGGGCGGCCGGGTCGTGACCACCTACGGCATGAGCGAGACCTGCGGCGGATGCGTGTACGACGGCGTCGCGCTGGACGGGACCGAGGTCCGGATCGCCGGTGCGGAGCCGGGTGAGCCCGGCCGTGTCGTGCTGGGCGGCCCGACCCTGCTCACCGGTTACCGGCTGCCGCCGGGCTCGGAGTCACGGGGTTGGGCCCGAGGCGGGGACGACGCCGGGATGGTCCGCGACGACGCCGGGCGTCTGTGGCTGCGCACCAACGACCTGGGCCGTGTGGACGCCGAGGGACGCCTGCACGTGTTGGGTCGCATGGACGAGGTGGTCAACACGGGCGGTCACAAGGTGGTCCCCGGTCAGGTGAACGCCATCCTGGCCGCCCGCCCGGAGATAGCGGAGTCGGTGGTGGTGGGCCGCCCCGACCCCGAGTGGGGCGAGCGGGTCACAGCGGTCGTGGTACCCGCCGACCCCGGGAATCCGCCCGCGCTGGAGGAGCTGCGGGGATGGGTCCGCGAACGGCTGCCCGCCTACGCGTGCCCTCGGGAACTGGACGTGCGCGCCGCGCTCCCGATGCTCGCCTCCGGCAAGCCCGACCTGGTCACACTGCGCCGCCCCGGTTCCTGAGCGGCTGGCCGCCGGCCGGCCTCCGCGGGCCCGGCAGCACTCCCCAGAGAGGTCGCTGTCGCTGGTCGGAGCGGGAACACCGGCCGTACCGGGCGCGAGGGCGCGTTTACCGGTGTGGTCCGTACACGTGGGACCCTGGCCCGGGAGACCTTGTCCGGTTGGCGGGGAACTTCCGAAAGCTCCCCGGCGTCTACCTGAGTATCCGGTCTCTTCGGCCCCTCTTCCAAGGAGGTCCGCGGTTGGCGGCAGCCATCGATCCCATCGTCCGCTCCCCTGCGTCCTCCCCCGAGCCCGGAACGCCTGTCGCGGGGCGGTTCCCGCACTCGGACCGAGCGGGCGCCATTACCCGCATGGGTCGGTCCTGCGCCACTCATGGGAGAGTGATCCATACCACCCTCTTCGATATCCAATCGAGACAGGGAACATTTGACTCGCCGACACGTTGGACATATTGGCGCGACCAGTCGGCGGGAACCCTCCGCCGCGTGCCAGACGTCCTGGAAGGGAGGGAGGTGCCCACATGACGAGCACTGCCCTAGACGCTTCGGGCCCCGAGGCCGAAGTCCCCGACGGCAACGCTCCGACCGAGGGCCGTGCCGCCCACGAGGCTCTGACCGACCTGATCACCCAGGGGCGCGCCCAGGGACACCTGTCCCTCTCAGAACTACGTACCGCTTTCTCCGCGGCCGGAGTCACTTCCAGTGACGGCCGCTCCATCCTGCGTGAACTCACCGAGAACGGGGTCCGACTCGCCAACGGGGGCGAGGACTCCGCGATGGTGGCCGACCCTGACGCCGAGGACGACGTGCTGGAAAACACTCTCATCGCGACGGTACCCGACACCGACGAGGCACCCAAGGCCGCATCCGGCAAGGCCGCCTCGCGCAAGGGCCCCTCCACCCGGAGGAAGGCCCGCACCACCACGCGGCGAACCAAGAAGACCGAGACCAATCAGAACACCACCGACCCGGAGACCGGCGAAGCCGACCTCGACGACCAGTCACCCGCGATGGGCGACTCGGTCCACACCTACCTCAAGGCGATCGGGCGGCGGCAGCTGCTCACCGCCGAGCAGGAGGTGGACCTGGCCAAGCGGGTCGAGGCCGGACTGTACGCCGAGTACCGGCTCGGACAGCATGGCGAGATCGACGCTTCGGTCCCGATGGCCGACGTCGAACGCGAAGAGCTGGAGTGGGTGGCCGAGGACGGCCGCAAGGCCAAGTCCCACATGCTGGAGGCCAACCTCCGCCTGGTCGTGTCCGTGGCCAAGAAGTACAGCGACCGCGGCATGTCCCTGCTGGACGTGGTGCAGGAGGGCAACCTCGGCCTCATCCGCGCCGTGGAGAAGTTCGACTACACCAAGGGCTTCAAGTTCTCCACCTACGCCATGTGGTGGATCCGCCAGGCCATCCAGCGGGGGTTCGCCGACTCCGCCCGCACCATCCGCCTGCCCGTGCACGTCCTGGAGCTGCTCAGCAAGGTGAGCCGTCTGGAGCGCGACATGCACCAGGCGCTGGGCCGCGAGCCCACCCCGGAGGAGCTGGGACTGGAGCTGGACAAGACCCCGGCCCAGATCGAGGAGCTGCTGCGCGTCACCCGCCAGCCGATCAGCCTCGACTCCACCATCGGTGAGGACGGCGAGACCCGCATCGGCGACCTGATCGAGGACGTGGACGCCTCGGAGGCCTCCGAGGTGGTCGACCGCCAGCTCATGGCCGACCAGCTGCGCAACGCCCTGTCGGACCTGGAGCCGCGTGAGGCGACCATCATGTCGCTGCGGTTCGGGTTGATGGACGGCCGGCCGCGCACCCTCGACGAGATCGGCAAGCACCTGGGGCTCACCCGTGAGCGCATCCGGCAGCTGGAGAAGCAGTCGCTGTCGAAGCTGCGCCACCCGAGCCGGGCCCAGCAGCTGCTGGACTTCGCCAGCTGACCACCCTCGTGTGACGTACGGGGCCGTTCCCCCCTCGGGAGAGCGGCCCCTTCGGCGTTTCCGGGCTCAGGGACAACCCCGGACTTCCCCTGGTATCCGGGGACGGGAGCTGTCGGCGCCCCCCTGCCGGTGGGACGATGGGCGGATGACCGACAACCCCCGGCGGCACCAGGAAGAGATCGCCGCCGCGCTGCGCGCCAGCCGCGAGCTGGGCCCCGAGTACGACGAGGCGGTGGCGGCCTCCCTCGTCGAGCGCGTCGACGACACCATCGAGGAACGCGTCAAGCACCACGTGGCGCGCCGGACCGGGGCCGACGAGCCCCGCGTCGGCGTGGCCTCCAACACCGTGCGCATGGTCCTGGCCCTGGTGTGCCTGGGGATCAGCATCCCCATCACGGCGATCGTCGCCTCCCTTATCGGGGGCGCCATGTCCGTCTTCATGGTGTGGGCGGGCCTGATCGGTTTCTACCTGATCGCGGTGCTGGGTCTGCGCCGCTGAGTCGCCCGCGGGACGGGGCGGGAACCCTGTGCTCCCACCCCGTCGTCGGCCGTTCAGTAGTCGCAGGCCGCGAGGATCATGTCGTGCGTGTCGGAGGTCCAGTCCAGGGCGTCGGCCAGCCCGTCGTGGTCTCCGAAGTCCAGTTCCTCCAGGACGGCGTTGACCGCGTCGGCGCGCTCGGTGGCGTCCCTGCTGAGGTCGCCTCGGGCCGCCTCCTCCAGGCGTTCGACGTCCAGCACGTGGGCGTCGAGAACGCTGTAGTGGTCGTCCTGGAAGGGGACGTCGTCGACCAGGACGTCGGTCGCGATGCTCTCGGCCGCCAGGTCGACGGCCGAGATGTTGCTCTGGATGTCGGCGCAGGCGGCGTCGATCTCGGCCTGGTTCCCGGAACACGCGGTCAGCGCCAGGGGGACGACCACGGCCGCGGCGGCCAGCGACAGAACACGGGTGGGGGTTCGGGGGTGGGACACGGGTGCTGCTCGTTTCCTTCTCGGGGGCTTTCGGGGGATCGCGGGTCGGGTCAGATCAGCACGGCGAGGAGCGCCAGGATGACCAGCAGGCCGATGACGGCTCCCAGGCAGCCCAGCACCGCGCCCAGTCCTCCGCCGCGGGGAGCGAACCCCGGGCCGTCGCTGTAGTAGTGGCGGTTCCTGCCGTAGTACCAGCGGTTCCGGGGGCGCGGTGCGTGCGCGGAGCCCACGACGTGGGCCTGGTTGCTGCGTCGCGAGGGACGCCCGGCCCTCGGGGTCCGCGCGGGGCGGGACGATCCCGAACGTGAGTTGAACCCGCCACCGGCACGCGCGGCGCCGCCACCGGAGCCGAAGCCACCTCCGGAGCGACCGGCCCCACCGCTACTGCTGCGGGAGTTGAAGCCGCCGCCACGGCGCGCGGCCCCTCCGCGTGAGCTGCCGCCTCCACCGCTGGAGCGCCCGCCGCCGGAGCGGCCGCCGCCCGATCGTCCGCCGCTGGAACGGCCTCCGCCGGATCGTCCGCCTGATGACCGTCCGCCGCCAGATCTCCTGCTCATCGGCGCCTCCTTGGGGGTTGTCGTTCACCGCCACCGGGGGGAGGGCGGCGCACCACGACAATATCGCCGAACACCCCAGTTCAGGGGCTTCAGGAGTGGTTTGGTCCGATTGCGGTCATCACGTGCCGGGAAGGGAACCACACGGGTCCCGCACGCGTCGTCAGTTACCGGCCCCCGGTGAACCCTTCAGGGCGGCACGAAGGATGTCGACGGCCTCGTCGTGCTCCAACCCGACCCGAGTGATGACCTCGGCGTAGGCACGGGCGGCGGCCAGGGCCTCGGCTCGCTGGTCGTCCCCGGCGGCGGCCACGAAGGTCCCCGAGCGGCCCCGGGTCTCCACGACCCCGGCCTGTTCGAGCTCCCGATAGGCACGGGCGACGGTGTTCACCGCGACGGAGAGCTGTCCGGCCAGGGCACGGACGGTGGGCAGCCGGTAGCCGACGGGAAGTTCACCGTTGGCCGCGGCGATCGCGACGAGAGCTCTGATCTGTTCGTAGGGCGGAACCTTCGACGTTGGATCAATGCGGATGAAATCCGCCATGTCCTTATGTGCTCCCCACGTGAATCGCCGACCACTCACCCGGCGCGAACCGGGTGTTCGTCCAACCTATGCCCACCCGTCGCCCACCACCAACCCTCAAACGACACGCTCCGCGCGCACACCCCCCCAACCCGTCGCCCACCACCAACCCTCAAACGACACGCTCCGCGCGCACACCCCACCCGCCACTCCGACCATTGCCGGCCCCGAGGGATCGGCCCCGACAGACGAAGCGGCCCCACGGGGTGAACCCATGGGGCCGCCGGGGCCGGAGTCAGACCACCACCGACCGGGGCACCTGCTGGATACCGTGCAGCCGGTGCGCCTCCCGAACCGTGAGCAGGTCCTCCGCCACCTGGGTGGCCTGCTTGATCTCGGGCCGGGCCAGACGCTTACGGCGCTTGATGCGGTCCGTATAGCCCTTGACCCCGACCAGCACGCGCTCCCGCGCGTAGGCGGCGCGCATGGCCTCGGTGAGGGCGGTGTCGAACCGCACGCCGTGGGCGTGGACCTCCTCGACCGGGGCGCCCTGCTCGCGCACCTCGTCCAGGGCCCGCTCGGCCTCGGCCACCGACCTCAGGAGCTCGGGCAGCTGATCGGCCCGTTCCTGGTCGTGGGCGAGCTCTTCGCGCGCCTTCGTCATGTCCTGCTTGGCAAGTCCCATGTCCGCTCTCCGTGGGGAGTACCGTCAGCCGTGTCGAGGCAACTCTATGGGTGACGAAGATCATCGGGCGAGCCGGACCGTGCGTCGGTGGTGGCGTCGCGGCGGCGGACCTGCCAGCTTGACTCCGTCGACCCCCCAGTCCCCCGAAAGGCACCAGAGTGAGCAGGAACTACGCGGGTCTGAGCCGCGAGCGCATCATCGTCGAGGCCCTCCACATCATCGCCGGACGGGGGCTGGGCGGGCTGTCCATGCGCCGGCTCGGCGACGCTCTGGACGTGGAGGCCATGGCGATCTACCACCACTTCCCCAAGGGCAAGGAGCAGCTGTTCAACGCGATCGCCGCGTACGTCACCACGGCGCGGGTGGTCAGCGGACTGGCCGAGGGGCAGGGACCGCCCGGGGACGTCGACGGCGCCGAGGGCGAGGAGGCGACCGGGACCGACCCCGTGGCGGCGGCCGGGTCCGACGACCTCCCCTGGGACCGGCGCCTGACCGTCTGGGCGGAGGCCTACCGGGAGCGGCTGCTGACCTACTCCGGTGCGCTGTCCCTGCTCATGCACCGGGCGCCGCACACCCTGGGCGAGGAGGACACGCGGGCGCTGCTCCACACGGCCCTCACGGAGGCGGGGCTCGCGGAGGACGACGTGTCCCGGGCCTGCGACGCCCTGAACGCCTACTGTCTGGGCTCGGTCGCCCACCAGGTCCGGCACAGTGACCGTGAGGACGCGCCCGACGCGAGCGAGGCCCTGACCGGGTTCCGGTTCGGTCTGCGCGCCCTGCTGAGGGGACTGGCCGGCTGAGCCGCCGTCAGTCGCCCCGGGACCGCAGCCGCACCCGTTCGCTGCGCAGTTCGCGAGCCTCGTCCGGGTCCAGGACCGGGGCGGCGGTGAGCAGCTGCCTGGTGTAGTCGCTCTGCGGGTTCTCGTAGATGGTGTCGCTGTCACCCAGCTCGACCACCTCGCCCTTGCGCATCACGGCGACCCGGTCGCTGACCTGGCGCACCACCGCGAGGTCGTGGGCGACGAAGACGTAGGTGAGGCCGAAGTCGTCCTGGAGCTCCGAGAGCAGGCGCAGCACCTGGTCCTGGGTGGACACGTCCAGCGCCGAGACGGGCTCGTCGCAGATGATGAGCCTCGGTTTGAGGATGAGGGCCCGGGCGATGGCGATGCGCTGGCGCTGGCCTCCGGAGAACGCGTGCGGGAACCGGTTGTAGTGGTTGGGCTCCAGACCCACCCGCTCCAACAGCTCCTGGACCCGCGAACGGATCGTGCGGGGGTTCCCCTCGCCCTGGACCCGCAGGGCGGTGCCGATGCTCTGGCCGATGGTCATGCGCGGGTTCAGTGAGGAGTAGGGGTTCTGGAACACCATCTGCACGTCGCGGCGGAGCGGACGCAGCCGCCGTTCCGACAGGTGGGTGATGTCCTGGCCCTCGAACTCCACGGTGCCCTTGGTGGGCTCCAGCAGCCGCATGACCATCCGGGAGAGCGTGCTCTTGCCCGATCCGGACTCACCGACGACCCCGAGAGTCTCGCCCTTGTACAGGTCGAAGCTCACGCCCTTGACCGCCCAGAAGTCCGTGGCCCGGCCCCACAGCCCGCCCCGCACCTTGAAGCTCTGCGCGACGTCGCGGACGCGCAGCAGCGGCTCACCCCGGTCCCCCGTGGCCGGGGTGGCGGGCTCGAAGGCCGAGAAGGGCGCGGGGTCGGCGGACTCGGAGCCGACGGACTCCGCTGTCGCTCCCGAGGACCTGCGCTGTTCCCGGCGTGCCCTCTCCGCCCGCTCGGCGCGGTCCCGGGCGCGCCGCTCGGCCCGGGACACCTCCACGCGCGGCACGGCGGCCAGCAACGCCTGCGTGTAGGGGTGCTCCGGTTCGGCGAGGACCCTACGCACGTCGCCGCGCTCCACCGCCCTGCCCTCCCGCATGACCACGACCTCGTCCACGGAACCGGCGACCACGGCGAGGTCGTGGGAAACGAGGATCAGGCCCATGTCGAGGTCGCGGCGCAGCTCGTCCAGCAGGTCCAGGATCTGGGCCTGCACGGTGACGTCCAGGGCGGTGGTCGGCTCGTCGGCCAGCAGCACCTTGGGATCGCACATCAGACCCATGGCGATCAGGACGCGCTGGCGCATGCCGCCGGAGAACTCGTGCGGGTAGGAGTTGACCCGCTTCGCCGGCTCGGGGATACCGACCCTCTCCAGGGACTCGATCGCCCTGGTGCGCGCCTGGGCCCGGGACACCTGCGGCCGGTGCACCCTCAGCGCCTCGACCAGCTGGTTGCCGATCGTGTACTGCGGGTGCAGCGACTGCATCGGGTCCTGGAAGACCATCGCGATGTCGTTGCCCCGCATGGACCGCAGCTTCCTGTCGGTGGCCGCGACCACGTCGGTACCCACGACCTCGATCCCACCGGTGATCCGCGCGCGGCTGCCCCGGTGCAGACCCATCAGGGCCAGCGAGGTCACGCTCTTGCCGGAACCCGACTCACCCACGATGCCGAGGGCACCACCGGCGGGCACCTCGAAGGACAGGCCGTCGACCGCGTGCACGTCGCCGTCCAGTGTCGGAAAGGTGACGTGCAGGTCGTCCACGCGCACGACGGGCGCGGCGGAGGCAGCGGCCGGGGACCCTGAAGGGGATTCGGTCATCGGAAGGCCTCTCTCAGTTGTGGATGCGCACGCGCGGGTCGATGAGCGGGTAGACCAGGTCGACCAGCAGGTTGCAGATGACGATGAAGAACGCGCCGAACAGGGTCACGCCGAGGATGACCGGAAGGTCGCTCTGGGTGATGGCCTGGACCGCGTACCGGCCGATCCCGTTGAGGGAGAAGACCTGCTCGGTCAGGACGGCGCCGCCCAGGACCAGTCCCAGGTCCAGCCCGAAGATGGTGACGATGGGGGTGAGGGTGGGGCGCAGTGCGTGCTTGAGCACGACCTTGCGCTCACTCAGGCCCTTGGCCCGCGCGGTGCGGATGTAGTCCTCGTTGAGGGTCTCCAACATGCCCGCCCGGGTCTGCCGCGCGTACATCGCCGCGTGCAGGAACGCCAGGGTCAGCCACGGCAACAGCATGCCCTGGGCCCAGGCGAGGGGGTCCTGGGAGAAGGGGACGTAGCGCGGGGTGGCGAACAGGCCCCAGGAGTGGACGAGGAAGGCCAGGGCGAGCAGACCGGTGAAGAAGATCGGAAGGGAGACACCGGCCAGTGCGATGCCCATCGCCAGGCGGTCGAAGAGACTGCCCTTCCACACGGCCGAGACCACGCCGACGGCGACGCCGCCCACCAGCCAGATGACGCCCGCGCCGATGGCCAGGGAGGCCGTCACCGGGAGGCGGGAGATGATCTCGGGGAACACCTCCTGGTAGGTCTGGAAGGAGTAGCCGAAGCAGGGGGCCGAGCACTCGATGGTGTCCCGGCCGAACTGGTACTGGGCGCCGAAGAAGATCCCCCGGACGAACTCGCCGAACTGGACCACGATCGGCTGGTCCAGGCCCAGCCGTTCGATGGTGGCCTGGATCGCCTCGGGGGTGGGAGCCCGGCCCACGTACATCGTGGCCAGCTGCTCGGTGGTCCGGCCCGCCCATCGTGGCACCACGTAGAAGATGGCGAAGGTGACCATGGTGACCACGGCCAGGAGCAGCAGACCCGCGCCCAGGCGGCGCAGGATGTAGGTCAGCAAGGCGCGTGCCTTCTCTCGTCGGGGGCCAGGGCCTCGGGGCCCGGGGCGGAGCGGAGACGTTCCGCCCCGAAGCCAAACCGTAACCCATAGCAATCAGACGATCACGCGATGAAGTCGGCGTGTACAAGGGGCCGGGAACACTCCCGTCGAGGCCGTCGTCTGGGCCGCGCGGCGCCAGCTGATCTAGCACGTCGCCTCTCCGCGCACGGAGGCGGCGGCCCCTCCCCCGGAGGAACCGCCGCCGTACCGACCCTGGCTAGTTGTTGCTGGTGCCCAGGGCCATGTAGTCGTACATGGAGTAACCCGCGTGGTAGTACACGTTGGTCAGGCTCGCGGGTCGGTACAGCACCGTCCGCTCGAACACGGCCGGCAGGATCGCGGCCTGGTCCATCGCCCGCTCGTCGATCTTCGTGTAGATGTCCGCGCGCTCGTCCGGGTCGGCCACCGCGACCACCTCGTCGAACCAGTCGTCGATCTGCTGGTCGTCGAGCTCGGAGATGTTCGAGTTACCGGCCTGCTGGATGGCGTCGCCGTCCAGGATCTTGCTCATGAACCCGTAGCCGCTCGCCCAGTCCGGCGCCCACCCGTACACGGTCAGCCCCAGGTCGTTGTCGGCCACGAAGGACGGCGAACCCGCCTGGGTGTTGGTGTAGGTGTCGGACGGGTACTGCTTGATCTCCGTGTCGATGCCCACCCGGGCCAGGGCCTGCTGGAGCGCCTCGGCGGTGCTGACGTCCGAGGGCCGGTCCGCGCGGGCGCCGATGGCCGTGGAGAAGCCGTCCGGCTGCCCGCACTCCTCCAGCTTCTCCCGGGCCTTGTCCAGGTCTCCCTTGTTGTCGTCGGACGGGTAGGGGTCGAAGCTCGGATCGGAGCCGGGGAGGGCGCCGGGCATGATCTGGGTGGCGATGTCACCGCCGGTGTCGCCGCCCCAGGCGCGCTGGAGGGCGTCCCGGTCGGCCGCGTACATGATCGCCTGTCGGCAGGCCAGGTCGTCCAGCGGCTCCATGACGGTGTTGATGTTGACGTAGCGCAGGGTGTTGGTCTGCGGGTTGTCGACGTTGTGGCGCTGGTCCTCGTCGGTGATGACGGTGCCCTTCATCGCCGGACCGACACCGGCACCGGCGAGGTCCACGTCGAGTTCGCCGTTGACTAGCCGCTGGTCGATCTCGTTCTGGTCGACGCCCAGCTCCACCTCGATCCGGTCGGGCAGCGCCTTGCGGGTGGGGTCGGTGGAGGCGTCCCACTGGTCGTTGCGCTCCAGGTTCAGGGACACACCCGGGCGGTACTCCCCCTCGAACTTGTAGGGCCCCGAGGAGATCACGTTGCTCTGGTACTGCTCGCCCCGGTCGGCGTCGGCGGGCACCGGCGCGGTCTGCGGCTGGATGAGCAGGTACGGGAACTCGGAGAAGCTGTCCTTGAGGTGGAAGACCAGGGTGTGGTCGTCCGGGGTCTCGATCCCGTCGAACCCGGCCAGCGGATCGCCCTCGTCGGCGTAGGGGCCCTCGTAGTCGTCGCTGTCGGCCAGCAGCCCCTGGAAGTACTTGGGGCCGTTGGGCAGCGCCTGGTCACCGAAGTTGCTGCGCGCGATGGCGTACTTGATGTCCTCGGCGGTGATCTCCGAGCCGTCCTGGAACTTCAGGCCCGGCTTGATGCGCACGGTCCACTCGGTGGAGTCGTCGTTGCCCTCGGGCATCGCCTCGGCCAGGTCGGGCTGGAGCTCGATGCCCTGTTCGCCGGGCGCCTCGGTGTAGGTGAGCAGGGTGCGAGCGTAGTAGCGGGAAAAGTTCCAGCTGAAGGCGTAGTAGGTGTTGCCGGGGTCGGGAGAGTCGAAGTCGGAGGAGATGGCGTAGCGCAGGGTCCCGCCGGACTGGTCGGAGGGGTTGACGATGGTGGTCTCGCCCTCGTTGAACTCGGCGTCGGACTGCCCTCCGCCGCCTCCGCCCCCGCCTCCGCAGGCGGCCAGGAGCACCGCCATGGCGGTACCCGCTGCCGCGGGTGCGGCGACTCGGCGGAACACGCCGCGCCGCCCGGGCGCCTGCTGGCGCGTGAAGTGAAGGGTGGTCACCTGGGCCTCCTGGTCTGTTCGCTGGTGGGGCCGTGCGGCGCACGGCCCCGGATGGCCGAAGGTCTCGGCTGGACTGTGGGGCCGGGTGGCCCGTGCGGGGTGTCAGTCGGAGGAGCGCGGGTCGAAGGCGTCGCGCAGACCGTCGCCGAAGAGGTTGAAGGCGAGGACGGTGACGAAGATGGCCAGACCCGGGATGATCACGAAGTGCGGCGAGGTCGTGTAGAAGCGCAGGGCGTTCTCCAACATGCCGCCCCAGGTGGCCATGGGCGGGTTGATGCCCACGCCCAGGAAGCTCAGGGCCGCCTCGAACAGGATGTTGGTGGGGATGAGCAGGGTGGAGTAGACGAGGATCGGCGTGACCAGGTTGGGCAGGATCTCGCGGAAGACGATGTGGGTGCTCCCCGCGCCGAGGCTGCGGGCGGCCTCGACGAACTCGCGTTCCTTGAGGGTGAGGGTCTGTCCGCGCACGATCCGGCCGATGTAGGGCCAGTTGAAGAACCCGATGATGAACACCAGGACGCCGATGCGCAGGTTGTTGCCGGACAGGCCGAAGGCGCCGTCGGGGATGACGCCGACCAGGGCGATCGCGAAGAGCAGCAGCGGGAAGGCGAGGAAGATGTCCATGGTGCGGCTGATGACGACGTCGGCCCAGCCGCCGAAGTACCCGGCGAGGATGCCCAGCACGGTGCCGATGACCACGCACACCACGGTGGCGACGGTGGCGACCAGCAGGGAGGTGCGGGCGCCGTAGACGATGCGGCTGAACAGGTCGCGGCCGTTGACCGGCTCCACGCCCAGGAGGTACTGGGTGCTGATCCCGCCCCAGGGGTCCAGGCCCCGGGCGGGGTCGTCCGGGTCACGCAGGACTCCGCCGGTGAGCGGGTCGACCAGGCCCTGGTTGAACTGGTTGGGCGGGTGGCCGAACCAGGCGGTGAGCAGGGGTGCGAAGAGCGCGACCAGGATGAGGAGGACGACCACGACCCCGCCGGTCATGCCGACCTTGTCCTTGCGGAACCGCTGC
>NZ_ANAE01000133.1 GCF_000341265.1 Nocardiopsis prasina DSM 43845 | reverse complement strand
GGGGGCCGCCCCCGCCCCCGCCGGTCATGCCGACCTTGTCCTTGCGGAACCGCTGCCAGGCGATCTGGCGCAGGGATCGGCTGGCGGCGTTCCTGGATCCCGCGACGACCGCTTCTGGCTCGGCGTGCTGGGAAGAATCAGGCACGTCCATCGGCGCGGTCATGTACCCCTGCCTCCTGCTGTCTCTGCGTGTAGCCACCCATTGGTGTCAATGTGTTGCTACTTGACTACGCAGAGTTTGCACTAGCGGAGTAGGGCGTTTCCACCTTCCGCGCCGACGAAGACACCGTCACGGGCCACGACCGTCCCGGCCCTGAGCACGAGGTCGCGGGCGGGGACCTTGGCCACGGCCTCGGCCGCCGACCGCGCGCCGACGACCACCAGGTCGGCGGGGCCGCCCACCCTCAGACCGTGGTCGTCGACCCCCAGCACACGGGCGGCGTTGGTCGTCACGGTGTCCAGCGCCAGCAGCAGTTCGTCGTCGCAGCGGCTGGAGTTGCGGTAGGCGATGAGCATGGCCCGACGCAGCATGTCGCCGTCGCCGAAGGGTCCCCACAGGTCGTTGATGCCGTCCGTACCGCCGGCCAGGAGCACCCCGTGCTCCGCGCAGGCCCGGAGCGGTGGCACGGGGGCGTCGTAGACCGCCGCGTTCACCAGGGCGACGCCCGCTTCGGCGAACTGTTCGAGGAGGCGGACCCGGGTGGGCGGGTGCGCGATCCCGAAAGCGTGCGAGACCGCCACGCGTCCGCCCAGGTCGTACTCCCGCGTCATGCGGGCGATGAGGCCCATCTCCCAGGCTCCGAGCGACCCGCCGTCGTGCAGGTGGATGTCGATACCGGTGCCGGTGGACGCGGCGAGGTCGAAGACGGCTTCGAGGTGGGCGTTGGGTGCGTCGTCGAACCCCGCGGGGTCGAGTCCGCCGATCACCGAGGCCCCGGCCCCCACCGCGTCGCGCAGGAGGGAGAGCGTCCCCGGGTTGGTGACGAGCCCGCCCTGGGGGAAGGCCACCTGCTCGATGTCGATCACGCCCCGGTACCGGCGCGCGACCTCCGCGACGGCCTCGATCCCCCGCAGGCCCACGCCCGGGTCCACGTCCGTGTGCGTGCGCAGGTGCGTGGTGCCCGCCGCGACCATCGCCTCCACCAGCGCGGAGGCGTACTCGCGCGAGGGCAGTCCGTGGGCGTCCCTGTGGCGCCGCTCGTGGGCGACGCGTTCGGCCACGGTCTCCACCTGTGGCGCGGAGACCCACGGACCGCCGTACAGGGTCTTGTCGATGTGGGCGTGGGCGTTGACCAGCCCGGGCAGGACGGTCCGGCCCTCGGCGTCGATGACCCGGTCGCCCGGGGCCCCGGCGACGTCCCCCTCCTGGATCGCGGTGATGCGCCCGTCCTCCGCGACGACGGTGACCGGCTCGGTCCGGCCGGGCAGGACGGCGTTGGTGACGCGCAGCATGCGGGTTCCCTTCGGGTGGGGCTCGGTTCGGCCTGGGGCTACAGGTGGATGAACAGCTCGGCGAGCGTGGCGGAGGCGACGATGGTGGTCGTGAAGGTCAGCACGGCCGCCACCACGATCTTCCAGCTCAGCTGTGAGAACGCCTCGCGGTCGCGGCCCATGGTCATCCCGACCAGCGCGAGCTGGGGCAGCCCGATCAGGAGGACGTTCAGGTTCTGGACGAGGTCGGCGATCACCCCGGCGACCGGGGAGATCGGCGTCGTCACGATCGTGGCGATGGCCAGGACCCAGACCGTGGCCGGGATGGCCCTCACCTTGCGGGCCAGGAGGATCGCGATCCCCGTCATCAGCAGCAGCACGGCCATACCCGCGACGTCGCGCGGGTGGAAGCCGCCGGTGCCCAGCCAGTTGAGCAGCAGTCCCGCCACACCGGCGAAGGCGTAGGCGGCGACACCCGGCCGCCATCCCCGGGGGACGTCGGGGTCGCGCGGTCGTTCGGCCTCGACCGCGGCGTCGCCGTCCTCTTTGGGGCGTACCGAGGCGTCACCCTCGGGAACCTGCCCCCGGGCGACCAGCCCCGCCTCCTTGATCTCCGGGGCGGGGCGGCGGAACACACGGCACCAGAAGCCGTAGAGCCGACGGGCCACGGGCAGGCCGATGAACACACCCGCGTAGAAGCCGACGATGTTGGTGACGAGGTTGGACAGGGCTGCCAGGGCGGCGATCTCGGCGGCCTGGTCGGGGTAGAGCAGGGCCAGGGCGCCCACGCCGCCGAGCATCATCGAGGTGGAGCCGACACCGAGTGCCAGGGCCAGCGACAGCGGGTTGTACAGGCCCGTGCCGCCAAGGACGCTCGTGATCAGGGAGATGAAGACGGCACCGAACATCGAACCGATGATCCAGACGCCGAACACGCCCCGGTACTCGGGCGAGGAGGTCCCGAACCGGTCGATGGCGTAGGCCAGGTAGGACTCCCGGTCGATCGCCCAGGTGGCACCGATGGCGGCGCGCCCCATGCCGAGCAGGACGGCGATGGGCAGCGCGAGGATGATCGTCCCGAAGAGCTGGCCCACCTCCTGCATGAGCAGGGCCGGTCCGACCTGTTCGACCATGCCGATCGACGGGCCGATGCCGGTGCCGAGCATCGCGAGGAAGAGGACCATGCCGACCGGGATCAGGGCCTCGCCCGCCGAACGGGCGCCTCCACCCAGCGGGAGCCACCGCTGGAGGCCGACGACGGCCCCCAGCAGGACCACCCAGACCAGCGGGAACAGCACGATGGCGGCGGGTCCGACCCGGAACTTGTGTTCGCCGACCAACACGGACACGACACTGATCAGCAGGCTCACGCCGATGGCGGTCACCCAGTCACCGCGACCGACCGAACCGCGGTTCGACACGTCCCCGTGCGACTCCGCCTGCTGCTTTCTTGCCCTCATCTGGGATACCAATCAGTGAGCCGCTTAATTTTCGAGGAGCTTATGGTTGGGGCAAAACCGCTGTCAAGAGCGATATGGCCCCAACTTCAGCTCCCCTTACGGCCACACCCATCCCCAACTTAAGGGCTCGTGGTATACAAGTTTCATGGATCAGGTCATCAGAGCACGGTACGTGCTGGCGCATTCCGAGGGTTCCCACGTCTGGTTGAGGGACGGCTATGTCGCCCACTCCGACGGCGTCGTCACCGAGGTGGGCACCGGCACCCCGACGTCGACCGCGCCCGTCCTGGACCTGGGCGACTCGATCCTCACCCCCGGGCTGATCGACCTGGACGCCCTGGTGGACATCGACCACCTCATCCTCGACGCGCACCACGACCCGGCGCACGCTCGTTCCCTGGTCGGCTCCGTCGAGCACTGGCGCGACCGTCCGCGCGACGTCCTGACCCCCGAGCAGCGCGACACCCTGCGCAGGTTCGGGCTGGCACAGCTCGCCCTGCACGGTGTCACCACCTACATGCCGATCGCCTCGGAGATCCACCTGGAGTGGAACGAGTCCGCCGAGGAACTGCGCCACCTGGCGGACCTCACCCGCGACTGGGGCCTGCGCGGCTACCTCGGCCCCTCGTACCGCTCCGCTGTGGGCGCCGTCGCCGACGGCGAGCGCACCTTCGTCGAGGACCCCGCGCGCGGTGAGTCCGGCCTGGACGAGGCCCTGCGCTTCGCGGACGAGCTCTCCGAGCGCGACGACGACCTCGTCCGGCCGGTCCTCCTCCCCTGCCGTATCGAGACGCTCACGCCCGAACTGTTGGAGCGCACAGCGAAGGAGGCCGCGAAGCGCGGCCTCCTCGTGCGCCTGCACTCCCTCCAACAGCCGTGGGAGCGCAAGGTGATCATCGAGCGCCACGGCCTCACCCCGCTGGACCTGATCGAGCGCAGCGGACTGCTCAACGACCGGCTGCTCATCCCCCACGCCCTGTGGACCGACCGCAACCCGGAGCTGACCGGCCCGAACGGCGTCGACCTCACCCGCCTGGCCAGGGCGGGCGTGAGCGTGATCCACTGCCCCCTGACCACCTTCCGGTACGGCGACATCCTGGAGACCTTCAACGACTTCCTGGCCGCCGGAGTGACGATGGCGCTGGGCACCGACTCCTTCCCACCCGACCTCGTGCGCGGCATGGACGTGGGCCTGCACGCCTCGCGCCTGCTCCACGGGCACGGCGCCGCCAGCCTGAGCGGCTACATGGACGCCGCGACCCTGGGCGGCGCGGCCGCGCTCAAGCGCCCCGACCTCGGACGCCTGGAGGCCGGAGCGAGTGCGGACCTGACCGCGTTCTCCCTGGACGACTTCCGCGACGGCGTCGTGGAGGACCCCCTGCGCACTCTGGTGCTCAACGGCACCGCCCGCAACGCCACCCACACCTTCGTCGCCGGTCGTCCGGTCGTGACCGACGGGCGACTGCCCGGTGTGGACCTGGTCGCGCTCAGGAACCAGGCGCAGGAGGTGTTCGAGGAACTCCAGCGCGGCTACAGTGAGCGGGACGGCCTCCACCGCCCGGTCGAGGCCCTCTTCCCCCCGTCGTTCCCGGTTCTCGGGGCCGAGTCCAAGGACGCCCGCACCGGCCGGGGGTGAACCAAGCGCACACGGCGGGAACGGGTCTCATGACACGGACATCGGGTGGGTCGGCCCCTCTCACGCAGGCGGCCGAGGTCGCCATCCGTGAGGGGATCATCTCCGGCCGGTACGCACCGGGGGCGCGGCTGCGCGAACGCGAGCTCTCGGAGGAGCTGGGCGTGTCCCGGCTCCCGGTGCGCGAGGCGCTGCGCAACCTCAGGCACGACGGGTTCATCATGACCAGCGCCCACAGGGGCGCGACCGTGCGGACGATGTCCCCCTCGGGGGTCGACGAGCTCTTCGACCTGAGGATCAGGCTCGAACCCTTCGCCGCCGAGCGGGCGGCCCACCAGCACGCCGAGGGGCACGTGCACGCCGGTCTGGCGGCGGCCATGGAGGCGACCGCGGAGGCCACGGAGACGGGCTCCCCGGACCACATCATGACCGCGAACGCGGACTTTCACGCGCAGGTGGTCGAAGCCGCCGGTCACGAGCTGCTGTCCGAGCTCATGGCGCCGATCCTCTCCCGCTCCCGCTGGCTGTTCGCCCTGACGGCCTTCCGCGACCCCCACCTGGAGTTCCAGGCGCACCACGAGATCTACGCCGCGGTCAGCACCGGGAACGCCCGGCTCGCGAGGCTGACCATGGCCGCGCACATCGAGGCCGGACGCGCTCCCTCCCTCGCCGCCGTCGGCGGCGGCGAGGGATAGCCGTCCTGCGGGGAGCCCCGGAGGCGCTCCCCGTCAGGTCAGCGGCCGCGCAGGTCCCGGTACCGCCGGACCAGGGCGGCCGTGGAGGCGTCCAGGTCGGGCACCTCGGCGCCCTCGGTCAGGGCGGGCTGCACCCGCTTCGCCAGGACCTTGCCCAGCTGCACGCCCCACTGGTCGAAGGAGTTGACGTTCCACACCGCCCCCTGGACGAACACCTTGTGCTCGTAGAGGGCGACCAGTTGGCCGAGCACCGACGGGTCGAGCCGGTCGGCCAGGATCGTGCTGGTGGGGCGGTTGCCGGGGAAGGTCCGGTGCGGGACCAGGTCCGCAGGCACCCCCTCGGAGGCGACCTCGTCGGCGGTGCGGCCGAACGCCAGCGCCTGCCCCTGAGCGAACAGGTTGGCCATGAGCAGGTCGTGCTGGGGCACCAGCCCCTCGGGCAGGTCCGGAGCCGGGCGCGCGAACCCGATCAGGTCGGCGGGGACGAACCGGGTTCCCTGGTGCAGCAGCTGGAAGTAGGCGTGCTGGCCGTTGGTCCCGGGTGTCCCCCACACCACCGGGCCGGTCTGCCAGGTGACGGGGCGGCCGTCACGCTGGACCGACTTGCCGTTGGACTCCATGTCCAGCTGCTGGAGGTAGGCGGTGAACTTCGACATGTGGTGGCTGTAGGGCAGGACCGCGTGTGACTGGGCGTCGAAGAACCCGCCGTACCAGACACCGAGCAGGCCCAGCAGGAACGGCAGGTTGCGCTCCGCGGGAGCGGTGGCGAAGTGGGTGTCCATCAGGTGGAAGCCCGCGAGCATCTCGCGGAACCCCTCGGGGCCCAGGGCCACCATGAGGGACAGGCCGATCGCCGAGTCGTAGGAGTAGCGGCCGCCCACCCAGTCCCAGAACTCGAACATGTTGGCGGTGTCGATCCCGAAGCGGGAGACCTCCTCCTCGTTCGTGGAGACCGCCACGAAGTGCCGGGCGATCGCGTCGGAGTCCGCCCCCAGCCCGGCCAGGAGCCAGTCCCGGGCCGCCGTGGCGTTGGTGACGGTCTCCAGGGTGGTGAAGGTCTTGGAGGCGACCACGAACAGGGTCCGTTCGGGGTCGGCGTCGATCAGCGCCTCGTGCAGGTCGGTGCCGTCGACGTTGGAGACGAAGCGGAACTCCAGCCCGCGGTCGGTGTACGGGCGCAGCGCCTCGTAGGCCATGGCCGGGCCCAGGTCGGAACCCCCGATGCCGATGTTGACCACCCTGGTGACCGCCTGGCCGGTGTGACCCAGCCACCGCCGTGCGCGCACCCGGTCGGCGAAGGCCGCCATCCGGTCCAGGACCGCGTGCACCTCGGGCACCACGTCGTGCCCGCCCTCACGGATCACCACACCGCGTGGGGCCCGTAGGGCGGTGTGCAGGACGGCGCGGTCCTCCGTCAGGTTGACGTGTTCGCCGTTCAGCATCGCGTCGCGCAGGGAGGCGACACCGGTGGCCTCCGCCAGGTCGGTGAGCAGTCCCCGGGTCCGCTCGGTCAGGAGGTTCTTGGACAGGTCCGCGTGCAGGTTGCCGACGTCGAGCGAGAACCGGTCGACCCGCGCGGGGTCCTCGGCGAACAGGTCCCGCAGGTGGGTGTCGCCGAACCGCTCGCGGTGCTCGGCCAGGGCGGCCCACTCCTTCCGGCGGTCCAGGGGGACGGCCCCACCGGACCTGTTCCCGACGTCCTCGGTCCGAGGAAGGGGTGTACTCGCAGACATCCGGTCGCTCCTCGTCGTCCATGATCGGCTGCGGGCCCTACCGGACACCGCGTGCGGCTGTCCCCCTACCCTCCCATGAAAGCCGCCAACCACGGGCTCTTCCGCGCACGTCAGAGCACCAACGGACGCGATTCACACCGCCGGACCGGGGGCTGGGGCCGCTCCGCGTCGTTCCGCCTCCGCCACCGTCGGACCGGGGCGCGGGCCTCCACGGGCCGGTGCCGCATCAACCAGCGTTCGACCCGTGGTGCCGCGCCGCTCGAAGGAACCCCTCGTGTCATCGCTGAGGGCGAGGAGACACCGCACCCAGGTGATCCCGCCGTCATTCTCCGCCTGGACGGGTTCGGCCCAACCCGTCTCCAGCCCCTCCGGGACACCAACGGCCCGAGCGCGGCGAGCCGCGGGGCGAACGCCGCCCGACCCGCGCCGCCAGCGTCCGTCCGGGCTCGTCAGGTCCGGGTGGGAGGCGCGCTCATCGCCGCCGCGAGGAACGTGATCGCCCACGTCCGGGCCGCTTCGCCCGGCCCCGGGGAACCGCAGCCCGGTGTGGGCTCCTGGTGCACCTCCAGGCGGTCGACGGCTGTCACGGCGAGGATCCCCCGCATCCGGAACCCCAGTTCCTCCGGGGACAGGCGGGGAAGTGCGCGCGCGAAGGCGGCGAGGTAGCGCTCGCGGACCGAGTCCTCGGCCGGGCCGGTCCAGCTGCGTACCTCCTCGGCGGGGTCGCTGAGGATCGTCATGATCAGCCTGGATGTCCGGGCGCCCGCGCCGCCGGCCCGCATCCCGTCGAACATCGGCCCCGCGAACGCCTCCACCAGTTCGGCGACCGGTGGTTCGGGGGTCCGGGAGAGCAGTCGGTCGAGCCCGGCGCGCTGGGCCGCGTTGATGGGCTCGATCACGCGGCGGGCGACCGCGGCCATCAGCTCCGACTTGGAGCCGAAGTGGTAGCCGACGGCCGCAAGGTTGGCTCCCGCGAGTGTGGTGATCGCGCGAACCGAGGTGCCGCGGTATCCGTGCTCAGCGAAGAGGTGCTCGGCCGCGTCGAGGATCTGGGTTCGGGTGTCTGGGCTTGCCACACGAGCGACTCTACATATGTTTGAATCAAACGAACGTATGATTCAAACGAACGTGTGAAAGAGGATCATCATGAAGCTGCTCGTCTACGGCGCCGGGGTGTGCGGCAGCCTGTTCGCGGCACACATGCACGAGGCCGGCCACGACGTCTCGCTCCTCGCCCGGGGCGAGCGCCTGGCAGCTCTGCGCCGACACGGCGTGCGGCTCGCCGAGGAGGACAGCCCGGCGGTCAGGCAGGTGCCGGTACCGGTGGTCGAGCGCCCGGAGGGCGGGTACGACCTGATCACCGTCTTCGTCCGCGCCCATCAGGCGGACGCGGTGCTGGAATCACTCGCGGGTGTCCCGGGGGACGTGCTCTCCATGCTCAACTGGGCGGGCGGACCGGAGGCGCTGAGCGCGCGGATCGGCCACAAGCGGTTACTCCTGGGATTCCCCACGACCGGCGGCACGATGGACGGCGACGTGGTCCGCTACCGCAGGACCAATGTCCTCACCCGCCGGGTCGCGACACCGATCGGCGAGCCGGACGGACGTACCACCCCGCGTCTGGAGCGGATCGTGGAAACGTTCCGCACCGCCGGGATCAACGCCAGGGCCGAGCCGCGGATGGACGCCTGGCTCAGGACGCACGCCGCGTCCGCGGTTCCCTTGGAGCAGGCGGCCTACGCGGCGGGCGGCCCGGAAGCGTTGGCCGACGATCCGGACGCGGTCCGCGGCATGCTGCACATCATGCGGCACAACCTCGCCTCGATGGAGACGCCGCCGGTGCCTCGCGCGTTCGCCGCGTTGCGGGCTCTGCCGCAAGGGCCCCTCGTGGCCGTGCTCCGGCGCTTCCTGAGGAGCCCCACGGCCGTGCACAGCGGACTCAACAACGCCTCACCCTCCACGGCGGCCGAACTCGAGTGCCTGGCCGAACAGCTCCGCGCCCGTACGGGAGCCCGCTGAGCGGCCCAGGACGCCGAGGCCCCCCGCCACGCGTACCACCGCCGGTCCCACAGTCCTCGAACCCGGCTCAGTGAGCTCCACGACGGCGACCTCGGACCGTTGCGGTGGCGGTGGAGGCTTCGGCCCCCGCACTTGGCTTGGCTTCCCCATGCGAACACGTCCTTCGGACGGCGCGGCACCACGGGGCGGTTGCTGGTTGGTGCGGCGACTAGATGCGCTCGTGCTCGCCACGGAGCAGCTCGCGCTCGTCGCGGAGCGAGGCCACCTCGGCGCGCAGCGCCCGCAGCTCGGCGAGGATCTGCCGCTGGCCCTCGTCCGGGGTCCGGCTGGCACCACCGTCCGGGGTGTCCCCGGGGTCTCCGTCGGGGGCGCTGCCCTCCTCGGCGCCCGGGGCGCCGCCCTGCCCGGGTCTGCCGTACTGCTCCTCGTGTCCGGCCTTGTCCAACGCCTCGACCGCCACCGCGATGAACAGGTTGAGGGCGATCAGCGTGGACACCATGACGAAGACCACGAAGAACACCCACGCGTACGGCTGGTGCTTCATGACCTCGGCCGCGATGTTGCTCCAGCCGTCGGCGGTGAAGATCTGGAACAGGGTGAACAGCGAGGTCCCCAGATCACCGAAGTACTGCGGGGCGTCCGTGGCGAAGAGCCGGGTGGCCATCACCGCGGAGACGTACAGCAGCAGCACCACGAGGACCATGATCGAGGCCATGCCGGGCATCGCGCGGAACAGCCCGGCCACCACGTGGCGCAGCGACGGGATCACCGACAACAGTCGCAGGACCCTGAGCACCCGCAGGATCCGCAGCACCGCGAACGGACCGGAGGCCGGGAGCAGGGCGATCCCGATGATCACCATGTCGAACCAGCTCCAGGGGTCCCGGAAGAACTCCCGGCGATGGGCGAACATCCGCAGGCCCATCTCGAAGACGAACAGGGCCAGGATGACCCGGTCGACGCTCTTCAGGAGATCACCGTGGTTGTCCATCATCCGCGTCGACGTCTCGAAACCGAGGATCACGGCGTTGATCAGGATGAGGGTAATGACGCTGGCCTGGAACCAGGGGGCCTCGACGAGGGCACGGACCCGTTCGCGCGTGATCACTGGGAGGAGAACTCCGTCTCTGTCTTCGGACGACGGCGCAAAAGCCTACCGTCGGCAACGGGCGCCCCGTTTCGTCCTCTTCGCCCTCTGCGCGGCTGACCACTGGCGTCTCCCGCCGCGACCAGGCATGATCGAATACAGGGAAACCGAGGCGAGGGGGCCGCCGATGACGGAATCCGCCGAATTCGACAGGGACGCCACGGACGTCGACGACGTGGACGCCGAGATGGACGTGGGCGCCCCGGACCAGGACTCCGCCGTGGCGGAGTACCTGGAGGACCACTCCGAGAACCATCGGATCGACGAGATCGAGGACCACGGGGTACTCGGTGTAGACGCGGAAGTCGGCCAGGAGGTTCCGGACGGGGAGTCCTCCCTCGAGGAGGACGGCTCCACGGAGCCCCGGCGCGAGGACCTGTCGCGGGTCCTCAGGGCCGAGCAGTACGCGGACCGGGTCAACCGTCGGCTCGAAGGCTGAGCCAGCGCTCCCCCCGCAGCACGTGCGCCGCGGCGGCCGCCCGGGCCGCCTCGGGGTCGCGCGCCGAGAGCGCCTCGTGGATGCGCCGGTGGTCCTGGAAGAGGGTGTCGGTGAGCCCCTCCGCTCCGAGCCCGGCCCAGACCCGTTCGTTGAAGGTGCGCGAGGACAGCCCGGCGTGGACCGCGGAGAGCGTGGCGTTGCCCGCGCAGGCCACGACGGCCTGGTGGAAGCCGAGATCGTCCGCGGCGTGGTCGGCGGGCGCGCGTTCGGCCGCGTCCTCCATCCGGTCGAGGAGGCGGCCGACCAGGGCCAGGTCCTCGGGGGTGGCGCGGGCGGCGGCGAGGGCCGTGGCGGCGGGTTCGATCATTCGGCGGACCTGGAGGACCTCCAGCAAGGTCTCGTCGCGCGAGACCTCGGCCAGGACGGAGAAGGCCTCCAGGAGGTCGGCGGGGCGCAGCGCGGTGGCGTAGACGCCCGCCCCGTGGCGGACCGACAGCACCCCCAGCGTGGTGAGGGAGCGGATCGCCTCGCGTACCGATCCCCGGGAGACGCCCAGCCGGACGGAGAGCTCCCGTTCCGTGGGCAGCCGCTCCCCAGGCCCCACCTCCCCGTCGGCGATCATGGCCTTGATCTGCTCGACGGCCCGTCGGGCCACCGGGGTCCGCACGTCCTCGACCACGCCACTCCCCCGTCTCCGTCACGAACACGGCGATTCTACTCGCCATGCCCGTGCTCGCGCCCGCCTGACCTCGCCGATTGGTCGGACCACCCGTGCGATGGATCGTTCCCCGGACTGCCCCGCCCACCGAACGGACACCTCACCCGGGGTGGGGGAAGGATGCACTGCGTCGTGTATATGGCACCTGAACGCCCGACGCACGCGTGTCGAGACCGCTACGGGGTTCTTGCTCCCCCTCGCGACGCTGTGCGAAAGTGGTCGGACCACGTGCCCCGGTTGCCGTCCGTCGGACCGGACGCTCCTCCCGCCGGGCCGGGGCGTGAAGGAGGCCCATGCGGATCGCCCTGTTCGTCACGTGTGTCAACGACACCCTCTTCCCCGACACCGGGCGCGCGGTGGTCCGCCTCCTGGAGCGGTTGGGCCACGAGGTGGTCTTCCCCGAGAACCAGACCTGCTGCGGTCAGATGCACTACAACACCGGGTACCGGCGCCCCGCCGCGAGGCTCGCGGTGCGCTTCGCCCGGACCTTCGACGGCGCTGACGCGGTGGTGGTCCCCTCCGCCTCGTGCGCGGCGATGGTGCGCGACAACTACCCCCGGCTCGGCGCGGCGGGCAGCAGGCTCTCCCGCAAGATGGCCGACCTCGGCCCCCGCGTGTACGACCTCACCGAGTTCCTCGTGGACGTCCTGGGGGTCACCGACGTGGGCGCCTACTTCCCGCACAGGGTCGTCTACCACCCGACCTGCCACGGGCTGCGCCTCCTCGGCCTGGGTGAGCGGCCCTACCAGCTGCTGCGCGCCGTGCGCGGCCTGGAACTGCTCGAACTCCCCGGCGCCGCCGAGTGCTGCGGGTTCGGCGGCACGTTCTCGGTCAAGAACGGCGACGTCTCGGCCGCCATGGGGTTCGACAAGGCCCGCCACGTGGCCGAGACCGGCGCCGAGGTCCTGTGCGCGGTGGACAACTCCTGCCTGATGCACATCGGCGGCACCCTGTCCCGCCAGCGCTCCGGGGTCCGGGTCACCCACATCGCCGAGATCCTGGCCAGCACCGAGAAGGAGTACGCGCACGCATGAGCGCCACGTTCCTGGGCCTTCCGCCCTTTCCCGAGGCCGCCCGTTCGGCGGTCGGCGACTCCCGCACCCGCCACAACCTGCACAAGGCCACCCACACCATCCGGGGCAAACGCGACGCGGTCGTCGGTGAGCTGGGGGACGACTGGCGGCGGCTGCGCGCCGAGGGCGAGCGGATCAAGACCCACACCCTGCGCCATCTGGACCACCACCTGGAACGGTTGGAGGAGTCGGTCCACCGCGCGGGCGGCACGGTCCACTGGGCCGCCGACGCCGCTGAGGCCAACGAGATCGTCACCGAGCTGGTGCGCCGGACCGGTGAGACCGAGGTGGTCAAGGTCAAGTCCATGGCCACCCAGGAGATCGAACTCAACGGTGCGCTGGAGGCGGCCGGGATCACGGCCTACGAGACCGACCTGGCCGAGCTGATCGTGCAGCTCGGCGAGGACCTGCCCTCCCACATCCTGGTGCCCGCCATCCACCTGGCCCGCTCCCAGATCCGGGAGATCTTCCTGGACCGGATGTCGGAGTGGGGGGTGCCCGCCCCGCCCGGGCTCACCGACGACCCCCACGCGCTGGCCGAGGCCGCCCGTGTCCACCTGCGCGAACTGTTCCTGCGCGCCAAGGTGGCGGTGTCGGGGGCCAACTTCGCCGTGGCCGACTCCGGGACGCTCGTGGTGTTGGAGTCGGAGGGCAACGGACGCATGTGCCTGACCCTGCCGGAGACGCTGATCTCCGTGGTGGGGATCGAGAAGGTCGTGCCCACGTGGTCCGATCTGGAGGTGTTCATGCAGCTGCTGCCCCGCTCCTCCACAGGGGAGCGGATGAACCCCTACACCTCCACCTGGTCCGGGGTGACCCCGGGAGACGGTCCGCGCGACTTCCACCTGGTGCTGCTCGACAACGGCCGCACCGACGTGCTCGCCGACACCGTGGGACGCCAGGCGTTGCGCTGCATCCGGTGTTCGGCCTGCCTGAACATCTGTCCCGTCTACGAACGCACCGGTGGTCACGCCTACGGGTCGGTCTATCCGGGGCCGATCGGCGCGATCCTCACACCGCAGCTGCGGGGGATGTCCTCGGAGGTGGACCGGGCGCTGCCGTACGCGTCGTCGCTGTGCGGGGCGTGCTACGACGTCTGCCCGGTGGCCATCGACATCCCGGAGGTCCTGGTGCACCTGCGTGAACGGGTCGCGGAGGGCCCCGGGCACCTCGGTGAGAAGGCCGTCATGGCCGGGGCGGAGGCGGTGTTCGGTTCGGCCGGGGCGTTGGACGCGGTGCAGCGCGCGGCGGGGCTTGTCGGTGGGGACCTGCCCCGGCACCTGCCGGGGCAGGCGGGGAAGTGGACCGACACCCGGGACGTGCCGGACGTACCCGCGGAGTCCTTCCGCCAGTGGTGGAAGCAACGGGGGAAGGGGCAGCGATGAACGGCGCGGACGTGCGTGGCGGGAGCGGCGGGGCCATGGGTTCCCGGGGGCGGGTCCTGGCCCGGGTGCGGGCGGCGCTCGCGGACGTGCCCGCAGACGACCCGGTGACGCCCCCACCTGGGGAGGGGTACGCCGAGAGCCACTTCGAGGGGGAAGCCCTGGAGGTGTTGGTGGACCGGCTGCTGGACTACCGGGCGCTGGTGGAACGGGTACCGGAGGCCGCTCTGCCCGAGCGGATCGCCGCCTCACTGGAGCGACGCGGTGCCGCCCGGGTGGCGGTCGCCTCGGGTGTTCCACGGGAATGGCTCTCGCGGGTGACCGCGCGCCAGCTCACCGACGCGCCGGAGGCCCCGTTGTCGGTGGCCGATCTGGACGCCTGCGACGGCGTGGTGACCGGGTGCGCGCTGGCGGTCGCGGAGACCGGGACGATCGTGCTGGACGCCGGACCGGACCAGGGCCGCCGGGCCCTCACGCTGGTCCCCGACTACCACCTGTGCGTGGTGCGGGCGGACCAGGTGGTGGACGGGGTGCCGGGGGCCGTCCGGCTCCTGGATCCGGCACGGCCGCTCACGTGGATCAGCGGTCCCTCGGCGACCAGCGACATCGAACTCGACCGGGTGGAGGGCGTGCACGGTCCCCGCACTCTGGAGGTGCTGCTGGTGGAGCCCTCCGACTGAGGTGTCGGGGCCGGTCGTGGCCGTGCCCCCGGAGCGGTGGCGGAGGCAGTTCGGCGACCTCCCGGTGGAGTACGGGGTGGACCCGGTGCGGAGCCACGCCTGCGCCTACTTCGACCACCACCGGCGCGGCGGCGACCAGCCGACTCCGGACGATCCGGGGAGCGTCCACCCCGAACTGGCCGTGGTGGACCCCGAGGGCGGCTGAGGTCCGGTCCGGGACGGCCCCCCCGGTCTCAGGCCCGGGGGTTCCAGGTCTCCAGGAGCTGTTCGAGGGGGTCCGGGACATGCGGTTTCTCGGCGAAGGGCGCCTGGTAGCGGGCTCCCTGAGCGGCGGGCAGCCGCGTCCTGCGGCGGCTTCTGCGTCTGACGACCGGTTCACGCGGCTCGGGCCGGGCTCCGGACTGCTCGCGCTCCCCGGTCGGGGTGAACCAGACGGGCAGCTCCACCAGCCCGTGTACTCCGGGTGCGGGGCGCCACCGCAGTTCGGCCGGCTCGACCGCCATGACCATGCCCCGCATCCGGTCCAGCGCCGTGTCGATGGCGGTGCGCACCAGTTCCCGGGTGAAGGCGGTGGCCGGGCAGCGGTGGGCGCCGGCGCCCCAGGACAGGTGAGCGCGGTTCCCCGCCAGCAGGGCCACGGAGTCAGCGGTGTCACCGGAGACGGAGGGGTCGGTGTGCGCGGAGCCGAACCCGAAGAGCAGCGGCTCACCCCGCCTGATCCGGGCCCCCGCGAACCTCATGTCCGTGGTCGCGTAGCGCCCGGCGAGCACGCTGACCGGCGGTTCGGTCCACATGACGTAGTCGACGAAGTCCTCCGGTGTGAGCGTGCCGCCGAGATACGCGGTCCACACTCCGGGGTCCTCGATCAACCTGAGCAGGGCGTTGCCGATGAGGTGGGTGGTGGGTTCGTGGCCCGCCGCCCACAGCAGGTGCAGCGCCTCGACGGCCTCCTCGTCAGTCAGCCCGTGCGGGTGCTCCAGGATCGAGGAGGTGAGGTCCCGGCCCGGCTCGGCGCGTTTGCGGGCCACCAGCCCCCGGAAGTAGGCGCGCACTGCCGGCGCGGCGGTGGCGGCTCCTTTCTGGTCGCCGCTCCACAGGCGGGCGCTGAGGTCCGCGAGCAGGTGCCCGTAGGAGTCGGGCAACCCGAGGAGTTCGTTGAGGGCCAGAGCGGGCAGGGGTGCCGCGTACTGCCCGATGAGGTCGGCGGCGCCCGCCGACTCGACCCGTCCGATCAGGTGTACGGCGGCGCGCTGGACCACCGGGACGAGCTGTTGGGTGCCGACGGAGGCCAGCGCGTCCACGATGGGCTGGCGCAGGCGCTGGTGGTCGTCGCCGTCGCGGTTGAGGGCCGCCCCGCGCACGGGCGCCGCACCACTGGCGTCCCAGGGGCGCGGGTCGGCTGAGAAGTGGGTCTGGTCGCGCAGGACCTGGAGGTTCTCCTTGTAGCCGAGCAGAAGCCAGCCGGGGACGCCGGGCGAGACCTCCACGGAGACCAGACCTCCGTGTCGGGAGCGCAGCTGGTCCCAGGGCGGTTCCTCTCCGCGCGCCAGCCCCCGGTCGCCGTCCTGCTGGGGGGAGAGGGCTGTCTGCGCGGTGTACGGACAGCGCGCGGCTCCCGCCGCCCCCGCCGCGTCATCGCCCGTGGACCCTGTTCCGTGACGCATGGAGACTCCTCGGTGGCTGCGGTGGGAACGACGGTAGGCGCCGAATGTTTCCGGGTCGCTTCCATGAGGAAAGGGGCGCCTTTCGGCGTCGGGCACCGGCCCCCTCCGCAGGACGGGTCGGGAGGAATCGGACCGGCTACCGAAGCGGCGGAGCAGAGCATCGCCGCGCTCCCGAGAACCCTTGGGAGCAAAGGGATGTGGGTTGCCCGGAGGGACGGCGGGGCAGGATACTGCGCCTGATTCGTGACAGCCCTGCCCCCACCGGAAGGCCCCCATGACGGACACCCCGAGCACCGCCCCCCTGGACACGACCGTCGCCCACTCCGCCCGCGTGTTCAACTACTGGCTGGGCGGCAAGGACCACTACCCGGTCGACCGCGAACTGGGAGAACAGGTCGCGAGCTCCTTCCCCGAGATCGTCGAGCTCACCCGCGCCGACCGGCAGTTCATCATCCGCACCGTCACCCACCTGGCCCGTGAGGAGGGCGTCAGACAGTTCCTGGACATCGGTACCGGACTGCCCACCGCCGACAACACACACGAGGTGGCACAGAGGGTCGCGCCCGACTCCAGGATCGTCTACGTCGACAACGATCCGATGGTGCTCTCCCACGCGCGCGCACTCCTGACCAGCACCCCCGAGGGCGCCACCCACTACATCGACGCCGACCTGCTCGACCCGGAGTCGCTGCTGGCCGAGGCCCGCGAGCACCTGGACTTCAGCCAGCCGATCGGGCTGAACATCATGGGCACGCTCGGGCACTTCCCCGCCGACGAGCGGACCTACGCGCTGGCCCGCGCCTACGTGGACGCCCTGCCCTCGGGCAGCTTCCTGGCCCTGTGCGACAGCACCGACACCAGCCAACAGATCGTCGACTCCGCCGCGGTCTGGAACGAGAACGCGGCGCTCCCCATCCATCTGCGCACCCCGGAGGAGATCGGCCGGTTCTTCGACGGGCTGGAGCTCCTGGAGCCCGGGGTGGTCTCCGTCCCCTTCTGGCGGCCGAACCCCGCCGAGGTCGGCCGGATCAGCGAGGTGGCGCACTACGGCGGAGTGGCCCGCAAACCCTGACGCGTCCCACGGCCCGCCCGCCCGCGCTCGGGGCCGCCCGGTGTCCGGGCTCAGGGCCCCGGCACGGGCGGGCCGCGCCCCTCCGGAACGGCGATCCGGGTACCGACGATCATGCCGAGCGGGACCGGGACCCGTTCGTCGAGCCCGGTCGGCGAACGACCGCCCGCTGGCCAACCCCGCGAGGCGGTCCGCCACCGGGACGCTCGGGGTGCGCCGCGTCCCTCCGTGCGGCCACTCCACGACCGGCCAGGGCGGCCCGCGGGGCCGGCGGGGGTGTGCTCCCCCACCCCCACCACCGAATCCGCAGGCCACCGCTGGCCGGTAGGATGGCCAGTCGGCCCGGAGGGGGCCGCACGGCCGCAGGGCCCGACCGTTTCTCGAACCGGGAGTACCACCGTGGGCAGGAAGGGCCGCAGACGCGGCGACGCGCGGGCCGAGGCCGAGTGGGCCGGACCAGGTCCCTCGGACATACCCGTGGAGGTGGTCACCGGCGCCGTGGAGGCGCTCGTGCGCGGGCAGGAGGGCGGCGGCGTGGATCTCGCGGCGGCCCGGCTGGCCGACGCCGAGGACCCCGCCTGGGCCGGGGCGGCGGGCCGCGCGCTCTTCGACACCCTGCTCTTCGCGATCGCCGACGCCTGGGCGCGCGGCTGGCAGCCCACGGAGACGGTCCGGCACGTGTCCCGTGAGTCCGGCGCGCTCGCCGCCACCGTGTGCGCCGAGGCCGTGACCGCCGACCTCGAACGCCACTCGGCCGCCACGGTGGACCCGCGCTGGACCGAGCAGGTGCGTGCCCTGGGCGCGACCGCCCCCGGCTCGGGTGATCAGCACCTGACCCGGTTGGGCACCGAGCACGGCCTGCTGAGGTTCGAGGCGGTCGAGGTGGTCCTGCGCCTCCTGGCCGTGTTGCGTGTGCTGCCGCCGATGCGCCGTCTGGGACCGCCCCCGGGCACCTTCCGGCCCGGTGTGCACACCTCCGCTCCGGTGGACCGGGGTCGGCTCCAGCGCGTGCGGGCGCTGCTGGCCAAGGCCGAGTCCACCGAGTTCCCGTCGGAGGCCGAGGCGCTGACCGCCCGGGCCCAGGAGATGATGGCTCGGCACAGCATCGACCTCGCCCTGGTGGCGCAGGACCCCGAGGAGCCGGAGGCCGCCTCCGCCCGCAGATTGCCGGTGGACTCGCCCTACGACGAGCACCGGGCCGTACTCCTGACCGAGGTCGCCGAGGCCAACCACTGCCGTGCCGTCTGGCACCGGGAACTGGGGCTGAGCACCGTGATGGGGTTCCCCGGCGACGTGGAGGCGGTGGACCTGCTGTACACGTCCCTGCTGGTGCAGGCCGAGGCCGCGATGCGGGTGAGCGGTTCGAAACGGGACCGTTCCGGGCGCGGGGCGCGCAAGGACTTCCGGGCGTCGTTCATGTCCGCGTTCGCGGTGCGGGTGGGCGAACGCCTCACCGAGTCGGCGCGCGCCGCCGAGGAGGCGGTCACCGCCGAGACCGGTACCGACCTCGTGCCGGTGTTCGCCGCCAGGGAGAAGGCGGTGGAGGCCGCGGTGGACGAGGCCTTCGGAGCGCTGACCTCGTCCCGGGTCCGGGGGCCCTCCAGCTCCGAGGGCTGGTACGAGGGCCGCGCCGCCGCGGACGCCGCGTCGCTGGGCACCCGCTCCAGACTGACCTGAGGGCTCGGGCCGGAAAACCGCTGGCTCCGTGGGTCGTCGGGTGTGTACAACCGTCACATGCTTCGCAAGTACCCCCGCACCCGGCACATCCGTGGGTCGCGGCTCCAGCACGGTGACCACGACCTGTCGGCCGAGCCGTTCGCTCACCTGGCCGGGCGGCACCTGGTGGTGGAGGAGAAGCTGGACGGCGCCAACTCCGGGATCAGCTTCGGTCCCGACGGCGTACTGCGGCTCCAGAGCCGGGGGCACTACCTGACCGGCGGCCCCCGGGAGCGCCAGTTCGCCCCGTTCAAGGCCTGGGCGGCGGCGGTCGCGCCCGCGCTGCGGCCCCGGCTGGAGGACCGGTACGTGCTCTACGGCGAGTGGCTGTACGCGCGGCACACCGTGTTCTACGACGCGCTGCCGCACTACTTCTGTGAGTTCGACGTGCTGGACACCCGCGACGGGACGTTCCTGTCCACGTCGCGCAGGAGGGCGCTCCTGTCCGGAACCCCCGTGGTGTCGGTGCCCGTGCTCCACGAGGGGCCGCTGGCCTCGCTCGCGGAGCTGACCGCGCTGGTCGGGGCCTCCGCGTGCCGGACCCCCGGGTGGCGGGCGGCGCTGACCGAGGCCGCCAGGGCCGGTGGCGCCGACCCCGAACGTGCGCTGGCCGAGACGGACGGCTCCGACCTCATGGAGGGGCTGTACGTCAAGGTCGAGGAGGGCGACCACACGGTCGACCGGTACAAGTGGGTGAGGGCGGAGTTCACCTCCGCGATCCTGGACGCGGGTACGCACTGGCTGGACCGGCCCCTGATCGCCAACGCCCTGGCCGATCCGGAGGTGCTGTATGCGACTGTTCGATGAGCTCTGCCCCGCTCCGCCGTACTGGGGCCTGGACTGGGGACGGGTGCGGGAGGCCTTCGCGTGGGTGCGGGACCTGGCCGGGGTGGAGCAGGACCCTGTCCACCACGCCGAGGGGGACGTGGAGGTGCACACCCGCATGGCGTGTGAGGCGCTCTCCGAACTGCCCGAGTGGCGTGCCCGACCCGCCGACGAGCGGGTCCGGATCTTCGCGGCCGTGCTCCTGCACGACGTGGCCAAACCCCTGTGCACCCGGCGCGACGAGGACGGCCGGGTGACCGCCCACGGGCACTCCCGAGGCGGTGACCTGCTGGCCCGCCGGATCCTCTGGGAGTCCGGGGCCCCGATCGAGTGGCGTGAGCACGTGGCCGCGCTGGTCCGCCACCACCAGGTGCCGTTCTGGGCCCTGGAACGCCCGGATCTGCGCCAGATCGCCTTCCGCGCCAGCCTGCTGGCCCGCAACGACGACCTGGTCGTGCTGGCCACCGCCGACATCCTCGGGCGCCACTGCGGAGACACCTCGGAGGTGCTGGACAACATCGGGCTGTACGCCGAGTACTGCGCCGAGCAGCGCTGCCTGGACACACCGCGCGCCTTCCCCTCCGACCACGCGCGGTTCTGGTTCTTCCGCAGGCCCGACCGCGACCCGGACTACGCGGCGCACGACGACACCCGGCTGACCGTGACGGTGATGTCCGGTCTGCCCGGTGCTGGCAAGGACCACTGGATCGGGGCGAACCGGCCGGACGTGCCGGTGGTGAGCCTGGACGCGCTCCGCACCGAACTGGGGGTTCGGCCTACCGCGGACCAGCGCCCGGTGGCCGCGGCCGCCGCCGAGCGCGCCCGCGAGCACCTGCGGGCGGGCAGGTCGTTCGTGTGGAACGCCACCCACGTGTCGCGCGACCTGCGCGGGCGGTCGGTGTCCCTGGCGGCCGACTACCGGGCCAGGGTGGAGATCGTGGCGTTGGAGGCACCGCCCCGGGTGCTGGGCGAACGCATGGACCACAGGTCCGCGCCGGTACCGCGGGCGGCCGTGGAACGGCTGGTCCGACGCTGGGAGTGTCCCGATCCCACCGAGGCCCACCGGGTGACACGGCTGGCGACCGGTGAGGCCTCGGGGCAGGACCGTACGCGCCGGGTGTGACGCGGCCTCGGAGCCGCGTCCCACTCCCTTGGAACCTCCCGGAGGGACGGTGTGGGGCGAGTGGGGAGCAGGGGGCGAACGACCGCGCACCAGGGGTCCGACAGTCCGGGCTTCGGTGCGGCCCCAGGGACCGGTGAGGCTCCGGGGAAGGCTCGTCTCCACCGACGCCCCGAGGGGTCAACAGGCTCCGGGGTTCGAGGAGGTGTCGTGAGCGCCCCCGGGGGTCGGGGTGGTCTCGGGGGCGGCGCCGGACATCAGCCAGCGGGTGACACCGACTTCCAGCAGGGAGCGGCGGGGGTCCCTGCCGTAGGGAGTGCGCGGGTCCCAGCCGTACCGGTCACGGAAGGCGGCCAGGACGTCGTCCGGAAAGCGGTCGTGGACCGTGGCCGTCCCCTGGGCGACCACGGGCGCGTCGCCGTCCTCCAGGGCCAGGGACACCCTGGGGTCGCGCGACGCGTTGCGGGCCTTGACGGAGGTGGTGGACACGCCGATCCACCATCGCTCCCTCAGGTGGACGAACCACACCGGCACCACGTGCGGCGAGCCGTCGGAACGTAGAGTGCACAGCCAGACGCTACGGTCGTCGGCAAGGCGTCGGCGCAGGTGCTCGGGAGCGGGTAGGAAGGTGGGGTCGGGCACGGTGCTCCCAGGGTCGGATCGGTTCTCCAGCAGTGTGCGACCTCAACCGTGGTTGAGGTCAAGCGGAGAAAACGGCATAAAACGGCCAATCACCCTTTCCACTGTTGACACTTGCGACTCAAACGCTCATCTTGAACACCAACAGGCCGAGGTGGCACGCTTTTCCGGATAGCATGAACCGGGACCTTCAGAACCGCGTGGACCACGCCGATCGGGTCAGCACAAGCCCTCCACCACAGGGCTTGTGGCATTCGGATTTGTCACCCCAGTACCCCTTGCGTGGTTTTCGGCACTCACGTTTTCCATCTGCATTGAGAACGATGTCAACAACGGAACCCTGTGTTGGGGAAACCTTTCCGAACCGAGACACCGGACGTTGGCGACGCCATTTCGCGTTGCTGTGGAGCAGTGTGGCGCTGGCCGGTCTCGGGACCATGACCTTCGGTCTGGCCGTCCCCCTCCTGGCCCTGTTCCACACCGGCTCCCCGGTGCTGGCGGGCTGGATCTCCGCGGCCGGCATGGTGCCGCGCACCGTCCTGCACATCCCCGTCGGCCTCATGGTGGACCGCCACGACCCGCGCACCGTCATGGTCGTCGGCCTGGCCGCCCGCATCGCCTGTGTCGTCCTGTTCGTCGCCCCGGTCCTGGTGTTCGACGCGCCGGTGGTCCTGCTCGCCGTGGCCTCGGCCCTGCACGGCGTGTGCGGCACCATGCACGCCACCGCCGGAGCGGCCGCCGTCCCGCGTCTCGTCCCCCGGGACGAGCTGGCCGGGGCTGCCGCCAAGAACGAGGCCCGCACCGACGCCACCCAGATGATCGGACGCCCCCTCGGTGGCGCCCTGTACGGCCTGGCGCACGGACTGCCCGCGCTCTTCGACACCGTGGTCTCCGCCCTGGGGCTGTGGGCGGCCTGGCTGCTGCCCCGGTCACGGCCGAGGCCCCAGCGGTCCGACCCCCGGCACGGCGTCCTCCGGGAACTGGCCGGGGGTTTCCTGTTGCTGCGCACCGACCGCTTCCTGCTGCGGTCGCTGGTCGTGTGCACCATCACCAACGCGCTGTTCCAGTCGGTGTGGCTGATCATCATGCTGACCGCCACCGACGAGGACCTGTCCGCCTTCCTGCTCGGCGTGGTGCTGGCGGCCACCGGCGCTGGAGGGCTGCTCGGCGCCCTGCTCGCCCCGATCCTGGTGCGCAGGCTGACCCCCACCCGGATGGTGGTGCTGTGCCTGTGGTCGTGGCTGGCCCTGACCCTCCTGCTCGTCGTCGCCGAGCGGGCCGGGTCCACCTGGCTCCTGGCGGCGCTGCCCGTGGTCTGGGGCGGCATCGGGTTCGTCGGGGCGCACATGAACGTCACCGTGGCGACCTACCACACCACCCACGTCCCCCCGGAGCTCCTGGGGCGCCTCACCGGCACCGTCCGCTTCCTCAGCGGCGGCGCTCTGCCCGCGGGGATGCTGGGCGGGGGCTACGCGCTGGAGGCTCTGGGAGTACACGGCACGGTTCTGCTCGTGTGCGGGGCCACCGGCGCGCTGACCCTCGTCTTCACTCTGCTCCTGGCTCTGCGCCCGCGTCCTCCCCAGCCGGCTCCGCCACGGAACCGGCCCCGCCCCCGGACCGCCCCACGGGCGCTCCCGCCTCCAGCACCCACTCCGCCGGAACCGCCCCGGCCAGCGCCCGAAGACCCGACGCCAAATCCCGGTGCACCTGGTCGGCGCTCCGGTCGGTTCGCGCCTGAACGTGGTTGACCACCTCGTCCACCGCGTCACGCAGCTCGTCGACGTGGTCCTGGCCGTCCGGAGGCAGGACGTCGCGCATGCGCTCGACCGCGATCACCGCCTCGTAGATGTCGGTCCGGGCCTGCCGCACGAGGTCGGACAGGTCGTCGCCGCCCTGGCGGGGAGGACCCTGCATCCGGATCTGGGCGATGTTGCGCATGCCGATGTCGAGCCGCAACACGCTGCCGCGCACCTCCTCCAACCGTGTGCGCACCTCCCGTTGCCGGGCCCGTCCCCGCTCGTACTCGCGCTGCTCCCGCTCCCGCTTGAGGGTGTGATCGGCCCTCCAGCGTTCGACCTTCGCGGTCCGGTAGCCGGACAGCGCCGTGGCCCCCAGGGTGCTGATCGCGGTGATGACACCGGTGATCAGGGCGACCAGGACGGTGGAGTCCACGCTCAGTTCCTCCCCTGACCGGACGTTCCCCGCTGCTCCGCGCGGATCTCCCCACGGGTGCGCCGCGCCTCGGTGATCCCGCCGCCACCCACCATGGCGCCCTCCAGAACGTCCAGGGCCGAGCTCCCCTGCCCCGCGAGCCAGAGCACCTGTCCGATCCCGGCCCGCAGGCTGGGGTCGGCGTGCACCCGGCTCTCGGCCGCCGCCACCCCCGTGAGCCCCGCCGACCTCTCGCCCGACATCAGGCGGTTGCGCGCCTCGGCGACCAGCAGACGCGAGACCGCCGCGCCGTCGCCGACCGCCTCGCGCTGCCTGGCGGCGTCCGCGTAGTGTCGGGCCGCCGTCAGGTGGTCGCCGCGCTCGAACGCGAGGTCGCCCAGAAGCGCGGTGAGCAGCGCGCGCTCCCTCGGGTTCGCCGCGGCTCGGCCCAGGCCGCGACGGGCGTGCTCGGCGGCCAGCGCCGTCTCCCCCCGGGTGTGCGCGGCGCGGGCAGCCTCCAGGGGTTCGGGGCCGCTCGGGGAGGAGGGCCCGCGCGCGAACGGGGAGAGGGCCGCCAGAGGGCCTGCCAGCCTGGGGTGGCGCAGCAGGTAGGCGGAACCGTCCCGGTTGGCGGTGACCAGGTGGCGGTCCTCCAGGGCGTGGACCACCCCGGGTGTCAGTTCGCTGTCCGGATCCTCGCAGGCCGGCCGGCCCACGCCCCGTGGACCGGCCTCCGCCACCGCGCGCAGCCAGGCGTACGGCACCTCCGGGGGCACCAGGTGTTCGTCCGCCACCTCCGAGAGGACTCCTGACAGACGCTCGGTGAGAAGGCGGTCGACCTCGGACTCGGCGTCCGGGACCAGGGCCGTGCCGGACGCGCTGGCCCGCTCCCAGAGCGCCTGCCCCAGGAACTGGAGGAGGGCGGGCTCCACGGTGTCCTTCGGGGGACACGGTTGTGCCCCCGCGTCGCGAGCGGTGCGGGCCCGGTCCACCAGCCGGTCGGCGTCCCGCGCGGCGGTACGGGAACCCGCCAGCGCCAGGGCACGCGCCGCCGCGTCGGTGGCGGTTCCCGGGGCAAACGGCGTGAGTCGCACCTCGGCGTGGTCGACCTCGCGTTTCTCCACCAGGCGCCGGAGTTCGTCGAGGTGCTGCGTGCGCACGGAGAGCAGCAGGTGGAGGTCGGTGCGGTGCTCCACGGCGGTGAACAGTTCGTCCAGGAAGTCCCTGCGCACCGGTTCGGGCGCGGCGGAACGCCGCAGGAGGAGTTCGGTCTGGTCCAGGACGGCGAAGACCGGCCGGGGCAGACCCTGCCGGTCGGTGCTCTCGTGGGTGCGCAGGTAGTCGCTGATCGAGGTGCCGGGTCCGTGGGTGGGGAACTCCGAGGGGCTCCACAGGGCCAGCAGCGCGCGGCTGTAGGGGTTCTGCCCGGGGAGTATCGCGGCGGGGAACACCGGGTCGAAGCGGAGTTCGCCCTGGGGCAGTACGGTGCTGCCGCGGTCGGTGAGCGCGGGCACGGCCCCCGCTCTGACCAGGGATGTCTTTCCCACCCCGTTGTCACCGTGGAGGACGGTGAGCCGGTGGCGGCTCCAGGAACGCACCAGTTCCTCGGTTTCGGAACGGCGGCCGAGAAAGTGTCGCCGGTCCTGGGCGCGGAAGGGCCGCGCCCCGACGAACGGTCCGTGCGCGTGGACGATGGCGGCTCGTGTCATGAAGCAGCTCCCGGCCAGCGAGAATGGAGACAGCACCTCTGTGAGGAGCGCTGTCCATGGTGTCACGGGTCAGGGCGTGGTTCGAGCCCCTGCGAAATTCCTGTGTCCTTTTCGCCGCACGGACGACGTCGCGTCACCGAACGGTGCTACTCGGGGTCGTTGACGAACCCGGCCACCACCTCGGCGCCGGCCTCCCCGGGGTCGAGCACCGTGCGCAGCGCCTCGGCGATCGCCGATCCGCCCATCGCCTCCAGGTCGCGCAACGACAGTTCACCCACGTCCACCAGTGCCGTTCCCCCGGTGGACCCGTGTTCTCCCATGTGCTCGCCTCCGCGTGATAATGGCCGCCGTCGTGCGGCCAGCCGCGAACTGACGGTGGGGTCCGCCCTTTCGCCACGGCGTTCTTCGATTCGCCGTACAGAAGTTCCTACCACACACCTGTCCTTCCCTAACCTCTTCGCCTACGCTGATGACGTTGACCAATCCCTCACGCAACAAGTAGTGACACAACACAACACCGGGATTTCTTCCGTTCAAGGGGAAAAGAAATTCCTGGTGGGGCCTATGTGAAACCGGAGGACAACGCGTGACCGCTTCCAAAGGGAACCCCCAGGACCAGAGCAGGAACCGTTTCCCGGAAGGAGCCGGACACGGCGGAAACAGATTTCCCGAGGTCTGGGGCCGTGTTCCGCCGCGCCACAAGAACTTCACCGGCCGCGACGAGCAGATCAGCGCACTTCGCGGCGGGTTGCTCAACCAGGTCACCGCGGTGGTCCCCCACTCCCCCTCGGACCCGGTGGTCCCGCACACGCTCCACGGGTACGGGGGTGTCGGCAAGACCCTCATGGCCGTGGAGTACGCCCACCGCTACCGGGCCGAGTACGACCTCGTCTGGTGGATCATGGCCGACCAGCCCGGCCTCGTGGACTCCGCGCTGGCCCACCTGGCGCCGCACCTGGGACTCCCCGGCCCGGCGGTGACCGGGGTCGAGGACGCCGCCGACGCTGTCCTGGAGGCCCTGCGCAAGGGTGAGCCGTACTCGCGCTGGCTGCTCATCTTCGACAACGCCGACGAGCCCGAGGAACTCACCGAGGTCATCCCCCAGGGTCCCGGGCACGTGCTGATCACCACCCGCAACCACCGGTGGGAGGGTGTGGCCGAGACCGTGCCGGTCAACGTGTTCAGCGAACACGAGAGCGTGGAGTTCCTCAAGAAGCGCATCCCGCGCGGCATCACCACCGCGGAGGCCGTCGAGCTGTCCGAGGCGCTGGGGCACCTCCCCCTGGCGCTGGAACAGGCCGGGGCCCTCCAGTCCGAGACCGGCATGTCCACCCAGGAGTACCTGCGCCTGCTCTCCGAGCGCACCGGCCCGCTGCTGCGCGAGGGCAAGCCCCCTGAGTACCCCAAGCCCATGACCGCCGCCTGGCAGCTGTCCGTGGAGAAACTCAAGGAGAATCTGCCCGAGGCCATGGAGCTGCTGCGCTGCTGCGCCTTCTTCGGCCCCGAGCCCATCCCCCGGGACCTGTTCTTCCCCGTGGACGACGGTCCGATCCGCCCCGAGATGGCCGCCCTGATGGACGACCCCATCCGGCTGAGCAAGGCCATCGGCCAACTGGGCCGGTACGCGCTGGTCCGCCTCGACCAGGCCAACCGGACCATCCAGGTGCACCGGCTGATCCAGGCTCTGCTGCGCGAGGAGCTGGACGAGGCCACCCAGGAGTCGATCCGGGTCGAGGTGTGGTCCCTGCTCAGCGCGGCGGCCCCGAACTCCTTCACCGACGCCGCGTCCCAGGCGCGCTACTTCGAACTGCTCTCCCACATGCGCCCGGCCGGAGTCGCCGAATCGGAACGGCCCGAGGTGCGGCGCTTCGCGCTGAACATGCTGAACTTCCTGTACGTGTCCGGCAACTTCGAGACCGCCGGACGGTACGCGGAGAACTTCATCGAGAAATGGACCGCCGACTCCGGCGAGGAGGACTCGTTCGTCCTGGAGGCGCAGGCCAAGTACGCCAACCGGCTCCGGGACCTGGGAAGCTACATCGCCTCACACGACCTCAACCTGGCGATCCTCCCCAAGATGCGCCGCACGCTGGGCCACGCGCACCCGGAGACCCTCTCCGTGCTCTCCGGGCTGGGCGCGGACTACCGTGCGCGCGGGGACTTCTGGCAGGCCCGCGAGCACGACGAGGAGGTGCTGCGCCAGTACCAGGAGGCCTTCGGCCCGAACGACACAGCGACCCTGCGCGCCATGAACAGTCTGGCCCTGGACCATGCGCTCACCAGCGACTTCGCGGGCGCGCAGAGCAAGCACGAGCGCGCCTACATGCTGTTCAAGCGCAGCGGGCCGACCGGGGCCTCGCCCACGCTGCTGGCGTTCTGGTCCGGGCTGGCCCAGGTGGTGCGGCTGGCGGGTGACTACACCGAGGCCTGCGACCTGGGCGAGGACGCCCTCGCCTACGGTCGTGAACACCTCGGTGTGGACGACCCCCGCACGCTGCGCACCCAGGTGGACCTGGCGATCGCCCGCAGGCTCTCGGGGGAGCTGGACGAGGCCCTCGAACTCGGCCAGGACGCGCACTCGCGCTACCTGCGCCTGCACGGCATCAACCACCCGAGCACCCTGGCCGCGGCGATGTGCCTGGCGAATCTGTGGCGCATGACCGGCGAGCTGGCCGGGGCACTGGAGCTGGCCGAGGACACCGACATGCGCTACGCGCAGGCCTACGGCGCCGACCACCCGTACAAGCACGGCTGCACGAGCAACGTCGCGCTGCTGTACCGGTTGATGGGCGATCCGGCGCGTTCCCGTTCGATGAACGAGTCCGCGCTGACCGCCCTGGAGGCCAGGCTCGGCCGCAACCACCACTACACCCTGGCGGCCGCCACCAACCTGGCCAGCGACCTGGCCGCCCTGGGTGAGGCGAAGAACGCCACACGGTTGGGCCGGGGCACCCTGCGCCGCTACCGGTCCCTGCTGGGCGAGGAGCACCCCAGCTCACTGGCCTGCGCCTCCAACCTGGTGCTGGACCTGCGCGCCGAGCAGGAGACGGACGACGCCGACGCGATGGCCGAACACACCTTCACCGGCTTCCTGCGCGCCCTGGGCCGCGAGCACTCCTTCACCGGCGCGGCGGGGGAGGGCCGCCGGCTGGTCGCCGACTTCGATCCGCCCCTGCTCTGAGGGCCCCACGCTTCGGGCCGGCCCCCTGATCCAGGTCAGCCGTGGCGTGCGTGCCAGCGCTCCCGGTGGGAGCGGGCGGCGGCCTCGGCGGCCTCCTCCGCCGGGGCGGGGACCGGTTCGGCCAGCCACGCCCTCAGAGTGCGGTCGGTGGCGGCCAGGAACCGTTTGCCCTCGGCGGTGAGCCTGCCCGAGTCGGCCAGGGCCTCGGCCGCGTCCACCGTGGAGCGCCGCCAGTGCGCGAAGTCGGCGTGGGCTCGGGCAGCCTCGTCCCCGGTGACGGTGTGCCGGTGCCTGCGCCAGAACCCGGCGACCCCCAGATGGGCGTAGACCCCCTGGAACAACCCCGAGGCGGGACGAGGGTCCGGACGCCAGGGCGCGTAGAAGCGGCTGCCGTCCTCGGGCAGGGTGAGTTCCACCAGGTCGAGCAGGGCGGTGAGTTTGGCGTGCTGTACCTCGTGGGCGAAGGTGAGGGCCAGCAGGGTCGGTCCCGGCGGGGTGGACAGCCCCAGGTTGCCGAAGGCGTGCCGGGCGGTGGCGCTGGTGTGGGCGCGTCCGCCCGGCGCGGTGATGGGGGTCAGCGTGACCACGGTGTCGGCGGTCTCGGCGGCCACGGTCCAGTGGTGGTCCACCAGCAGCCGCCAGGACTCCGCCAGGTCGCGGCGCCAGTGGGCGAGTTCGGCGGCGCCGAGGCGGTGGGCGACCAGGTCGGCACCGGGCATGCGGTCGGGGTCCTGGTCGTCGAGAAGGAGCGTGAGCCGCTCTCCCCGGTGTTCGGCGACCAATCGGCGCAGGGCGTGCCAGCCGGGCGCGTCCTCGTGGGGGTCCTCGGGGACGGTGACCTCCGGTCCGTTCCCGGTACGCAGCACGGCCCGGCCCGCGGTGGTCTCGAACAGGGCGCGTCCCGTGCCGACCCTCCGGCTCTCCACCCCGACGAGGGCCCGGCCCAGCGACGGCAGCGGCGCCGTGGGGCCGTCCAGCGGAACCTCCAGGCGTGCGTCCATCCCGCCGCGCAGGGCGGCGACGGCCGCGATCGCCGCCAGTCCGGACACCCGGGGCCGTTCGGGGCGGTGCCCGGCCAGCGCGAGCGCGGTCCGTCGGGCCCACACTCCGACGGTGGGGTGGCGCAGTACGGTCGCGACCCGGTCGGGAGCGTGTTCCTGGGCTTCGGCAAGCAGGTCGTAGGCGTCCCGGGCACGGTCGGCGTCAGCGTGTCCGGCTCCCCGGGCAGCGTCCACGACGCGCCGCAGCAGCAGGAGGTGCTTGCCGAACTGGGCGGCGCGCAGGTGGGCGGTGGCCCCGGCTCCGCCGCCGCCACGCGACAGCGCCTCGAACACCGGTTCCGGAACCGGATCTGACATTCAGAGCCCTTTCCTGATGCGGGCCACGTCCGCGGCCACGGTCTGGTGGATGTGGGTGATGAGGTGGAACAGGTCCGCGCAGTACACGGAGGGGTTGAGGAAGCCGCTTCCCTCTCGGTAGCGGTGCGGGTAGAGGCCGCCGCCGCAGACCCGGGAGAGCGGGCAGTCGGTGCAGGTGGCGCTGAGGGCGCGGGCGCCGATCTGGCGAGCGGCCACGGCGGGCAGGTAGAGGGCTTCGTCGAAGGTGTGGGTGAAGGTGTGCAGGGGCGTGCTCGCCGCCCCCTCGAAGGCCGACTTGAGGCTGTCGACCTGTTCGATCCCTCCGTCGGTCTCCACCACCACGAGGGCTGCCGGGGAGAGTCCCACGCTCTCCGTGCGTGAGGGGCTGCCCAGGACGAGGCGGATGATCTCGTTGAACATGCGGATGTTGGTCTCGCGCTCGGCGGAGTGGTACCAGCGGTCGAACACGGAGACCAGCCACGCGCCGTAGCGCGGCTCGGTGGACGACCAGCCGGGCGGCGGCTCGTCCCAGTTGCCGTGCGGCAGGAGGAAGTCGACGCTGGGCGGGTCGTACTCCAGCAGGTGCTCGAAGGTGGTGACCGGGTCCGACTCGAGGTCGACGGTGGAGAGCAGGCCCGCCAGCAGGCGGCCGTCGCGCTCGTTGAGCCGTTCGATGCCCGCGCGCACCTCGGCGTGGGTTCCCCGACCGTTGGCGCGGGTGCGGTGGCGGTCGTGGTCGGCCTCGGCCCCGTCGATGCTCACGCCCACGCGGATGCCGAGTTCCTCGAACAGGTCGAGGAAGTGGGAGTCGATCAGGACACCGTTGGTCTGCATCCGCAGCGCGACGTGCACGTCGGGCTCGCAGGCCTTGCGCAGGGACTGGACGGTGTGTCGCAGGTGGTCGAGTCCGACCAGGAGCGGCTCCCCGCCGTGGAGGACGACGTCCACCCGCTCTCGGCCGTGGGCCCGCGCGTGTTCGGCGATGCGTTCGGCGACCCGGTCCACGGTGGGCCGGGCCATGCGGCGGGGTTGTGATCGCCAGCTCTGGTCGGCCATCTCGTACATGTAGCAGTAGTCGCAGGCCAGATTGCAGCGGCTGTGGATCTTGAGGATGAACTCGCGAAAGGGCGTGGGCCGCCACCCCCGTCCGAGGAGCTCTTCGACATCCATGCCGTCGGGCCATTCGGGGCGTCTTTCCGGGTCGGTACTCCGTGCCACGCGGGCGACCTCCTGGGATGACGTAAAGTGCGAAATCCAGTTGGATTATCGCATTTGTCTTTCTATGTACTCCCCACAGGTATCCACAAACCTCGTGCGCGGACAGCCCACCCCCACCCCGCGGTGCGGACACCCTGACCCGGGGCCCCTCACCCGAGGTCGGTCACCGCCATCCGCCTCCGGCGATTCTTCCCGACTCACGGCCCCCAAACATCACAGCCTCTGAGAAAATGACCGATTCCGGCCATCGAAACGCTGATTAGCCATTACCTGAGAGAGCACGGCGAAACCAGTCGATACACTCACTGATCACGATTTCGTCGCTTTTACTCCGCATTTCTCCCCCACTTCACCGCTCCCCCATGAACCCCAGGGAAAAACGCACCCATTCACCGGCCGGACACGGAGGCCAAGGGGGCCGGTTTTCGACGTTTTCCCATACGAGAACACCTGCCGGGGTTAACCTAGTGCGGTTCGGCCATCCGCCTAACGTTCGGTGACTACATCATGACTGAGCGAATCCTGCCCGCCATCTCCGCCTGCCTCGACTGGGCCGACGAAACCGACCCCCCGCCCGTCCTCGAGGAGGACGACCTGGCCCTCCTCCTCAGCGCCCACCGCGACACCGGGGCGCACGAACCCGGCGACTGGACCGTGGACGACGTCCACGACGTCGCCACCATCCTGCGGCACAGGGAAACCCTGCCCGAGAGCCTCCGGGACAGCTGGCTGTCCTGGTGTGACCATCTGGTCTCCTCCGGGGGGCTGCTGTCGGTGGAGAGCCCGCGCCGTCTGCGGGCCACCATCGAGCGGATCGGACTGACACCCGGCCTCACCCCGCGCACCGTTCGCGACCCGATGGACGACGCCGCCTCACCCCTGCTGGCGCGACTGGGCTGCGTGGAGGACGAGGACCCCACTCCGCTGCTGCCCTACGTGCCCGCTCCGCTGGCCGAGCTGGACGCCCGGGCCGCCGCCTGCCCGACCCTGCACCGGGCCGCCCTCCTGGCCGCCTGGGTGGCGCCCAGGAGACTGCTGCGCCCCGGCACCGACCACGACGAACTCGGCGTGGAGGAGACCGCCCGGGCCGCCAGCGACCTGGACACCACCCCGGCCGAGATCCGCTTCCTGTTCTCCGTGGCCCGCTCGGCGGCGCTGGTGCGCACCACCTACCTCCACGTCCTGCCCGGCCCGGCGGCGGGCGCCTGGGCCGAGGACCGTCCCGGGGCCGCCGCCAACGCCTGGGCGGACGCCCTGACCACCATGGCCGCACTTCCCGGACCCGCGCCGTTCCTGCTGCTGGCCGAACTCTTCCTGTCCGGTCGGGCGCGCACCCCGGCCGAGCTGGTCGACTCCTGCGGCCCCGGCGCCCTCCCCGGTTCCGAGGAGCCCGAACAGCACGTCCTACGGGCGCTCAAGGTCCTGGCCGACCTCGACGCCGTGGAGAGGGTCGGCCCGGAGCGGTACCGGACCTCCGACCTGGGCGACCACTGCGCCGCCCGGCACCTGGGCGAGTCCGGCGTCGAGGTGCCGGTCGTCGCGCCCGTGGCCGATCTCGACGCGCAGGGGTTCCTTGACCTGGTGGAGGGGGTCCGCCCGGTGGACGTGGAGGTCCTGTTGGACCGCTGGCTCGCGGGCCGTGCGCCGAAGGAGGCCGCGCGGGCACTGGTGGACGCCGGGCTGCCGCCGGTCGACGACGACCCCGAGTCGTTCGTCCGCACCGTGTCCGCCCACCCCTGGGCCGACAGCGTGTTGGCCCGCATCAGGGCCTGCCCGCTGAGGGACACAGCGGCCCAGGCCCGGTAGGGGCCTCTCCGACCGTCAACCGCCGGCTCCAGGGGCTCTCTGACCGCGCGGGCTCGCAATGTCAGCCCCTGTGGGGTGGGCACGGGCCGGCAGGTCGACCACGGGGGCGGAGACGGTCGCTTTCGGGCAGGCCAACCATGGAGGGGCAGGTCAAGGGCGCCGCGCCCGGTTCATCGCCGTCCGGGTGCGCAGCACCGGACGAGAAGCCGCTCCGCCCCGGTCACCGGGACCTCGCTCCGGATCTGCCACCGGGGCATCCGAGCACCCGAAGAGGGTGCGTACAAGGGATGCACATCCAACGACCCATAACGCTCCAGGACCGGTACGCGGTCGCCGACGGTGTCCGTTCGGGAGGGGTTCAACGCGAAGAGACGGGGCGTTCCGCCCTTCAGCGATGCGGGCTTTCCGACGGGTTTGCCCGGCGCCCCCCGGAGGTTCATCCGGTCCTCTCCGAACCCGGCGAACGTGGGTTGTCCACAGGCCCTCAGCAGAAGAACGCGAATTCTCCGATGATGGACACGTGGCCGCGTCACCTTCGGTGGTGCGAGGGACGCGGCCGCCCCCGCCCCCGCCCCCGGGAGACAAGCGAGGACGCCATGACCGTTTCCCCCTCCGTCACCGACGCTGTCCGTTCCTGCCTCGACTGGGCCCGCGAGACCCGCCCGGCCCGTTGTGTCGACCCGCGATTCCTCACCCGGCTCCTCACCGTCCACGGCCACGTCCGATCCGATCCGACCGACTGGGACCGCGACGACGTCACCCGGGTCGTGCTCACCCTGTCCGCCGGGGGCTCGCTCCCCGAGGACTTCCGCGCGACCTGGCTGACCTGGTGCGACCACCTCGTGGCCAGGGAGCTGCTCGGCCCCGAGGAGAGTCCCCGGGCCCTGCGCGCGGCGGTGGAGGAGGCCCTCCCCCTCCCCCGTGATCAGGTCCCCTGGTCAGAGACCCCGGACGGCGCCCCGTGGTGGGGGCGCCTGTGGGAGCCGGAGGACCTCCCCCGAGTGCACCTGGCTCCCGCCGAGAGCTCGGCGCCCGCGGCTCGCGCCTGCCCCGTCCTGAAGGGGGCACTGCGTCTGACCGCGTGGGCGGGGGCGGGCCTGCCCTTGGCTGAGGGGGTTGAGGAGGAGATCCTCACGGACCACACCGTGGACGAGGCCTCGGCGCATCTGGGGCTCCCCCGCGAGCGGGTGGCGCGGCTGTTCGAGGTCGCCCTGCGCGCCGGGTTCCTGCGGACCACCTACACCGAGGTCCGTCCGGGCGCGGCGGCAAGGGACTGGGACGACGACGCCGGGATCGTCCTCTCCTGGGTCCGTGCTCTGCCCGCGATGGTGGCGGAGCACGGCACGCTCGGGCTGCGTGTGCTCGGGGAGCTGTTCACCTCGGGCGGCGTGTGGACCATCCCCGATCTGGTGGAGGCCCTCCACCCGTGGCCCGCCCGGGCGGCTCCGGCGCCCTCGGTCCCGGCGCCGAGGGGATCGGCGTCGTCCCGGAACGAGCCGCTCCCGGCTCCGGAGGACCGGGTCGCGGCCGCGGTGGCGACACTGGTCCACGTGGGCGCGGTGGAGCCCCTCCCCGACGCCGGACTGCGGATCACACCCCTGGGTGACCAGGGCATGGCTCACCGGTGGCGGCGTTGGGGGGTCTCCCTGCCCGGTTACCCGCCGACCGCGGTCATGACCGCTCGGGAACTGCTGCTCCAGCTCTGGGAGGGGCGTCCGGTGGACGCGCGGGTTCTGGGACGCACCTGGCTGACCGAGCGGGGCGTCCGAACCGGTGCCCGCGAGCTGCTGGAGGTCTGCGCAGAACTCGCCGCCTGGCGCCAGCGGCTGGACGTCTTCCGGCTCCTCGACGGCACGGACGACGGGTTGTGCGGGGTGTTCGAGGACTACCGCGACCACCCCGTGCTGGGCGGTTGGATCGCGCACGCCCGCAACGACCCCGGCCGCGTGCGGCTGGAGCAGCTCGTGGTGGTCATGTTGGACACCTACGCGCTGCGGGTGGAGCTGGGCGCGCCGCTGCCCGCCGACGCCCAGGTCTGGCGCGACCCGGAGACCGTCACGAGGCTGATGTGGGGCTCCGGTCACCCGGCAGCGGACGGCGTGCTGACCGCGATCGCCCTGGGGGCGCTGGGCCCGGACGCGGCGAGGGCCGCCCGCCGCGCCCGGTTCGGCACCGTGGGGGTGGGCCGCTGAACTCCTCGGTACGCGGCAGCTCCTCGACGTGCGCTCCCCTGCCCGCCGATACCGAGCGGCCGTCGGCCGCTGGCCGGTCCTTGAGGGCACGGAGCACCCGCCCCTCCTGGGGCGGGGCGGTGGTCTCCCGCCCCGGGACGGTAGCCTCGGGTCGCCGTACCACCGTCGAAGGGTCGCTCCATGAGTCGCAACGTCCTGGTCACCGGTGCTGCCAGGGGAATCGGAAGGGCGGTGGCGACCGCCTTCGCGGAGGGCGGTGACAGGGTCGCCGTGCACTACGGCTCGCGGCGCGAGGAGGCGGAGGCCACCCTCGCGGGGTTGCCCGGGGAGGGTCACGTGCTGGTCGGGGCCGACCTGCGTGATCCCGAGGCCGCGGCGGCGTTGGTCGAGGAAGTGGTCGCACTCCTGGGCGGTGTGGACGTGCTGGTCAACAACGCCGCGGTGAACGTCGCGCACCCGGTCGCCGACTCCTCGTACGAGGAGTGGCGGCGGGCCTGGCGAACGACCGTCGACGTCAACGTCTTCGGGGCGGCGGACCTCTCCTACCTGGTCGCACGGCACATGATCGGCCGGGGCCACGGCGGGCACATCGTCAACGTCGGCTCGCGTGGTGCCTTCAAGGGCGAGCCGGACCACCCCGCCTACGGCGCCAGCAAGGCCGCGCTGCACGCGCTCGGCCAGTCGCTGGCGGTGGCCCTGGCCCCGCACGACATCACGGTGGCGTCGGTGGCGCCCGGGTTCGTGGAGACCGAGCGCGTCTCCGCCCGGCTCACGGACGGGGTCCGGGCGCAGAGTCCCTTCGGCCGGGTGGCCGCGCCGGAGGAGATCGCCTCGGCCGTGCGCTACCTCGCCTCCCCTGGTGCGGCCTGGTCCTCGGGCGCGGTTCTGGACGTCAACGGCGCCTCCCACCTGCGCTGAGCCCGCGAATCCACACTGCTGCTTCCAGGATTCCAGGGCAGGCAATCCCGGACAGACCGTTAACGGAACCCCAAGCCGGGTTTTTCCGCCGACCTTCCCGGTTTGTCCCCCACCCGAAAGCCCCTTTCGACTGCGTTCTCCCCACGATGTCCTCGAAAACGGTCCACGGCCCCCGCTCCCGCTGTAAAAGTGAGAGAAACTCAGAGCGAGGAGAAGCCGGGGCACAGATGTCATCCCACCATCCGGAAGCGCCGTCCCACCGCAGATTCGCGGCCCGTCCGGTGTCCCTCCTCCCCACCGAGGCACTCGCCCGCAGGGCCCTGTCCAGCCGTCTCCTGCGCGCCGCCGTCGACCTCGCTCGCTGGTGCGGCCCGGTCACCCCCGTGGACGTGGACGGCATGCCGGACCCGCACGACGTGCGCGCGGCCATCGAGAGGTTCGGGCTGTGGCCGAGCGGCCTCGGTCGCGACCGGGAACGACGCGAGGCCTGGGCCGAGGGGATCACCTGCGTGTCCCAGGCCGAGGAGTTCACAGTCGCCTGGCGCACCGCCCAGCACCTGGGCATGATCGAGTGCGAAACCGGTCAGGCCCGCCCCGCGCCGGAGCTGGAGCGTTGGCTCGGCTCCCCCGGCAGGGTGCTGCGGTGGTGGACCCTCGCCTTCCACTCGTGCGTCGAGCAATCCCTGCGCGGTATCGCCAAGCTCGAACCCCACACCACTCTGGCGCGCCTGTACGAGTCGCCCAACGGGGCGCACGTGCCCCTGCGCCTGGTCACCCAGGAGATCCTGCCCGCCCGCGAGGCCCACTACCTTCCGGCCCGCTGCCCCGCCTGGAACACCGTCCTGCTGACCCAGGCGCTGTGGCAGCTCAGCGACACCGGAGCAATCTCCCTCGGCTGGCACGGCCCCCACCCCGAGGACGCCCACACCCCCCGCGCGGCCCCGACCTGGGTGGAACTCACCGACCTCGGCCGGTTCGGCATCCGGCAGATCATCCTGGCCGAGGAACGACCCGCGCCCCTGACCGAGGAGTTCATCCGGCTCGACGCGGACGAGTTCCTGGACGCCCTGGCCGACTTCTCCTTCGACGGCCAGCTCGTCGCCCTCACGGCGTGGCTGGACGCGCGCACCCCCGAACAGGCGCTGCGGGAGATCGTCACCGTCTCCTCCGGCCCCGGGCTGGCCCTGCGCCGGTGGAACGCCACCATGGCGCTCGGCACCATCAGTTCCCGGGTGGAACCGCAGCTGTACGCCCTGCTCCGCAGTGGGGACCCGACTCTGGCGAGTCTGGCGTCGGTGGTCCTGTTGGCCTCGCGCATGCTCTCGGAGCACGAGCGGGCCAGGCTGACCGCCGAGTTCGGTCACTGGACCGCCATCGACATGTTCGCCGCCGCCACCTGCCTCGGTGAGACGGGACTGAAGTCGTTCCTGGTCTCCGAGGCGGCCGAGGGCATCGACCGGGTCCTGCTGGACGATGTCGCCCGGCTCTGGCGGCTCGAGCACCCGGACACGCGCTCCGTCCTGCGCATGCTCGGACAACACCACCCCGACCCGTCGATCGCGGCCCGGGCACGGGCAGCCTCGGCCCACGCCCCAGCCCGCGTCGAGGGCTCCTGAACGGTCCTACGCGACCGGAACCTGCTCCTGGCCCTGCTCCGCCCGCTGCTCCTCCTTGCGACGCCTGCGCCGGAGCACCACCAGACCGAAGAAGAGCGAGGCGACCATCGTCGCGGCCATGATGGCCAGGAAGCCCCACGGTCCGACCAGCGGGCTGACGATCAGCGGGATCGCGGCAGCGGTGACCAGACCACCGCCGAAGAACGGCTCGAACACCAGCTGCTTGTACCCGAACGCCGGGTAGGCGGGAGTCCTCACCTCGGGGTCGACCACGCGCATGAGCACCATGCCGGTGGCGGTGACCCCCAGGGACTGGCCGAACTCCCCGATGCCGCGCTCGAACCAGTAGTTCGGCATGATCCTCGGCGCGAGGAACAGGAAGGCGAACAGGCACCAGAGGATGCCCGCGATGGACAGCACCGCGAACGCGGCGATGTTGTCGGCGATGGCCTGGAGCGACAGGGTCGCCATCGCGGCGATGACCAGCACGTCCAGCGACAGGCCCTGGATGCGCTCCACCGACTGCTCGTCGACGATGTCGTTGCGGTCGAAGCGGTCGATGAACAGCTGCACGATGATGCCGCCGATCATCGCCAGCGGGAACAGCGGCACGTAGGCCATGATCTCGATGGTGTCGGCCCACACGACCTGCTCGACCCACTGGAGGGCGGACAGGATGAGCTGACCGATGATCACCGCGAGGGCCACCAGGCCGAAGTGCAGGGTCAGCGGGTCCATGGACGACGGGTGGATCGTCATCATGGAACCGGGGGTGCGCTTCTCGCGCTCGACCAGACCGGCCTGCTCGCGGTCGGAGCCCTTGTTGTCGGAGCTGATCACGCTCGTCTTTCCCCGGCGGGCGCCCCAGTTGATCAGGATGATGCCGATGACGACCCCGGAGAGCAGACCGATGGTGGCCATGCCCAGTGCCAGGTCCTGGCCCTCGGCCCAGCCCACCTGCTCGAAGGTGTCCCCCAGGCCGGCTGCGGTGCCGTGCCCGCCGAGGAAGCCGATCTCGATGAGCGCGCCCGAGATCACGGGGACGCCGAAGAACGGCGCCAGCACCAGCAGGGCGAGCAGCAGACCGATGACGTACTGGCCGCTGGCCACGGTGATGCCGAAGGACAGGTTGGGCCCGGCCAGGTCGATCGCCTCACGCATCTTCGGCATGCGTTTGCCCAGGAAGAGGCTGGCGAAGACCACCGAGATGAGGAGCCCGGGCAGCGAGGCCCACACGGACATGATGTCCACACCGAAGAGCCCGCCCTCCGCGGCGCGCTCGGCGAACCCCTCCGCGATGCCCCGGTCGGCCAGCAGTCCCATGGCCCGACCGAAGAGGTCGGGGCCGAGGAGCAGCGCGATACCGCCGCCGATGATCGAGCTCGGCAGGTACAACTTCTGTGTCAGCTTCCACCGGACGCGGACGAGCTTGGAGATCAGAAGCAGCACCCCCAGAAGGAGGAGCGCCAGACCAACGGTGTTAGGGGACATGTCTACCTCTCAGTACGGTCCCGTGGACGTGCGGGGGCACAACAGACGTGCCCCAGAGCGCACGGAACCCGTAAGAGGGCGCACGGACGCACGGAGGCTGCGGCTGGGTGGTGGAACGCGAACGAAAGTGACCCGAGTTACGCGAACGCACAGGGAATCCTACACAGGGTCACGAAAGCTCCGGCACGCCCTCGGACCGGCCGGAACATCACGGTTACCCACGAGTAGACCGAGCTCGCGAAACACTCCATTCCCGACAGGAAAGAGGGAAAAGGCGAGAAACGCCGTGGTTGGCGCGTTCACGCACAGTCAACACCTCGTCCACCCCCGCGAGGCCGCCCGGCGCTACCCGATACACCCGGATCCACACACCGTGACCATCAGCGATCTCGGTGAGGATGATCATGCTCCCTCCGTGCCGTCCGCGCCCCCTCCGAACCACCCCGGGGCGAAGAGTTCCCGGGCCGCCTCGCGCAACTCCCGGTGACGGGCCTCCCCAGGCCCGACCAGACCACACCCGGCCTCCGCACGGCCGCTTCCCGTTCGCGTCACTCCGGACCCACCACCGTCCCGGGCTCCCCGATCCCGCCGACGGGATCGCCCGCCTTCGGTCCCGGCCTCCTTCACACGGCTCCCGATCCCGGGCTCCGGACCAGGGTCACCCGCCCGCCGGGGCTGCCGCCCCTCGGAACCCCCGCTCCACCGCGTCCGTCCGGTCTCCCCGCGCCCGTCCTCCGTCCGCTCCTCCGCGAGGCCTCTCCCGGCCGCCGGCCCCCCATCGGCACCGCCCTCCGGCGACCGCCGCGAACCGGCCGGGCGCTCGTCGTCCGCTGGAGCCGGGCCCAGCCCACAACGGACCCCCGCCACCGTTTCCGGGCTCCCGTGCGGCCAGGCCTCCCACCGGCACCGGCAGCGCCGGGACAGCGCCCGGCCGACCTCGGTGGTCGCACCACCGAAGACCGCCCCCAGCAGTTCCGCCTCCCTCAGCGCCCGCAGTACACGGCCCACGGTGTCGGGTTCGGCCTCCACCGACGGCTGGTACCAGGTGACCGCCGAGACCAGCCACCGCGCCCCCGTGCGCGGCTCTCGACCCTCAGCTCGTTCGGCCAGCAACCGCTGACCCACCACCCCGGTGCTGGTCCCCCAAGGCAGGTCGTTGAGCGCGCAGGCCAGGGCCCAGCGCGTCCGGGCCCGGCCGGACCGCCCTCTGGAGGGGGACCCGCCCTCCGGTGCCGGCCACCAGAGCGCGGCGTCCTCCGTTCCCGCCCAGGCCTCGGCCAGCGCAGCGAGCCTGGTCTCCGTGTCGAGGTCTCTCCACGCCGCGGACTGCTCGGACGGCACCACCCGGCCGAGGCGGACGGTGAGGAGCCCCAGGACCGCACCGGCCTCCAGCCAGACCCGGGCCAGGTCCTCGTCGCCGTCGGCCACCCGGGCGAGCCGCCGCCGCTCCTGCTTCATGAGCAGGCCGTCCACACGCAGCCTCGGGGGGCGCTCGGCGACCGCCTCCAGGAGCCGGACGTCCGCCCCGGCCAGGGCGGTCAGCGCCGCGCGCGAGCCCTCGGCCACGTCGGCGCCCCCGCCCGGCGTCATCCGGTCCACCGGGACCCCCACCACCGCCTGCGGCGCGGGGTCGAACGGCCACGGGTGGGCACCGCGAACCGCCAACGCCACCTCCCTCGGCATGACGAGTCCGTCACCGGGGTGTTCCGGGGGCAGCAGCAGACCGTGTTCGAACATCCAGTCCAGGTCGGAGTCCCCGGTGCCGTCCGCCGGAACGCTGAACGGCTCTCCGGCTCCCCTGGTGAGGAAGGTCCGCGCCTCGGTCCCGAGGAACGCGTGGCCGAGCAGCAGGTGGGCGACATCGTGCCGCGCGGCGTGGCACAGCTCCACGACGCGTTCGGGTGCGCCCAGAACCTCCTCGATCCCGTCCGTCAGGGTGGCGCGTTCCCGGGTGGGGTCCAGTCCCAGGGTCAGGGCGACCCTGCGCACCCCGGCCAGGTCGAGCCGGCCCAGACCCTCCCGGACCGTGGGCGGGACGTGAGGCAGGCCGAACTGCTCGATGGCGTCGTCAGGAAGGTGGTAGCCGTTCCGCCCGTCCGGCCACATCAGCGCCAGGTCCACGAGGTCCGCGACGGTGGACTCCGCCCGGACCCGCGCCAGCCCGGGACGGTCGGCGTCCAGTCTCGCCAACAGCGTCTCGTGCTCCACCGGCCCGGGCACCCTCTCCCACGGAGTCCCCTGGTCAGCCCTCGCCTCACGGAGGCGTTCCCGGTCCTCCACCGCTCCGACCGCCGCGTAGAGCACCTGGTGGTGGGCGAGGGTCAGCCGTTCGAAGGCCCCCGGGCGGTAGGCCAGGATCGGCAGCAGGTGCAGCAGGGTCGGGGGTGTGGCCCGCGCGTACCGGACCACCCCCTCCGTCAGGGTGGTGAGGAGGACGGCGACCCGTTCTGCGGTCATCGATCGGACATGTGACTCCAGCGCGGTGCGACGGTCCATTCCACCAGCCTAGACACGACCCGTCCCCGACATCGGACCCGAACCGCGTTCTGTGGACAACCACCTCCCGGGTTCGTACCGATCTGCGCGAACCGGCCCGCCACCCGGTGCGGGGGCGGTACAAGAGGGGTTCACGAAGACCTGCGGAGCACTCCCCCCGTACCGAGTCCGCAGACGAACACCCGAAGAGAAACCGGGAGCGGACATGCCCTCTCATGACCCGTCGAACCCGGAGCACCCACCCCTCGCCGCAAGGCCCGTGTCACTGCTCCCCGCCGACGCCCTCGCCCGGATGGCGCTGGACTCCCCACTGCTGTGCGACGCCCTCAGCCTGGCCCGCTGGAGCGCCCCGGCCACCCCGGTCACTCGGCACGGGGTGCCCGGCATCGACGACGCCCGGACCGCCATCACCCGGTTCGCGCTCTGGCCGCCCGACCTCCCCTGTCTCGTCACGGAGCGCGCCACCTGGCTGGGCGGGCTCCACTCGGTGGCCGATGTCGCCCACTTCGTCGTCCCCTGGTCGGCAGCCCTGCGCCTGGGCCTGGTGGAGATCGACGACGCCCACGCCCGCCCCGCACCGGGACTCGAACACCGGGTGCGCGACCCCGCGCAGGTCCTGGGCTGGTGGTTCCGGGAGTTCGAGCACACCATCGAGCACGCCCGGGGCGAACTCACCCGATCGGACCCGCCCACCCCCGGTACCACCGGCCCCGACCTGCTCCCCGGGGTACTGCGCCACCTGTACGAGGCCCCTGACGGTTCCCGCCCTGACCTGGACACCCTGGCGCGTGAGGCGCTGCTCTCCCCGACGCCTCCCGTGACCAGCGCCACCGACCTGCTCCTGCACGTCCTGTGGCAGCTCTCCGACACCGGGGCGGTCGCCCTGGACCACCGCCCCACCCACGCCACGGGGCCGGACGGTCACGGCCACTGCACCGTCGAACTCACCGCTCTGGGCCGTTACGGGGTCCGCCAGCTCCTGCTGGAGGTGGGCATCCACGCTCCGCTGGTGGACACCCTCGCCGAGGCCCGCGCCGCGCGCTTCCTGGACGCGCTGTCGGTGCTGCCCGTCGAGGAACGCCTCGCCGAGGCCGGTCCCTGGTTGGACCGGCGCGGCCCCGCCGAGGCACTGCGGCAGATCAGCGCGGTCGTCCACGGGCCCGGTGTGGCCCTGCGCCGCTGGGTGGGCACCCAGGTACTCAACACCACGAGTTCCGAACTGGAGCCCGAACTGCGCTCCCTGCTGCACTCACCGCGCCCCGCCGTGGCCAGCATGGCGGCGGTCGTCCTGCTCTCCTCGGGGATGCTCACCCAGCGGGGCATCGACCGGGTCCTGGGTGAGCACGGACCGTGGGTGGTGATCGACATGATCGCAGCGGCGATGACCCCCGACAACGCGGACCTGCCGGAGTTCCTGTCCGCCGAGGGCACCCCGGACGTCGAGCGGACCGTGTTGGAGGACCCCGATCCGGTCCGTTTGCGAGCGCACCCGGACACCCTCCCCGTCCTGGACGCCCTGTCCCGCCACCACCCCGATCCGGACACCGCCTCCCGAGCGGGCGAGCTGGCCCGGCGGCTGCGCGAACGGCGCTGACCACCGGGCCCGCACCTCAGCCCTGTCGCACCAGGGAGTCGACGAGGGAGGCGAACTCGTCGTCCGAGGTGTGCAGGGTGACCGACCTGGTCTCGTGGTCGAGGGTCATCCCGACCGGTCGCAGGTCGAGCGGCTCCCCCTGCGCGCGGTCCCGTGACCCCGGGTGCCACCAGTACAGCTGCGGGCTGATCGGCTTCTCGGCGTCGTCGGCGAACCGCTGGGCAAGCTGGCCCAGGTGGTCCATCCCCGCGATCGGGTGTCCCTGACCGAGCGGGTGGGCGAGGATCACCTGCGGTACGGGGAAGGCCACGAGGACTCCGTACGGGGCCTCCCCCACGAACCGGTCCAGCGCGTGCGCGTGGGCCCCGACGTACGGGTGCTGGGCACCCAGGTGAACGATCCTCGCCCCGCTGAGCTCGTGTTCGCTCGCCTCCACCGGCTCCTCCAGCGCGCTGGCGACGGCCTCGGTGAAGACCTCGGCGTCGGGGCGTCCGGACTGCTCGTGGGTCACCCGCGACACCGGCTGGAGTGACTCGGGGCTGTCGATGACCACCGTCTGCCACAGGCCGGGGGCGATCTCCCGCGCCAGGAGTTGTTCCACTACGCCCTCGGGGAAGGCGCTGGCGGGGTAGAGCCGGACCCGCAACCGCCCGGAGGCGGGAGTGCTGACCGCCTGGTTGTTCCTGGTGGCCTGGGCGAACTGTTCGAGGGCCGCGTGGGCGAACGCGCAGGCGTGCTGGTTGACCTGCTCGGGGGTGGCGCCCTCCACCCCGGAGCGGAAGGAGCCGATGTCCGTGCTGATGCTCGGGCCGTCGGGGAGCTGGACGACCAGGGTGTTGACTCCCTGGAAGGAGGCCTGCGCGCCGACCTCGTGGAAGGCGTCGCGGAGCGCGGACACCACCACGGCGCCGTCGGAGGTCAGGGCGGACAGGATGCCCTGTTCGCGCGCGCTGTCCACCAGGTGGTTCGCCACGCTCGCGGCGATCTCGGACCTGGCCCCGGCTGAGCTGACGGCCGCTCGTTCGAAGGTCTCCCGCAGGTCGCTGTCCGGGAGTGCGCCGATCCCGGGCACGTTCAGGCTCGTACTGGTGGGAGGTGCGTACTCCGCGCTCAGGCCGGCCTTCCGGCAGGCGGCGACCAGGTCCGCACCGAAGTCCGCGTACAGCCGGTCGAGCTCCTCCGGCCGGGTGCGCTCCAGCTGACCGGCCCACCACTGCGGGAGCGTGTCCCCGCCCCGGGGGTAGCGGCGCAGCTCCTGGAGGTAGGCCACAGGCGCGACGTCCTCGGGGAGACCGGGTTCGGTGTCGTAGTTGTACTCGGCGCGGAACCTCCCGGGGCCTCGAGCGAGACCGTCACGGACAGCCAGGTGCCCTTGCCGGCCTCGTGGAAGAGGTCCTTCAGAGCCAGGGCGCCCTGCGTGGCCTCCGGGGGCGGGGGGAACCCGTGGACCGCGCCGTCGGTGCTCGCCGCGACCACGTCCTCGTGGGAGAAGCCCCCCACCCGCCAGAACCTGTACGTGACGTTCTGCCAGTTCTCCGGCATGATCGCGGCCAGGCTGGCGGCGATGGACTCCAGTGTCTCGCCCTGACGCACCGGGTCGGGGATGCCGGTGGTCTCGGGGATGTGGGACGACATGTCAGGCTCCGGTCGGTCGGGGGGTGTTCACGGTTCCTTCCTACCGTGTCGCACCGACGGTCCGTGTCCGCCCGAACACGGGGACCGGCCGCCCGCGCCCACACCGTGCCCGGGTGACCCGCGCGGGTCGCCGGTGCCTCCGACGCCCCTGTTCGTGACGGTCCGGCGTCTGGCCCTACAGGGCGTCGAGGTAGACCCAGGCGCCGTCGTGGCGCAGGAATCGGCTGTGCTCGTGCACCCGCCCCGCCTGGCCGCCCTCCCGGTAGTGGGCACGGAACTCGACGGTGCCCTCGTTGTGGAAGGGGGTCCCCTGACCGGTACCGAGGATCTCCAGTTCGACCCATTCGGTGGCCGGGTCCAGTTCGACCCCGGCCGGGCGTGTGTCCGGGTGCCATGAGCGGAGGAGGTAGGCCTCGTCGCCGACGGCGAAGGCGCTGTACCGCGAGCGCATGAGGTCCTCCGCGGTGGCGGCCTTCGCGGAGCCGTCGTGCAGCCTCCCACAGCACTGGCCGTACGCCCGGGTCCTGCCGCAGGGACAGGGCTGGTCTGCGGACTGGGGCGGCTGGAGGCGTGGGCGCTTCGACATCCCTCCATTGTGACGGCCGCCCACCACCGGTGGGTCCCGTCCGGTGCGTGGACCCGTTGTGTCGTACCGCGACGCCACGGTCACGGGGATGCGACGAGATCCCCTTGAACAGCGGTCCCTGGACGCGGTCCTACGCGACACCGGTCGTGCCCGAAGAGGCGACGGTCCTGGACCGGGCCCTGCCCTGGGCGGGGAGACCGGTCAGCCTGCGGCATGGTTCCCGCTGGGCTGTCCCTGGGAGGGCTCGTTCCCGGAGGCAGGGCGCGTATGGCCGTGGAGGCCCGGCGTCTGCGGGTGGAGCGGACGTCCGTGCCGGGAGAGGGAGCCGACACGGACGGCCGACCGGTCTACTGACCGGGGCGGTTGGGGTGGCGTGGGTCAGGGGGCGGGAGCGAGCGGGGAGGTGGCCCGTCATCGGGAGCGGGGCGTGGACGAGGGATCGGGAGTACGTTTCCTGTTCGCGCTTCGATGTCCATCCACGGGGACCGTACCCAGAACACCGGCGGGCACAAAACACGAAATCGCCTTTTCCTCGCGACCACGCCTTTTTCGATGACTCATTCCCCAGGACTACCAGGAACGGTTCCAGGAGGTCAGGACGGGACGCCCGTGTTCCGTTCCGAGAGTACTGACCGAACCCGTGTCGAGACGGAACAGAGCCCCTCCCGAAGGCGGCAGCCCGAGCCTTCTGGCGGTCAGGACGCGCAGGAGGTGGCTGTGTGCCACCAGGACGACGTCGCCCGATTCCAGCGCCGGGGCGAGGTGGTCGAGCACCCGGTCGGCTCTCGCGCCCACCTGTTGCGGGCCCTCACCTGGAAACCCCTTCGCCCCCGGCGGCACCCCGTCCGTCCACAGGTTCCAGTCGGGCGTGTTCCGGTGGATCTCGGCAGTGGTGATCCCCTCGTAGGCGCCGTAGTCCCACTCCACGAGATCGGGATGGGTTTCGGCGCCTTCGAGACCGGCGAATTCGGCGGTACGCACCGCCCGGTCCAGCGGGCTGGTGAGCACGAGCGCGAACTCCCGGTCCTCCAGCATCGGGCGCACCGCCCCCGCCTGTCGCTCGCCCTCCTCGGTCAGGGGAAGATCGGTGCGGCCGGTGTGCCGGCCCACCCGGCTCCACTCGGTCTGCCCGTGCCTGACCAACACCAGTTCGCCCATCCCGGCTTCCTTCCCGGGACACGGTCAGCCCATTCTCCCGCGTTCGAAAAGCCTCCGAAAGGATCATCTCCGAAATAGCAATGCGAATCCGCACAAAAAACGACTGCCCTCTCCGAAAAGGACCTCCACCCGGCACGGGGATAGGATTCGAGGCGATTCACCAGCACGAACGCGGAACCCACCCCCGGGAGGAAGAAGAGAAATGCCCACCGTTGATTGGAATCGCCGGACCTGGGGAGGTACGCACACCTGGGAGCGGAGCGGTGACGAATGGGCCCATATGGCCGCCTACTGCGGTCAGCCCTACGAGGAGTGGAAGGCCGGGCTGGTCGCGGAGCTGCTCGCCCCAGGGGCTGCCCGGGGCACCTCCCTGGAGATCGGTCCGGGACACGGCCGCTGGACCGAGCACCTGCTGGAGCTCTCCCCCCGGGTCTGGATCGTGGACGTCAACGAGAGCTGTCTGGACCGCTGCCTTGAGCGGTTCGAGGGCCGCCACGGCCTCGACGTCCACCACACCCCCGGGTACTCGATGGACCCGGTCCCCGACGCGTCGATCTCGTTCGTCTGGTCCTTCGACGTCTTCGTTCACCTGGACCCGGACGTGATCTCCGGATACCTCGGCGAGGTCGCGCGCGTGCTGGAACCGGGGGCGACCGCGGTGATCCACCACGCGGGCAAGCCCGACTGGTCGCTGCGCCTGGCACCGGTGAACCGGCGCGCGGGCCGCCCCGGGAGGATCGCCCAGCGGTGGCTGAGCCAGCGCCGGTGGCGCGATGACGGCAACCGCTCCGACGTCTCCCCCGAGGCCTTCGCGGGCTGGGTCCGGGAGGCGGGACTGGAGGTCACCGGGCAGCGAACCTCCTGGGGCCCCGAGGGCCAGTACACCGTCGACAAGTACCGCGACTGCGTCACCGAACTCCGCAAGCCCGTGTAGGCGCACCCGCCCCGGGGAACGAACACGGGGCCCCGGCCACTGTCCTCCAGTGGCCGGGGCCCCGTCACAGTCGTCCCAGGGACTAGGCGGCGTCAGCGGCGCGCTTGGCGACGCGCTCAGCGCGCAGGTCACGGGCCTCGTCCGGGTCCAGGACGGGGGCGGCGGTGAGCAGCTGCCTGGTGTAGTCGCTCTGCGGGTTCTCGTAGACCGAGTCGCTGTCACCCATCTCCACGATCTCGCCCTTGCGCATGACCGCGACGCGGTCGCTGACCTGGCGCACCACGGCCAGGTCGTGGGCGACGAAGATGTAGGTGAGGCCGAAGTCGTCCTGGAGCTCCGAGAGCAGGCGCAGCACCTGGTCCTGGGTGGACACGTCCAGGGCCGAGACCGGCTCGTCGCAGATGATGAGCTTGGGCTTGAGGATCAGCGCTCGGGCGATGGCGATGCGCTGGCGCTGGCCTCCGGAGAACGCGTGCGGGAACCGGTTGTAGTGGTTGGGCTCCAGACCCACCCGCTCCAACAGCTCCTGCACCTGCGAACGGATCTTCTTCCCGTCCCGCTCACCCTGGACCCGCAGGGCCGTCCCGATGCTCTCGCCGATGGTCAGACGCGGGTTCAGCGAGGAGTAGGGGTTCTGGAACACCATCTGCACGTCGCGGCGGAGCGGACGCAGCCCCCGCTCGGGCATGTGCGTGATGTCGCGGCCCTCGAACTCCACCGTGCCCTCGGTGGGCTCCAGCAGCCGCATGACCATCCGGGAGAGCGTGCTCTTGCCCGACCCGGACTCACCCACGACGCCCAGGGTCTCGCCCTTGAACAGGTCGAAACTGACGCCCTTGACCGCCCAGAAGTCGGTCGCCCTGCCCCACGTACCACCACGCACCCTGAAGCGCTGGGCCACGTCCCGGACCCGCAGCAGCGGCTCGTCCTCGGTGGAGGCGGGCGTGAAGGCCTCGAAGTCACCCGGCTTGGTGACGGTGCCCTCGCGCTTCTCCCGCTCGACGCGGTCGGCACGGTCCTGCGCACGGCGCTCGGCCCGCGACATCTCCACGCGCGGCACGGCGGCCAGCAGCGCCTGCGTGTAGGGGTGCTCGGGCGAGGACAGCACCGTGCGCACGTCGCCGCGCTCCACGGCCTGGCCGTGTCGCATGACCACGACCTCGTCCACGGAACCGGCGACCACGGCGAGGTCGTGGGAGACCAGGATCAGCGCCATGTTGAGCTCGCGGCGCAGCTCGTCGAGCAGGTCGAGGATGCGCGCCTGCACGGTGACGTCCAGGGCGGTGGTGGGCTCGTCGGCCAGCAGCACCTTGGGATCGCACATCAGACCCATGGCGATGACCACGCGCTGACGCATGCCGCCGGAGAACTCGTGCGGGTAGGAGTTGATCCGCTTGGCGGGCTCGGGGATACCGACCCTGTCAAGCGCCTCCACCGCGCGCTTCCTGGCGGCGGCCTTGCCGGCCTTGGGGTGGTGCACCAGGTAGGCCTCGACCAGCTGGTTGCCGATCGTGTACTGCGGGTGCAGCGACTGCATCGGGTCCTGGAAGACCATCGCGATGTCGTTGCCCCGCATGGACCGCAGCTTCCTGTCGCTCGCGGTCACCACGTCCTGGCCGGCCACCTCGATCGACCCGGTGATCTCGGCGCGGCTGCCCCGGTGCAGACCCATCAGGGCCAGCGAGGTCACGCTCTTGCCGGAACCCGACTCACCCACGATGCCCAGCGCGCCACCGGCGGGCACCTCGAAGGACAGGCCCTTCACCGCGTGGACGTCGCCGTCCATCGTCGGGAAGGTCACCCGCAGGTCATCCACGCGCACGACTGCGTCAGGGGCAGCCGATGCCGGTCCGGTCGAGGCCATGTCACATTTCCTTCAGTAGAGCTGGTCTGGTTCAGCGCTCGGCGCTGGGGCGTGTGCGGCGCGCCCTACCTGGCGATGCGCACCCGGGGGTCGACGACCGGGTACAGGAGGTCGACGATCAGGTTGCAGACGACGATGAACACCGCGCCCAGGAGCGTGACGCCCAGGACGACGGGCAGGTCCTTGGACACGATCGAGGTGATCGCGTAGGCACCCACGCCGTTGAGGGAGAACACCGTCTCGGTGAGGATCGCGCCACCCAGGACCATGCCGATGTCCAGACCCAGGATGGTGACGATGGGGGTCAGGGTGGGGCGCAGGGCGTGCTTGAAGATCACCTTGCGCTCGCTCAGACCCTTGGCCCGTGCGGTGCGGATGTAGTCCTCGTTGAGGGTCTCCAGCATGCCCGCGCGGGTCTGGCGTGCGTACTGGGCGGCGTGCAGGAACGCCAGCGTCACCCAGGGAAGGAACATGACCTGGAACCAGGCCACCGGGTTCTCGGTGAACGGCACGTAGCGCGACACCGGGAACAGGCCCCACTCGTGGACCAGGAAGGCCAGGGCGAGCAGACCGGTGAAGTAGATGGGCAGGGAGACGCCGATGAGGGCGACGCCCATGGCCAGGCGGTCGAAAATGCTGCCCTTCTTGACAGCGGAGAGCACGCCGACGGCCACACCGCCGATGACCCAGATCACCGCGGCACCGAGGCCGAGGGACAGGGTGACGGGGAGGCGGTCGAGGAGCTGCGGCAGCACCGGGGAGTTCGTGGTGAAGGAGTACCCGAGGCACGGGGCCGCGCACTGGACCGTCTCACGGCCGAAGGTGAACTCCTGGCCGAGCAGCAGCGTACGGATGAAGTCGTAGAACTGGACCGCGACGGGCTGGTCGAGGCCAAGGCGCTCCACGGTGGCGTCGAGCGCCTCCGGGGTGGGCGCCTTGCCCACGTACATCGCCGCCATGCCGTGCGGGGTGACGCCCGCCCACCTGGGCAGGACGTAGAAGATCCAGAAGGTCACCGCCGTGACGACGGCGAGAAGCAAGAGACCCGCACCAAGGCGGCGGAGAACATAATTCAGCATCGCGGTCGGCGGCGGGACACCCGGGGGATCGCCTCGGGCTCCCCGCCGCTTTCACCTGCCTTCTCGTACTAGTTCAGGCTGGTATTTCGGGACCTAGCCCCGGTCGACGCCCAGCGCCATGAAGTCGTACATCATGTACGCGGGGTGGTAGTAGGCGTTGGTGAGCTCGTCCGAGCGGTAGATCAGCGTCTTGTCGAAGACCACCGGCAGGATGGCGGCGTTCTCCATGACGAGGGTGTCGATCTGCGTGTACAGCTCGGCGCGCTCGTCCGGGTCCTCGGTCTTGAGGGCGTCGTCCCAGAGACCGTTGATCTCGGGGTCGTCGAGCTCGGAGGTGTTGAAGTTTCCGGTCGCCATGATCGCGTCGCCGTGCGTGATCTTGGAGGCGAAGCCGTAGCCGGTCGGCCAGTCCGGGCCCCAGCCCGAGACGCTCAGGCCGATGTTGTTCTCACGGACGTAGTCCTGCGAACCGGCGTACTGGCCGAAGAAGTCCCCGGACGGGAACGACTTGATCTCGACGTCGATGCCGACGCGGGCCAGCGACTGCTGGAGGGCCTCGGCGGTCTGGACGTCCTTCTCGCGCTCGGTGCGGACCGCGATGTTGGTCTTGAAGCCGTCGGACTCGCCGCACTCGTCGAGCTTCTCCTGGGCCTTGTCCAGGTCACCCTTGTTGTCGGCGGACGGGTACAGGTCCGAGTCGGTGTTGGAGCCCGGGATGGCCGGGGGGAGCAGACTGGTAGCGAGGTCGCCGCCGGTCGCGCCGCCCCAGGCGCGCCACATGCTGTCGCGGTCGGCGGCGTACATGATCGCCTGGCGGCAGGCCACGTCCTCGATGATCGGGAGGTGGATGTTCACGTAGCGCAGGGCGCCGGAGAACGGGTTGTCCAGGTTGCCCTGGGCGCTCTCGTCGTCCAGGAGGCGGGCGTTCATCGCCGGGCCCACGCCGGTGCCGGCGAGGTCCACGTCGATCTCGCCGCTGAGCAGGCGCTCGTCGATCTCGTCCTGGGAGACGCCGATCTCGACCTCGATGCGGTCGGGCAGGGCCTGACGGACGGGGTCGGTGTCGGAGTCCCAGTGCTCGTTGCGCTCCAGGTTCAGCTTGACGCCGGGCTCGTACTGACCGTCGAACTTGTACGGGCCGGAGGAGAGGACGTTCTCCTGGTACAGGGCCTCGCGGTCGGCCTCGATCGGCACCGGGGCGGTCTGCGGCTGGGTCAGCACGTTCGGGAACTCGGAGAACGAGTCCTTGAGGTGGAAGACCAGGGTGTGGTCGTCCGGGGTCTCGATGGAGTCGAAGCCCGCGAGCGGGTCGTCACCGTTGTCGTAGACGTTGTGGTCGTCCTGGTCCAGGTGGGCCTTGAAGTACTGCGGGCCCTCGGTGAACACGCCGCCGTTGAAGTTGGCGCGGGCGATGCCGTACTTGATGTCCTGGGCCGTGATCGCAGTGCCGTCCTCGTACTTGAGGCCTTCCTGGATCTTGACGGTCCACTCGGTGAAGTCGTCGTTGGGCTCCGGCAGATCCACGGCCATGTCGGGGATCAGGTCGGTGGCGTTGTCGCCCGGCTCGGTGTTGAAGGCGAGGAGCGTACGAGCGTAGTAACGGGAGAAGTTCCAGTTGAACGCGTAGTACGTGTTGGCCGGGTCGGTGGAGTCGAAGTCCGCGGCGAGCGCGTACTTGAGCGTGCCGCCGGCCTTGTCCGAGGCGTTGACGACCTCGGTGGAGCCGAGGTCGAAGCTGTCGGCCGAGTCGGAGCCGCCGCCGGTGGCGGCGCCGCCGCAGGCGGACAGGAAGAGGGACGCCGCCGCGCCGAGCGCGACGAATCCGAGGGTGCGCTTCATCAAGGAAGTACCTCTCTGAACCTGGTATGGGGATGGTCGGAACATGGGTTGACCGGACTTGTGAGCGGATTGGGAGACGGGCCTCCCCGCTCGGGGTCGGGTCAGTCCGAGGTCCGGGGATCGAAGGCGTCGCGCAGGCCGTCACCGAAGAGGTTGAACGCCAGGACGGTGATGAAGATGGCCAGTCCGGGGAAGATGATGAAGTAGGGCGCCGTCTGGTAGAAGGGCACCGCTTCGGAGAGCATCTTGCCCCAGCTCGGAGTGGGCGGGTTGATGCCGACGCCGAGGAAGCTCAGAGCCGCCTCGAACAGGATGTTCGTGGGGATCAGGAGCGTGGAGTAGACGATGATCGGCGTGACCAGGTTCGGCAGGATCTCCTTGAAGAGGATGTGCCGGTTGCTGGCGCCGAGGCTCTTGGCCGCCTCGACGAACTCGCGCTCGCGCAGGGCGAGGGTCTGTCCGCGGACGATGCGGGCGATGTAGGGCCAGTTGAAGAAGCCGATGATGAAGACGATGACGCCGATTCTCAGCCCGTTGCCGGTCAGGCCGAAGACGCCGTCGGGGATGACGCCGACGAGGGCGATCGCGAACAGCATCAGTGGGAAGGCCAGGAAGATGTCCATGGCACGGCTGATGACGGTGTCGACCCAGCCACCCATGTAACCGGCGATGATGCCGAGCAGGGTGCCCAGGGCCACGCAGACGAGCGTGGCCAGGAAGGCGACCAGCAGGGAGATCTGGGCGCCGTAGAGGATACGGCTGAAGAGGTCGCGACCGGTGGTGGGCTCGACGCCCAGCAGGTGGTCGGAGCTGATCCCGCCCCAGCGGTCGATGCCCGCGTCCGGGTTCTCGGGGTCGAGGTAGGGGACGCGACGGCTCGGGTCGATCAGGTCCTGGTGGAACTGGGTGGGCGGGTGCCCGAACAGCTTGACCAGGAAGGGCGCGAAGATCGCGGCCAGGATGAGCAGGACCACGACCAGGCCGGAGACCATGGCGACCTTGTCACGGCGCAGTCGTTGCCAGGCGATCTGCCTCAGGGACCGATTGTCGGCGTCGCTGCGACCCGAGGCCGACGCGCCGGGTTCCGAGTCGACCGGTTCGGTCGTCTCAGGGGCATGCGAGGGCGCGCTCATCAGGCCACCACTCTCCACTCATACGCTTCTGGCCGAGGGGACTGATCCCACGCGTGAGCCGCTCAGGGGGTGACCCTTGGGGTCTCACGGTGGGGCCTGCCGGTTCTCGACTCTGGCTGGCGTGGGCGTTGGACCGACGGGGCGAGAGGATGGCCCGTCTCGTCGGTACTGGCACGTGACGCGCCGAACCGTTGAGAGGTTGGGCACAACACGGACCTTTCCGCCCGGGATGTTACACAACGACCAATTTACTCGCCCTTTGAGTGCACGTCGTCCAAAGTCCGCCTGTGTAGCCAAAACGTAACAAACGCTAACAAACAACCCATATGGCCACTAAAGACCGCAAACCACGCATTCATCGGACGACCAGGGCTGAGCAGGCACAAGACCAGAACCACGCCCCGCCAACGATACGACCAAAACAGCGCAAACCTCGCCGATACCGGGGTTCTATGGCAAGTGCTATGAAACCGTGAGTATCCACGGGATTCCCCAAAGTGAACCAGGCCACCGTGGAGTGAGTCCTGCGACACAGGAGCCCGCGTCACTCCTCCTCCGCACACAGAAACGAGGGCGGCCCCGCCTTCGCGGGACCGCCCTCGTCGTCGGAGAAGGGGGTGGGCTACTCGATGCCGCGCTTGCGCAGCAGCGCCTCGATGTCATCGAAGTCGTCGTCGGCCGCGGGTGCCTTGGCCTGCTTCGGGGCACCGACCTGGCCCGCCGGAGGCGGCGCGGCACCCGCCGCGGGGGCGTCACCGCCCTCGGTCCTGGCCCGCGCCCTGTCCTCGGGCCGCGCACCGGGCTTGACCCCGATGCCCTTGGACTTCATGAAGCCCGAGACCACGTACAGGACCACCATCAGCACGGCGAGCCCGAGGCCGACCCACGACTGGAGTTTGAAGGCCATGGTCAGCAGGATGCCGAGCACACCGAGGACGAACTGCAACACCACGTCCATCAGCAGGAGGAGGCCCGCGATCACGGGCAACAGCGACCAGGCGACGCCGCGCAGGCCGTAGGCCGCGCCCTTCCTCCGCCACACGAAGTAGGAGATGACGAAACCGACCGCCGTCAGGGCCGCCCCCAGCCCCATACCGACGTTCTCACTCAAAGTCTCAGGCATGCGACCAGTCTCCCATCCCGCGTCCCAACGCACATCCGGCCGATCCCCTAGGGCGTCCGCCGACGGAGTACGGAGGACGGCGGTCGGGGCCGTACCGCCCGGCACCTCTCCCCCACGCTACCCATCCCCGAGCGGGTCACCAAGGGATCGGGCGCCCGCGAGGCGGCGGGCGCCACGGGGAGGACGGGGGTCCGCGGGCCTGCCCCGGGCTCAGGCTTCGGAGACCAACGACTCCAGCCACGCCAGGTCGACCCCGACCAGGCTGTCCCTGAAGACCACGCCCTCACGAGGCGCGATCTCCACGTGGTTGGGGATCGCGACGGTGACGCACCCGGCGTCGGCGGCCGAGGTCACCCCCACGACCGAGTCCTCCACGGCCACACAGCGCCTCGGGTCCACGCCCAGGCGGCGGGCGGCCCTCAGGTACGGGTCGGGGTGGGGCTTGTTGGCGTCCACCTCGTCCCCCGCGACCGAGTCCACGAAGCTCTCCAGGCCGATACCGCCGATGGCCGTCTCGATCAGGGTGCGCTCGGTGGAGGTGACCAGGACCGCCGGGACACCGGCGTCGGCGAGCATCGTCACCAGTTCCTTGGCGCCGGGTCGCAGATCGGCCCCGCCCTCCAACTTGGTGCGGAAGCGGTCGTAGAGCATGTCCGCCACCTGGCGGGGCGTGAGGTGGTCCGCCCCGGTCAGCTCGATGATGTAGCGGCCCACCGGTTCGGCGGCGTTGCCCACGTTGGCCTCGTGGTCGACCTCGGTCCACTCGCCGCCCAGTTCGGCGACCAGCTCGGCCTCCGCCTCACCCCACAGGTGCTCGCTCTCGATGAGGGTGCCGTCCATGTCCAGCAGGACGGCCTGGAGACGGCGTTCCACCGGGGCGTCGGTCTCGGTCAGTTCGGAACTCACTGTGCTCAATTCGCTCATCTCGACTCGTGGCGTGGTGGCCGGTGGTGCTGACCCCCATGGGGAGGGCCCCGCCGGTGTCGGACACCGGCGGGGCCCACGCCTCGGCTGGTCAGACGTTGAAGTATGTCGCCTCTGGGTGGTGGATGACGATCGCGTCGGTGGCCTGTTCGGGAACGAGCTGGAACTCCTCGGACAACGACACCCCCACCCGCTCGGGTGCCAGCAGCCGCACGATCTTGGCCCGGTCCTCCAGGTCCGGGCAGGCGCCGTACCCCAGCGAGAAGCGGGCGCCCCGGTAGCCAAGCTTGAAGAACGCGTCCAGCTCGGCGGGGTCCTCCCCCGCGAAGCCCAGCTCGGCACGGACCCGGGTGTGCCAGTACTCGGCCAGGGCCTCGGTGAGCTGCACCGACAGCCCGTGCAGCTCCAGGTAGTCGCGGTAGGCGTTCTTCTCGAAGAGCTCCGCGGTGGCCCGGCTGATCGCGGCGCCCACCGTCACCACCTGGAAGGAGACCACGTCCAGCTCACCGGACTCCTTGGGCCGGAAGAAGTCGGACAGGCACAGGTGCCGGTCCCGGCGCTGGCGCGGGAACGTGAAGCGGGTGCGTTCGGTGGACCCGTCCTCGTCCAGCACGACCAGGTCGTCGCCCTCGCTGTAGCAGGGGAAGTGGCCGTGCACGACCGCCGCCTCCAGCAGGCCCTCGGTCTGGATGCGGTCCAGCCACATCCGCATGCGCGGACGGCCCTCGGTCTCCACCAGCTCCTCGTAGCTGGGGCCGTTGCCGCCACGGGACGCCTTGAGTCCCCACTGCCCCATGAACGTGGCGCGCTCGTCGAGGAAGGCGGCGTAGTCGGCCAGCGGGATGCCCTTGCTGATCCGGTCTCCCCAGAACGGCGGGGTGGGCACCCGGTTGGTGGTGGACACGTCGCTGCGGGCGGGCATCTCCTCGGGTTCGGTGACCTTGAGGGTGGCCCCGCGTCGGACCCGGCGCTGGCGCAGTTCGGGGAGCTTGGCGCCCTCCTCGCCGCGCTTGACCGCCATGAAGGTGTCCATCAGGCGCAGGCCCTCGAAGGCGTCCTTGGCGTAGCGCACCTCGCCGCCGAACATGTCGGCCAGGTCCTGCTCCACGTAGGAGCGGGTGAGCGCGGCGCCGCCCAGGAGCACCGGGAAGCGCTCGGAGATGCCCCGGGAGTTCATCTCCTCCAGGTTCTCCTTCATGATCACGGTGGACTTGACCAGGAGTCCGGACATGCCGATCACGTCGGCCCGCTTCTCCTCGGCAGCCTCCAGGATCGCCGACACCGGCTGCTTGATACCGAGGTTGACCACCTCGTAGCCGTTGTTGGAGAGGATGATGTCCACGAGGTTCTTGCCGATGTCGTGGACGTCGCCCTTGACGGTGGCGAGCACGATGCGGCCCTTGCCGTCGTCGTCGCTCTTCTCCATGTGCGGTTCGAGGTAGGCGACCGCGTTCTTCATGACCTCCGCGGACTTGAGGACGAAGGGCAGCTGCATCTGGCCGGAGCCGAACAGCTCGCCGACGGTCTTCATGCCCTCCAGGAGGGTGTCGTTGACGATGGCCAGGGCGGGGCGCTCGGCGAGCGCCTCGTCGAGGTCGGCCTCGATCCCGGTGAGCTCACCGTCGATGATCCGGCGCTCCAGGCGCTCCCACAGCGGGAGGGCGGCCAGTTCCTCGGCGCGGGAGGCCTTCATCGCCTTGGCGTCGACGCCCTGGAACATGTCGATGAACTCCGACAGGGGGTCGTAGTCGCCCTCGCGCCGGTCGAAGACGAGGTCGAGCGCCACCTTGCGCTGGTCCTCGGGGATCTGGTTGATCGGCACGATCTTGGAGGCGTGCACGATCGCGGAGTCCAGGCCCGCCTGGACGGCCTCGTGCAGGAACACCGAGTTGAGCACGATCCGTGCGGCCGGGTTGACGCCGAAGGACAGGTTGGACAGACCCAGGGTGGTCTGCACCTCCGGGTAGCGGGCCTTGAGCTCGCGGATGGCGTTCAGGGTCTCGATGCCGTCGCGCCGCGTCTCCTCCTGCCCGGTGGTGATGGGGAAGGTGAGGCAGTCGATGACGATGTCGCCGGTGTTCAGGCCCCAGTCGCCGGTGATCTCGTCGATCAGGCGGCTGGCCACCCGGACCTTCCATTCGGCGGTGCGGGCCTGGCCCTCCTCGTCGATGCACAGGCCGACCACGGCCGCGCCGTGCTCCTGGACCAGCCGCATGATGCGGGTGAAGCGGGAGTCGGGGCCGTCGCCGTCCTCGTAGTTGACCGAGTTGACCACCGCGCGCCCGCCCAGGGCCTCCAGCCCGGCCTCCAGGACGTCGGGCTCGGTGGAGTCGAGCATGAGCGGCAGGGTGGAGGCGGTGGCCAGGCGCGAGGCGAGCTCGCGCATGTCGCGCACGCCGTCACGGCCCACGTAGTCGATGTTGAGGTCCAGCACGTGGGCGCCGTCGCGGATCTGGTCGCGGGCGATCTCCACGCAGGCGTCCCAGTCCTCGGCCAGCATGGCCTCGCGGAACTTCTTGGAGCCGTTGGCGTTGGTCCGCTCGCCGACCGCCAGGTAACTGGAGTCCTGGCGGAAGGGAACGCTCTGGTACAGGGAGGACGCGGCCGCCTCGACCAGCGGCCTGCGGGTCTTCCGACCCCGGCCCTGGACCCGTTCGACGACCTGGCGCAGGTGCTCGGGGGTGGTCCCGCAGCAGCCGCCGACCAGGCTGAGCCCGAACTCCGCGGTGAAGGTGTCGTGGGCGTCAGCCAGTTCCGCCGGGGTGAGGTTGTAGACCGCCCCGTTGGGACCCAGCTCGGGCAGGCCCGCGTTGGGCATCACGGAGATGGGGATGGGCGAGTGGTGCGACAGGTAGCGCAGGTGCTCGCTCATCTCGGCGGGCCCCGTGGAGCAGTTCAGGCCGATGACGTCGATGTCCAGCGGGGCCAGGGCGGTGAGGGCGGCGCCGATCTCCGATCCCATGAGCATGGTGCCGTTGGTCTCGATGCTGACCTGGGCGATGATCGGCACGTCCCGGCCCAGGGACGCGCGGGCCCGCCTGGCGCCGACCACGGCGGCCTTGACCTGGAGCAGGTCCTGGCAGGTCTCGATGAGGATGGCGTCGGAGCCGCCGTCGATGAGTCCGTGCGCGGCCCGCTCGTAGTAGTCGCGCAGGAACGAGTAGGGGGCGTGGCCCAGGGTGGGCAGCCGGGTTCCGGGACCGACCGAGCCCAGGACGTAACGGGGCTGGTCGGGCGTGGAGTGGGCGTCGGCGGTCTCGCGGGCGATGCGCGCCCCGGCCTCGGCGATCTCGTAGGTGCGGTCCTCGATGCCGTACTCGTAGAGGCCGCCGTAGTTGGCGGAGAAGGTGTTGGTCTCCACACAGTCGGAACCGGCCTCGAAGAAGGCGGCGTGGGTGTCCCGGACGATGTCGGGCCGGGTCAGGTTGAGGATGTCGTTGAGGCCCTCGTGGCCCTCGAACTGGTCGAGGTCGAGATCGTGCGCCTGCAACATGGTGCCCATCGCCCCGTCCGCGACGATTACTCGCTGGGACAGTGCTTCACGGAACGTCCGTCGATCTCTCATGTTCAGCAACTCTAGTCTCGGGGCCCCGCGGGAGCCCAGCTCGATCCCGGTGATGCTTGGCACGGGGACCTGCGGCTCTGGGCGGACCCGCGGCGCGAGGCGGGGCGGGGTCGGCGTCTGGGGACGGCGGTGTCCCGGTCAGTCGCTGGTCGCGAGGCTACCTCATCGGCGTTTCGCCACGTGAGACAGGCGTCCCAAAGTTGCGCGTGGGGCCAGCGTTCACCGTCCCCGGACAACGGTTTCTCGCTCACCTCGGCACCCCATAGGGTGGTGTGGTCCGCGTCCAGGAAGGGGCCGTCCATGATCCAGCTCGACCGCGAGCTCGTCGAGCCTGTCATGGTGGCGGCGTTCGAGGGATGGAACGACGCCGGGGAGGCCGCGAGCCTCGCCGTGTCGCACCTGTCCGAACAGTGGGACGCCCCGGAGCTGTGCGCCCTGGCCCCGGACGACTACTACGACTTCCAGGTCACCCGGCCGAGGATGACGGTGACCGAGGGCACGCTGACCGAGATGGAGTGGCCCACCACCCGTGTGCGGGTGGTGCGCCCCCCGGGTGCGCGCCGCGACGTCGTTCTGGTCAGCGGGCCCGAACCGAACATGCGCTGGCGCTCCTACACGGCTGACCTGCTGGCCATCGCGCGTGAGCTGGGGGTCCGGCGCGCCGTGATCCTGGGCTCGCTGCTCGCCGACGCACCGCACACCCGCCCCATCCCGGTGACGGGGATGTGCTCGCCGCCGGAGCTGGGCACCCGCTACGGCCTGGAGGCCGCCACCTACTCCGGGCCGACCGGAATCGTCGGCGCCGTGCACGAGACGTTCAGTGCCGTCGGCGTGGAGACGGTGTCGCTGTGGGCGGCCATCCCGCACTACGTGGCGCAGCCTCCCTGCCCGAAGGCGACACTGGCCCTCCTGGGCTGGGTCCAGGACTTCGCGGAGACCGAGGTCCCCCTGGGCGACCTGCCCGAGGAGTCCGTGTCCTGGGAGGCGAGCGTCAACGACCTCACCGCCGAGGACGAGGACATCGCCTCCTACGTTCGCGGGCTGGAGGAGGCCAAGGACACGGTGGATCTCCCCGAGGCCACCGGTGACGCCATCGCCCAGGAGTTCGAGCGCTACCTGCGCCGTCGCGACGACAGCTGACTCCGGGGACCCCGAACCGTCTGGAAGTCCAGCTTTTCTGTTACCGCGCCTTTATGCCGATATAGCTATCTTGCGAATGATGGCTCGCGGATCGGGGGAACTGGGCCAGTGGCCCGGAGTGCGTGTTACGGGGGTACGCGCTCTCCGGGACCGGGTGGGGTCGCCGTCCTCCGAGGCCTGGGACAAGTGCCCGTCCCGACCGCGCGGGGTGGGGTCTGGGGCTACTTGTGAGGATCGCCTTCGTCATCGCCAACGGCTACGCCATGGGTGGAACGGTCCGGACCGTGCACAACCTGGCACGGGGGTTGTCGGCACACCATGAGGTCGAGATCGTGAGCCTGGTCCGCAAACGCCGGAGACCGTTCTTCACGCCCGACGAGAACGTGCGCCTGGTTCCACTGAGCGACGACACGGACGAGTCGCGGATCAGACTTCCCAGAAAACGGGTCATGGACCACTGGCACCAGCAGGCCGAGCGGATCGTGCCCGAACCCGAGCGGCGCCGGAACAAGAACTACACCCCGGAGGCGGTCACCGGGCTGCGGCGCTACCTGCGCACCACCAAGGCGGACGTGGTGATCGGGACCCGCCCCGGGATCAACCTGCTCCTGGCGGAGTGGGCTCCGGCGCGTGTCCTGACCATCGGACAGGAGCACCTCAACCTGGGCGAGCACAACGCCAAGGTGCGCACGGCCATCACCAAGGTGTACCCGAAGCTCGGCGGGCTGAGCGTGCTCACCGAGACCGACCGCGCCGCCTACGCGGAGCTGCTCGGCTCGCCCGAGGAATGGCTGACCGCGCTGCCCAACGCACTGGAGCCGGGCGAGCCGCCCCGGGCCACCCTGGACGAGCCGATCATCGCGGCCGCCGGACGGTTCTCCCCGGTCAAGCAGTACCCGCTGCTGGTCGAGGCGTTCGCCCACGTGGCGGCGGAGCATCCTGAGTGGCGGCTGCACATCCACGGCGGCGGCGACCGGGACGAGGAGCTGCGTGAGACGGTGCGGCGGCTCGGCCTGGAGAACAACGTCGGCATCATGGGCCGGACCACCGACATGCTCGGCGAGCTGTCCAAGGCCTCGATGCTGGCGGTGAGCTCGCGGGTGGAGGGGTTCGGGATGACCATCATCGAGGCGTTCTCCGTGGGGGTCCCCGCGGTGAGCTTCGACTGCCCCCACGGCCCCAGGGAGATCATCGACCACGGCCGTAACGGCCTCCTGGTGCCGCCCCAGGACACCGAGGCACTGGGGGCGGCGCTCAACCGCCTGGTGGCGGACCGGGAGGAACGCCACCGCATGGGCGCCCAGGCGCTGGCTTCGGCCTCCGACTACGGGTTGGAGGACGTGACCGCGCAGTGGGAGGCCTTCCTGGAGCAGCGTCGGGAGCGGCGTCCTCGGAGGGGGCCGCTGGCCGCGCTGTTCAGCTGAGCCGGGGACCGCCCCGGCCGGGCGTGGCCGGGGCGGTCGGGGTTCACAGGCGCAGGCGGCGCCACTCCCCCGTGGCGAGGACGGCGGCCCACGCCCCGGCGATCCGGGCCAGTCCGCGACGGACCTCGTCGACGACGGCGGGCGCCAGCGGGGACTCGGCCTGTTCTGCGGGCTCCAACCGCACGGTGACGCGCAGCCCGTCCAGGACCTTCTGGGCGCGTCCCAGGGTCTCGGGGTCGGGGGCGGTCCCCCGGTCGAGCAGGGCACGGATCCCGTCGCGCAGCGTGATGGCCTCGTCCAGGTCGGCGAGGGTGATGGGGATGGCGCCCTCGGTGACGAGTCGGTGCTCCCTCAGGAAGCGGGCCAGGTCGGCGCGATCGGTGAGGCTGCCGCCGGTCGAGACGAAGTCGGCGATGAGTTCCGCCGCCGCGCTGGGCCGGGTGGGGGTACTGGTCGTGGTCGTGGTCATGGCCGCCATCCCATCACGGCCCGCCCGACGGTGGTGTCGATTCGGCGATGTCGTGGCCACAGGTGGTCACCACGATCTCCACCGAAACGGATGTTGTCGGACAAGCGCACCATGCACCTCTCCGCCCCCTCTCCCACCCCCAGCAGACGGACGTCCCGACGGGTGCGACGCGGGCCCTCCCGGACGGGCGGTCAGGGGTTCGCGGCGAGCGCGGCCAACGCCTCGCGGTCCGAGGGAAGGCCGAGTCCGTGGAGGACGGGGGAGAGGCTGGCGACGCCGGTACTCCAGAGGCGGTCGTTGTCGGCCACCGCCCGGAGGTAGGCGCGTTGGAGGTCGGTGGGGCTCACGACGCCGGGCACGGTCGTCTCCTCCGTGACACCCATGGCCAGGCGGAGCAGACCGGCCAGGTCGGACTCGGAGGTGAACACGCTGGCCACACCCGCCAGGGCCCGAAAGACCGGGAGGAGGTCGGCCGCGTCCCCGGGGCCGGAGCGGGCCACCAGGGCGTCGACCAGGGAGGACCGTACGTGGCCGGGGAAGAAGCCGGGGCGGTCCTGGAACCAGGAGTCGGCGGCGCTCGGATCGGCCAGCGCCGTCCGGAGCTCTCCGAGGGCGACGGGATCATCCTCCAGGTGCTCCGAGAGCGCGGCGCAGGCTCGAATGGCCTGGTCGGGGTGGGTGAGGAAGGCGGAGGTGTCCCGGCCGCCCTCCACCAGGGCGAGGACGATCGCCGCCCCCTGGTCCCGGTTCTCGGCGAGGTCGGCGGCGCCGGACAGGTCCACCTCCGGCCCCTCCCCCAGACGGCTCAGCGCGCCGCTGGCCGTCACCGCCTGTTGACGCACCCGGCCGTCCGCGTGCGTGAGCAGCGGCCGCACCGCTCCGAGCAGCGCGGGCGCGGCCAGGTGCAGGTCCCGGAGGGCGGCGTGGAACACGGTGTCCAGGAGCGGGTCCTCCCACAGACCCTCGTCCCCCTCCGTGTCGCCTCGGGCCATCCGGGTCAGGAGCGCGTCGAGTTCGTCCCGCTGCTCCCCCGGGTCCGCGAGTTCGATCATGTGGGCGAGCGACCGCCCGGCGGACACCTCCGTGACCGCGCGGGCCACGTCGGCGAGGAACCCGAGCAAGTGCGGACGGAGCGGGTCGGAGGGAGCACCGGCGGCCCCACCCAGCGGATCCGACACCGGGAGGTCTCCCACGGGGTCCGCCAGGAGGCCGGCGACGAACAGGGCCGCGGGCGGGGTCGCCGGGTAGACGGTCCCCTGGTGCAGGATCACACCGTTCAGATAGGCCAGCGCCTCCGCCCGCTCTTCCCCCTTTGCGGAGAGCAGACCAGCGAGGACCTCCGGTGCGTCGGTGGCCTGACCGTGGGCGTGGAAGGTCCTCGACCAGTCGGTCGAGCGGAGGGTGTCAGCTCTGGTGTCCATGGCCGCATCCTGGCAGCGGGCACCGACCGTTGGCGTGGCGTCCCAGCCCCGGTGCCGGGCGGATCACTACACTCGGGCGCTGGAACCCCAGGTCAGGAGGCCGCCATGACGTTCACCCAACCCCCGCGCGACCCACTCGGGCGCGCGCTGTACCGCGCCCCGATCTGGATCTACCGGCTGGGCCTGGGCGCGCTCCTGGGCGAGCGCTTCGTCCTGCTCACGCACCGGGGGCGCACCACCGGCCGGGCACGCCAGGCGGTCCTCGAGGTGGTGGGCCGCAACGACGCCACCGGGGCGATGCTGGTGGCCTCAGGCTACGGGGACCGGTCCCAGTGGTTCCGCAACATCCGGGCGGAACCGCGGGTCCTGTTCCAGGTCGGCAACCAGCGCCGCAGGGGTGTCGCCGAACCGCTCCCCCCGGGGGAGTCGGGGCGGGTGCTCGCCCACTACGCGCAACAGCACCCGGTCGCGGCCGCCGAACTGATGCGCGGTCTCGGTCACGACGTGGAGGGTTCCGAGGCCTACGAGCGGATCGGGTCCGACCCCGTCAACGGCGTCCCGGTGGTGCGGCTGCTCCCGGACGCGGAGACGGTCCGGTTCCCCGACTTCACCGCCCCCACGGGGCCGGGGGTGCCGCGGCCCAGGGGCTGAGAAAGAGGCTCCGTGCCCGTCCCTGACGAACCGGACGGGAACGGGCACGGAGGTGTGAGGATACCGTGGGCGGCGGTCGCCTAGAGCACGACGCCGAGCAGGGTGTCCACGGTGGTGCGCACCAGACCGGGGGCGGAGGTGTCGGTGCCGCCCTGGGTCAGCGCGGTGGTCGCCCAGGCGTCCACGGCCGCGAGCGCCGACGGGGAGTCCAGGTCCTCGGCGAGCGCGGCACGCACAGCGGCCAGCACGGGGGCCGCGTCCGGACCCGCGCCGAGGGCCACCGCCGCACGCCAGCGCCCGGCGCGCTCGGTCGCGGCGGGCAGCTCGGCGTCGGTCCACTCCCACGGGGCGCGGTAGTGGTGGTCGAGCATGGCCAGCCGGATGACGGCCGGGTCCACACCCTCCTGGCGCAGCTTGGACACGAAGACCAGGTTGCCCAGCGACTTCGACATCTTCTCGCCGTTCAGACCGACCATGCCCACGTGCAGGTGGTTGTGGGCGTTGGGCTGACCGGTGGCACAACGGGTCTCGGCCGCGCCCATCTCGTGGTGCGGGAAGATGAGGTCGCTGCCGCCGCCGTTGATGTCGAACGAGGGGCCGAGCCGGTCCAGGGCGATGGCGCTGCACTCGATGTGCCAGCCGGGACGGCCGCGCCCGAGAGGGCTGTCCCACGCGGGTTCGCCGGGGCGCTCGGCGCGCCACAGCAGCCAGTCGAGGGGGTCCTTCTTGTCCGCGCGCGTCGGGTCACCGCCACGCTGGCCGAAGAGGTCGAGCATCTCCTCGCGGCTGAGGTTGCTGATCTCGCCGAACTTCGACGCCGCCTCGACGGAGAAGTAGAGGTCGCCGTCCACCTCGTACGCGGCGCCGGTCTCGCGGATGCGGACGGCGAGCTCGCTGATGAGGTCGACGGACTCCACGACGCCCACGTACGACGTGGGCGGGAGGATCGACAGGGCCGCCATGTCCTCACGGAAGACGTCGATTTCCCGGTGGGCGAGGTCGCGCCAGTCGACGCCGGTCGCCTCGGCCCGCTCCAGCAGGGGGTCGTCGATGTCGGTGGTGTTCTGGACGTAGTTGACGTCGTGCCCGGCGTCCCGCCACACGCGGTTGACCAGGTCGAAGGTCAGGTAGGTGAAGGCGTGCCCCAGGTGGGCGGCGTCGTAGGGGGTGATGCCGCAGGCGTACATACCCGCGGTGGAGCCCGGCGTGGTCGTCCTTATCCGTCCGGTGGCGGTGTCGTGGATACGGAGAGGGCCGCCGGAACCCGGCAGGGGGACGATGTCAGGCGCAGACCATGAACGCATACCGGGAAGCCTATCCGCACGTGCACGCGACAAACGCACAGATAGCGGGTGGGGTGGGAGGTGATGATTTCCCCAGGTGGGGCGGGAATACCGGTCACCGCTCCTGTGGCGCGGCGAAGATCCTGACCCGTCCGATGAGCAGGACGCTGAGGAGGGCGGTCCCTCCGCACAGGGTCGCGAGGAGTTCGTTGCCCAGACGCCAGTGCAGGAGGGCGCCACTGAAGGAGACGATGTAGAGCAGCCAGTACGCTCCGGATTCGATGAGGTTGCCGCTTCGGCCCATGGTGGTGCCCCCTGCCGTGTACGCGTGCGTTCCACGCGTGTCCGACGGCGAATGCGCCGTCTCTCAGAGAGACGCCGCGATCACGCAGGGGGTTTACGCATTCCTTAGGTCATGGCTCACGCCGCGGTGTGCCCTCGACCTCGCTCCTCCACCCTAGACAGACGACGGCTGACCGAGGGCGCACGACGCACCGGCCATCACGGGTGGGCGGCCAGCTGGAGGTCGAGAAGGTCCAGGTCAGCGACGCCCGGGAAGGCGGGGTCGTCCATGACCGCGCGCAGGCGGCGGCGGACCGGTCCGGCCTCGGCCCGGCGGGTCACCGGCTCGGCGGCCAGACGCCCGCGGCCGGAGAGGACGCCGGTCGGCGTACGCAGCGACCAGCCGGCGTGGTCGGCGGAGGTCAGCAGCCCGACGGTGCCGTCCTCCTTCACCCGGACCCACTGCCCCACCAGGTCAGCGGGGTCGAACAGGGGCGAGGGGATGGCGTGGGCGCTCAGCATGTGGGTTCCTCGGTGGATCGTCGAACGTCTTTCCTGGAGGAGACGATCCACCACGGCGCCTATGACGCGCTTTCGAAAAACTTCTGGGAAAACCCCGAGAACCCGGTCTTGTGCTTCCGAACCACTAAACGTACAGTAACTTTTCAACACCAATGGTCACAAGGTGACCACACTGGGTCGCGACACGCGTGTCGGACCCGGTACTCCACCGCCCCTGTGGGGCTTCCCCCCGGAGTAGCCCATGCACCGCGCCCTGTTCATGGCGGTCATCACCGCCGCGGCCCTGCTCTCCCCCACCACCGCCTCAGCGTCCACCACGGAGTCCGACATGCGGGCCACGCTCGTGTGGTCCGACGAGTTCAACGGCGCCGCCGGAAGCGCCCCCAACCCCGCGAACTGGAACCACGAGACAGGTGACCACGGCTGGGGCAACAACGAGCTCCAGAACTACACCGACAGCCGTGCCAACTCCGCCCTCGACGGTAACGGCCACCTCGTGATCACGGCCCGCCAGGAGGCCCACGGCGGTTACGCGTCCGCCCGCCTGACCACCCAGAACAAGGTCCAGCCCCAGTACGGCCGGGTCGAGGCGCGCATCCAGATCCCGCGCGGCCAGGGCATCTGGCCCGCCTTCTGGATGCTGGGCTCGAACTTCCCGAACACACCGTGGCCGGACTCGGGCGAGATCGACATCATGGAGAACATCGGCCGCGAACCGCACCTGGTGCACGGCAGCCTGCACGGGCCCGGCTACTTCGGCGGCAACCCGCTGACCGGCTCCTACATGCACCCGCAGGGGTGGTCGTTCGCCGACACCTTCCACACGTTCGCCGTGGACTGGCGGCCGGGCTCGATCACGTGGTCGGTGAACGGCGTCGCCTACCAGACCTACACAGCGGCGGACACCGGGGGGAACCCGTGGGTGTTCGACCAGCCGTTCTTCATGATCCTCAACGTGGCCGTGGGCGGCGACTGGCCCGGTTACCCGGACGGAACGACCCAGCTCCCCCAGGAGATGCGCGTGGACTACGTCCGCGTGTACTCCCTGGACTAGGTTCTTCGGAGACCCGGCCGAGGGCACGCCAGGAGGGGACCGTGAACCAGACCGATCCCGGCCCCCTCACCTCCGGCGACGCCGAGCGCTTCCGCGGCGACGCCCTCGTCGCACTGACCGCCTTCACCTCGGTGACGCTCCTCGCGCTGCTGGCGTTCCTGATGGCCTGACACCCGGCTCCACGCGTGCGGCCCCGCCCCCCTGGGCGGGGTCGTACGACTTTCGTGTCGGCCCGGGACACCCGCACCACGGGGTCCCCCGCTCACTCCGGGACGTCGATCATCTTCCACGGTTCGGGGGCGGCGGGGGTGTCGGTGAAGGCGTAGCGCACCGTGTCGCGGTCCAGGGCGACCAGGGTGACGGAGCCGGTGGCCCACACCTGGCCGTCACCCAGGTCCGCGTGGGCGATCAGGCCCGTGGGGTCCCCTCCGGGAGTGGTGCCCGCCGACCGGGGCCGCTCGTGGGCCGCCTTGGCGATGAGCGCGGGCCACTCGCCCCAGATCTCCTCCGGGGTGGTCGCCTCGGGCAGGTCCGGGTCGGGACGGGTGCGGGCGAACTCCGGGGTGTGCCGGGCGGCGCGGGGATCTGCGGGGTCCAGGCCCGTGTTGACCAGAGTGGTCACGCCTCGGGGAAGGGAGCGGATGTCCATACACCGCCCGTCCCAGCTGTACAGGGTCGCGCTGTGCGCGTCGGCGTCGAGCAGGTGGAAGGGCGCGTAGCGGGTGGGGTCCTCGCCAGCGAGGGGATCGCGCTGGGTGGACAGGGCCCTGAGCGGCAGGTCACCCCTGCTCGCGGGGTAGGTGCCCTCCCACGGCATCGTCCCGTCCCACGGCCAGCCGTTGAGCAGGGCGGCCATCCGTCGCTTGTGGGGATCCACGGCCAGCCAGGTTCCTCCGGCGAGCTGGTCCCGACCGCCGACGAGGTGGGGGCGCTGGGGCCAGTGCGGCGCGGGCCAGGACCACGGGCGTGAGCGCATCTCGTCCCTCAGTGCGGCGACGACCAGCGGTGTCCTGGCGTCCGGATCGAAACCGACGATCACCGTGCACATCTCGTTGTCTCCCACGCGTTCGGGTCCCTTGCCAAGGACTCTACGACGCGAAGCCCCGTGCGCGCCCCCTGGGGACACGATCCCTGGTCAGGGTGGTGCTGGCCCCAGGGCGAGGAGTCGGCCGGGCACTACGGCGCGGCCGGGGTGTGCTCTTCTACTCTGGGGGCTCCCTAGTCTTGTGTGCGTTGACGCCGGGGCCGTTTGAGCGGGGGTTTCGCCGTTCCGGTCCCCCTTCGCCCTCCTTCGCCAACCAGGAGCCCTCCGTGCCCGAAGAAACCGACCGGTCCCCACTGGGTCCGCTCCCGGCCGAGCCCGTGTCGGGCCGGTCCGTCCTCCTGGGTCCGCCCCCGGAGAAGGGGTTGTCCAGTGAGGACGTCGCCGAGCGCGTCGCGGGCGGGCGGACCAACGACGTCCCCGTCCGGGCGAGCCGCAGTGTCGGACAGATCATCCGAGGGAACGTCTTCACCCGCATCAATGCGATGATCGCCGTCCTGTTCTCGGTCATCGCGGTGATCGGGCCCGTGCAGGACGGCCTCTTCGCACTGGTCATCGTGATCAACACGCTGATCGGCATCGTCCAGGAGCTGCGTGCCAAGCGCACCCTGGACAAGCTCGCGATCGTCAACGCCGCGCGCCCCCGGGTGGTGCGCGACGGCGCCACGGTGCGGGTGGCCACCCAGGAGATCGTCCTGGACGAGGTCCTGGAGGTCGGAGTCGGCGACCAGGTGGTGGTGGACGGCGTCGTGACCTGGGCCGGGGGCCTGGAGGTCGACGAGTCGCTGCTCACCGGAGAGGCCGACCCGGTGCTCAAGCAGCCCGGTGACACGGTGATGTCGGGCAGCTTCGTGGTGGCCGGGGCCGGGCGCTTCCGGGCGACGAAGGTGGGACGGCACGCGTACGCGGCACGGCTGGCCGAGGAGGCGAGCCGGTTCTCGCTGGTGCGGTCGGAGCTGAGGTCGGGGATCAACACGATCCTCACCTGGATCACCTACGCCCTTTTCCCGATCGGCGCCCTGCTGGTCTACAGCCAGCTGTTCATGAACGGTCAGGTCGCGTTGGACCAGGCGGATTCCGGGGGTGTCCCGGGGCCGCTGGCCGACGCCCTGCGCGGCATGGTGGCGGCGTTGGTGTCGATGATCCCCGAGGGCCTCATCCTGCTCACGAGCATCGCCTTCGCGGTGGGGGTGATCCGGCTGGGTCGCCACCGTTGCCTGGTGCAGGAGCTGCCCGCGATCGAGGGCCTGGCTCGGGTGGACGTGGTGTGCACGGACAAGACCGGCACGCTGACCGAGGTCGGCATGAAGCTCGCGGAGATCCGTGATCTGGGCGGTTCGTCGGAGTCCCCCACCCTGGTGCTGGCCGCGCTGGCCGCGAGCGACCCGGACCCGAACCCGAGCATGGCCGCGATCGCCGAGGGGTGCGCGGCCGGCGGGCGGGAGGCCCCGGACTGGACCGTGACCGCGCTGGCCCCCTTCTCCTCCGCTCGCAAGTGGAGCGGGGCGAGCCTGCTGACTCCGTCGGGTGAGGGGCACTGGGTGCTCGGTGCCGCCGACGTCCTGGCCGAACCGGACTCACCCGCCGCCGCGGAGGCGGCCCGTCTGGGTGCCCAGGGGCTGCGGGTCCTGCTGCTGGCGCGGGCCTCGGTCCGGGTGGACGACGAGTTCGCTCCGGGGACGGTGGAGCCGGTGTCGCTGGTGGTGCTGGACCAGCGGGTGCGCGAGGACGCCCGGCCGACCCTGGACTACTTCGCCGACCAGGGCGTGGACGTCAAGATCGTCTCCGGCGACCACGCCGCCTCCGTGGGCGCGGTCGGCCGCGAGCTGGGGCTGCCCGGGGCCGACCGTCCCATGGACGCCCGGGACCTGCCCGAGGAGCCGGAGCGGATGGCGCGGGAGGTGGAGCGCCGCTCGGCGTTCGGCCGGGTCACCCCCGAACGCAAGCGCGACATGGTCCGCGGCCTGCGCGACCGCGGGCACACGGTGGCGATGACCGGTGACGGCGTCAACGACGTGCTGGCCCTGAAGGAGGCCGACATCGGCGTGGCGATGGGTTCGGGCAGCCCCGCCTCGCGTTCGGTCGCCCAGCTGGTCCTGTTGGACAACCGCTTCGCCGTCCTGCCCAGAGTGGTGGCCGAGGGCCGCCGGGTGATCGGCAACATCGAGCGAGTGGCCAGCCTGTTCCTGACCAAGACCGTGTACACGATGACGCTGGCGATCATCGTGGGCCTGTTGGCGGTGGCCTACCCGTTCTTCCCTCGACACGCCACGCTGATCAACGCGGTCACCTTCGGCATCCCCTCGTTCTTCCTGGCCCTGGCGCCCAACACCGACATCGCCCGGCCGGGGTTCGTCCTGCGCACGTTGCGGCTGGCGATCCCCTCGGGGCTGGTGGCGGGGCTGGCCGCGGTGACGACCTACCTGCTGGTGCTCGGTGGGCGCACGGTCCCGGACCCGGCGGACCGCACGGCGGTGGTCATCACCCTGTGCGCGACCACGCTGTGGGTGCTGCTGTTGGTGGCCAAGCCGTACGTGTGGTGGAAGGTGGCGCTGGTCGGCACCATGGTGGGTCTGCTGACCCTGGCCATGGTGACACCGTGGGGCCGCTGGTTCTTCGACCTCGACGTGAGCGATCCGACCAAGGTCCTGACCGGGCTGGCGGTGGCGGGGGTGGCGATCGCGGTGATCACGGTGATCCGTGTCGTGGACGACCGGATGACGAGCCGCGCCGCCGCCTAGCGGGGGTTCGGGTACCACCTCGGGGCCGGTCAGCGTGGGAACTGTTCAGGGCCGGTGCCGAGCCGCGATCCTGGGTGCGCCACGTGTCCGGATCGACAGGAGCCACATTGAGCATCCCCAACACGCACATCCGCGCCGTGCTGGACGGCTATCTGGAGCGCTTCCCCAAGGAAGTCGACGCGGCCGGCCCCCTGGTGCGGGCCCTGGACGGCGGGCACGAGCTGTCCTCTCCCAAGGAGTTCCGCGTGGGACACGTGACCGCCGGGGCCGTCGTGCTCGACCCGTGTTGGCGGGTGCTGATGGTCCGGGAGGGGGAACAGGGCCCCTGGTTCCTGCCGGGCGGGCACCTGACCACCGAGGACGGTGCGCTGGACGAGGCGTCGCTGGGGCGCCTGACGGAGTCCACGGGCCTGGCCCCCGAGCGGATCGAGGTCACACGGGCGGGGTCGGACGCGCACGCGCTCCCGTTGGACCTGGACGTCCACCGTGTACCGGAGGACCCGGACCGGGGGGAGCCCGAACACGTGCACTTCACGTTCCTGTACCTGTACCGGGCGACGGCCGCCACCGTGCCCGCGAGGGGCGGGGCCTCCGACGCGCTCGCGTGGCGGCCCCACACGGACGTGCCCTCGGCTCGGTTGGCGGCGAAGATCTCCCAGACACTGGCCGCTTCGAGAGCGGCGGCCGAGCGCGTGTGACCGCGGGACCGCGGAAGAGACCCTGTTGATTCATCGCCAAAATCGAATATGATCGTCGAATGACGATCAATGAAGACGTGGAGGGGGCCTGCGCGGGCTCCGGACTGGACGCGGCCGAGGCCCTCTTCCACAGCCTCTCCGACGGGACCCGCCTGGCGATCGTGCAGCGCCTGGCGCGGGGCGAGGCACGTGTGACCGACCTCGTGGACCAGCTGGGCCTGGCCCAGTCCACGGTCTCCAAGCACGTGTCGTGCCTGCGGGACTGCGGACTGGTCGACGGCCGCCCCCAGGGACGCCAGGTGTTCTACTCGCTCAGCCGCCCCGAACTGATCAACCTGCTCGCGGCGGCCGAGACGCTCCTGGCAGCGACGGGCAACGCCGTCGCCCTGTGCCCCACCTACGGAACCGACAGCGGCGACGGTGCACGGTGAGTGACACCTGCTGCGGCGACGCCCCGGCCGCTCCCGAGCGGACGACCGAACCCGGGGAGCCCACCCGGCTCCGGCAGGTCTCCGAGATCCGCTTCGCCGCCGTCGCCGCGCCCCTGCTCCTCGCCGGGTACGCCGCGGGCTGGTCCGGGGCCCCCGACGCACTCCCCCTCCTCCTGAAGTCCGCGGCCCTGGTGGTCGCGGGCTGGACCTTCGTCCCCGCCACCCTGCGCCGCCTGTTCGGGCCGGGGCCGCTCCGGAACCGGATCGGCGTGGGCACCCTCATGACCCTGGCCGCCTTCGGGGCCGTGGCCCTGGGCGAGGTCGGAGAGGCGGCGATGCTGGCTGTGCTCTTCACCATCGCCGAAGGCCTGGAGGGGTACGCCGTCGCCCGTACCCGACGCGGCCTTCGCGCCCTGCTGGACCTGGTGCCCGCGCGGGCGACCGTCCTGCGCGACGGGGTCGAACACACGGTCTCCCCCGACCAACTCCGGCCCGGGCAGACCCTCGTCCTTCGTCCGGGCGAGCGACTGGCCACCGACGGCGTGATCGACTCCGGACACACCAGCCTGGACACCTCGGCCATCACCGGGGAGTCCGTGCCCGTGGAGGCGGGTCCCGGCGACGCCGTGTACGCCGGATCGGTCAACGGAACGGGCCCGCTGGAGATCACCGTGACCGCCGATGCCGAGGACAACTCCCTGGCACGCGTGGTGCGCGTCGTGGAGGCCGAACAGGCCCGCAAGGGTCAGGGGCAGCGGCTGGCCGACCGGGTCGCCCGCCCCCTGGTCCCCGGGGTGATGGTCGTGGCCGCCTTGGTGGCGGTGCTCGGGTCACTCATGGGCGACCCCCTGACCTGGATCGAACGCGCTCTGGTCGTGCTGGTGGCGGCCTCACCCTGCGCGCTGGCCATCTCCGTACCGGTGACCGTGGTGGCCGCCGTCGGCGCGGCCTCACGCCAGGGCGCGCTGGTCAAGGGCGGTGCCGCCTTGGAGGCGATGGGCGGGGTCCGGGTGGTCGCCCTGGACAAGACCGGCACCCTCACCCGGAACGCGCCAGCTGTGGTGGAGGTGGCACCCGCCCCCGGGCACACGCGGGAGCGGGTCCTGGCCCTGGCGTCGGCGCTGGAGGCGCGCAGCGAGCACCCGCTGGCCCGCGCCGTGCTGGCCGCGCACCCCGCGCCTCCTCCGGCGGACGACGTCCGTGCGGTGCCCGGCCACGGGTTGACCGGCCGGGTGGAGGGCGCGGAGGTACGTCTGGGCCGTCCCGGCTGGGTGACCCCGGGTCCCCTCGCTGGCGAGGTCGAGCGGCTGCTGGACGCGGGGGCCACCGTGGTCGTGGTGGAGGAGGACGGCGCCGTGGCGGGTGCCCTCGCGGTCCGGGACGAACCACGGCCCGAGGCCGCCGAGGTGGTCGCGGAGCTGCGGCGTTCCGGCCACCGGGTGGCGATGCTGACCGGGGACCACCCCGTCACTGCACGGGCGCTGGCCGCCGAGGTCGGGATCGACCCGGACCAGGTGCACGCCGGTCTGCTGCCCGAGGACAAGGCGCGGGTGGTCGGTGAGCTGCGGGCCGGGGGGCCGGTGGCGATGGTCGGCGACGGGGTCAACGACGCGCCAGCCCTGGCCGGTGCCGACCTCGGCGTGGCCATGGGGGCGATGGGCACCGACGTGGCCGTGGAGACCGCGGACGTCGCCCTGATGGGTGAGGACCTGCGCCACCTGCCCGTGGTACTGGCCCACGCCCGCCGTTGCCGGACCGTCATGTGGCAGAGCATCGGGCTGTCGTTGGCGATCATCGTCGTCCTGATGCCGCTGGCCCTGTTCGGAGTGTTGGGCCTCGCGGCGGTGGTCCTGGTGCACGAGGTGGCGGAGGTGGTGGTCATCGCCAACGGCATGCGCGCCGGACGCCGACCCCGCACGCTCAGGCGGTGACGGCTCACAGGCTCCGGTAGTAGTGCACCACCGGCGAGGCCACGAACCCGGCCTTCTCGTAGACGGCCCGTGCCGGGGCGTGGGCCTCGTCGCCGCCGGTCCGGATCACGGCGACGGCCATACCCTCCTCCCGGATACGGTCCACGGCGAACTCGGTGAGCGCCGTGCCCGTGCCCCGCCCCTGCTGGTCGGGGTCGACCCCCAGCAGGTGGACCAGACCCGTGCCGCCCTCGCGGTCGAGCCGGACGGTCACGAACCCGCTCACGTGGTCGTCCACCGCCACCCACGCGTGCGCCTCCTCCGAGTCCAGGTCCGCCCGGACGTCGCGCGCGTACGCCCGGCGCCAGTCACCGACGACCTGTCGGTGGAGCCGCGTGCCCAGGGTCCGTTCCAGGGACCGGTGGGCCGGTTCCCAGGCGCGCAGGGCGATGTCCACCACGGTCTCGCGGTCACCGGGTTCGTAGGGCCGGATCCTGATCTGCATGGGTCGCAGCGTAGCCACACGCGCTCCGGGGCGGCCAGTGGTTTCTCCGGCCGGGCGGAGACCCGCGATACGGTGGCGCCGAACCCGAGCGAAGGAGCCCGTGATGGTGGACGAGACCGACCTGCGTCACCTGCGGCGCGCGGTCGACCTGGCCGCTGAGGCGCTGGACGCGGGCGACGAGCCGTTCGGTTCCGTGCTGGTGGGCTCGGACGGCACGGTGCTGTTCGAGGACCACAACCACGTGGCCGGGGGTGACTCCACCCGGCACCCGGAGTTCGCGATCGCCCGCTGGGCCGCCGAACACCTGTCCCCCGCCGCACGCGCGTCGGCGACCGTCTACACCTCGGGTGAGCACTGTCCGATGTGCTCCGCCGCCCACGCCTGGGTGGGACTCGGGCGGATCGTGTACGCCAGCTCGTCGGAGCAGTTGGAATCCTGGCTGGCGGAGTGGGGTGTCCCCGCCGGTCCGGTGCGGGCGCTGTCGGTCGACGAGGTGGCTCCGGGGGTTCCGGTGGAGGGCCCGGTGGACTCCCTGAGCGAGGAGGTCCGGGGGCTGCACGCCCGGCTGCACGGGCGTGCGACGGACCTGTGAACCGGGCCCGGTCCGGGGGCGGCAAGCCGGTCGCACCCTCCACTGATCGAAAGTGATCGAAACGATCAGTGTCGGTGCGCCGACCATCGAGTCGTCCGATATGCCCCCGGACGCGCCGGTGGCGGGGCCCGATCCCGCCCTCTGAGGGTCGAGGTGTCGCCCTCACCCCTCCCGGATGGTCATCCGGGCGATCCGGTCACCCTCGACGGAGAACGCGAAGGAACTGAGTCCGTTGGCGTGCTGGGACCGCCAGTCACCGACCACGGTGACGCCGTCCCCGGTGGCTTCGGCCGAGCGCACGTCCAGCACACCCCGGGCACCGATGAACTCCACGTCGCTCCACCGCTTGATGGCCTCGCGCCCCCGGAACTCGCGTCCCCAGTCGTCCACCACCCCGTCCGGGGTGAAGGCGTCCAGGAACCCCTGCTCGTCGTGGCCGTTGACCCTGTCGATGAACGACGCGACCGGCTCGGGGATGCTCGTGCTCATGGTGCTCCTCCGTGTTCGGTTGCGGGCCCTGGTGGTCCCGCTCCCTGAGGATGCTCGCAGCCGAGGGGTCTGCCGAGTACCGACGGCGCTCAAAGGTCGGGCAAACACCTCCCGCGCCTCACACTGTCCCGCGGGTGCCCGGGCTAGCCTCCCGGCGACCGGTGGCGTCGTCCGGGGCGCTGTCGGTGCGGACGGGGAGGGGCGTGCATGCGTGGTCGGCCGGGGCTCTCACACCCCCTGGCGGCGTTCCTGGCCGCCTCGGCGCTGCTGCACTTCGCGTATCCGCTGACGTTGCGCGGACAGCTCTGGGAGATGCTGTACGTCCTGCTGTACCCGGCGGTGGTCTTCCTGGGCGTGCGCGTGGTGCGGGACGAGGGCCATCGCCTGGTCCCCGTGGCCGTGCTGTCCGTGGTGTTCCTGGCCGCCGGGTTCTGGGCGGCCCTGCACCCCGCGGTCCCCACCGCACGTCTCGGGCTGTTCTGCGCCGTGGTGCTGTTCCAGGGCTACCTGATCCTGAAGCTGCTCGTGTTCGTGTTCACGTACCGGCGGCGGCACAGGGGCGAGACGGGCCCGCAGCTGATCATGGCGGCGGTCTGCGCCTACCTGCTGCTGGGCGGGGTGTTCGCGGCGCTGTTCGGCATCGTGGAGGCGCTGTGGCCGGGCTCCTTCGAGGACTCCCTGTCCTCGGGAACGGCGGTGGACTGGCAGGACCTGACCTACCTGAGCTTCGTCACCCTGGTCACGCTGGGCTACGGCGACCTGGTTCCGGTCACCCCGTGGGCACGGTCGCTGGCCACCGCCGAGGCGGTGGCGGGGACCCTGTTCCTCACCACGGTGATCGCCCGCATCGTCGGCGCCTACGTGACCGTCACCCAAGGGCCCGGGACCGAACCGGGCACCGGGCGTCCCTGACGGGCGTCAGTGGCGGTCGTCGTCCTCGGGCTCGAACTGGCCCTGGATGACGCGGCCGCGGTTGGGGGCGGAGCGGTCGCCGCCGTCCGCGCCGGGGGTGCTTCCGGGGGCGGTGCCGAACGGGTTTCCGGGCGTGCCGGAACCCGCGGGGCCGCCGGGGCCGAAGGGGGCCTGGTTCGGGATGGTGGCGCCACGGGCGGCGAACTCCTCGTTCACGCGCTCCTGCATCTTCTTCATCCGGCGGGCCGCCCAACCGGCGAACACCCACCGCAGGGCCGGCCGGGTGACCGGGGTGGCCAGCAGCAGACCGACCGCGGCGGTGAGGAAGCCGGGGATGACGAGCAGGATGCCGCCCGCCATGAGCATCAGGGGGTCGAGCAGGCCCTTGCGCGGCTGTTCACCGGTGCGCATGGCCTCGTCGGCCTCCTGGACGACCTCGCGGAAGGCCCGGCCGGTGTGGCGCAGGACGGCCACGCCCAGGACCATCAGCGAGACCAGCGCGGCCAGCGTCCACGGCACGCCGATCTGTCCGCCGACCCAGATCATCAGGCCCACCTCAAGGAAGGGCAGTGCCATCAGCGCCAGCACCATCAGCAGCGGCATCGCGAATCATCCTCAGTGTCGTGGGCCGGAGTCGGGTCTCCTCTTGTTGGAAGGAACGTACCTGTTGTGTGAATGGTTCCCGGTCCGGGCGCTCCCACCCGCGTCGGACGCCACCGGTCCGGCCCGCGACGGGGAGCGGGCCGGCGGGCGGGCGGGGCCGTGGGTTCAGGCCCGGGCCCTGCGCGCGGCGATGACCGAGGCGGCCACCGCGCCCAGACCGAGCGCCGCCAGCAGGGCCTCGGGGACCGGGCCCAGCCGCGTGGCGACCGTGGGGCCCTCCATGGCCGTGAGCTCGGCGACGTTGATGTCGCGCTCGGCCTCCGGTGACTCGTAGGCCACCCTGCCGTTCGGCTCGACGACGGCGCTGACACCGCTGGTGGAGACCACCACGGCCGGCCGGCCGTGCTCGACGGCGCGCAGCTGGGTGATGGCCAGCTGCTGCTGGGTCTGCCCGGTGAAGTTGTAGTTGGCGTTGTTGGTGGGGATCACGATGATCTGGCCGCCCGCGGCCACGGACTCGCGCACGGGCGAGTCGAAGGCCACGTCGAAGCAGATGCCCACGGCCAGTGTGGTGCCGCCGATCTCCAGGGCGCCGGGGTCGGTTCCGGGAATGGCGTCCGAGCTGACCTGGCCCAGGCGGGAGACGAACCGGGTGAAGAACTCACGGTGGGGGACGTATTCGCCGAACGGGACGAGGTGGCGTTTGTCGTAGGCGTCACCCGGACCGGTCTCGGGGTCCCACACGAGGCTCTGCACGTGGCGTGTGCCGTCGTCGTTGAACCGGCTCAGCCCCCACAGCAGGGGCGCTCCCACGTCCTGGGCGGCGCCGTCGATGATCCGCGCGGCCTCGGGGTCGCGGAAGGGGTCGATGTCGCTGGCGTTCTCGGGCAGGAGCACGAGGTCGGGCTGGGGGTACTCACCCTCCCGGACCGCCCCGGCCAGTTCCGATACGCCGTCGGCGTGGTTGTGGAGGACCTGGGCGCGTTCGCCGAGGATGGAGATCTCCCCGACGTTGGGCACGTTGCCCTGGACCATGCCCACGGTGACGGTCTCCTGCGGGGCGGGGCGGCCGATCGCGGGGACCACGAGGCCGCCCAGGACGATCGCCGCGCCGGTGGCCAGGCCCACGGCCGGAAGGAGCACCCGGGCGCGCCCCCGGGCCGTCACGGCGCGCAGGACCGTCCACACCAGCATGGCCCCGGTCAGGGCCACGACGAAGGACACCAACGCGGAGGACCCCAGGGCCGCGTAGCCCACGAAGGGGGTGTCCGGCTGGGCGAAGGCGAGTTTGCCCCAGGAGAACCCCCCGAGCGGCCAGCGGGCGCGCACGGCCTCCTGGGCCACCCACAGGGCCGCGGTCCACACCGGCCAGTAGGGCAACCGCGCGACCAGGGACAGCCCCATGGCCATCGGAAGGAAGTAGGCGGTCTCGAGGGCGGCGACGGCCAGCCACACGTCGACGCCGAAGATGTCCTGCCAGTGGACCAGCGGAACCATGAGCGTGGCGCCGGACAGGGCGCCCAGCCACGCGGCGCGCCGCATGCGCGTCCCGCTCACGGCCAGGAGGAGCAGGGCCGCACTGAGAGGGCCGAGCCACCACAGGCCGTACGGCGGGAGCGCGAAGAGCTGGGCCAGGCCGGCTCCGGCGGCGGCCAGGGTGCGCCAGAGGAGGTCGAGGCGTCCCCAGCGGTGCCCCGGGGCCAGGGGGGACCACATCGTGGCCCGCGCCTCGGACTCCGGCGCCGTGGTGTTCGGCGAGGGTCTTTCGGGGCTCGGAGCTGGCTCCGACCCCTTCTGCTCGGCAACCACGTGGGATGCTCGCTTTCCGCTGGGTACTGAGGGTCCTCGCGGTCAGCATATTGGGGGGACGCGGAAAAGGCCCGAGCCACCCTTCGGACCGGCTCCGTCCCGTCGGCGGCGAGCTCGGAAGACCGTTGTCTACTGGATGTTCGGGCCTTTTCCGGGTCCAACCCCCCGCCCGGTCGCGGTACTCCGCTCCTCACCCGATCCCAGCTGCACCTGGCGCGTGATGCAGCGTCCAATCGGACGAGTGGGGGCCGCACAACCGGTCCGTCCAGTGCTGGACTGGTCGTTAGGTTACCCAGACTCCCCGACCCCTTGTCTCAACCCGGCCGCCGTGTCGTGGCCACCGGCCCAAGTGGTGGGAGGGGAGAACGTGATGAACCGTGCGACAGGCTAACGCACCTGAGCCGCGCACGCCAGCTGACCGGGGGCGGTTTGCGCATGACCGCAATCGGATCGAAACCAAATGCGCTCTGGACATTTTGATCGCGATCATGTCTGATGTGATCAAGAATTCAGCCCGTTTCGATCAACTTCGAACATCGGGTTCGGGTGGAGGGGTTCTCGAGGGGGTCCACGTGCTCCGGAAACCTCCGCCCACCATCGGATACGCCACACCACCGAGCCAACGCGGGAGCTGACAGCCATGGCGGAGATCGTCCTTGAGGGCGTCGACAAGATCTACGGCGGCGACGTCAAGGCCGTCGACGACCTCAACCTCCGGATCAACGACGGCGAGTTCATGGTGCTCGTCGGCCCGTCCGGTTGTGGCAAGTCCACCGCGCTGCGCATGATCGCCGGCCTGGAGGAGATCTCCGCGGGCACGCTGCTGATCGGCGACGAGATCGTCAACGACCGTCCGCCGAAGGACCGCGACATCGCGATGGTCTTCCAGAACTACGCGCTCTACCCCCACATGACCGTCGAGCAGAACCTCGCCTTCGGCCTGAAGCTGCGCAAGGTCCCCAAGGCCGAGATCGCCCGCCGCGTCGGCGAGGCCGCCGACATGCTCGGTCTGGAGCCCTACCTCAAGCGCAAGCCGGGCGCGCTCTCCGGCGGTCAGCGCCAGCGTGTGGCGATGGGCCGCGCCATCGTGCGCGAGCCGCAGGCCTTCCTCATGGACGAGCCGCTGTCCAACCTGGACGCCAAGCTCCGCGTGCAGATGCGCGCCTCCCTGAACCAGCTCCACGAGCGCCTGGGCGTCACCACCGTCTACGTCACCCACGACCAGATCGAGGCCATGACCCTCGGCGACCGGGTCGCGGTCCTGCGCGACGGCCGCCTCCAGCAGGTCGACACCCCCAAGCGACTGTTCGACTCCCCCGTCAACCTGTTCGTGGCCGGGTTCATCGGTTCCCCGGCGATGAACTTCGTCGACGCCGACCTCTCCCGCTCCGGTGACGGCGCCGTGCTGAGGTTCGCCGGGCACGAGCTCCCGGTCCCGGCCGCGATCCTCAAGGAGCGCACGGGCCTGGGCGAGTACGTGGGCCGCTCGGTGATCCTGGGCATCCGCCCCTCGGACTTCAGCGACGCCGAGCTCGACGGCAGCGGTGACACCCGCATCGAGGTCACCGCCGACGTGACCGAGGAGCTGGGCACCGAGATCAACGTGATCTTCGGCGTCGACGCCCCGCCCGTGCGCCACGAGGACGCGGCCGCCCTGGCCAAGGACGCCGCCGGCGACGACGAGGAGAGCGCGGAGGCAGCCCTGCCGCTGGGCGACAACCGCTCGCAGTTCACCGCCCGCGTGAGCCCCCGCAGCAGCGTGCGCCCGGGCAGCACCATCAGCCTGGCGGTGGACGTCAGCCAGCTGCACTTCTTCGACCAGGAGAGCGGCCTGGCGATCGGCCACCCCGACAACGTCTGACTGACCCTCCCAGGTCCGGTCCACACCTCCCCGGACCGGACGGGCGGGCGGCGCCCCATCCCCCGGGGCGCCGCCCGCCCCCGTTGTTCCGGCCCGGTGCGCCCCCGGCCGCGGTTCGGGCGTCGTGCGGGACCGTCAGTTGGCCAGCCAGATCGCGGCGTTGAGCGCGGCCGCGAAGGCGACCCACAGCAGGTAGGGGACGAGGAGCAGGGCCGCCAGCCTGCTGTGCGGACGGGCCAGGAACAGCGTGCCCGCCACCGCCACGACCAGGAGCAGGATGTCCACCAGCGCGAGACCGTAGAGCCCGGCGCCGAAGAACAGCGGTGTCCAGGCGGCGTTCAGCAGCAGTTGGAGGACGTAGACACCCAGGAAGACCGCGGCCCCCTGGATCCCCGCCGAGCGCCACACCAGCCAGCCCGCGACCGCGATGAGCACGTACAGGACGGTCCAGACCGGACCGAACAACGAGGCGGGCGGGGCCCACACCGGCAGGTCGAGGCTCGCGTAGACGGCACCGGAGCCAGCGGCCGCAGAACCGCCGACCAGTGCCGTCGCCAGGACCGCCGCAGCGAAGCACACCGCCGCTCCCAGCGAACGGCGCGGCCCGGGGGTCCTGCGGTCGGTGTTCTCCACGGTTCACTCCCCACTCCAGCGGTCTCCGAGGGACGGGGACCGCCCCTTGACGGAGACGTACCCGGTCCCGCGCTCGACCACCCCGGCGGTCCTGGCTGGCCCACCCCACAAACCTTCCCTCAGGGACACAGTCGCGTCCCCCAGAGCCAGGTATCTCTTCCTTGACCGTCGCGTCGGGCCGCTTGAACCATGTGATGGTGCGCAACCGAGCCCCCGGAACCGCCCCGGTCACCGACCCCGTGTCGGTCGTCGACACCCTGCACGGCCACCCCGTCCCCGACCCCTACCGCTGGCTGGAGGCGTCCGACTCCCCCGCGACCCTGCGCTGGCTGTCCGAACGCGGGCGGGAGTACGAGCGCGAGGCGGCCACCTGGCCCCTGCGCGAACCGCTGGCCGAGCGCATCCGGGCCCTGCTGGCCACCGACCTGTGGTCTCCGCCGGTTCTCCGCTCCGGAGCACTGTTCTGCACGGTTCGCCACGCGGGGAGCGAACACCCCCGCCTCGTGGTGTGGCCCCGGGACCCGAGCGGCTCCGCCAGCGCGGACACCGACACGGGAGGGTCCTCCCCCGTCACCTCGGACACCGGTCCGCTGACCGTCTACGACCCCTGCGTGGACGACCCCACCGGGAGGACCACCCTGGACTCCTGGGAGCCGAGCCCGGACGGCCGCCTGGTGGCCCTCCAGACCTCCTCGGGAGGGGTGGAGCGCGGAGGTCTGCGCGTGGTCCGGACCGACACGGGCTCCGCCGTGGGCCCCACCGTGTCCGGTGTGCGTTACTCGCACGTCGCCTGGCTGCCAGGCGGGCGACGGGCCTTCTACTACGTGCGCCGCGACGGCGCCCGAGGCGTGCGCGGCGTGTGGCTGCGCCGGGTCGTGGACGGCGCCGAGACCCTCGTGTACCCCTGCACCGGCCCGGGCACCGTGCCGGGCGTGCGTGTGCTGGACGACCGCTGGCTGCTGGTCACCGAGAGCCACGGCACCGGGCACCGCACCGACCTGTGGCTGGCCGACCTGGCCGCGGGCCCGGCCGAGCGGCCCCGGTTCCGGCCCCTCCAGGTGGACCACGACGCCGAGACCGAGGTGCGCCCGGGCCCCGACGGCCTGCTGTACCTGCGCACCACCCTGGACGCTCCCCGACGCCGCGTGTGCGCGGTGGAGCCCGGTGCCCCCGCCGAACGGCTCTCGCCCGAGCACTGGCGGGAGGTCGTTCCCGAGGACCCGGGGGCGACCCTGGACGCCTTCTGCCCGCACCGAGCGCCCGGTGGGACGACCGCGCTTCTGGTGGTCCGCACACGGCTGGGCATCAGCGAGGCCTCCGAGTACGACGCCGTCACCGGTGCCCGCTCGCACACCGTGGAACTGCCGGGTGAGGGCATGGTCTCGGGGCCCGTCGCGGCCCCGGACGGCACCGTGTTCCTCGGCTACGCGGACGTGGCCACCCAGCAGAGGGTCCTGCGACTCGCTCCGGGCGAGGCCGCGCCCGGGCCCTGGCCCCTCTCCGCCAGTCCCGAACCCCAGGCACGCAGCGGTACGCGTACCGGTTCCAAGGGCTCACCCTCCGTGGTCCGCACCGTCGTGTGGTGCCGGTCCTCCGACGGCACCCGCGTTCCGGTCACCGTCTTCGACGCTTCCGGCGGCGACGGGGCCGGGCCGACCCTCCTGCACGCGTACGGGGGCTTCGGACGCCCTCGGCAGTTCGGGTTCAGCGCGACCGTGCTGGCCTGGCTGCTGTCCGGCGGCCGCTACGCCGTGGCACACGTCCGGGGCGGGGGTGACGCCGGGCGCCGGTGGCACCTGGAGGGGTCGGGCCGCCACAAGCCGCGCGCGGTGCGGGACCTGGTCGCCGCCGCCGACGCCCTGGTGACCGCCGGCTGGTGCTCGCGCTCCGAACTGTGCCTCTCGGGCGGTTCGGCCGGGGGTCTGCTCGTGCTGGCCGCCGCCACGGCCCGCCCCGACCTGTGCGCGGCCGTGATCGCCTCGGCCCCGCTCGCGGACATGGTGCGGTTCGAGAGCCTCGGGCTGGGCCGCATGTGGACCCGTGAGTTCGGCACCGCGGCCGACCCCGACGACTTCGCCGCCCTGGTGTCCTACTCCCCCTACCACCGCGCGTTGGACTCCGCCCTGCGCACACCGGGGCTGCGGCATCCCAGCGTCCTGCTCACCGGGTTCGACGGCGACACCCGGACCGACGCCGCCCACCCGCGCAAGATGTGCGCGGCGCTGCTGGCGGCAGCGGGTGAGGAGGGGGACCGCCCGGCCGCCCTGCTGCGCTACGAACGCGACGTCGGGCACGGCCCGCGCGCGGTGAGCCGGGCCGTGGGACTGGCCGCGGACGCACACGCGTTCGCGGCCCACAAGACGGGGCTCACCGGACGCTGACGGCGTCCGGACCGGCCCTGGCCAAGAGGATCGACGGCACACAGAAAGCGAGGTGCGGTATGGACCCCATCGAGGTTGAGGTCGAGGATCTGGCGGAGGTGACCTCCCGCGACACCACCGCGGGCGGCGACAACGACGGCACCGACTCCAGCTCGGACTTCATCTGATCCGTGCCCGCCCGGGCCGCGCCGCCACGGCGTGGTCCGGGCGGGCCCCTCCACCCTCCGCGCGCCCGCACGAACCGCAACGTCCGACCCCCGGAAAGGGGACAGCCGTGACCGATCCCGGCAGCCTGTTCACCCGAACCCTGTGCGACGTCGTGGGCCGCGACGCACTCACCACCCGCTTGTCGGAGGAGTTCGTCTTCGCCGACCTGGGCGCGGACGCCGTGCGTTCGCTCCTGACCTTCGACGACCTCAACGGCCTGTTGGCCGAGAGCGCCCCGGAACCGCCCCGGCTACGGCTGCACAAGGACGGATCGCCGGTACCGCTGGACCGCTACACCGATCGCGCCAGGGTCTCGCGGACCGAACGCCGGATCGTGCGCCCGGAGTCGCTGTACCGGGAGCTGCGCGCCGGGGCGAGCCTGGTGCTGGACGGCATCGACCGGATGCACCCGCCGGTCGGCGCCGCCGCCGACGACCTCATGCGTCTGACCCGGGAGCGCGCGCAGACCAACCTGTACCTGATCTGGGGTGAGTCCCGGGGATTCGACACCCACTGGGACGACCACGACACGGTGATCGTGCAGGTGGAGGGGACGAAGCACTGGCAGGTGCACGGTCCCGGTTCGCGCCCGTACCCGATGAAGAACGACACCGACCACGCGCACACCCCGCCCCGCGACGCCGACGGCGAGCTGCACCTGGTGTGGGAGGGGGTGCTGCGGCCGGGTCAGGTGATCCACGTGCCGCGCGGTTGGTGGCACACGGTGACCGGTACCGGTGAGGTGAGCATGCACCTCACCTTCGGTTTCACCCGGGCGACCGGGATCGACTGGGCCGACGCGCTGGTGCGCGGGCTGTTCGCGGAGGAGGCGTTCCGCCGGGACCTGCCCCGCTTCGCCGACCCGGACTCGCGCCGTAAGCACCGGCACGAGCTGGTCGCCCGGATCACGGAGCTGGCCGAGAGCCTGGACCTGGACACCTTCCTCGCCGAGCGGGACGCCCGGTTCCCCCGGCGCACGTCGTTCTCCCTGCCCTGGCCGGTGGAGGACGGTGTGCCACCGGAGCACGCGCGGGTGGAGTTCGTCCCGATCCTGCCGCCCCCGGTGGAGCGGGAGGGTGAGGGCGGGGACGCCCGGGTCGTGGTCACCGTCGCCGGGAAGCGGTACCGGCTCCCCGTGGTGGCGGAGCCGGTCCTGGAGGCGCTCGCCGAACACCGGGAGCTGTCCGTGGCGGGGCTGGCCGAGCGCGCGGGTGTGGAGGCGCCGGTGTGCGCCCAGGTCGTGGCCGCGCTGGCCCGTCACCACCTGGTGCTGGTGCGCTGAGCACGGGAGGGGCGGGTGCGTCCCGCCCCTCGGCCCGTCAGGACCGACCGGGGTCCCGGTCCTCCGTTGCGTCCTTTCGGCCGGACCCCACGTAGGCCTCGACCCCGTCGAGGATGCGCTGGATGGCGAAGTCGAGGCCGCCCAGCGGCCCCTGGTCCTCGGAGTAGCCGGGCGGATCCACACGCGGGCCCTGGACGGGCTCGACCTCACCGTCGCCCCCGGCACCGTCCTCGGCCTGCTCGGGCCCAACGGAGCGGGCAAGACCACCGCCGTGCGCGCCCTGTCCACACTCCTGCGGCCGGACGCGGGCACCGCCACCGTCGGCGGCCACGACGTGCTCGAGAAACCGGAGCTGGTCCGGTCCGTCATCGGCCTGACCGGCCAGTACGCGTCCGTCGACGAGATCCTCACGGCCCGCGAGAACCTCGTGATGTTCTCCCGCCTGTACGGGTTCGACCGGACCGGCGCCCGTGAACGCGCTCGGGAACTCCTGGAGCGGTTCGCCCTCGTCGACGCCGCCGACCGCCCCGCCAGCGGCTACTCCGGCGGGATGCGCCGCCGCCTCGACCTGGCGGTCAGCCTGATCCAGGAGCCCCGCATCCTGTTCCTGGACGAACCCACCACCGGACTGGACCCGCGCAGCCGCATCCAGGTGTGGGAGGCGGTGCGCGAGCTCGTCGCCGGGGGAGCCACCGTGCTGCTCACCACGCAGTATCTGGAGGAGGCCGACCAGCTCGCCGACCGCGTCGCCGTCATCGACCACGGCCGGGTGATCGCCGAGGGCACCCCGGACTCCCTGAAGTCCCAGGTGGGCGGGGACCGCCTGGACGTCCACGTGCACGACCCGGCCGACCTGTCCTCCGTCGCCGACCTGCTCGGTGCGGCGCTGTCCGCGCCCGCCCGGGTCCATTCCGGCGAGCGGCGGGTCAGCGTGCCCGTCGAGGACCGGATGGCCGCACTGACCGGGGCCGTGCGCACTCTGGACGGCTCCGACCTGCGGATCACCGACCTCGGGGTGCGCCGGCCCAGCCTCGACGAGGTCTTCCTGGGCCTGACCGGGACCGAGACCGTGACCACCGCCAAGGAGGCCTCCCGATGACCGCGAGCACCACCTCTCCGACCCGGACCACGCGGAGCGCGACGCGTCGACCCCACCAGGCCACCGGCCCACGCGGCAAGGTCTGGAGCGACGTCCTGGTCCTGAGCCAGCGCAACCTGCGGCACATGGTCCGCGACCCCTTCGAGCTCGCCATCGCGATCAGCATGCCGCTGCTGATGGTCCTGCTGTTCGGGTACGTGTTCGGCGACGTCATGTCGGATACCGGAGCCGAGGACTACCGCACGTTCCTGGTGCCCGCCATGCTGGCGATGGTCATGCTCTACGGGATCGCCGGGACCTCGGCCGGGATCGCCCGCGACACCGCGCGCGACGTCATGAGCCGCTTCCGTTCCATGCCCATGGCACCGATGGCGATCCTCGGGGCCCGCACACTCACCGACATGCTGCGCGCCGTGCTGGAGATCGTGCTGCTCCTGGGCTGCGGCGCCCTGATCGGCTGGCGCTTCGAGGACGGCCCCGGTGGTGCGCTGGCCGCCCTGGTCCTGCTCCTGTTCTTCCGGTTCGCCCTGGTGTGGGTCGGGGTCCTGGTCGGCCTGTACGCGGCCAACCCGGACACGGCGAGCATGCTCGTCTACCCGCTGGCGTTCCCGCTGAGCATGCTCTCCACGAGCTTCCTGCCGTCGACCGCGATGCCGTCGTGGCTGGCCCCGATCGCGGAGTGGAACCCGTTGTCCGCCGTGGTCACCGCCACCCGGGAACTGTTCGGCAACCAGGTGCTGCCCTCGGACACCTGGGCGGCGCAGAACGCGCTCTTCCTGGCCCTGGCCGTGCCCGCGCTGCTGGTGGCCGTGTGCGTCCCGCTGTCACTGCGCCGCTTCCGTGCCCTGAGTCTGTGAAAGCGCGGGCCCCGCACCCGTGGTGCGGTCATGGCCCGGGGCACTCGGTGTCCAGGATTCGGCAAACGTCCAGGCTGACGCATTGCCACCGCCGGGCTGGTTAGGATAGCCTCACTTCACAGGCGCAAGTGAACCCGACCCCGTCCGGCGGCCGCTGCGGCCGCACGCCCCGGACCTGTCGGTTCCGCTCCGCGACGAAGGGTTTCCAGGTGACTCCAGATCCGCTCGACGCCCTCCTCGGCGTCCGCGCGCGGCTGAAGTTCGCGCCGCTGCCCGAGTTCACGGACTCCGAGCAGCTCCACGGCCGACCGGTGGACGGCGTCCAGTTCCACAGTGTCGCCTCGATGACCGGGTACGGCTGGCTGCCCGTCCTGTTCGACAAGCTCCGGACCGAGCACGGTCCCGGTCACCGGCTCCCCGCCGCCACCAACTTCCTGCGGGTCACCCTGCGCGAACCCGTCTTCCTGGTGGCCGCCTGCCTCTACCTCACCGGACGCGGCCCGCTGCTCACCCCCGACACCCTCCACCTGCCCTGGGACACCGCCCGGAGCAGGTTCGGCACGCCCACCGTGGTGGACCCGCGCACCGTGGTCCTGCCGGACGACCCCGCGGCCGACCACCCCGACACCGTGATCGCCCGCGACGAGGACGAACAGCTGCGCCTGGTCGCCGAGGCCCTCTTCGCCACCGTCGAACCCCTGGTCGAGGCCCTGCACGCGCACTCACGCGCGGGCAAGCGCACCCTGTGGGGCTGGGTCCTGGACACCATGCACTTCTACATGCTCAACCCGGCCCGCTACCTCGGCCAGGACGCCGAACAGGCCTGGGATCTGGCTACCCGGCTCGGCGACGCGGTGGTCGAGGCGGGGGCCGTCACCCGCAAGCGTCCGCGCCTGTTCCCGTTCGCTCCCGACCACCCCCGGGGCACCTGGGCGGTCCGCGGCACCTGCTGCTTCGACTACAAGGGCGACCCCGAGCACGGCTTCTGCACCACCTGCCCGCTCAAGTGCGACAGCGAACGCAAGGAGGCCCTGTCCGAGTGGCTGCGCGACCCCGCGCTCGCCCCCTGACAGGACTTCTCCTTCACCGCGTACCCGTGGCGCGCCGCCGCTCAGGTCACCGGAACTTCCACCGGACCGGTGAAGTAGGGCTCGAAGAGGACCCGTTCCGGCTCGATGTCACCGACGACGGTGATCGAGCCGTTGGCGGTCTGACCGGGGTCCAGGGTCTGCACGCCGAGTTCGTTGGCGTCCATCGCGATCGCGTCGCCCGGACTGTGCTCCGTCCCCTCGGTGTCCACCACCACGAAGTAGAGCGGATTGACGTCCAGGGCGTCCGAGCCGGTGTTGGCGACGGTCACCTCGACGCTGGTGAACTCGCCCTCCACGTAGAGCGAGCTGGGCTCGAACTCGGTGGCGGTGGCGGTCAGATCCGCCTCCGAGGGCACCTCCCCGCCGGGCTCTCCGTCCTCCGTTCGTTCGACCCCCGGATCACCGCCGCCGCTGGGCGCGCCGCGGTCCGCCAGCACCAGCGCCACCGCCGCACAGCCGCCCAGTGCGAGGAGCAGGAGGAGCAGGACACCGCAGCCGATCCCGATGATCTTGCCCCAGGGAGTCGGTTTCGATGGCGGCGGCCCGTAACCGCCCTGGCCCGGAGGTCCGTAACCGCCGGGGGGATAGCCCCCGGGCGGCCCGTAGCCGCCCTGGGCACCGTAGTTGACCGGTTCGTTCGGGTAGCCGCCGTAGCCGGGCGCGAACCCCTCGCGCTCGTACCCCGCGCTTCCCGGGCCGCTGGGCCCCTGGGAGTACTCACCGGGGCTCGCCGGGTCCGGTTCGCCCCCGGACGGTCGCGGCTCGCCCGGTGGCGGACCGTAGGGGGGACCCTCACCCCACTGGGCCTCCGAGGCGTGGCCGTTGGGGGACTGGCCGCCCGGAGGTTGCCACCACACGGGCTGTCCTCCCGAGGGCGCATCGAAGCGAGGGGCACCGGGTGGGTGATCGCCCGGAAGCGGTCCCCCGGGCGGAAGCGGTCCCCCGAGCGGAGTCGCGCCCTCGGACGGAGGTGGGCCCCCGGACGGAGGTGGTCCGCCGTGCAGCGCCCCACCCGGATACGGCCCCACGGGAGGGGGCGTGTGGGACGGCTGTCCCCACCACGGGGTACCCTGCCGGTGCGCTCCGCCGGGAGCGGGTCCGTGCCGGGGTTCCCCGGGCGGCTGCGGCCCGCCCTCGATCGGATCGCCGGGGTCCCCCGGGCGCCACTCCTCCGGTGGGTGGTGGTTGACCGGATCCTGGTCCGGCCGCTCACCGGCACCCTCCTCGGGCTCCCGATCACTCACCCAGAACACCCCTTCGTCCAGCGGCACGGTCCCGCCGAACGAACCAGCGGGCACTTCAGAACCGCACCGTAACCGTGCGAAGGAGGGCCGGAGCGGAGCTCACCGGGCGTTTCCGGTAAAGGTCCGGAAGTGTTTGCCCCGAGCCCGGAGCGCGAGCAGGAACACCGGGACGGTGAACAGGGCGGCGAACAGGTTCAGTCCCCCGAACCCCACCGTCGCCAGGACCACGCCGGACACGGCGGCGGCCGAGGCGGCCCCCAGGTTCATCGCCAGGTCGCTGAATCCCTGCGCGCGGGGGCGGACCTCGGCGGGCAGTGACTCGGCCAACAGCGCGCTGGCCGAGACCAGCCCGAAGGACCAGCCCACCCCGAGCAGGACGAGTCCGGTGGTCACCAGGGCCTCACTGTGTCCGGCCGTTCCGGCGACGGCGGCGGCCACCAGCAGGATCACCTGTCCGGCCAGGAGCGTGGGCGTGCGGCCGAAGCGGTCCGCGAGCCAGCCCACCAACGGGGAGAGGCCGTACATCCCGGCGATGTGCAGGGAGATGGTCAGTCCGATCACGGTGAGTTCCGCGCCGTGGTGCGTCAGGTGCACCGGTGTCATGGTCATCACCGAGACCATCACCGTGTGACTGGCCACGACCCCCACCACCGCGAGGAGCGCCGAGGGGGTACGGCCGATGGCCCGCAGCGCGTCGGCCAGCCCGACCCCGCCCCTGCGCGCCCTCCCCTGGTCGGCGTCGTCCCGGGCCGCCTCGGCGGCCGCGGTCAGCAGCGGGTCGGGGCGCAGCAGGATCACGATGACCACTGCCCCGCCGAGGAACCCGGCCGTGGTGAGCAGCACCGGCCCCAGAAGGTCCGGCAGGCCCAGGAGGACGGCCAGGCCTCCGGTCGGGCCGATGAGGTTGGGGCCCACCACCGAACCCACGGTGGTCGCCCACACCACCACGGACAGGTCGCGGCCCCGGGTACGTTCGGTGGCCAGGTCGGCGGCGGCGTGCCGGGCCTGGAGGTTGGTGGCGGTCCCGGCACCGATCAGGAGCATGCCGAGCAGGAAGAGGGCGAAGAGGTCCAGGAGCGTGGCGGCGATGACCACGGTCCCGCCCAGCGCTCCGAAGAACCAGCCCAGGGCCAGGCCGGGACGGCGACCGCTCCGGGCGGCCAGTGAGGCCAGGGGCAGGGCGAACGCGGCCGCGCCCAGGGTGATCATGGTGGTGGCCATCCCCGACCACGCGTCCGAACCGCTGAGGTCGAGGGCGATGAGCGCGCCCACGGCCAGCATGGCGCCCATCCCGATGCTGCCGACGACCTGGGCGAGCATGAGCACCAGGACGGTGCGTTGTTGCAGGCGGGACCGTGCCGACTCGGTGAGGGGCTCCCCGTTCCGGCTGGTTTGTGTGGACACGAGGTGGATTCTCCGATTCATCCGGCCAACGGATGAATCGTAGTCCTCGGCTCCGGTTCGGGCCAGATCGCCGGTCACATTCGGCCAGCGTTGACTCAGCCCCGCCCGTAGCGCCACCGCAGGAAGTCGTGCTCGCGTTCGACGTAGCGCATCTCCGCGTAGAGCAGGTCGGGGCCGTCGGCGTGTACCACCACCCCGCCCGCGGGGATGACCGGCCAGCAGGCGAACGCCCAGAAACGCCGGGTGTAGGGACCCCAGAGGACGACCCAAGCACCCTGCTTCTGCCACTCGATGTGTTCGGCGACCCGGCGCCGCTCCTCGTCCCGTTCGTCCATGGCGCCCCTGGACATACCCGGGACCCGCATGTCCGATCAGGCCGGAACCGGCCATTCTGAGGGTCTTTCCGCGCGTTTCACCACCGTTCCGACGGCCCGATCCGCACCCCGACGCACAAACGACGCCCGTGCGCTGACACGGGCGTCGTGTGGTGCGTGTCGGTCAGCGACCAGCGATGGTGTCGCTGCCCGGGACCGGCTCGGCGGGGTCGTTGCCCAGCGCGACGATCCGGTTCTCACCGTCCACGTGCACGACGTGCTGGACGTGGTCGGCCCTCTCCCGCTCGTCCACCTGGGCGTAGCCGATGATGATGACCAGGTCGCCGGGGCTCACCAGGCGCGCGGCGGCGCCGTTGATCCCGATGACTCCACTCCCCCGCTCACCGACCAGGGCGTAGGTGACCAGGCGGGCACCGTTGTCGATGTCGACGATGTGGACCTGCTCGCCGTCGACGATGTCGGCGGCGTCCATCAGGTCGGCGTCGATGGTGACCGACCCCACGTAGTGCAGGTCGGCCTGGGTGACCGTCGCGCGGTGGATCTTGCCGTTCATGAGGGTGCGCAGCATGGACGAAGCCTCGTTTCAGGATGTGTCGCGGACTACAGGCCCCCGGAGGGGTCCCGTGCGTATCCCATGATGGCGCCCCGTATGACCCGGTTTGACCACCGGGGCGCCCCGACGCCTAGTTGAAGGAGGAGTAGGCCACCACTCCGCGCCGGACGAGGTCGGCGGCCCTGCGGGCGTTGCCGCGCACATGCGGGTCGGCGGCGGCCCCCGCGATCTGGCTGAGCATGTCCACGAGCATCTTCGCGGTGCGCACGAAGTCGCCCGCGGTCATGTCGGACTGGCGCAGGATCGCGTCGAGCCGGTCGCCGCGCGCCCAGCGGTGCGCGGTCCACACGAATCCGAGGTCGGGCTGGCGCAGGAACGACACCCGGTGCCGGGACTCGACCTCGTTGAGCTGGCCCCACAGCCGCGTCATCTCGGTCAGGGCCTCCTCGACCTTCCCCTCGGGCAGCCTCGGGTAGGCGTCGTCACCCCGCCGGGCCTCGTAGACCAGTGCGGCCGCGCAGGACGCCAGTTCCACCGGGTTCAGTTCGTCCCACACACCCCGGCGCAGGCACTCGGCGACCAGCAGGTCGAGCTCGGAGTAGATCTTGGCGAGCTTGCCGCCGTCCGCGGAGACGTCGTCGCCGGAGAGGTACTCCAGGTCCTCCAGCACACCGCACACCCGGTCGAAGGTGCGGGAGATGACGTGCGAACGGCCCTCCACGCGGCGGCGCAGCGCGTCGGTCTCCTTCTGGAGGCGGAAGTACCGCTCCGCCCAGCGGGCGTGGTCCTCGCGGTCGGAGCAGCCGTGGCACGGGTGTTCCTTGAGGTCCGCGCGCAGCCGCTGGATCTCCGGGTCCTCCTGGGCGCCCCGGCGCCCGCCCCGCTCGAAGGACGGGTCGGTCCCCCGCTCCTTGAGCTTGTTGCGCAGGGTGGAGGCCAGGTCCGTGCGTGAACGCGGCGAGCGCGCGGAGAACGACTTGGGGATGCGCATGCGCCCCGAGGGGTGCACCGGAACCGGGAAGTCGCTGGAGTTGACCCGCTTGACCTGCTTGTCGACGGTGAGCACCAGGGGCGCGGGCAGATCGTGGCGCAGGCCCGGGTCCAGGACGACGGCGTGTCCGGAGTAGCGTCCGGCCGGGATGCGGATGATGTCGCCCGGGCGCAGTCGCTCCAGGCTCTCCAGGGCCTCGTCGCGGCGCTCGGCCGAACGGTTCCTGGCCAGCATGGTCTCGCGGTCGCTCAGGGCCCGCCGCAGGGCCGCGTACTCCATGAAGTCACCCAGGTGGCACTCCGCCGCCTCGGCGTAGCCCTCCAGGGCCTCCTCGTGCTTGCGCAGTTGCTTGACCAGGCCCACCACGGCGCGGTCGGCCTGGAACTGGGCGAAGGAGGCCTCCAGCATGTTCCGGCTGCGCTGGCGGCCGACCTGGCCGACCAGGTTCACCGCCATGTTGTAGGAGGGCTGGAAGCTGGAGTTGAGCGGGTAGGTGCGGGTGCCCGCGAGGCTGGCCACCGACTCGGGGTCGGTCCCCGCCTGCCACACGACGACCGCGTGCCCCTCGACGTCGATACCCCGTCGACCGGCACGCCCGGTGAGCTGGGTGTACTCGCCGGGGGTGAGCGAGGCGTGCGTCTCGCCGTTCCACTTGTCGAGCTTCTCGATCACGACCGTGCGCGCGGGCATGTTGATGCCCAGGGCCAGGGTCTCGGTGGCGAAGACCGCCCGGATCAGCCCGCGCGAGAACAGGTGCTCGACGATCTCCTTGAAGGTGGGCAGCATCCCCGCGTGGTGCGCGGAGATGCCCGCCTCCAGGGCGCGCAGCCAGGAGTCGAATCCGAGCACGGTCAGGTCCGCGCGCGGGATGTCCGCGCACCGCGACTCCGCGTACTCGCGGATGTACGCCGCCTCGTCCGGGGTGGTGAGCACCAGCCCGGAGGCCACGCACTGGCGCACGGCGTCGTCGCATCCGGCCCGGCTGAAGATGAAGGTGATCGCGGGGAGCAGGCCCTCCGCGTCCAGCTCCTCGATGATCATCGGCCGTGACGGCGGGGCGAAGCGGGTGCGCGGACGCACGTTGCCCCGGGCACGGGTCTGCGGGTGCCTGCGCCGGTTGGCCAGCTGGGTGGTGCGGGCGTCGTCCTCGGCGGTGCGGGTCAGGTACGGGTTGATGAGCAGCTTGCGCCCGCCCACCTGGATCTCGCGTGGACGCTGGTGCTGGGCCCTGCGGCGTTCGCGCCTTCGCCTGCTCCTGCCTCCGCCCTCCTCCTCGTCCACGCCGGTCTCCTCCGGCTGCTCGTCGACGAACAGGTCGTGGATGCGCCTGCCCACCATCACGTGCTGCCACAGCGGGACGGGCCGCTTCTCGTCGACGATCACCGTGGTGTCGCCGCGCACCTGCTGGAGCCACTCGCCGAACTCCTCGGCGTTGCTGACGGTCGCGGACAGCGCGACCATCCGCACCGACTCGGGGAGGTGGATGATCACCTCCTCCCAGACCGCGCCCCGGAAGCGGTCGGCGAGGTAGTGCACCTCGTCCATGACCACGTAGGCCAGCCCGCCCAGGGTGGACGAACCCTCGTACAGCATGTTGCGCAGCACCTCGGTGGTCATGACGACCACGGGCGCCTCGCCGTTGACGCTGTTGTCACCGGTGAGCAGACCGACCTGGTCGGCGCCGTAGCGCCTGACCAGGTCGTTGTACTTCTGGTTGGACAGGGCCTTGATCGGCGTGGTGTAGAAGCACTTGGTGCCCTCGTTGAGGGCCTGGTGCACGGCGAACTCGCCGACCACGGTCTTGCCGGAACCGGTCGGCGCGGCGACCAGCACCCCGTGTCCGCTCTCCAGGGCCTTGCAGGCCCTGATCTGGAAGGGGTCGAACTCGAACCCGTACAGCCCCTGGAAGGCCTCGATCGCGGCGCTGGAGGCGCTCTGGCGCCTGCGGAAGGCGGCGTAACGCTCGGAGTGACTACTCATAGGATTGCCAGCCTATGAGGTCAGGTCCAACATCTCGACCGACTTCGGCACCACCTCGCACACGAGTGTCGGTGCGCCCGTCGGTTCCCCGTCGGCGTAGGCGGTCCCCGCCTCACCCCGGATGGTGACGGAGCGCCCCCGCCGGAAGACCACCTCGTCCAGTCCCAGGTGGCTGCCGGCGAAGACCCGGGGGAACAGGCGCAGGAAGCGGCCGAGCGACCCGTGCTTCACGAAGACCACGTCGAGCAGCCCGTCGTCGGGGACGGCGTCGGCGCACACGTGCATGCCGCCGCCGTAGGCACTGGTGTTGCCGACCGCCACGAGCATGCCGGGTTCGGCGATCCGCTCGTCGTCGACGTCGACCTCGAAGTCGATGGGCCTGAACGAACGGAGTTCGGCGACGATCCCGATGAGGTAGCCGAACCGGCCCATCCCGAACCGGAAGTTGTTCACCCGTTCGTTGACCCGGGCGTCGAAACCGCAGGCCAGAACGCTCATGTAGTACCGCTGTCGGCCGTCCGCGGTGGTCAGGCGGACGACGTCGCTGGCGCGGGTGCGTCCGGCCAGGATCGCCTCGGCGATCTGATCGGGCGAACCCTTGGGGACTCCGAAGGCGCGGGCCACGTCGTTGCCGCTGCCCGCCGGGATGACCGCGAGGGGGACGCCGCTGCCGACGACGCCCTGAAGAACCTGGTGTACCAGGCCGTCACCGCCCACCGCGACCAGTGCGTCGGGGCGGTCCGCGGCGGCCAACCTGGCCAGCCTGCGGCTGTCCGCGGCCGAACGGCCGGTGTAGACGTGAACGCGCGCGCCCTGGGCGCGCAGGGCCTCCTTCAGCCTCACCGCGATGACGGCGGCGCGGCGTCGGCCGGAGGCCGGGTTGACCAGAAGGGCGATATGAGGGGACATATGCCGGTCCTTAGCTACCCACATTTGGGAACGAAGGGTGTACGGGGTCAGGTGAGGAGCCCGTACACCCGCGCGCCCGGGTGTGGGTGCTCCGGTCAGTCGTCCTCGGTCGTGGACTTCCGCTCGGATTCCTCACGTTGGCGGCGATGGTACTCCTCCATCGCCTCCGGCGTGTTCAGTGGGGAGGGAACCCAGGTCGCCTCGACCTCGGTCTCGCCGCGCTGGATCGCGATCTCCTCCTCGGTGAGGTACTCCTCCGGGATGTCGAACTCACCGTCACGGGCGCCCAGGACGAACGCCTCCCACTCGGCGGGCGTGAAGAACAGGGTGCCCTTCTCCGGGGACTTGCCGTCGCGCACCGCGCGGAAGCCGTCGTCGAACTCGGCGACCTCCACGACCGCCTCGGACTCCTCCTTGGACAGGGAGGAGCGCAACCACACGGCGTGCGTGGTGTCGTGCCACTTCTCGTTGCCCATGGCCTCGGGCGGCAGGTCCCTCTTGGCCTCAGTCTGCTCGCTCATCAGCACTTCCTAGTCCGGGAGCCCGTTCGGGGGAAGGCTCCTTGGTGTCCCAGCGGTGAGACGGGTCGGTGTCGGACCGGCGGACGGCCGCGCCCGGCCCGGGAGGCGGCCGACGGCCCCCGGCCGAACCCTAGCGCGTCACCGAGCTGCTCAGGAACGCTTGCCGGAACCGCCGTCGGAGTCGGTCTCCTCGAGCGGGGCGGGGGTGTGGTCCAGCTCCGAGAGCTGGTCGTCCAGCTCGGAGATCTCGTCGTCGTCCAGCTCGCTGGTGGGGTCGCGGCGCTTCTTGCGACGGTCGTTGAAGTAGCAGAACACCTCGGCGATCTCGAAGAGGATCACGAGGGGGACGGCCAGGGCGAGCATGGAGATCGGCTCGGCCGGGGTGATGACCGCGGCGACCAGGAAGGCGCAGAAGATGATGACCCGGCGCCACTTGGCGATGGCCTCGTGGGTGACGATGCCGACGATGTTGAGCAGGACCACCAGCAGCGGCATGACGAAGCCCAGGCCGAACATGCTCATCATGATGAGCATGTAGCTGAGGTACTCGCCGATCGTGAGGTAGGGGTCGGCGTCGTCGGGCAGGAACCCGAAGAGCATCTGGAGCGCGAGCGCGGTGATCGAGTACGCCAGGGCCGCGCCGGAGACGAAGAGGATCCCGGCCAACGGGGCGAAGATGTAGGCGTACTTCTTCTCGCTGCCGTGCAGGGCCGGGGCCACGAAGGCCCACAGCTGGTAGAGCCAGAGCGGGGCCGTGACCAGGGCCCCGACGAAGATCCAGACCTTGAAGGCGACGAAGAAGGCGTCGAAGGGGCCGGTGACGATCAGGGAGCAGCCGCCGCCGTCGACCACCTGCGAGGCGGGAAGCGAACAGTAGGGCCTGGTGAGGAAGTCCCAGATCTGGTCGTAGAAGACGAAGCCGACCACAGCACCCAGGCACAGGATGAGCAGCGCCTTGGCCAGCCTGTTGCGCAGCTCGCGCAGGTGGTCCATGAGCGGCATCCGGGCGTCCGGGTTCGCCGACCGGCTTCGGGACCTCATCTTTCGGTCACTCTCTTCTCCTTGGGCCCGCCGCGGGGGCGGGCGCTCCCCGCGGACGACAGCCGACCGGCGCGGCACCCTCCGGTACCACGCCGGTCCACCGGAAGGGTCTAGTTGTTGTAGGTCTGGTTGGTCGGCTCACCGGACTCGTTGACGATGCGCTGACCGGGGGGCAGCTGCGGGTAGCCCTGCTGCTGCGGCTGCTGCTGGTTCTGCTGCGGAGCCGGGTTCTGCTGGGCCTGCTGCTGCGCCTGCTGCTGGTTCTGCTGGGCCTGCTCGCCCTGCTGCCCCTCGGACTCGTTGTTCTCCTCGTCGACCAGGCCCTTGCTCTCGGCCTTGAGGATGCGAGCGCTGCGCCCCAGGGAACGGGCCAGGTCCGGAAGCTTCTTGGCTCCGAACAGCAGGATGGCCAGGATCACCAGGATGGCAATGGTAGGTCCGTTGAACGGTCCCATGGTTCTACCTCTCTGTGGGGCGCGACCAAGCGCCTCTGATGGTACGCGCGTTCGTCCGCGGGGCCGTCATGTCCCAGCACCGCCATGGCGGACGCGCTCACGCAGGTCAGCGCTGCTCGCCTGGTACCCGCCCGTCGCCCGTGTCACCCCTTCGGAAAGCGCGGAGGCCGCGCGGCGCACCCTCAGTCCGAGGGCGCCGACGACGAGCACTCCTGCGCAGAACACGCCGCAGAGGACAGCGAAGGCGATCACGGGTTCACCATATCCCTTCCGTCATGACCTGTACCCCACCCCCCGGTGAACGGCTACGCGTCACTCCGGAGACGAAGTGGTCTCGACCAATGCGGTTCGGTTTCGAACAGTACGGTAGTGCTCCAGAGCCCGCTCCGCCTCGGCACGGACGTCCTTGGCGAGGGCTGCCGGTGACACCACTCGCCCCTCCCGTCCCAGGGACAACGCCAGTCGGGCCACCCACGCGGGCGCCGGGGTGCGCAGGGTGGCCCGGGCCTCCCCGTCGGTCATCTCGGTCACCGACTCGCACACGTAGTCCTCGGTCACCCAGCGTGCGGAGGGCTCCAGTGCCAGCGTCACCAGGGCGTCGCGCTCGGAGCGCTGGAGCACCCCGGCGGACAGGTCGCGGCGGACCACCCCCTCCGGCACCTGGGCGGCGAAGGGCAGCACGGTCAGTTCCAGGACCCGGTCCAGACGGAACAGCCGCACGTCCCCGCGCAGGTGGCAATAGCCCTCCAGGAAGGTCTGGCCGTCCTGGACCACCAGGCCCATGGGATCGACGTCACGTTCGGTCACCTGGTCCAGGTACCCGGACAGGTACCGCAGGTGGAGGCGCTGGCCGCCGCTGAGGGCGTCGGCGCAGCGCCGCTGGGTCAGGGCCACCTGCTCGTCCACCTCGACCCGCACCTGCACGGCGTCGGCCAGGTCGCTCACAGCCGAGCCGGCGGCCGTGCGCAGCTTCTCCGCCACCCGCTTGAGCGCACCGCCCTCGATCCCCTGCGCCTCGGGCAGCGCCTCCAGGAGGGACAGGCCCACGACNTCAGCCGCAGCGGCTGGGCCAGGGTGTCGGCGTTGGCGATGATGATCTCGCCGGTCTCGCGGGCGGCGTCGAGGTCCACGTCGATCAGGTCGCCGGGGGTGTACCCGGGCAGACCGCACATCCACAGCAGGCTCAGGTCGGAGACGACCTGCTTCTCGCTGAGTCCGAAGTGCCGGGCCACCTCGGGCACGCGCACGTCGCGGCCGAGCGCGTACGGCACCAGCATCAGGAGTCGGCGCAGCTGGTCGGCGGAGCGGGGACCGCGCGCCGGGGTGTCGGCGGCGTCCGGCCCCTCGGCGGTGTCGGCCTCCTCCGCCGCGATGGTGCCCTCGACCACCCCGGCCAGGTGGTCCGCCATCGCCGCGCGGACCGGCTCGGGTTCCACCACCACCGCGCGCGAGCCGTGCGAGGCCACCTTCCGCACCAGCCCCGTGGTGCTGGTGTAGGGCAGGGTGAGGGTGTCCCAGCCGTCTCCGGTGCTGTCCCGCTCACCCGGGACCACGCGCAGCGCGAGGCGGCGCAGGTCGTGGGCGGCCTCGGTACGCACCCGCAGGGTCGCGGTGCGCTCGGGCACGGCGCTCTGCTGGGAGACCACCGAGCGCAGGTCCACGCCCTCGGGAACGACCACGTCCGGGCCGGTACGGTCCACGGTGACCCCGCCCCGCATCCGCCCCAGACGGAACACCCGGCGTGCGTCGCGCAGCCGGTCGTGGCCGACCACGTACCAGTGGCCGCGCAGGTTGACGATGCCCCACGGCTCGACCTCGCGCCGCTGGGCCCCGTTCTCGCCGGGCTTGCGGTAGTCGAAGGAGATGGCACGGCGGTCCCGGATGGCCTGCCACACGGGACCGAAGGCGGGCTCGTCCGTGCGCATCGCGGGGGTCAGCCCCGGGGCGGCCTCCGTGTCCACCGGTACCCCGGCCGAGCGGAGCTTGAACAGGGCGTTGGCGGCGGCCTCACCCAGGGAGGCGTGGCGCCAGGCGCGGGCGGCCAGGCCCAGCACGACCGCCTCGTCGGGCAGGAGCTCGATCTCGGGCAGCTCGTAGTCGGAGCGGGAGATCCGGTAGCCCTCCTCGCCGCTGAAGGCGTCCCCGGTACCGACCTGGATGGGGATGCCGCTGTCGCGCAGTTCCCGCTTGTCCCGCTCGAACATGCGCTTGAACGCCGACTCGGTGTCGGCCTCGGCGTACCCCTGGACCGTCGCCCTGATCTCCTGGGCGGTCAGGTGGCGCCGCGTGGACAACAGGCAGATGACCAGGTTCAGTTGCCGTTCGGTCTTCCTGCGCGACATCGTCCGCACTCCCCTTGCCCGCTGTGTTGCCCGCTGTGGTGGACCGGGCGGGGCCGCGAGGGCGCGTCCTCCCACCTTCGGTTCAGGTCCGACGGTACCGTGCCCAGCATGATCCGGTGGCGCCGCGGTGAAGTCCTACAGGTCCTGCCCTCCTGGCCCGGGGTCCGCGTGTGCGCGGTCTCGGTTCCGGTCAGAGGGGACGGAGCCGAAGAGACCGCGACCTGCACGGCCCTGGCCTACACCGACCTCGTGGGAGCCCCCGAGGTGGGGGACCGGGTCCTGCTCAACACCGGAGCCCTGGACCTGGGTCTGGGCACGGGCGGATACGCCCTGGTGGTGGCGGTCCCGGACCGCCTGCCCGCCGACCGTGAGGGCCCCGGACACCTGGTGAAGGCCCGCTACACGCCCCTCCAGGCCACCGTCCTGGGCGCGGACGAGCAGGGCTCGCCCCACCACGAGGCGCTGCGCACGGCCGAGGGGATCGACGGGATGCCCGTGGTCGTGGCCGACCTCCACTCCGCGCTGCCCGCCGTCCTGGCCGGGGTGCGCGTCGAGCGCCCCGGGACGCGGGTGGTCAACGTGATGCTCGACGGCGGCGCGCTGCCCGCCGCGTTCTCGCGGATCGTGGGCGCGCTGAGGGAGGACGGTCTGCTCAGCGGGTGCGTGACCACCGGTCAGGCCTTCGGCGGTGACCTGGAGGCGGTCACGGTGCACTCGGGGCTGCTGGCGGCCAGGCACGTGCTGGACGCGGAGGTCGCGGTGGTCTGCCAGGGGCCGGGCAACCTGGGCACCGGCACTCCGTGGGGGTTCTCCGGTGTGTCCTGCGGCGAGGCGGTCAACGCCGCCGCCGTCCTCGGCGGTCGTCCCGTGGCCAGCCTGAGGGTCAGCGAGGCCGACCCCCGGGAGCGGCACCGGGGGGTGTCCCACCACAGCCTGACCGCCTACGGGCGGGTGGCTCTGGCCCCGGCCGACGTGGTGGTGCCCCGGCTGCCGGGCTTCTTCGGCGAGCGCGTCCGGGACCAGGCCTGGCACCTGGGCGAGCGCCACACGCTCGTGGAGGTGTCCGTGAGCGGCCTGGAGGACGAGGTGCGCGCGCTTCCGGTGAAGGTGTCCACGATGGGGCGCGGCCTGGACGAGGACCGGTCGGCCTTCCTCAGCGCGGCGGCCGCCGGGCGCCATGCCGCGACGCTCATCGGTGCTTGAGGCCGCGCGGTTCGTCCTGACCGACCCGGTGGTCGGAGTCGTGGTCCCCGCGGTACTGGGGGCCCGGGAAGGACAGTTCCGAACCTGGGAGCGGAGTGCGGCGGGTGTCGGCCATCAGGTGTTCGGAGGGTACGTCGAAGTACCGCCCGGGCCGGAACATGGCCAGGGAGGTCGGTTCCGCGCGCACGCCCTCGTCCACCCGGAGTGACTCGGGCACGTACACGCTTCCGTCCCCGCAGGTCACACCCCACTCACGGCCCGGGCCAGCGGAGACGATCTGCCCCGGGTCGCCGCCCACGGCCTCGCCGGAGAGCCGGCCTCCGCACAGGGTGATGCGCGCTCCGCCGAACATCGCGAAGGCACCGGGGTAGGGATCGGCCAGGGCGCGCACCATCCGGTCCACGTCCCGTCCGGCCGCCGAGAGGTCGAGGTGCCCGTCGCTGGGGCGGCGCCGGGGCCACACCGAGCCGTGGCCCGCCTGGGGGCGCCGGGGCGCGCGTCCCTCCAGGAGGGCGTCCAGGTTGCGCACGAGCAGTTCGGACTGGAGTTGGCCGGTCCGCTCGTAGAGGCCGGTGGCGGTGACGTCCTCGGCCACGTCGAACCAGATCCGGTCGACGATGTCGCCCGAGAAGGCCTCGCGTGTGAGGTGGAAGAGGCTGACGGCGCTGGAGCGCATGTCACGCAGGATCGTCCACGGGATGGGTGCGCGGCCCTGACCGACCGGGAGCGGGGAGGGGTGCAGGCCCACCCCGCCCAGCGGCAGTGAGGCCAGGACCTCCTCGTGGACCAGCTGCGACCAGCCCGCGACCACCATGAGGTCGATCCGGTGGGCGTGGAGGGCGTCGCGTACCTCGTCGGTGTTGATGTCGGCCGCCCGCAGGTGCGGCAGGCCGTGGCGACGGGTGAGCTCCTCGAAGTCCGTGTATCCGCAGCGGTGCGCCAGTTCGGCCGGGTAGGACACCACCAGGCTCGGTGGCCGCCCCTGGGCGCAGAGCTCCTCCAGGGCCGGGACTCCCAGGCGCAGACCCGACACGTAGCAGTACCGTCGCTGGTCTGGCATGGCTCCCCCTCGCCCCATACTCACCGTGGGCCACCGACTCTACGCATGCCCGCCGCCGCTCCCCCGCAGCCCGGCCCCGCTCTGCGTGTCTCCTCCGCTGCCCGGAACGGTCTTCGGGGCGGGGGCACCGGACGGGCCCGGACACGAACGCACCGCCGCCCCCGCGGCTCGGGGCGCGGGGGCGGCGGTGCGTCTCGTCGGCGGGGAGGTGACTACTCCTCGGACTCCTCCGGGTCTTCGGCGACCTCGTCGCCCCCGGCGTCCTCCGCGCCCTCCTCGGACTCCTCCTGCTCGGGCGGCGGCGGGTTGTCGTAGGCGCCCAGCACGTCGACCACGAACACCAGGGTGCCCGCGGGGGCGCCCATGGCCTCCTCCTCGGACTCCCCGTACGCCAGGTCACCGGGGACGACCAGCATGACGCGGCTGCCGACCCTCTGGCCGACGATGCCCTCGTCCCAGCCCTGGATGACCGCGCCGGCGCCGATGGTGGTGTCGAAGGGGACGCCGCCCTGGTTCCACGAGGAGTCGAAGACCTCGTTCTCGCCGTTGTCGTCGGCCTCCCAGCGCACGCCCGTGTACTGGACGATGACCTGCTGGCCCTCCTCGACCTCGGCGCCCTCGCCCTCGATGAGGGGGGTGACCTCAAGTTCGTCGGGAGCCTCGGCGTCGGGGACCTCGATCCGGGGCTGGCTGTGTCCTTCCTGCGTCACCGTGGGCAGGTCGCCGCCGCCGTCTTCGGTCTGCTCGCCCGGGACGACCGCACCCTTGCTGTACCGGTCGACCATGTCGATCACCAGGACGCTCGCGCCCTCGGGAGCGGCCTGCCCCATGGACTCGGCCTGGGCCTTCTCCTCCTCGGTCAGCGCCGGGAAGACGTAGACCGCGCGGCTGCCGATGGGCTGGCTGACCAGGGTCTCGGTGATGTACTCCGGCATCTGGTCCATGCGGATCAGGTCCGGGGCGCCGTTCTCGTAGCTGGACTGGCCCTCGACCGGCTCGCCCTCGCCCGGAGCGGTCCACTGGTACTGGACGACGTTGGCGATGACCAGGTCGTCCGCGCCGACCAGGGCGTCCTCACCCGCGCCCTTGCTCACGACACCGGAGATCTCCTCGTCCGGAGGCTCGATGTCGGGGAAGGCGATCTCGGGCTCCTCGCCGACGTCACCGGTGACCTGGGGCAACCGGGAGTCGAGCGTGTCGTCGTTCATGCGGAGGAAGGCGGGGGTACGCCAGTCCTCCGGGAGCGATGAGCAGCTGGAGACCGCCAAGGCGATGGCGGTCAGTGGCACCGCGAGGGCGGCAGCACGTCGGTGCATGGGTCACAACCTCTGATTTCCGGCTCAGGACAGGGTCACACTACCGAACAGTCGGAGTGTGGCCAGCCCCTGGGAGCAACCCGTTCCTGATTTCGGCCCACGAGAAACCGGGGCGGACGGCCACCGAAAGCGAACGTGCAGGTGGGAGGGCAGCCGAAGGCCCCGGGGGTGGCCGTCTCCGGCCGGCCCCGGGGCCGTGGGCACCGGCCGGGCTCACATCCCGGCGATCAGCTTCTCCACCCGTTCGTCCACGGACTTGAAGGGGTCCTTGCACAGCACCGTGCGCTGCGCCTGGTCGTTGAGCTTGAGGTGCACCCAGTCCACGGTGAAGTCGCGCCGCTGCTCCTGCGCCCGCCGGATGAACTCCCCGCGAAGCCGGGCACGCGTGGTCTGCGGGGGCACCGACTTGGACTCGAAGATCTTCAGGTCCCCCACCACGCGGTCCATCTGACCGCGCTTCTGCATCAGGTAGAACAGGCCGCGCTCGCGGTGGATGTCGTGGTAGGTGAGGTCGAGCTGGGCCACGCGCGGAGAGGAGAGGGTGAGGTCGTGCTTCTCCCGGTAGCGCTCCAGCAGCATGTACTTGGCCACCCAGTCGATCTCGCGCTGGACCGTCTCCAGGTTCTGGGTCTCCACCGCCTCCAGGGTGCGCTGCCACAGGTCCAGGACGCGCTTGCCGACGGCGTCGGTCCCGTGCCGGTCGACGTAGCCCTGCACCTTCTCCAGGTACTCGCGCTGGATCTCCAGGGCGCTGGCCTCGCGCCCGTTGGCCAGGCGCACCTTGCGGCGGCCCGTCATGTCGTGGCTGATCTCGCGGATCGCCCGGATCGGGTTCTCCAGGGTGTAGTCGCGCATGACCACCCCGGCCTCGATCATCCGCAGCACGAGGTCGGTGGAGCCGAGCTTGAGCAGGGTGGTGGTCTCGCTCATGTTGGAGTCGCCCACGATCACGTGCAGGCGGCGGAACCGCTCGGCGTCCGCGTGGGGTTCGTCGCGGGTGTTGATGATGGGGCGTGAGCGGGTGGTCGCGGAGGAGACGCCCTCCCAGATGTGCTCGGCTCGCTGGCTGACGCAGAACAGCGCCCCTCGGGGCGTCTGGAGCACCTTGCCCGCGCCGCAGACGATCTGTCGGGTGACCAGGAAGGGGATGAGGACGTCGGCCAGGCGGCCGAACTCCCCGTGTCGGCCGACGAGGTAGTTCTCGTGGCAGCCGTAGGAGTTGCCCGCCGAGTCGGTGTTGTTCTTGAACAGGTAGATGTCCCCGGCGATGCCCTCCTCGTGGAGGCGCTGCTCGGCGTCGACCTGCAACCCCTCCAGGATGCGCTCACCGGCCTTGTCGTGGGCCACCAGGTCCACGAGGCTGTCGCACTCGGGGGTGGCGTACTCGGGGTGGCTGCCCACGTCCAGGTACAGGCGGGCCCCGTTGCGCAGGAACACGTTGCTGCTGCGCCCCCAGGAGACCACCCTGCGGAAGAGGTACCGGGCGACCTCGTCCGGCGACAGGCGGCGCTGCCCCCGGAAGGTGCACGTGACCCCGTACTCGTTCTCCAGCCCGAAGATCCGTCGTTCCACGCGGCCTCACCAACTTCCGTCACCGTGGCGTGGACGACGGGGCCGCGTCGCCCACACCAGCCCGGCCGGTGCGGCGCCCGGGTGGCGCCGCACCGTTGTGCTGTCAGATCACTCGTCGGCCTCGTCCCCGGTGGTGCCCCGCTTGCCCTGCTCGATGAGGGCGGTCAGGCGGTCACCGTGGATGCGGCGGAACTTGCGGTGCTCCCTGGAGCGCTCCAGGACGGCGACCTCCAGGTTGGCCGCCTCCAGTTCGCGCTCCTCGCCGTTCTCGTGCGCGAGGGCGTGGGTGGCCGCGTTCAGCGCCGCGCTGAGCGGCGCGTCCGCGGCGAACCGGTCCTTGAGCTGGCTGGACACGTGCTCGGAGGAGCCGCCCACCGCGACGAAGCCCTGTTCGTCCACGATGGAGCCGTCGAAGGTGATGCGGTAGATCTCGTCCTCGGCCGCCGTGTCGCCGACCTCGGCGACCACGATCTCGACCTCCCAGGGCTTGAGGCTCTCGCTGAAGACGGTGCCCAGGGTCTGGGCGTAGATGTTGGCGAGCTGACGGCCGCTGACGTCGCGGCGGTCGAACTGGTACCCGCGTACGTCGGCGAAGCGCACGCCCATCAGGCGCAGGTTCTCGAACTCGGGGTAGCGGCCGACCGCGGCGAAGCCGATGCGGTCGTAGAGCTCACTGATCTTGTGCAGTGTGCGGGACATGTTGTCCGCCACCAGCAGGATTCCGCCCTCGTACTGAAGGACGACGGCGCTGCGGCCGCGCGCGATGCCCTTGCGCGCGTAGTCCGCCTTGTCCTTCATCTGCTGCTCGGGGGCGACGTAGAACGGCATCGACACCGCGGATCGTTCCTTACCTAGTCGGGAGAGGTCTGGGGTGGAGGCCCGGGTGGCCTCAGCTCAGGCGGGCCTTCGGACCGTCGGGGTCGGCGGCTCGTCCTTCGACGACCTCCGTCGCCAGGCGGGCCACGTCGTCCGCGCCGATCCTCCGGTGCCCGTCCTCGGTGATGACGTCGACCAGCGGGAAGATCCTGCGGTGCAGGTCGGGGCCTCCGGTGGCGGAGTCGTCGTCGGCGGCGTCGTAGAGCGCCTCCAGCGCGACCTTGATCGCCGTGGTCTCGTCCAGGTCGTCACGGTAGAGCTTCTTGATGGAGCCCTTGGCGTAGACCGACCCGGAGCCGACCGAGTAGTAGCGCTGTTCCTCGTAGCGGCCGCCCACGGCGTCGTAGCTGAACACCCGCCCCTGTTCGGTGTTCTCGTCGAACCCGACCAGGAGGGGGACCACGACGAAGCCCTGCATGGCCATGCCGAGGTTGCCGCGCACCATCTGCGCCAGCTTGTTCGCCTTGCCCTCGAGCGAGAGGGAGCGCCCCTCCAGCTTCTCGTAGTGTTCGAGCTCCACCTGGTAGAGCTTGGCGAGCTCGATGCCGATCCCGGCCGAACCGGCGATGGCCACCGCGGAGAACTCGTCCGTCCGGAACAGCTTGTCCATGTCGCGGTTGGCGATGACGTTGCCCTGGGTGGCGCGCCGGTCGCCGGCGAGCAGGACACCGCCGGGGAAGGTGAGCGCGACGATGGTCGTCGCGTCCGGGGTGAGGTGCTCGGCCGAGCCGGGGGCGCCGGCCGATCCGATGTGGTGGGCGGGCAGCAGCTCGGGCTTGACCTCCCGAAGAAACTCGGTGAAGGACGAGGTCCCCGCACTCATGAAAGCGGCCGACATCCGTCCGCCCTCGAAGCCTTCGAACACGCGACTCCCTCCGCTCGCGCCCCACCCCGTCACGGGGGCGGGTGGGGCGCCTGTCGTCCGTCTGTCTGTCGTTCCCGTGGTGGCCGGGGGTGGTACCGGCCGGTGGGACCGACCCTAGTCCCGTGCGCCCCGGGGCCGGGGACGGCCGGGTGCGCTGTCAGCGAACCGGTTGGTCACTGACCGCCCTTCTGTACGAACTGGCGCACGAAGTCCTCGGCGTTGCTCTCCAGCACGTCGTCGATCTCGTCGAGGATGTCGTCGACGTCCTCGTCCAGCTGTTCGTCGCGCTCCTGCGCCTCGGGCGCCGCCTCGGTCTCCTCGACCTCCTCGTCACGCCGCGAGGAGTGCTTCTGGCCGCCGTTGTCATTCGCCATCTGTCGTTACCTCCCGTTCGGGGCCCTCGCCCTTATCTTGGCCCAACGGTTCCCGCCTCAACCGTCTTCCACAGGCCCGATACTCGCTAGTTACCTCGAATCGTCCGGCCGGGGCGCGCGCGGCGCGGGCACGAGGGGCGGCTCCGCCCCGGGCGTGTCCTCGTCGGGAGGCGCCAGCGCGGCCCGGACCGCGCCCGTGACACTACGTCGCACCCCTCGCTTCCACCGCAATGGCGGCATGCGCACACATGTTCACTTGTCGAACATGATCTTCACCCTCTGCGACGCCCTGACCATGCTGTGTACGTCTACGTAGCGCCACCATCACGGATGGCACCCGGTTCCAGTGTCCGCATCCGGCCACCCAACTCCCCTTGTTCTACTGACGGGTTTGTGATCCAGATACAGCCAGTCATCAAAACAGGAGGTCAGACACCTCGCGACGCAGAGTGATGCCCCTATTGAGTCCAATGATCGGATGATCCTCTTGTCAGCTGAGTGAATTATCCATTTCATGGGCTTTCGCTGCCCAAGCTGTTCACTTATGGTTTGGATTCGTTTACCGAACGTCTCGGCAAACGCATGAGTCCTCCGGCTCGCCCGAAGGACTCACCCCGGGGACCGGCCTCGCCCTCAGGTGTGGCCGAGCCCCGACCCCCGTCAATTCCCCAAGGAGAGTAGGGATCAATGCGACCCTCCCCCGTCATCTCCGCGATCGGCACGGGAGCACTGGCCTTCGGGCTCGCGCTCTCGGTCGCGCCCGGCGCCTCCGCCGCCACCGCACCCGCCGAGCCCGCACCCCAGGGCGAGGCGGCCACCATGCAGGAAGCGCTTGAGAGGGACTTCGGCCTCACCCCGTTCGAGGCCGAAGACCTGCTCGAAGCCCAGAAGGACGCCCTCGGGATCGACACGGCGGCGGCCAAGGCCGCCGGTGACGCCTACGCGGGCTCCGTGTTCGACACCGACACCCTGGAACTGACCGTCCTGCTCACGGACGCCGGAGCGGTGTCGGACGTCGAGGCCACCGGCGCCGGGACCGAACTGGTCTCGCACGGCACCGAGGGCCTGGCGGAGATCATGGACGAGCTCGACGCCGCCGGCGCCCAGCCGGGTGTCGTCGGCTGGTACCCGGACCTCGCCGGCGACACCGTCGTCATCGAGGCCACCGACACCTCCGAGGCCCAGAGCTTCGTCGAGGCCGCGGGCGTGGACTCCTCCGCCGTCCAGGTGGAGCAGACCGACGAGGCGCCGCAGCTGTACGCCGACATCGTCGGCGGTGACGCCTACTACATGGGCGGCGGGCGCTGCTCGGTCGGCTTCGCGGTCACCGACAGTTCCGGCAACGACGGATTCGTGACGGCCGGCCACTGCGGCACGGTCGGCACCTCCGCCGACAGCGAGGACGGCAGCGGCTCCGGTGTGTTCGAGGAGTCCATCTTCCCGGGCAACGACGCGGCCTTCGTCAGTTCGACGTCCAACTGGACCGTCACCAACCTGGTCAACATGTACAGCTCGGGTGGCACCCAGACCGTCGGCGGCTCCAGCCAGGCTCCGGTCGGCGCGGCCGTCTGCCGTTCCGGCTCCACCACGGGCTGGCACTGCGGGTCCATCGAGGCCCGCGGGCAGTCGGTGAGCTACCCGGAGGGCACCGTCACCGACATGACCCGTACCGACGTGTGCGCCGAGCCCGGCGACTCCGGCGGTTCGTTCATCGCCGACGACCAGGCCCAGGGCATGACCTCGGGCGGCTCCGGCAACTGCTCCTCCGGTGGTACCACGTACTACCAGGAGGTCGGCCCGGCGCTGAGCACCTGGAACCTCAGCCTCGTCACGAGCTAGGCCCGTTCGGGAACCGTGTGGTTCCCGCGCGAACCGCGCCCTCGTCCGCCGTTCGGCGGGCGGGGGCGTTTGCCGTTCACGGACCTTTACACCCTCCCGCGAGCGGTCACGCCCGGTCGCCCACCCGAGGCACGCGGGACCGGCGCCCATCGAACGAGAGTGCGCTGTGCGCACGATCAGGAGCTCGCGAGCGAAGCCGTGACCACTGGTGTTACGCCTGTGTGTCCGAGTGGACACGTTTGGCACCCGGTACCGGTGTCCGCATGTGGCCAGAATGCCCCCCTTGCGGCATGAGGCCGGATTCGGTCGGTAGCGCACCGACTCCGACAATCGCGAGGTGGCCACTCGCGTCGCCACGTTCTGCGACGATCTGGCGACCAATCATCGGTTGACCCCACCGCGTTCTGAATGCTCCACCGTTCTGGCGGTCTTTCCCTCACCAAAACGTGCACCTATGGTTAGGCGTTGTTTACCGAATGTCTCGGTGAACGACAGGGGCCGAAGAGATTTCGACCCCGATCCCCCGTTAATCCCCCCTGGAGAGTAGGGACCTCATGCGACCCTCCCCCGTTGTCTCCGCCATCGGAACGGGAGCCCTGGCCTTCGGCCTGGTGCTGTCCGCCACCCCGGGAGCCTTCGCGGCCACCGGACCGCTCCCCCAGTCACCCACCCCGGAGGCCGACGCCGTCTCCATGCAGGAGGCGCTCCAGCGCGACCTCGGCCTGACCCCGCTTGAGGCCGATGAACTGCTGGCCGCCCAGGACACCGCCTTCGAGGTCGACGAGGCCGCGGCCGCGGCCGCCGGGGACGCCTACGGCGGCTCCGTCTTCGACACCGAGACCCTGGAACTGACCGTCCTGGTCACCGACGCCGCCTCGGTCGAGGCTGTGGAGGCCACCGGCGCGGGTACCGAACTCGTCTCCTACGGCATCGAGGGCCTCGACGAGATCATCCAGGATCTCAACGCCGCCGACGCCGTCCCCGGCGTGGTCGGCTGGTACCCGGACGTGGCGGGTGACACCGTCGTCCTGGAGGTCCTGGAGGGTTCCGGAGCCGACGTGAGCGGCCTGCTCGCCGACGCCGGCGTGGACGCCTCGGCCGTCGAGGTGACCAGCAGTGCGCAGCCCGAGCTCTACGCCGACATCATCGGCGGTCTGGCCTACACCATGGGCGGCCGCTGTTCGGTCGGATTCGCGGCCACCAACGCCGCCGGTCAGCCCGGATTCGTCACCGCCGGTCACTGTGGCCGCGTGGGCACCCAGGTGAGCATCGGCAACGGCCAGGGCGTCTTCGAGCAGTCCATCTTCCCGGGCAACGACGCCGCCTTCGTCCGCGGCACGTCCAACTTCACGCTGACCAACC
>NZ_ANAE01000132.1:25104-26505 GCF_000341265.1 Nocardiopsis prasina DSM 43845 | reverse complement strand
GCTCCTCCGTCTGCCGCTCCGGCTCCACCACCGGCTGGCACTGCGGCACCATCCAGGCCCGCGGCCAGTCGGTGAGCTACCCCGAGGGCACCGTCACCAACATGACCCGGACCACCGTGTGCGCCGAGCCCGGCGACTCCGGCGGCTCCTACATCTCCGGCAACCAGGCCCAGGGCGTCACCTCCGGCGGCTCCGGCAACTGCCGCACCGGCGGGACCACCTTCTACCAGGAGGTCACCCCCATGGTGAACTCCTGGGGCGTCCGTCTGCGGACCTGATCCCCGCGGTTCCCGGCGGACCACCGGTCCGCTGATCTGAGAAACCAGGCGTCCCCGCCCGCGTCCAGCGGGCGGGGACGCTCGCGTCCGCACCGGGGAACCGTTCACCGGCCACGGCCCCACCCGTGACCTGCCCCGATCCCCCTCCCCTGCTCAGCCCGCCTGGTGGACGACCTCGCCGTCCAGGACCGTCAGCCAGGCGTTCACCTCGCGCAGCCGGTCCTGCGGCAGGGACTCCACGTCCGCGTCGAGGACGACCAGGTCGGCGAGGTATCCCGGACGCAGAGCGCCCAGACGGTCCTCGACCCCCAGCGCGTGCGCGGCGTCCAGGGTGTGGGCGCGCAGCGCCTCGTGCAGGGTGACGCCCTGCTCCCGACCGATGTCGGCCCCCTCCCGGGTGGTGCGGCACACCGCGTTGGCCACGGTGTCCATCGGGCGCAGGCTGGAGACGAAGGAGTCGCTGGACAGCACAGGGCGCAGTCCCAGGTCGATCTCCTCGCGCATGGGCTGGAGCCGGTGCGCGCGGTCCCCCAGGCGGCGCAGGAAGTCGCCGCCGCTGTCGTACAGGAAGTTGGGCTGGTTGACCGGGATGACCCCGTGGTCGGTGAAGCGCTTGGCCTGCTCCACCGTCGGGTATCCGCAGTGCTCGATCCGGGGGCGCGGGTCCGGGCCCGACACCCGCGCGGCCGAGGCGATGGCGTCCAGGGTGTGCTCCATGGCGGCGTCGCCCTGAGTGTGGATCGCGACCTGCCACCCTTCCTTGGCGGCCCTGGTCACCAGGTCCACCAGCTGGTCGGGGTGGTGGTAGAGGCTCCCGGGGAACTGGCCGTGCTCACCGTAGGGAACGCTGAACTTCGCGGTCCCCCCCAGGAGGGTGCCGTCCGAGTAGAACTTCATCCCGGTCAGGCGGAGCCAGTCGTCACCGAACGGGCTCGCGAGGCCGGCGTGGGTGAGGGAGTCGAGCTGGTGCGAGAGCGGCATGCCGAAGGTGCGCAGCGGCAGCGTCCCGGCGGCGCGCGCCGCCCGGTACACCCGCAGTTCGCGTGCGGAGACCTGCGGGTCGCACACCGTGGTCACACCCGCCGACAGGTACGGCCCGGCCGCGTCGGACAGCCAGCCGAGC
>NZ_ANAE01000132.1:0-25099 GCF_000341265.1 Nocardiopsis prasina DSM 43845 | reverse complement strand
GGGCCGGGGCCAGCCGATGTCCACGGCCAGCGGCAGCAGGAGTTCCATGGCCGCGTCCGTGACCATCCCGGTCAGCCGCCCGGCCTCGTCGCGGACGAAGGAGCCGCCGGCCGGGTCGGGCACGTCCTCGCCGATCCCGCTCCAGGCCAGCGCGGCGGAGTTCACCACGGCCTGGTGGCCGGAGACGTGGTAGACGATGACCGGGTGCTCCGTGGTGGCCTCGTCCAGGTGGCGGCGGGTGGGACGGCCGCCCGGGTACTTGGCGTCGTCCATGGAGAAGGCGCGGATCCACTGGCCCGCAGGGGTGCGCTCGGCCTCGGCCGCGATCGCGGCGACCAGGTCGGCGGCGCTGCCCACCCGGGGGTAGCGCGCGTCCACCGCCGCCAGGGACTCGGCGGTGGAGAGCAGGTGGTTGTGCGGGTCGATGAAACCGGGCAGGACGGTCCGTCCGCCAGCGTCCACTTCCACGGCTCCGGGTCCGGCCGCGGCCCGGGCCGCCTCTACGCCGCCGACCAGACGGACCCGGCCCTCGCGTACGGCCACGGCGGGCGCGGTCGGGTTGGTGTCGTCCATCGTCAGGACGCGGGCGTTGTGGATGAGCAGACCGGTCACGGGAGGATCCTCCTCAGGAGTGGGTGGTACCGCCGTCCCGCGGGACGGCGGTACCGGGGCGGTTCGGGAGCGGGGGCCGGGTCAGGCCGAGGTGAGCAGTTCCGAGTCCTGGTAGCGGGGCGCACGGGCCAGGCAGACCACGCTCAGCACCACCATGCCGACCAGGAGCCCGACCACGGACAGGATGCTCCCGGTGGCGGCGAACAGGGCGGTGCAGGCCAGCGGGGCCAGACCGCCGAAGATCGCGCCCGCCGTCTGGTAGGCGATGGAGATGCTGGTGTAGCGGGCCTGGGGCGGGTACATCTGGGCGAGCACGCGGGCGATGGGACCGTAGACGGTGGCCATGGCGACGCGCATCACGCAGAGCATGAGGACGATGAGCAGCGTGCTGCCGGTCTCCAGGATCAGGAACTGCGGCAGGGCCAGTACGCCCACGCCCACCAGGCCGATGGTGACGACCCGGACGGTGCCGTAGCGGTCGCCCAGCCAGGACACCCCGAGGGTGACGACCAGCTCCACGAAGGCCGCGATGCTCAGACCCGTGAGGATGACCTGTTCGCTGATCCCGACCTCGGTGACCCCGTAGGCCTGGAGGAACGTGGTGACGATGTAGTAGCCGCCCACGGCCACCGGCAGCACGCCCACACCCAGCAGGAGGGTGCGCCAGGAGGTACGCAGGGCGTAGCCGAGCGGGAGGCCCCGGGGCTGGTCGTCCTGCACGGCGTCGAAGACCGGGGACTCCTCCACCTTGAAGCGGATGACCATGCCGACGACCACGAGCAGGACCGAGGCGAGGAAGGGCAGGCGCCATCCCCAGTCGTAGAGGATCTCGGTGTCCCAGGCCGCGATGAGGCCGAAGGAACCGGTCGCCAGCAGCGCTCCGGCGGGGTTGCCGAGCTGGGCGAAGGCACCGTAGAAGGTCTTGCGGTTCTCCGGGGCGTGCTCCACTGCCATGAGCACCGCGCCGCCCCACTCACCGCCCACGGCGATGCCCTGCACGAAGCGCAGGACCACCAGCAGCAGCGGGGCGAGGAACCCCACCTGTTCGTAGGTGGGCAGCAGGCCCACGCTGAACGTGGCCACGCCCATCATCAGCAGGGTGATGACCAGTGCCGACTTGCGGCCGAGCCGGTCACCGTAGTGGCCGAACAGCAGGCCGCCCAGCGGGCGGGCGAAGAAGCCCACCGAGAAAGTGGCGAAGGAGGCCATCAACCCGACCATGGGGTCGATGTCGGCCGGGAAGAACAGGGTCGCGAAGACCAGGCTCGCCGCGGTCGCGTAGATGTAGAAGTCGAACCACTCGATGGTGGTGCCGACGAAGGCCGCCACAGCCGCACGTGCGGGGTGCGGTGACGTGGGGGCGGTCCGCTCTGACATGGGAACTCCGATGGCGTGTGGCGTGGTCGTCGGCGACCACGACCGATGTGATCCGGTGTTGTTGTGACCGTAGACACCCCCCGGCCACCGGCGTCGGGTTGGTCCGCACAGGTTGTAACGTGACAAAAGTGCAGGTCGCACAGCAGGAGGGAAGGCGGGAGGTGCCCGTGGCCATCACCGTTCGCGACATCACCGCGTCACCGCACCTGGAGGTCAGCGCCTCGGCGGGGCTCGCCGGGCTGGACCGCGTGGTCCGGTGGGCGCACGTGACGGAGCTGCCCGACCCGGTGCGCTGGCTCCGCGGCGGTGAGCTCGTGCTGACGGCCGGGCTCGGTCTGGGCGGTGACGCCGCGAGGCACCGCGCCTACGTGCGGCGCCTCCACGGAGCCGGGTGCGCGGGCCTGGCGTTCGCCATCGACATCTGGCTGAGCGAGATCCCCTCCGAGGTCCTGGACGAGGGCGACCGGCTGGGGTTCCCGGTCCTGCGGGTCGAGGGCGAGACGTCGTTCGTCGCCGTGGTGGAGACCGTCGCCGACCACTACGCCGCCGAACGCACCCGTGAACAGGGCCGTGTCCTGGCGGCCCAGGACGCCATGGCGCGGGCGGCCCTGCGCTCGGGCCCGGCCGGGGTGATGCGCGAACTGGCGTCGGCCACCTCCGGCGAGTGCCTGCTGCTCGACCGCAACGCGATGACGAGTCGGGCGGTCCCCGAGCGCGAACCGGGCTGGCACTCGCTGGTGCGCTCCGAGGTGTTGGGGGCGGCGCCCACCCCGGGCATGCGGGTCCTGGCCGACGACGGGTCGGCGATCCTCCTCCAGACGCTCGGGACCAGCGGGCGCACCCTCGGCTGGGTGGCGCTGCGCTGCGACGATCCCTCGCCCAACGTCCGGGTGCTGGCCAACCACGCCGCGTCGCTGCTGGCCGTGGACCTGCTGCACTCACGCGACGCCCGGCGTGCGATGTTCGGCGAACGCGCTCCGCTGCTGCGCGCGGCAGCGCTGGGGCAGACGGTGGGGGTGCCGCTGACACTGCCCTCCCCGCCGTGGGAGGTGGTCTGCCTGCGTACCTCCGAGCCGCGTTCGCTGGACGACGCGGCCGACGCCCTGGTCGACGTGCTGGGTGACACGGAGGCGGCCAGGTCGAGCGGGCTGTGCCACCTCGGTGAGGTGCTGGTGGCGGTGCTTCCCGACACCGGCCGTCCGCACGCGGGCGAACGGTTGCTCGCCCTGGTCGAGGGCGTGTCCGCGGCGGGGGCGTGCCGTGCGCGGGGTCCGGGCGAACTCGCCTCGGCGGTGGACAGGGCGCGCGGGGCCGTCCCCGCCGAGGGGTACCGGCACATGGACGAGGCCGACGCCTGGGCGCTGCTGAGGTCGTCTGTTCCCGAGAGCGGGTCGAGGGCCTTCACCGAGGCGGTACTGGGACCCGTCGTGGAGCACGACGCGCGCAACGGGACGGAACTCGCGCACACGCTGCGCCACTACCTGGACAGCAGCGCCCATGTGGAGGAGACGGCCCGGGAGCTGGGAGTGCACCGCAACACGCTGCGGGCCAGGCTGCGCACCGCCGAACGGGTGCTCGGCCGCGACCTGCGTGATCCGCGTGCGCGGCTGGAACTGTGGACGGCGCTGAGCCTGCGACCGATGCGCTGCGCGGACGGTACCTGGCACGACTGACGGACCGGGCGCCCGCCCGACGGGGGCGGCGCCGGCGACGCCGTCACGCCGGGGCGCGGTGCCCGACGCCGGAGGGGCAGCCGGGGCACCGCGCCGCGATCACTTCCTGCGGTTGCCCGCGAGGACGGCCACCAGTTCGGCGGCGGTGGCGGAGGCGTCCAGGAGCCCGCCCACGTGCTCCTTGGTTCCCCGGCGCGGCTCGAGGGTGGGCACGCGTTGGAGGGAGTCGTGGCCCGGCAGGTCGAAGATGACCGAGTCCCAGGAGGCGGCGGCCACCTCGTCGGCGTACTTCGCCAGGCACCGGCCCCGGAAGTAGGCGCGGGTGTCCTCCGGCGGTTCGGTGACGGCCCGGGCCACCTCGGCCTCCTCCACGAGGCGCCGCATCCGCCCCCGCGCGGCCAGGCGGTTGTAGATGCCCTTGTCCCCGCGCACGTCGGAGTACTGGAGGTCGACGAGCTGAAGCCTGGGGTGGGACCACTCCAGGCCGTCACGGGACCGGTACCCCTCCAGCACCTTGAGCTTGGCGACCCAGTCCAGCTCGGTGGCCAGGTCCATCGGGTCGGAGGCCAGCCGCGACAGGACCGACTCCCAGCGGTCGAGGACGTCGGCGGTGTCGGGGTCCACATCGGTGCCGAAGCGGTCCTCGACGTACTTGCGCGCCTGGTCCAGGTACTCGCTCTGGAGCTCCAGCGCGGTCATCCGGCGCCCGTCCCGCAGCCGGACCCGGTGGGTCAGCCCCGGGTCGTGGGAGACCTCCCGCAGGTCCGCCACCGGGGTCTCCAGGGACAGGTCCGCGCTGAGGAAACCGTCCTCGATCATTGACAGCACCAGCGCGGTGGTCCCCAGCTTGAGGTAGGTGGAGATCTCGCTCATGTTGGCGTCGCCGATGATGACGTGCAGGCGCCGGTACTGGTCCGGGTCGGCGTGCGGTTCGTCCCGCGTGTTGATGATGGGACGCTTCAGGGTGGTCTCCAGACCCACCTCGACCTCGAAGAAGTCCGCCCGCTGGGAGATCTGGAATCCGCTGCCCTGGCCGTCCGAGCCGATCCCGACCTTGCCCGCGCCGCAGATGACCTGCCGTGAGACGAAGAAGGGGATCAGGTGCCGGACGATGTCGCCGAAGGGCGTCGACCGGTTCATCAGGTAGTTCTCGTGGCACCCGTACGAGGCGCCCTTGTTGTCGGTGTTGTTCTTGTACAGCTGGATCGGTTCGATCCCCGGGGTGGCCCCGGCGCGGGCGGCCGCGTCGGCCATCACCCGCTCCCCCGCCTTGTCCCACAGCACCGCGTCAAGGGGGTTGGTGACCTCCGGCGCCGAGTACTCGGGGTGCGCGTGGTCCACGTACAGCCGCGCGCCGTTGGTGAGGATGACGTTGGCCAGCCCCAGGTCCTCGTCGGTCAACTGGGTGGGGTCGGCGACCTCGCGCGCCAGGTCGAACCCACGGGCGTCGCGCAGCGGGTTCTCCTCCTCGAAGTCCCAGCGTGCCCTCCTGGCCCGTGCCGCCGAGGCGGCCAGGTAGGCGTTGACCACCTGTGTGGAGGTGACCATCGCGTTGGCTCCGGGGTTTCCCGGCACGGAGATCCCGTATTCGGTCTCGATACCCATAATCCGCCGCACACTCATGATGAGAGGTTATCCGCCGCGGACCTGTCTTGAACGCTTCCGCGCCAATTGTGGCCTAAGCGCCGTCTTCCCGGGCGTTTCGACTGGGCTTCGATGGGCGTGTCGTCGCAGTTCAGAACGGTTTCTCCGGGCTTCTCGGCACATCAAACCGGATCCGGATCCGAGGTTCCCGGACCACTCCCCCATTGTGTCCGGCAATCCCCACCAACGGCGGAGCGGGACCCGCCGAAACGCACGCGGGCCCCGCTCCGAACGATTTGCTACAGGTACTGGCCGGTGTTGGCGACGGTGTCGATGGACCGACCGGAGTCAGCCCCCTTCTTTCCGGTCACGAGAGTCCGGATGTAGACGATCCTCTCGCCCTTCTTGCCCGAGATCCGCGCCCAGTCGTCCGGGTTGGTGGTGTTGGGCAGGTCCTCGTTCTCGCTGAACTCGTCGACGCAGGCCTGGAGCAGGTGGGAGACGCGCAGCCCCTTGGACTGCTGGTCGATGTAGTCCTTGATGGCCATCTTCTTGGCGCGCGAGACGATGTTCTCGATCATCGCGCCGGAGTTGAAGTCCTTGAAGTACAGGACCTCCTTGTCACCGTTGGCGTAGGTGACCTCCAGGAAGCGGTTCTCCTCGCCCTCGGTGTACATCCGCTCCACGACCCGCTGGATCATGGCGTCCACCGTGGCCCGGGCCGAACCACCGTGTTCGACCAGGTCGTCCTCGTGCAAAGGAAGGTCCTCGGTGACGTACTTCCCGAAGATGTCCCGGGCGCCCTCGGCGTCGGGCCGCTCGACCTTGATCTTGACGTCCAGGCGGCCGGGCCGCAGGATCGCCGGGTCGATCATGTCCTCCCGGTTGGAGGCGCCGATGACGATGACGTTCTCCAGCCCCTCCACGCCGTCGATCTCGCTGAGCATCTGCGGGACGATGGTGTTCTCCACGTCGGAGGACACACCCGAGCCGCGGACGCGGAAGATCGAGTCCATCTCGTCGAAGAAGACGATGACGGGGGTGCCCTCGGAGGCCTTCTCCCGAGCGCGCTGGAAGACCAGGCGGATGTGCCGCTCGGTCTCACCCACGTACTTGTTGAGCAGCTCCGGGCCCTTGATGTTCAGGAAGAAGCTCTTGCCGACGTCCTTGCCGGTGCGCTCGGCGACCCGCTTGGCCAGCGAGTTGGCGACCGCCTTGGCGATGAGCGTCTTGCCGCATCCGGGCGGGCCGTAGAGCAGCACGCCCTTGGGCGGGGTGAGCTGGTGCTCGCGGAAGAGGTCCTTGTGGAGGAAGGGCAGCTCGACCGCGTCGCGGATCATCTCGATCTGACCGGTGAGGCCGCCGATGTCGGTGTAGGAGATGTCGGGGACCTCCTCGAGGATGAGCTCCTCGACCTCCGACTTGGGAATGCGCTCGTACACGTAGCCGGAACGGGGCTCCAGCAGCAGGGAGTCGCCCGGCCGGATCGGCTCGTCGCGCAGCGGCTCCGCCAAGCGGACGATCTTCTCGTCGTCGTGGTGCGAGATGACCAGCGCGCGCTCGCCGTCCTCAAGGAGTTCCTTGAGCATGACGACCTCGCCGACCGTCTCGAACGACTCCACCTCGACGACGTTGAACGCCTCGTTGAGCATGACCTCCTGGCCGGGACGCAGGTGGTCCAGGTCCACGGAGGGACTGACGTTCACCCGCATCTTGCGGCCGTTGGTGAAGATCTCGACGGTGTCGTCCTCGCGCGAGCCGAGGTAGATGCCGAAGCCCGACGGCGGCTGAGAGAGCCGGTCGACCTCCTCCTTGAGCGCGACGATCTGTTCGCGCGCCTCCTTCAACGTGGAGACGAGCCGTTCGTTCTGCCCGTTGGCGCCCGCGAGACTGGCCTGGGCCTCCCGCAGCCGCTCCTCCAGCAGACGTACATGTCGGGGTGAGTCGGCGAGCTTGCGCCGGACCACGCTGAGTTCCTTCTCCATGTAGGCCACCTGGGCCGTGAGCTCAGCGACTTCACGGTCCCGATCGCCCTGACGCTCGTCCTCACGTTCGGCCACGTCCGCCACCTCCCTGTAGGAACTACTCGGGAACCTACCTACCCATGCCCGTTTCCTAACCTGTAACCCCGCACGAGTGTCGTGGACCTCGTTTCGGGATCTTGCGTCCGGCCAGGTCACAGTGGTAGCGAAGGGCCCGACGTAATGAGAAAGTAACCTCTGAGGCGGGGTCGGGGCAAGCACCTCCCAGGGGTCGCGACTCCCTTGGGCCACCGGGCGCCGCCCTTTCCGGACGCGCTCGAACACGCGGAAGGGGCCCGCCCGGATCGTCTCCGGACGGGCCCCTCCACAGTCGGGTGCGGCGCGGTCCCTACTCGCCGCCCTCGGTCACCCTGCCGGACTCGGCGTCCGCCGTGGCGCTCTCGGGCGCGGCCGCCTTCGCACCGGCGTCGGCGGCCGCCTTGGCGGCCTCGTAGTCCTTGCCGTAGGCGCCCTTGGCCGGACGGCGGCGGCGCTCGGGGGCCTCCACGCCGTCGGCCAGACGGCGCGCGACCACGAGGAAGCCGGTGTGCCCGATCATCCGGTGGTCCGGGCGCACGGCCAGACCCTCCACGTGCCAGGTGCGCAGCATGGTCTCCCAGGAGCGCGGCTCGTAGAAGCGGTCGTCCGCGCGCAGCTCCTCCACCACGCGGGACAGCTGGGTGGTCGTGGCCACGTAGCAGCACACCAGCCCGCCGGGGATCAGCGCCCCGGCGACCGCGTCCAGGCACTCCCAGGGCGCGAGCATGTCCAGGAAGACCCGGTCCACGTCGGTCTCGTCGAGCTCCTCGACCAGGTCGCCCACGGTGAGCTTCCACGCCGGGTGCGGACCCCCGTAGAAGTTCTCGACGTTCTTGCGAGCGATCTTCGCGAAGTCCTCGCGGCGCTCGTAGGAGTGGACCATGCCCTGTTCCCCGACCGCGCGCAGCAGCCAGTTGGACATGGCGCCGGAACCGGCGCCGGCCTCCACCACCCGGGCACCCGGGAAGATGTCGGCCTCGACCATGACCTGGGCGGCGTCCTTGGGGTAGACGATGGTCGCGCCGCGCTTCATGGAGAGCGTGTAGTCGATGAGCAGGGGGCGCAGCGCCACGTAGGCCGTGCCGGTGTTGGAACGCACCACGCTGCCGTCGGGCTCACCGATGAGGTCGTCGTGCTCGACCTTGCCCTTGTGCGAGTGGAAGGTCCCACCCTCGCGCAGTGTGATGGTGTGCATGCGACCCTTCGGGTCGGTCAACTGCACGGTGTCGCCGTCGGTGAAGGGGCCGCGGCGGCCATGGATACCGGTCAACGTCGCTCTCGTCTTCCCACGTCGCGTTTGGTCTGGGCAGTCGCCCAGCGTATCGGCCCCCGAGCACCGCGACGAACGGTCGGTGCCCACGGACCGGGTCGAGCGGGCGTGCGAAAACCCCGCCCGTTGGGCAGTATCAGGCGTGTGGTCATCCACCACGCCCATCCGGAACACGAGGACCTCGGGAGACACGACCCATGTCACAGCAGACCACGGGCCTGGGAATCGACATCGGTGGCAGCGGGATCAAGGGCGCTCCGGTCGACCTGGTCTCCGGAGAGTTCCTGAGGGACCGCCTGAAGATCCTCACCCCCGACCGCTCGGACCCCGCCACGGTGGCCGGGATCGTCGGTGAGATCGCCGCGCACTTCCCCGAGACCGAAGGAGCTCCCCTGGGCGTCACCTTTCCGGGGGTGGTCCAGGGTGGGGTGGTACGTACCTCCGCGAACCTGGACAAGGGCTGGGTCGACACCGACGCCGGCGCCCTGTTCGCCGAGGCCGTGGGCCGCCCCGTGCGGGTGCTCAACGACGCCGACGCCGCCGCCCTGGCGGAGAACCGCTACGGCGCCGCCCGGGACGTGAGCGGTACGGTCCTGCTCACCACCCTGGGCACGGGGATCGGCACGGCGCTGGTCGTCGACGGCCGATTGGTCCCCAACACTGAGTTCGGCCATTTGGAGATCGACGGCCACGACGCGGAGTCGCGCGCCTCCTCCGGCGCCAAGGAGCGGGAGGGGCTGTCGTACCGCGACTGGGCCGAACACCGGCTCCAGCGCTACTACCGGACCATCGAGGACCTGCTGTGGCCGGACCTGATCGTCGTCGGCGGCGGAGTGAGCCGCAAGGCCGACAAGTTCCTCCACCACCTGCACATCCGCACCCCGATCGTGCCCGCGGAGCTGCGCAACACGGCGGGGATCGTCGGGGCGGCCCTGTCCGCCGCGGAGGTCTAGGGGTCCTCCGCGGCGGACCGTCAGGGGGTGAGGGGCCCCGCCCCGGGGCAGAGGCCGGGCCCCTCAGGGGTGGACACCGCCGCCCCCGCCAGGAGCACCGGCCAGGAGCCGTGACCGGCGGGGGCGTCCCGCTTCGGGTGCCGAACGGGTCCGGGACCCGCGCAGAGGGAGACTGGGGCACGAGCGCACCCAGGACACCGTTCCGACACCCGGGACCGTGCGCGCGCACAGCCCGCTCTGGGTCCGGATGCGGCGGCCGTGTGCCGCGTGCATCCGGACATGTCTGTCAGCCCTCCGCCGTGGTGGTGAGGGCACCGACGATCCTTCGGGCCGCGTCGGAGGTGCGGGTCACCGGAGTGAGCGGGACCCCACGCAGCGCCGAGGGGAGGCCCTCCTGGCAGGGCCAGCGCATCCACCACCAGAGGTCACCCCGGTGGGGGCGCAGGAGGGCGCGCTGCGGCCGGGCGGCCGGCCCGGCGTCGACCACGCCGAACACCCCGTCCTCACGGGCCTCGACACCGCGTGCCCGCAGTTCGGCGGCCAGGCCCCGCAAGGCGAGGGTGGCCAGGTCCACCCGGCACACGGCCTCGGCGGGGGTGTGCGCGCCGGACACGCCCATGGGCGGGGCACCACGATGCTCCCGTCCACTCCCGGCCAGGCTCGGACTCCCCGCCGGTGGTGTCTCAACGGTCACGTGCGCTTCCCTGCCTTCCTCCTGGGCCCGGCGCGACACGTCGTACGCCGAACCAACGACCACATCAACTTTGCCGCACTCTGAGCCGGGACTGGCACCCGTATGCGGATCACGCATCACACTTTCTTTTTCACACATAGCCACCAAGCGCTGGCGGAATCCCTAATCTAAGCTGCATGCCCCAACGAGACGGTGAACTGCCCCAGGACCTGTGGACCCGCCCGCGGATGGCCGCCGCCCTGGCCACCTGTGACATGCCGGCGGTCATCGAGGGCGTGCGCTCGGCGCGGGGGTGGTCCCAGGGCGAGCTGGCCCAGGCCCTGACGTACTCGCAGAGCTGGGTCTCCCGTGTCGTCAACGGCCAGCAATCCCTCACCGTGAGTCAGGTCCATGACCTCGCCCGGCGCTTGGAGATCCCCCTCGACCTGCTGCGATTCGGCGGGGCAGGGAGCCCTGAGGCCTCGGGCGCCATGCGCGGAGCAGGAGCGCTGGACGGCGCGAGGGAACCGGACGACGTGGGGACACGGGGGTTCGGCCTGGGAGCGCGGGAGGAGCCACCGGGTACGGGGCGCAACCCCTCCAGACGCCGGGATCCGGCACGGAGCGTCACCATGGCCCCCTCCGGTATCACCGGCGGGCGGCCCCCGGTCGGGTACGAGGGGTACCACGGCATCAACGAGACCACCGCCCCCGCACTGCGTTCCATCACCGGCGGCCAGCGCCGTATGGACGCCACCTCCCCGGCGCGGCACCTGCTGCCCGGCGCCGTGGCGCACGTGCACCTGGCCGAACAGATGCTCGGCAACGCGCGTGGGACCGCCTTCCACACCGAGCTCAGCGCGGCCGCCAGCGAGGCCTCCGGATTCGCCGCCTGGCTCAGCGCCGACCTGGGCGACATGGGTTCGGCGCGCATGCACTACCGGACCGCCGTGGTCCGCGCCCGCCAGGCCGGGATGCGCCTGCTGGACGTCTACATGCTCGGTTCCCTGGCCGCCTTCGAGATCGACGTCGCGGAGGACCCCGAGCTCGGCCTCGGCCTGGTCAGGGAGGCCGAACACGTACTGGGCCCCACCGCCCACCCCACCGCACGGGCCTGGCTCGCCTGTGTCGGGGCCCTCGCCCACGCGGGATTGGGCGACCACGTCTCCGCCGCACGGTCCATCCGACGCGCCGAACGCGAGGTGGACAGCCCGGACAACGCCCAGCCGCCCTGGCCGTGGGTGTTCGCCTTCGACCAGGCCAAGGTCGCCGGCTACCGCGCACTGGTGGGGGTCCGGCTGCGCAGCCCGCACGACGCCCGCGCCGCCTTCGCCGAGGCGGTGGCCCCGGCGCCGCGCAACGTCAAGCAGTCGGCGCTGCTCAAGGTGGAGCTGGCCTCGGCCCACGCCGAGGCCGGTGACGTGGACGAGGCCTTCCGGCTCGCCCAGGAGGCGCTGACCACCGGGGTGCGCTTCGACTCCGAACGCGTGGTGGGACGGGTCCGCTCCTTCCGCAGACGCTATCGGGGGCCCCGCGCGCACTGCGTCGAGGACCTCGACGACAGGCTTTCCTCTCTGGTTACCGGTATCCCCATCAGTGGGTAGAAAGTCGGCGAAGCGAGCAGCAGGGAGGGCATGTGATTCGTATCGGGATCACCGGACACCGCAACCTGACCCCTGACGTGAGCGGCGCCGTCGCCGATCTGGTCAAGGCTCACCTGGAACCGTACGGATGCGAGATGGTGGGCCTGTCCTGCCTCGCGGACGGCGCCGACGTCGTCTTCGCCGAGGCGGTGGTGGCCACGGGCGCCCCGCTGGAGGCGATCGTCCCCGCGACCGGCTACCGGGAGGCGCTCCCGGACGAGCACCACCCCGTGTACGACCGCCTCCTGGGGCAGGCCGTGCAGGTCCACGCGTTACCCCATGACGAGTCCGACCCCCGTGCCCACATGGCGGCGGGCCGCCTCCTGGTCGAGCGGTGCGACCAGTTGGTCGCGGTCTGGGACGGGGAGCCCGCCCGCGGCCCCGGAGGCACCGCCGACGTGGTGGCCTACGCGCACCGGATCGACCGCCCCGTCACGGTCCTGTGGCCCGAGGGGGCCCGCCGCTGATCCCGTTCCCGGTCCGCGCCAGCGGCGTCCGGGCCCGGCAGACTCCGCGCCCCCGCTATCGGCCCCCCGCGGCCCGTCCGGTCATCACCGCGTTGACGTCGGAGGCCCGCAGCACGCCCAGCACTGCACCGTCGACCTCCCGCACCAGGTACTCGGGCAACGGGTACCGGGTGAGCTCCGTCAGCAGCTCCTCGCCCTCCAGGTCCGCGGAGACCGTCGAGTGTTCCGTCAGCGCCCTGGCCACGTCCGACACCGGCACCCAGGCCCGACGCGCGTCGGTGATCGCCTCGGCCGCCGCGGGGTGCACCACGGAGACGGGCGTACCGGCGCTGTCGGTGACCACGACCGTCTCCGCCCCCGCCTCCTCGGCGCGAAGGTCGGCCTGGGCCAGCGGTGTGTCGGCCGGAACGGTCACCGCGCGGCGGGTCAGCGAGCGCGCCCTCAGCCCGGGCACCCGGGCACGGACGCGCGCGTTGTTGAGGGCCTCGGAGGCTCCCATCCACATGAACCCGGCCAGGACCAGTCCCCACACGATCGCCCACGGGCCCGGGGTGCTGCCCGCGCTCCAGGCGAACAGGAACGGCAGCGCCGCCACACCGAGGGCGAGCACGCGGCCGCCCCAGGCCGCGACCACGCTGCCGGTGTGCGGGCGCCCGGTCACCTTCCACACCCCGGCCCGCAGCAGGCGGCCGCCGTCCAGAGGCAGCCCCGGGAGCAGGTTGAACACGCCGACGAGGAGGTTGGCGATCCACAGCTGGAAGAGCAGCTCGCCGGGAACGCTGAACGGGTCGGTGAAGTGCGCGAGCACGAACGCCACCGCCGCCAGGACCAGTGAGAGCAGCGGGCCGGAGAAGGCGATCCAGAACTCCCGGCCCGGGGTGGGTGCCTCCCGGTCGATCTCCGAGACCCCGCCCAGCACGTACAGGACGATGCGGCGCACCGGCAGCCCGTACCAGCGGGCCACCAGCGAGTGCGCCAGCTCGTGCACGAGCACGGAGGCGTAGAGCAGGACCGCGAAGACGAAGGCCAGCAGGTAGGCCGAGGGCCCCAGGGCCAGGCGCGCCTCGACGATCCCGCCGTAGACGAGGGTGATCAGGATGGCGACGATCCACCACGACGCGGTGACGTAGACCGGGACGCCGAAGGGGCGGCCCAACAGTAACCCGGGGCTCTTCCGTTCACGGTCGTCGGGACGGGGTCGGGACTGGTCACTGCCTCTGCTCACGGCTCCACACTAGGCCCTGTCCCACCGGGGTCCCCGGCAGGTGGGGGCTGAGCCGCACCGCTCCGTACCCGTCGTCTCGGACCGCTCCGGGCGGGTGCGCTCCTCTCGTAGGCTCGGTACATGACCACCGCGCACCTTCCGACCGCCCTCTCGCCCTCCCGGGCCTCGGACTTCCTCCAGTGCCCGTTGCTGTTCCGGTTCCGCACCATCGACCGCCTCCCCGAGGCGCCCAGCGCCGCGGCCCTGCGGGGCACCCTGGTGCACGCGTGCCTGGAGCGCCTGTACGAGCTGCCCGCCGACACCCGGACCCCGCGCACCGCGCTGAGCCTGGTGGAACCCCAGTGGGCCCGGATCCGGGACGGCAAGCCGGAGGTCGCCGAACACCTCTTCCCCGGAGAGAAGGGGCTGGCGGAGTGGTTGGAGTCGGCCCGGGCCCTGGTCCGTCGCTACTTCGACCTGGAGGACCCCGAGCGCCTGGAGCCCCGCGAGCGCGAGATGCGGTTGGAGGTCTCCCTGCCCACCGGTCTGCGCCTGCGCGGCTACGTCGACAGGCTGGACGTGGCGCCCGACGGGCAGATGCGCGTGGTGGACTACAAGACCGGCAAGTCGCCGCACCCGCGCTTCGAGGACAAGGCCAAGTTCCAGATCTTCTTCTACGCGGTGATGATCTGGCGCGACCTGGGTGTGGTGCCCGCCCGTCTCCAACTCGTCTACCTGGGCGACGGCTCGGTGCGCTGGTACGACCCCACCGAGGAGGAGCTCGCCGCCGCCGAGGCGGAGATCGGGGACATCTGGGCACGGATCGAGGCGGCCGGTCGGGCGGGGACCTGGGAGCCCAGGCGCAGCAAGCTGTGCGGGTGGTGCGAGCACCAGGCCCTGTGCCCGGAGTTCGGCGGCACCCCGCCGCCGCTGCCGATCCCCTCGGTTGCCGGGGCCGGTCACCCCGAACACGGGTAGATCCGTGGAGTAGGACCTCCGATCGCGGGTAACGGGATGGGACCCCGACCCAGATCACGGGTGAGTCACAGCGTTTACGGCCCCGAGGACCGTCGACTTGGGGGAGAATCGGGCCGTGTCCGACTCCGTATCCGTCTCCGTCCTGCTCGCCGACGACCAACCACTCGTCCGCACCGGCTTCCGCATGATCCTGGAGTCGTCCCCCCACCTGTCCGTGGTCGGCGAGGCCTCCGACGGCCGCGAGGCCGTCCGCTCGGCCCGCAGCCTGCTCCCCGACGTCGTCCTCATGGACGTCCGCATGCCCGGCATGGACGGCATCGAGGCCACCCGCCAGATCGTCGAGTGGGCCCGCCCCCTCGGCCACCACGTGCACGTCCTCGCCCTGACCACCTTCGACCTGGACGAGTACGTCGTCGGTGTGCTCCGCGCGGGTGCCTCGGGGTTCCTCCTCAAGGACGCGCCCCCGACCGAACTCGTCTCGGCCGTCGAGGTGGTCGCCCGGGGTGCCTCCGTGGTCTCCCCCACCGTCCTGCACCGCCTGCTCGACCGCTTCGCCCCCCTCCTGCCCGCCCCCGTGGCCGACCCCGAACCCGACGAGGACCCCCTCACCGTCCGCGAACGCCAGGTACTCCGGCTCATCGCCCGCGGCTGGTCCAACGGCGAGATCGCCGGACACCTGGTGGTCGGCGAGACCACCGTCAAGTCCCATGTGGGAAGCATCCTCACCAAGCTCGGCCTGCGCGACCGCGTGCAGGCCGTCGTGCACGCGTACGAGAGCGGCCTGGTCCGCCCCGGACAGCACACGGAACAGGACGGGGCGCGCGACTCGCGGGCCCCGGGTCCTCCGTCCTGAACACCGTCACCGAACCCCGCGAGCGCCCGAGACCCGGCGCGTCGCCCACCATGTCGAAGCACGCCGATTGACAGGATGATCCGGTGACCGAACTCACCGCCGCCACCGCGGCCGGAGGGCGAACCGCGCGCACGGGCGCGGCGTCCCCCTTGGGGTTGCCGAGGCAGTACGCCGATCATCAGGGGTGCGGGCGACGGGGAGGAAACGGAGTACAGACATGCCAAGCAAGCGGGATCGCTCGGGACCGCCGAGCGAGGAGTTCATGCTCAGTCGGATGCGCGACTGGCGCGCGGAGCACGAACGCGAGCTGACCCCGGACAACCTGGAGGACGACGAGGACGTCAACTTCCCGGACGCCCGGGTGATCAACCTCGTCCTGCGTGTGGGCGAGTTGATGCTGGCCAGCGGTGAGGGCACCGAGGCCGTCAGCGAGGCCATGCTGAGCCTGTCGGTCGCCTTCGACCTGCCCCGCTCGGAGGTGTCGGTCACCTTCACCACCATCTCCCTGTCCACCCACCCCGGCGGGGACAGCCCTCCGGTCACCGGGGAGCGGGTGGTGCGCCGCCGTACCCTCGACTACTTCCGCGTCAACGAGCTGCACACCCTGGTGCAGCAGGCGGCACTGGGACTCCTGGAACTGGAGGACGCCAACGCGCGCCTGGAGCAGATCCGCCGGGCCCGCATGCCCTACCCCAACTGGCTGATCGCTGTGGGCTTCGGCCTGATCGCCTCCAGCGCCAGCCTCATGGTCGGCGGTGGCCTGATCGTGGCCACCGTCGCCTTCCTCGCCACGGTGCTGGGCGACCGCACCGCGGTGTTCCTCGCCAACCGGGGGGTCGCCGAGTTCTACCAGATGACGGCGGCGGCCGTGGTGGCCTCCTCCATCGGTGTCGGACTGCTGTGGGCCAGCACCGAGCTGGACCTGGGCCTCCAGGCGGGCGCGATCATCACCGGCAACATCATGGCGCTGCTGCCCGGGCGTCCGCTCGTCTCGAGCCTCCAGGACGGGATCAGCGGCAGTTACGTGTCGGCGGCCGCGCGGCTGCTGGAGACCTTCTTCACCCTGGGCGCGATCGTGGCCGGTGTGGTCTCCGTGGCCTACACCGCCACCCGTCTGGGTATCGACCTGGACCTGGAGAACCTGCCCTCGGCCGGGACCGCCATGCACATCCCGGTCCTGATCGGCGCGGCCGGGATCGCCATGGCCTTCGCGATCTCCCTCGCGGTGCCCCCGCGCATGCTGCCCACCATCGGTGCCCTGGGCGTCATGATCTGGCTGATCTACGCGGGGCTGCGCCTCTGGCTGGAGGTGCCCGCGGTGGTGGGCACGATCGTGGGGGCGATGGCGGTGGGCGTGGTCGGGCACTGGCTGGCCCGGCGCACCCAGAGGCCGGTGCTGCCCTACCTGATCCCGTCGATCGCGCCGCTGCTGCCCGGCAGCATCCTGTACCGGGGTCTGATAGAGATCACGCAGGGCACAGCGGTCTCGGGCCTGCTCAGTATCGCTGAGGCGGTCATGGTGGCTCTGGCGCTGGGTGCCGGGGTCAACCTCGGCGGGGAACTGGTGCGCGCCTTCCAGCGCGGCGGCCTGGCGGGGGCCGGGATGCGCGGCCGTCCCGCGGCGCGCCGCACCAGAGGCGGCTACTGACGGGGGCGCCCCACGGGCCGCACCGGGGTCCTTCGGGGGCGGTGCGGCCGAAGGACCCCGGGGAACGGGTCACCTCGAACAGAACCGATCCGGGGTGAGACGTGTCTCACTTGGTGAAGGCCAACAAGACACGCCAACAAACGTTGTCAACCTAAACCGACAACATCATGTGATGTCAGCCACTATTGTTGGCCTCAGCTCAACGAGGAGCACCCCGACGAAAGGCTCTGACATGTGCAGCCATTCACCCGCCTGCCCTTCCTTCGAGGACACCGACCGCGAGGCCGCGCGGGTCGTCTCCAGCCACCCGGAACAGGGCTGGAGTCTGCTCTGCAACGGTGTCGTGCTCTTCGACGACACCGGTGAGCTCCTCCCGGACGGCGCGGTCGTGGCCCCGCACCGCCCCCGGGTCGCCGCCTGACCCGAGCGCTCCCGAGAGCGTGCTCCGCGGGTCCGGTCCGGCCCGTCCGCTCAGCCCCCGTCCGGCCACTGCTCCGGCAGGACGTCCTCACCCATCGCCGCGCTGAGCCGGCGCCGGAAGTCGGCGTGCACGGAACTCCCCCATACGAGCTCGCTCGGCGTGCGCAGGGCCGTCTCCATGGCGGCGCGCAGGGCCGCCGGACGGGACTCGCCCTCGACGACCGGGACGGCCAGCAGGGCGTGCATCTGCGTGACGACCGCGAACAGCTCCCCCGCCAGCGCGGGCGCACTGGAGGTGGCGACCGCCTCCTCGAGGTAGGCCTCCCACCACGGTTCGGGCTGTTCCTCGCCGTCCTCCGGCCGGTCCTGGGCGAAGGGGCTGCGCAGCCGCGCCCGTACGGCTTCGGCTGTGTCCCGGTCACGGCTGTCCAGCCCCAGGCGCCAGACCTGTTCCGCGGCGTCCGGCTCCCCTCTCAGGGACAACAGGCCCGCGAGCAGTTCCACCGCCGCCCCCGAGGTGCGCGGTCGCGGGCGCGTGCCCGGTTCCCCCTCGGTCGACCCGGCGTCCACCACGGTGCCCACGTCCGCGATGGCCCTCTCCAGGTGGGTGGCGGCGCGCAGCATCCGCAGCCCGGGGTCGTCGCCCACGCTCAGGCCGCGTTCGACCGCGACGGCGGCGGCGTCCGGCCGTCCCCGCTCCAGGAGTCGGCCGGCCAGGTCGCCTGCGGCCTCCGCCACGGTGGCGGCGTGCAGACGGCTGATCGCCGCGTCTCCGGGCGGTAGCTCCAGGGCCGCCTCCCAGTGCTCCTCCGCCTCCGCCTCCTCGCCGCGCAGCTCCGCCGCGCGCGCCAGTCCATAGCGGGCCACCGCCGTGTAGGCGGGGCCTCCGAGGTCCAGCAGGCGGTGCCAGACGCGGACGGCCTCGCCGTGCGCCCCCTCCTGCTCCAGGGAGAGCGCCAGGTGGTAGGCGGCGCGGGGGGCGTAACGGGTGTCTCCGGTGGCCAGGGCGCGGCGCGCGGCCTCCCTGGAGGCGGCCGGGTCCCCGCGCTGGTCCTGCACCACGGCGAGGCCGAGCAGGGCCCTGGCCTGGACCCGGGGCGGGGGGTTGGCCGAGACGGCCCGCTGGTAGAGCTTGGCGGCCCGTTTGAGGTGTCCGCCCTCGGCGAGGTCCTGGGCCTGGTCGCACAGGTCCGAGGCGCCCTCCGGCGAGGGCACGGAGGTGCCCTCGGCGTCGTCGGGGTCCGTGGCCCTGGGTGCGGGGTCGGCGGGGTCTGCGGGGCCAGAGCGCGCGGGAGGTCCGGACGTCGTGGTCATTCGTTCCGCTTTCCATGGGGGTGTCGGGCCCGCGCGACGGGGAGCGCGGGCCACGGGCGTGACCGCGACCGGCCTCGGCGGCGGCTGTGCAAACTCTAACGCGCCCTCTCCCGGCCGTCGCGGGCCCGCGGCGGGGGTGTCGCCCTCGCCACCGGTTCCCCGTCGGCCCCGGTCCCTCGGAACACACGCCAAGGGGCGCCGCACCCTCGCGGGTGGGCGCCCCTCACAGGTTCACGCGGGCACGTGGTTCCGTACCCTCGCGGCTACAGCTCGAAGGCCTCCGGCGGCGGGCAGGAGCAGACCAGGTTGCGGTCACCGTAGGCCTGGTCGATCCGGCCGACCGGCGGCCAGTACTTGTCCTGGCGCAGCGTCGGCAGAGGGTAGGCCGCCTCCGCGCGCGTGTAGGCGCGGGTCCACTCGTCGGCGGTGACCGCCTCGGCGGTGTGCGGGGCGCCCCGCAGCGGGTTGTCCTCGGCGTCCCACTCGCCCTTGACGACGCGGTCGATCTCGCCGCGGATGGAGATCATCGCCTGGACGAACCGCTCCAGCTCGGCGAGGTTCTCGCTCTCCGTGGGCTCCACCATGAGCGTGCCGTTGACCGGGAAGGACATGGTCGGCGCGTGGAAGCCGTAGTCCATCAGGCGCTTGGCGACGTCCTCGTTGCTGATGCCGCTGGCCTTCTGGAGCGGACGGATGTCGATGATGCACTCGTGCGCGACCAGGCCGTTGGCGCCCGTGTAGAGCACCGGGAAGTACGGCTCCAGGCGCTTGGCCACGTAGTTGGCGGAGAGCACGGCGGTCTCAGTGGCGGCGCGCAGGCCGTCACCACCCATCATCCGCACGTAGGCCCAGGAGATGGGCAGGATGCCCGCCGAGCCGAAGGGAGCGCCCGAGACCGGGCCGACACCGGTGTGCGGGCCCGCCTCGGGCTGGCCCGGGTGGTTGGGCAGGAATCCCGCCAGGTGCGAGCGGACCGCGACGGGGCCCACGCCCGGACCGCCGCCGCCGTGCGGGATGCAGAAGGTCTTGTGCAGGTTGAGGTGGCTGACGTCGGCCCCGAACTCGCCCGGCTTGGCCCAGCCGACCAGTGCGTTCAGGTTGGCGCCGTCCACGTAGACCTGACCGCCCGCCTCGTGGACCAGGCGGCAGACCTCGGTGATGGTGTCCTCGTACACGCCGGCAGTGGAGGGGTAGGTGACCATGATGGCCGCCAGCTCGCCGCCGTGCTTGGCGATCTTGGCGCGCAGGTCGTCGAGGTCGACGTTGCCGTCGTCGGCGCAGGCCACGACGGCCACCCGCATGCCCGCCATGACCGCGCTGGCGGCGTTGGTGCCGTGTGCGGAGCTGGGGATGAGGCAGACGTCGCGGTGGTCGTCACCGCGCGAGCGGTGGTAGCCGCGGATCGCCAGCAGACCGGCGAGCTCGCCCTGGGAACCGGCGTTGGGCTGGAGGGAGACGGCGTCGTAGCCGGTGACCTCGGCCAGCCATCCCTCCAGGTCGCGGATGAGCGACACGCTGCCGGCCGCCTGGTCGAGCGGGGCGAACGGGTGCAGGCCCGCGAACTCCGGCCAGGTGATGGACTCCATCTCGGCGGTCGCGTTGAGCTTCATGGTGCACGAGCCCAGCGGGATCATGGTGCGGTCCAGCGCGAGGTCGCGGTCGGACAGGCGGCGCATGTAGCGCAGCAGGGAGGTCTCGCTGCGGTGGGTGTTGAACACCTGGTGGGTCAGGTAGTCGACGCCGCGCGCGAGGTCGGCGGGCAGGTGGTCGGCGTCGCCGTCCACGGTCACCGGGCCGCGCTCGGCGCCCCGGTCGGCCTCCCCGAAGGCCGCCAGGACCTTCTCCAGGTCGGCGACCGTGGTGGTCTCGTCCACGCTGAGGCCGACCGTGGTCTGGTCGACGTCCAGCAGGTTGATCCCGGCCTCCAGCGCGCGCTCGACCACCCGGTCGGCACTGGGCACGCGCACGCGCAGGGTGTCGAAGTAGGCCCCGTGGAGCACCTCGAAACCGCGCCGGGTGAGCGTGTCGGCCAGGGCGGCCGTGCGGGTGTGGACCTGGCGGGCGATCGCGCGCAGTCCGTCGGGCCCGTGGTAGACGGCGTACATCCCGGCCATGATGGCCAGGAGCACCTGCGCGGTGCAGATGTTGCTGGTGGCCTTCTCACGGCGGATGTGCTGTTCACGGGTCTGGAGGGCCAGACGGTAGGCGGGCTTGCCCGCGTCGTCCACCGAGACGCCGACCAGTCGGCCGGGCAGCTGGCGGCGGAGCTTCTCCCCCACCGACATGTATCCGGCGTGCGGGCCGCCGAAGCCGAGCGGGACACCGAAGCGCTGGGTGGAGCCCACCGCGATGTCGGCGCCCAGGTCACCGGGGCTGCGCAGAAGGGTCAGGGCGAGGATGTCGGCGGCCACCACGGCCAGGGCGCCGCGCTCGTGGGCCTCGGCGATGACGGCGCTGGGATCGCGCACCGCACCGCTGGAGGCCGGGTACTGGACCAGGACACCGTAGGCGTCGCCCTCGGGCAGGCCCCGGGTGAGGTCGGCGACGACGACCTCGATGCCCAGGGGCTCGGCGCGGGTGCGCAGGACCTGGAGGGTCTGCGGGAAGACGTCGGCGTCGACCACGAAGACGTCGCTCTTGACCTTGCTGGCTCGGCGGGCCAGGGTCATGGCCTCGGCGGCGGCGGTGGACTCGTCCAGCAGGGACGCGCCGGTGATGGGCAGGCCCGTGAGGTCGGAGACCATGGTCTGGAAGTTGATGAGGGCCTCGAGGCGGCCCTGCGAGATCTCGGGCTGGTAGGGCGTGTACGCCGTGTACCAGGCCGGGTTCTCCATGATGTTGCGCAGGATGACGGGGGGCGTGAGCGTGCCGTAGTAGCCGCGGCCGATCATCGGCGTGGTGATCCTGTTGCGCGAGGCCAGGTCACGCAGTTCCGCCAGGGCCTCGGCCTCGCCGATCGCCTCGGGCAGGTCGAGCGCGGCACTGCGGCCCGGGGAGCTGAGGATGGACGCGGGCACGGCGGCGTTCATGAGCTCGGCGGTGGAACCGTAGCCGACCGTCTTGAGCATCTCGGCGGTCTCGGCGGGGGCGGGTCCGATGTGTCGGTCCGCGAACACCCGGGCGGGGGCGCCCGGAGTGGGGACGTTCGACGGGTCAGGCACGGAGACCTCCTGGTGACAGGGCCGATCAGGTCGGCGGTGTTCCTCACGGTCTCCCCCTCTGTCACCGGGCACGACCGCGCCCAGGCTTCAGAGCGGCCTACTCCGCGCGGTCCATGGTGCCTGAGAGGTTACTGGGGAGTATTGCCCCGTCGGCGCCCCGTTGCCGAGGTCTCTCCCGCGCGGTATCAGCGGCCTGCTGACGCTCTGTATGTGTGTACAAGCAGGGCGAATGTCGGTTTTCATCCCCGTTGTGACTACGACCGTACTCGATCCTGGCCCCTGACACCGAGTCAGGGCACACCTTTCACCACGGCCGACTCACCAGTGTCGGCACGGTTTCACCCGGTGCGGCGCTCCCTGCGCCGCAGGGCCAGTTCGTCCACGGCCTGGGGGGCCGCGGCGGGAAGGTCGGCTCTCTCCTCCGCCGGGACCACACCGAGCGCCTCCTCCAGTTCGCGGGAGACGTTGGCCAGCGCCAGACCGAACATGCCCTGGCCGCGCTGCATGAGATCGACGACCTCCTCGGGCGAGGTGCACTCGTAGACGCTCACGCCGTCGCTCATCAGGGTGATGCGGGACAGGTCGACGGCGGGGCGGCCGCGCAGGTGGTCCACCGCGGTGCGGATCTGCTGGAGCGATATCCCGGTGTCCAGGAGCCGCTTGGCCACCTTCAGCATCAGGATGTCGGGAAGGCTGTACAGGGGGGCGTTGTGGGCTCCCGTGCGCACACTGGGCACCACCAGGTCGGTCCTGGCCCAGTAGTCCAGCTGTCGATAGGTGATCCCGGCGGCCGTACACGCCGCTGGACCCCGATACCCGACGTCCGTAGGCAGCGCCATCACGTCCTCTTCGCACAGTAGGCCCTGCTGCCCCGCTAGCCGCAGCGCGGACCGCCTGTCATGGTGATCCCGCTTGCCGCTCGCTACCGCCACGCCGACCTCCGGCTTCTCGTCCCACGGCGGCATCGACAGGGGAATCCACTCAGGGAACGGGCGCGCCGTGGGTTTCACAGCACTGACGGTAGGACGACCGCAGGGCAGCGTCAACGAAGGCGCGCGGCGCGTCGCCAAGTGTGCACGCCAATGGAGCCGCGGTGCCGGACCCCGCCGGGCCGAAACCCACCGAACGGTTTTCGGCTGCGCCCTCCACGACCATTCCGTTCACCCAATCTATCACCAGTGCGACCGACGAACCCGCAGGTCACGGCCGCGAGAAAGCAATCGGGGCCCGCGAAGGGCGAGCCCCGACCGCTCAGGTACCACGTTGCCCGAAATCCTCCGGCGAGATGTTGTCCAGAAACTCCCGAAACGCCTCGACCTGGTCCTCCTGCTCGTCCGGGATCGGCATCCCGGCCTCCTCGATCACGTCCTCGTGGGCGTAGATCGGGGTGCCGGTCCGCAGGGCCAGGGCGATGGAGTCCGAGGGCCGGGCGCTGACCTCCACACCGTTGCTGAAGACCAGCTCGGCGTAGAAGATCCCGTCGCTCAGGCCCGTGATGTTCACCGTCTCCAGCGCCGTGTCCAGCGCGTCCAGGACGTCGCGGAACAGGTCGTGGGTGAGCGGGCGCGCGGGCGAGACACCCTGCTGGGCGAGCGCGATCGCGGAGGCCTCCACCCCACCGATCCAGATCGGCAGGTAGCGGTCCCCCTCGGATTCCTTGAGCAGGACAATCGGTTGGTTCGAGGGCATCTCAACCCGGACGCCGACGACCTCCATGTGTTTCACAGCGGCTCCGTCCCACGAGTCGTCATGCCGGATGGGCGCTCGTCCCTGCTCCGTCGGATCAGGACCCGAGGGCGAAATCGGCACCCTTCGTTACAAAGCTGTCCGGAGGCGGGGGGCCGCAAACCTCATCGGCACACCCGCCCCCGTCGACCGTGGTCAGCGGATCGTCATCGGCGCGGCTTGGTCAGCAGGACCATCCGGAACTTGCCGATCTGGATCTCGTCCCCGCCGCCGAGTTCGGCCTCGTCCACCGGCTCGCGGTTGACGTAGGTGCCGTTGAGGCTGCCCACGTCGCGGACCCCGAAGCCGTTGCCGCGGCGGAAGAACTCCACGTGGCGTCGGGAGACGGTGACGTCGTCGAGGAAGATGTCGCTGTTGGGGTGTCGGCCAGCGGTGGTCACGTCGCTGTCCAACAGGAACCGGCTCCCGGCGTTGGGGCCCCGCCGGACCACCAGCAAGGCGGTTCCGGGCGGAAGGGCGTCGGTACTGGCGGGGTCGTCGCCGCCGAGTTCATCGCCCTGTTCCTCCTCCTCCAGCGCCTGTATACCGGAGATGGAGATGGTCGACGTGACATCTCCCGCGGAGTCGCCGGCGTTGGGCCGTGGGCTCTGCTGTTCGGCCCTGCGGACGGGTGTTCCACAGTGGGAGCAGAAACGGGCATCATCCGCAACGGCGTGACCGCACTGCGTGCAGTAAACGCTCGACATAGGTCGGCTCGGCCTCCTACCGCACGGGGCGGTGCTTGATTCGGCTGATCGGTGGCGCGTTCCGGGCGCCGGGCGGGCAAGGGGCCCACTCACCGTCCGGAACACGGTGAGTCGGTCCACTGTCGCGGCAGTGGGTCGCCTCACGCGGTCGGTCGCTAGGTCTCATCCCCCAAGTAGGACTCCTTGTCACCCCCGTTGGATGTCCGCCGTTGCCGGGATTCCCGTGGCGGGTGGTGACACGGTGCCTCAGGGAACACTCGACTTTAAACCATATCCCTGTCCAGACAGGGTTTCGCTCCCCCAGGCCCGCCGCGGACACCACGCCGGGCGCCCGCGCCGCGGGGTTCGGACGCGTAGGAACCTGGGGCCCCGCCGCGTCCGGTGACCGGCCTCGTGGGAGACCGACACCTGTTCTGGAACAGATGCCCTTCCCGGGCGTTTGGTTCTCGGTCACCCGGAGCGGATTTCCACGAACTGACCTCCCCTGCCCGGGCCTGCGACTTCGTCCACTTTATCCCCGGACCCGATGAAGGACGTGAACACCCCTGGGCAGGAGGCGGACACACCGTGTGGGCGCGGACGTCCCTTCCGTCCGCGCCCACACGCCCCCGGGGACCGGGGCCACTCCGCTAGCGCGTGTCCTTGTGAATCATTCCTCCCACCCGCCGCCCGCCACCAGCCTCAACGGACGCCTTCGGCGCGGTCTCGCGTTACCACCAGGGGCCTCTCGCCGCGCCGACGAAGCTCGGCCAGCCAAACCCGGGCGGGCCCCACTGT
>NZ_ANAE01000131.1 GCF_000341265.1 Nocardiopsis prasina DSM 43845 | reverse complement strand
GCGGGGGGAGCCGCCACCGACGAGAGCGCCCAAAGAACACGCCCTAGCTCTCGGCCCGCTCCACCACGGCGGCCCACTCGTCGAGTAGGCGCTGCACAGTGTCCGAATCAGGACCTTCCGCCCAAAGATGGGTGACGGCCTCCGCCGTGTCCGGCAGGACCAGCGCCCAGCTGCCGTCGGATTCGATCACCCGCACCCCGTCCGTGGTGTCCAGCTCGCGCTCTCCGGCAGCCTCCACGACCGCGCGCATCACGCTCCCCTTGACCGCCCACGGGGTGGGCACCGAACGGCGCAGGAGGTGCGCCTGAGGGATCGCACGGTCGATCTGGCCGAGCGAGCGCCGGGTCCGGGCCACCAGACCGAGCAACCGCACGAAGGCGGCGATCGCGTCACTGGTGGGACTGAACTCGGGGACGACGAAGCCGCCCCGGCCGTCTCCGGCGAAGACGATCTCTGCGCCCTCGGAACGCACCGCCTTGGTCAGCTCGTCCGTGGCGGTGGCCGTCCAGAGCACCTCGGCCCCGTGGGAGCGCGCCACCTTCTCCGCCACGCGGGTCGTGGTGACCGGCAGGGCCACCCGTCCGCCACCGCGTTCGGCGGCGACCAGGTCCAGGACCACCAGGAGCGCGCGGTCGCCGTCCACCAGCTCGCCGTTCTCGTCCACGATGGACAGCCGCTCGGCCACCGGGTCGAAGCGCACACCGAAGTCGGCGCCGGAGTTGGCGACCAGCTCGCCCAACCGCTCCAGGTCCCGCATCTTCTTCGCGACGGTGTCGGTGGGCGAGGCCTCGTCCAGCCGGTTGTTGACCGTGAGCACGTCCACGCCGATCCTGCCCAGCAGGGAGGGCAGGATGAGCGATCCCGTCCCACCCGCGCAGTCGACCACGACCTTGAGTTCGGCCTCGGCCACCCCTGAGGTGTCCACGGAGCGCAGCAGCTCGTGGGAGTAGTTCTCCACGTTGCGCGACGGGAAGGACAGCTCGCCGATCTCCCCGGGGAAGGCCCTGCGGTACTCGGCCCGGGAGAAGACCCGGTCGAGCTTGCGCTGGGCCCCCGACGAGAGGTCGGCGCCCTCTCCGTCCAGGAAGATGATGTCCACGGACTCGGGGTCCCCGGGGCTGGTGCGCACGGTGATACCGCCGCTGATCCCGCTCTGCGAGGTGTGGAAGCGCGCCACCGGAAGCGGGACCACCTCCAGGTCGCGCACCTCGATGGCGGCCGCCGTGAGCGCGCTGATGACCGCCCGTTTGAGCGTGCGAGCCGCCCGCGAGACGTCACGGGAGGTCGTGACGATCGCGCCCTTCTTGAGCGTGGTGGCGTAGGCGTTGGCCAGCCGCACCGCGAGCTCCGGGGTGATCTCCACGTTGATCAGTCCGGACACGCCCCGGGGGCCGAACAGCGAGCGCTGCCCGCGCGACTCCCAGACGACGTTGGTGCTGACCACCGCGCCGGCCTCGATGGTCTTGAACGGGTAGACCTTGACGTCGTTGCTCACGTACGCCTCGGACTCGATGACGCAGTCCTCGCCGACGACCGCACCCTCCTCGATCCGGGCGGCCGCCATCACGTCGGTGTTCTTGCCGATCACGGCGCCGCGCAGGTTGGCTCCCCGGCCGATGAAGACGTTGTCGTGCAGCACGGTGCGGTGGCAGAAGGCCTCCGCGCGCACGACCGTGTTGCTGCCGACCACGGTGTACTCGCGCAGCTCCGCCCCGGCCTCGACCTTGGCGTAGTCGCCGACGTACAGGGGGCCCTTGAGCACGGCGCTGGCGTCGACCTCGGCGCCCTCGCCGATCCACACTCCGGGCGAGACCTCGAAGCCGTCGATCTCGACGTCGACCTTGCCGGAGAGCACGTCGGCCTGGGCACTGAGGTAGCTCTCGTGGGTGCCCACGTCCTCCCAGTAGCCGTCGGCGACGTACCCGTACAGGGGCGCGCCCTCCTCCAGCAGTTCGGGGAAGACGTCGCCGGACCAGTCGACCACCTCGCCCTCGGCGACGCGGTCGAGCACCTCCGGTTCCATGATGTAGATGCCGGTGTTGACGGTGTCGGAGAAGACCTGGCCCCAGGTGGGTTTCTCCAGGAAGCGCTGGATGCGCCCCTGGTCATCGACGATGATGATGCCGAACTCCAGCGGGTTGGGCACCCGCTTGAGGGCGATCGTGACCTTGGCGCCGCGCTCCTTGTGGAACCGGACCATGTCGGTGAGGTCGATGTCGGTGAGCGCGTCACCGGAGATGACGATGAACGGTTCGCCGCGCAGGTGTTCCTCGGCGTTCTTGACGCTGCCCGCGGTGCCGAGCGGCACCTCCTCGGCGACGTAGTGGAGCTTCATGCCGAGCTCCTCGCCGTCACCGAAGTAGTTGCGGATGAGCGTGGCCAGGAACTGCACGGTGACCACGGTCTCGGTGAACCCGTGCTTGCGCAGCAGGCGCAGCACGTGCTCCATGATCGGTCGGTTCACGACCGGAAGGAGCGGTTTGGGCTGGTTGGCGGTCATCGGGCGCAGGCGTGTGCCCTCGCCTCCCGCCATCACCACGGCCTTCATGGGGGGTGCGGTGGGTGCGCCCTCGTTCGGGGGAACGGGCGCGGAGTCGGGTGCGGTCATCGCGCGCACCCCCGAACGGCGGGGCCGTCAGGAGACGCGGCGAAGGATGGTTTCTCGGAACGCGCACGGTCGCGCGCGGTGGGACATGTTCTCATTGCGGAGACGACACTCCCTTTCGATCCGACAGGACTCTGGTGAGCCGGTCCGCCGGTTCGTTCGGTGGATCAGGGCGCGGCCTGGCCCTGGTCCGGCGAGCCCGGTCCGTCCGAGCCCTCGGGTTCCGCGCCGGGCGCGCCGTCAGCGGACGCCGGAGCGGACGGATCGGGTCGGTCCACGCCGCGGCCGCGTGCGGGGTCGCTGTCCCGGGCCCCCGTGAGGGAACCCGTGTGATCAGCGCGTTCGTCGCGGCGGGTCTGGTCGATCAGACGCAGTCCCTGTACGGCGTAGAGCAGTCCGGCCCACCAGTACAGAGCCGTTCCCCAGAGCGCGAAGGCCCAACCTATAATCCGGGCCACATCTCCGACGAGGGACGCGTATCCGGCGATGAACAGCAGCGGGAACGAGTAGAGCAGGCAGAGGGTGGCGGCCTTGCCCGCGAAGTTGACCGGCAGCGGCCCGTAGCCGAAGTGGCGCAGCAGCGGGAGCGCGCCGAGGATGAGGACGTCGCGCAGCACCAGGATGCCCATCAGCCACCACGGGATGATGCCGCGCAGGACCAGTCCGAGCAGGGCCGCGAAGATGTAGAGGCGGTCGGCGAGCGGGTCGAGGATCTGCCCCAGTTTGGTGGCCTGGTTCCAGGCCCGGGCGATCTTGCCGTCCAGCCAGTCGCTGAGTCCGGCCAGGGCGAGCACGAGCAGCGCCCACCAGTCGGCCTGGGGCACCAGGATGAGCCAGAGGAACAGCGGCACACCCAACAACCGGAGCATGCTCAACAGGTTGGGAACCGTCCAGATGCGGTCACTGACCACCGGGCTGGCCACGCTGCCCCCCGCCTCGTCTCTGCCTTCTTCCGCGGATCGCCCCATACCGCCAACGATAACGGGCGGGGCCGTCGTTCCCCGCCACCTCGTGCCCCACCGGAACCGGGTGCCCGGACGGACGGCCTCCCGCTGATCGTACCGTGTACGGACTTCGCCCGGGACCCGGGTGCGACCTGCGCGGACGCACACTCCGGTGGTGGTTCAGCCGAGGTCGAGGATGCGGTCGGCTTCCCGCCGCCCGGAAAGCAGGGCGCCGTGCACGGTGGCGGTGTGCTCGATCTCGGTGGCCTCGCCCGCGAAGAAGAGGCGGTCGCCGACGGGATCACCCAGGGCCACGCGGTCCCCGTCCCCGGCGCCGACGGCGGTGAACGAGAACCCGCCGCGCGCGAAGGGGTCGTCCATCCAGTGCGTGAGGTAGTGGTCCACCGGGTCCGGGGCCTTCTTGAACATGCCGCGCAGGGAGGCCATGGCGTGTTCGACGACGTCCCCGTCCCCCATGTCCGAGAGGAAACGCGCCGCGTTGCCGCCGTTGCGGCTGACCAGGATGGGTTGACCGTAGACGTTCTGACCGGCGTACCAGTGGAACCAGGTGCCCTCCTCGGTGCCCAGGTGAACCAGGACCTCGGCGTCACCCCAGAAGACGTCGTCGAAGCGCAGGAACAGCTTCTCCAGCAGACCGTTCCCCAGTCGCGCCACGGCGTCGCGTTTGTCCTCGGGCAGTTCCGGGGTGAAGTCGACCTGGCCCGCCTGAAGGACCCCGATGGGCAGGGTGACCAGGACCCGGTCCGCGGTCAGGGTCTCCTCGCCGTCGGGGGTGTCCACCCGCACCCCGACCCCCTGGTCGTCGTGGGACACCTCCAGGACCACGTGCTCCAGACGGACGTCCAGCCCACGGGCGAGGTGGTCGGTGAGCTGGCTCATGCCGTCGGGGAAGACCACGTCGTCCCCGCTGAACTCGTGCCGGGAGGCGACCGCGGCGAACGCGACCTCCTCGGCGTCCGCCCCGTGGTCGGCCTCGGCGATCCGGTGGACGATCTCGGCGGCGTCCCTGGCCCGGGAGCGCACGAGGTTGGCGTCGTAGAGGGCGTGGTCGATGCCCTCCTCCATCGACTCCTCCGGGCTCGCACCGACCGTCGCCCAGTACATGTGCTCGTGGAGGAGGTTGACGTCCTCCAGGTTGCGGCGGTGCCGGTCGAACAGGAGCCTGCGGCCCTTGGGGTCGTAGGCGGTCTCGGTGGAGCGGTTGAACACGGCGGTGCGCGCGCCCACCTCCTCCACCAGGCGGGACAGCGGGTTGTTCTCCTCGCCGCGCATCCAGGAGGCCCCCACGTCCAGGGTGGCGCCCTCCCAGGCGTGCAAGGAGTGGATGCGTCCCCCGGTACGGTCCCGGGCCTCGACCACGGTCACGCGTTCACCCTGCTCCGCCAGACGGTCCGCGGCGGCCAACCCCGCCATTCCGGCACCCACGACGATGGTGTGGCCCCGGCCGGGTGCGGCCTCGCGTCCGCGCGGTTCGGGCTCGGCGCGGGGGGCCTCCCCGCGCCCGTCCTCCGTGCCGGAGACCTCCTCCTCGGTGATCTCCGCGCCCACGTCCTCGCTCATCGCGTTCCCCCTCCGTGTCGGCGGCCGACAAGAGCGACCCTAAGCGCCCGGTCTGTCCCGACCAGGGAGGACACACCAGGGAGCCCCTGCGCGGGCGCGCGGACACTCTTGACGGGGACCTCCCTGGAGAATGCCTGGACCGGGCCCGGGGCGGTGGCGCGGACGCCTCAGGGCTCGACGTGCCCGGCGAGGTTGGCCAACGAGGATCGCAGACCGACCTCGTGGTCCTCGGCCCGGATGCCCGGGGGCACACCGGTCGCCTCGATGGTCACCCGCGTGCCCTCGGGGACGGGCTCCATCCGCCAGGTCATGATCATCGTCCCCAGGAAGGCGGGGTCGTCCGAGTCGAATTCAACGGACTGCACGACCCGCTCGCCCGGCACGAGTTCGTCGAACCGCACTTCGGTGACGTCGGTGGTCTCCGAGGTCTTGCCGTGCCCGGCGTCGGACTCACCGTAGGTGAGCACCATGCGGAACCCGCCCCCGAGCCGGGGGTCGAAGTTCTCGATCCGACCCCCCATGCCCTCCGGGGGCAGCCAGGCCTCCAGGACCTCACCGTCGGTCAGCGCCCGGTAGACCGCGGCTGGCGGCGCCGCGACGATCCTCTCGGCCCGGTCGATCCGCTCGTTCCCCTGGCGGTCCTCGGCCATCGGGGCCCTCCCTGCCTTCATCGCGTCCGGAGGCTCCGGTCGCGGGCCACGACCCTAACTTGAGGCGGGGACAGAGTGAGGGAGGGCTGGCGGGGCGGCGGTGGGCGCTCTTCCCACTCCCACCGCCGACCCGCCCCCGCATGCACGGGCCCGTCCCGTCCTGACCGGCCCGAACGAACGAGCGGTCCCGTCCTGACCGCTCCGAGTACCCGGGTGGCAGGGCCCGGGTCCACGTCCTCACCGGGGCTCGTGGTGTCAGCACCGCCGCCCCGGCGTCCGTCAGTCAAGAAACCTAGTGCGCAAGGCTTTCAGATTTCTTCCGCTTTCCCCGCGGGAGGCCGAAGCGTCAGAGGAGGCGGCCCTCACGGGCCACGACCCGGCCCGCGCGGACGACCGCGTGGCGCTGGGGCAGGTCCACCACGACCTGCGGCAGACACTCGCCGTCCACCAGGAGGAAGTCGGCGGGGGCACCCGGCGCGAAGTCGGCCCGGGGCAGGCCGACCAGGGACGCCCCGTCGTGCGCGGCGGTCAGGAAGGCGTCCGCGAGCTGGTCGTCGAGCCGCGCCCTGAGCGCCCTGGCCAGGAGGTGGGCGCGGTGCAGCATGTCGGCGTCACCGAACGGGCTCCAGGAGTCGCGGACCCCGTCCGAACCCACACCGACGCGCACGCCGTGTTCGCGCAGCCGCGCCACCGGCAGGACCCGGGACGGGTCCGGGGCCACGGTGGTGAGCGCGATCCCCGCCTCACCGAGACCGGCGGCCACGGCCTCGAAGTCCTCGGCGGCCGGGGTCACCCCGAAGGCGTGGCTGACCGTGACGCGGCCGCCCATGTCCAGCGCCCGGGTGCGTTCGATGATCGCCCACATGGTGCGCGAGCCCACGGAGCCGCTGTCGTGCAGGTGGATGTCGACCCCCACCCGGTACCGGTCGGCGAGGCCGAACACGAGGTCGAGCTGTCCGTACAGGTCGTCGTCGAACCCCTCGGGGTCGATCCCGCCGACCAGGTCGGCCGCGCCGGTGCGCAACGCCTCCTCCAACAGGGCGTCCGTGCCGGGAGCGCGGCGGACCCCGTGTTGGGGGAAGGCGACGATCCGCACGTCCAGCGCGTGCGCCAGACGGCGGGAGGCCTCACGAACGCCGTGCAGGCCGTCCAGCCCGTAGGCGGGAGCGACGTCCGCGTGCGCGCGCATCGCCCGGGTGCCACGGGTGACGGCGTGGCCCATGAGGCGTTCGGCGCGGTCGGCCACGGGGCTGGGGCAGGCACGGAAGAACTCTGCGTCCTGTTCTCCCAGGTCGGCGATCCCCCGCGCGGGGCGGCGCGAGTACCAGGGCTCACCCCAGGAGGTCTTGTCCGGGTGGATGTGCGCGTCGACCAGCGTGGGCAGCGCGACGCGCCCGCCGCAGTCGACCACGTCGGCGTCCCCCGTGGGGGCGCGGTCGGCCACCACCCCGTCGACCACCACCAGGTCGACGGGGGCGCCGCCCATGGGGCGTACGTCGCGGAAGATCGTGGGGGGCTTCTGCTCGGTCATGACAGCCTTCCTGCTAGCGGTATACCAAAAATACCGAGCAGGGAGGCCCGCACGAGCAAGCGGCCCCTCCTGGGAGGGGCCACTCGGAGGTAGCGTGTACGCGCGTCGTCACGGAGCGCCGTCAGGACCCCTGGGCGGGATTCCGTCCTCGTCCTCGAAGTCGATGCGCTCCTTGCGGAGTTCGCCCTCGATGTGCTCCTCATGGGTGACGTCCCGCTTGCGGACGTGGACCTCCTCGACCGGCACCTCCTCCTTGGAGACGACCGGGCGCTCCTCGTAGAGCGTGAAGGTCCGCTCGTCCTCCTCCATGTGCCCGGGATCGGGCACCTGCGACGGATCGGTGATGGGCCGCCGCTCCACTTCCAACTCCTCGTGGTGCAGCGGGACCGTCTCCTCGAAGCGCTCGGTCTCGACGTGCCTGCGCATCCGCGCCTGCCCGCCCTCACGGCGCTCGACCCCGATGTCCACCCGCTCCTCGTGGCGGAGGACGGAGAGGTCGTCGGTGTCGCCCGCGCCGGGACCGCCCAGACGCTCGTCGGGCCGGAACCGCTCCAGCGGGTCACCGGCCTGCGGCTCGTCTCCCCGGCCCTCACGCTGGTCCGCGAAGTCACCGTGGCTGCCGGTCCCCCCGGTCATGGCGGCACCGGATGCGGTCCCCTCCGCGGTCCCGGCGCCCGGGTCCGCCATCGCGGTGTCGCTCTCCCCCTGGGCCTGCCGGGGGAACCCACCCTGCCTCGCGAAGTAGTCGCGGACCAGGGCCTCGTCCTCCGGGGTGATGTGCCGCTCCGCGTCGACCTGCGGGGCTTCCTTGACGACCGCCTTGTCGTAGGGCACCTGGATGTCCTCCTCCACGGGACGCGCCCCCTGGAGCGGCACGAGGGTCTCCCGCATGCCGAACATCCCGGTGTGGACCGACACCCAGCTCGGTTCCCCGGTGCTGTCGTCGAGGTACACCTGGTTGATCTTCCCCACGTGGGCGCCCTCGGCGTCGAGCACGCGGTGACCGACCAGGTTCTCTGGTACGAGTTCGCCTGTCACGGAGCATCCCCTCCTGGTTCACGGCAACGGGACGTGTGCCCCGTACTCGCCGGGGCCCTACCCCCGCACGGAGCCCGCAAAGGCCTTTCGGTCACTCCGTGAACAAGGAAGTGCCGACCATAAAACCCCCCTTGGCCTGCGGCGACTTCGATGAACCCCCGATGACGGGCCGTAGCCCGGCCGTTGACGCGTGGCACACCCCGTGGACGACACGGCGCCCGCCCCTCGGCGAGGGACGGGCGCACGGAGTGGAACGGTCAGACCTTGCGGTGCGAGACACGAATCGACCGCCCGTAGGTGCTAGCGTCCGGTTCACAGCGACTTCGTCCCCCCTTCGGAGCCCCATGTCCCCCTCAAAGACCGTCCTCGACGGGGTGGAGATCCGTCTGCCCACGACAGCCGAGGATCTTCCCTTCAACGCGCCTCGCAGGATTGGCCGTTACCGGCTACTCAAACGGTTGGGAGCGGGCGGGATGGGGGTGGTCTATGCAGCGCTTGCCCCCGACGGCCAGGCCGTGGCGGTCAAGACCGTGCATGTCGAGTACGCGGAGAACCCCGACTTCCGGGGGCGATTCGCCCGTGAGGTGACCCTACTCCGCAAGGTTGGCGGAGCCTGCGTGGTTCCTCTGCTCGACGCTGATGTGACCGCGGGACGCCCCTGGCTGGTCACACCGCTCATCGAGGGTCCGACGCTGGGAGCGCATATCGGTGGGCAGGGCCCGCTCACCCCAGCGCTACTGCGTGGCTTGGCCGTCGGCGTCGCGGAAGCTCTCATGCGTATCCACAGCCAAGGAGTGGTCCATCGTGACCTCAAACCGGCCAACGTGATCCTCTCTCCCTCCGGTCCCAAGGTCCTGGACTTCGGTATCGCCCGCGCCGTCGACGAGACCGCTCTGACCCGCACGGGATCGGTGGTCGGCTCCTCCGGTTGGATCAGCCCGCAGCACTACAGGGGCGAGGCCGCGACGTTCGCCGACGACATGTTCGCCTGGGGCGCCTTGGTGGCCTACGCAGCTACCGGACGCCCTCCGTTCGGCAGCGGAGCCGCTGACGCCATCGCCTACCGGATCCTTCGCGAGGAACCCGACCTGACCGGCCTGGACGGTCCATTAGCGGCACTGGTCCGAAGCGCGTTGGACAAGTCTGCGCAGCAGCGTCCGAGCGCGGCAGAGCTGGTGCGGGTGATCAGCGGCGAGCAGAAGGACGGCTCCGCCGAATCAGCGACTCGGGCCGTCACGGCGCTGCTCCACGACCACTGGTCAGGGGCGCCCGTGCCGACCACTCAACGGCTCCGGGTGGAGCTTCCCACCCGTCGGGCGGTACCTCGCAAACGTCCGGGGCGCGCATTGGCGCTGACCAGCGGAGCGGTGGCGCTTCTCTTGACAGTGGTGTCCGCAGGGTGGTGGCTCGGTCACTCCACGCAGGCCACCGACGCCCCAGCAGAGGTTTCCGACGCCCCAGGGGCCAGCGAGGCCTCAGCCGTCTCCCTGGTAACCTCCCCGGCCTTGGTGGGATGGTCCGTCGAGCCCGATACACCGCGTCCGAGCGACGACGCGATCGGTCTGCACCCATTCAGGTACACCGACGAACGAAGCGACCTGGAGTACGACGCGTACGACCAGGATTTCTCCGGCACAGAGCCCATGTGGGCACGCATCCTCGACGACGCGGAACTCTCCTGCGCGATCATGCTGTGCCCTGAGGAGGCCCTCACTGAGAACGGCCGGGGCGAGATCAACAACTCCGGCTACGGCACCACGCCCATTCAGCGCCAGGACGTGTTCGACTACTTTGCGGAGAACCGGCCGAGCGCGATCCGCCCCGAGGTGTACGTCGTTGTGGACGTCGACTACGCCATGGGCGAGGACGGCGTCGCGGAGATCATCCGGTTGGCCGAGCACTTCTTCCCGTGACGAAGAGCGCCCGCCCCTCGGCGAGGGACGGGCGCACGGGGTGGAACGGTCAGACCTTGCGGTGCTGGGGCACCCACACACCGTCCTCGACGGTGTAGTCGCCGAAGAGCGCGGGGGCCTCCGCCTTCAGCGTCTCTCCGATGAGGTTGAACAGGAGACGGATCTCCTCCTCCGCGCCGGGCGCGGTACGGGCCTCCAGGGTGTGCCGCAGCGTGCGCACGTTGGCGGTCCACACCAGCCCGGTCGCCACGCCCTCGGGGGCGAAGCGGCGCATGAAGGAGGTCTTGTGCTTCTTCTCCGCGAACTTCACGCCGTCGTCGTCCAGGCCGAAGTGCTCGGCCATCCAGAACTGGAAGTCCTCCATCTGCTGGAGCATGGCGCTGGCGCGCTCCATCAGCTCCGGGTCCTCCTCGGCCCACTCCGGGAACCAGAAGGGCAAGTCGGTCAGGCGCACGAAGCGCAGCGACTCCTGCGAGACGGCCACGCCCGGCCGGTGGCGGATGAGCTCGTGGGTGAGCACCCGAGAGACGTTGTGCAGCACGAAGCTGAAGCTCACGTGCTCCAGGACCGAACCGTGCAGGCTCGCCAGGATGTTGCCCAGGTAGGCGTCCTGGTCCTTGCGCACCCGCGTGACGTTCGGGTTCAGGCCCGGCTCCCACGAGCGGTAGCACAGGCGCCCGGCGAACTCGGCGAGGTTCTGGGGGTCGTTGAGGTGGGCGTCCAGGTCACCCCGGTCGAACCGCTCCAACCACGCCTCGCCGCCGACCTCCTTGAGGTAGTCGGCGATCGCGTCGTAGTCCACCTGCGGACGTGCAACCAGGCGGACCTGGGGCTCGACCTTCTTCACGGCACCCTCTCCTAGCAACTCCCCCGCCCAGGGCACGCGTCATGGCCGCGACCAGGGATGTTCCGGAGCACGGGAGCGTGTGTGGGGCGGGGCCGATTGACCTCCCCCGAGGGTACACGTCCCGCTGGTCAGCCGTGGTCGGTCCGGTGTCGGGAGCACCAAGCCGAGGGGCCGGGTGACCGACACGCGCTCGGGCGTGGTCGGACACCCGGCCCCTCGCCGGTCCGATGGGGGCGGACTCCCGTGGGTCAGATCCCGTAGAAGTAGCCCGGCGCGACGAACAGGCCGATGACGATGGCGACGATGCCCCAGAGGAGCTGACCACGCAGCACACCGAGGACGCCGGAGACGATGAGGACGATACCGAGGATCGTAAGCAAAATACCCATACACCACCCCTGTCCGGTCACAAACCGATCAAACAGCATCCCTGGGATAATTGTTGTCGCACGACATCGTTCCAGGTGGGCGGCGGTCACTGTGACACAGGTCGTACCGCCGCCACCACGGGTTTCACCCTCGGGCGAGCTCCAGGACACGGGCGACGACGCCCTCACCGACACT
>NZ_ANAE01000130.1 GCF_000341265.1 Nocardiopsis prasina DSM 43845 | reverse complement strand
GGCGGTGAGGATCGACTCCGGGTGGAACTGCACCGCGTACCAGCGCGCCACCGGGTCCTCGATCGCCATCACCACCGGTTCCTCACCGGGTTCGCCGTCCAGGACGGCGGTGACCTCGAAGTGCTTCACCAGGTCCGGGGTGCTGTAGGTGGAGTGGTAGCGGGCGGCGGGGAAGGTGTCGTCCTCGCCCAAGCCGGACAGCAGCCTCCCGCCGGACACCCGGACGCGGCCGGGCTTTCCGTGCACGGGCGCGGCCAGGGTGCGCAGCTCTCCCCCGGCGTGCTCGACCATCCCCTGGAGACCCAGGCACACCCCGAACACCGGCAGGCCACGGGCGGCCAGGGCGTCCAGCAGGTCCGCCATCGCGAAGTCCACCGGCAGACCGGGCCCGGGCGAGAGGACCACGAGGTCCGGGGCGAGCCGGTCCAGGAGGTCGGGGGCGAACCCGTAGCGGACGGTGGTGACCTCGGCGCCGTGCCGGCGCACGTAGTCGGCGAGGGTGTTGACGAAGGAGTCCTCGTGGTCCACCAGCAGCACCTTCATGCCCGCTCCGGGCAGCGGTGCCGGGGCGGGCTCGGGCCGGGCGTCCAGTGCCGGGCCGTCGGCGAGCTCCTCCCCCAGGGCCAGGGTCTCCAGCAGCGCGCGGGCCTTGAGGAAGGTCTCCTTCTCCTCCGCCTCGGGGTCGGAGTCGTAGAGAAGGGTCGCTCCCACGCGCACGGCCGCGACGCCGTCGCGGATGTGGGCGGTGCGCAGGGTGAGGCCGGTGTTCATGGAGCCGTCGAAGTTGACCACCCCGANTCCCCCCCCCCGCCGCCCCCGCCGTACCAGCGGCGGGGGCTGGTCTCGTGCTGCTCGATGAACCGCATCGCCCAGGTCTTGGGCGCCCCGGTGACGGTGACGGCCCACATGTGGGTGAGGAAGGCGTCCAGGGCGTCGAAGTCGCGCCGCAGGGTGCCCTCGATGTGGTCGACGGTGTGGATGAGCCGTGAGTACATCTCGATCTGACGGCGGCCGATCACCTTGACGCTGCCCGGTTCGCACACGCGTGACTTGTCGTTGCGGTCCACGTCCGTGCACATGGTGAGCTCGGACTTCTCCTTGACCGAGGAGAGCAGCTCCTGGATGTTCTCGGCGTCGCCCAGGGCGTCCTCCCCTCGGCGGATGGTCCCGGAGATCGGGCAGGTCTCCACCCGCTGGCCGGTACCGGGCTCGCCGGTGACCCGCACGAACATCTCCGGTGAGGCGCCGACGAGGTACTCGCCCTCACCCAGGTTGAAGAAGAACTCGTAGGGCGCGGGGTTGCGCTCGCGCAGCAGTTCGTAGAAGCGGGCCGGGGACGTGCAGCGGGCATAGGTGCGGTGACCGGGGACCACCTCGAACAGGTCACCGCGACGGAACCGCTGCTTGGCCTCGGCCACCACCTGGGCGTAGGAGCCGGGCTGGGGGCCGGGCGGGACCTCGGCGGCGACCACGGGCGGGGTCGGGCCGGTCTCGCGGGGAAGCCCCTCCGTGGTGGCCTCCGCGCGCTCCTCGGTGGCGGGGACGGTGAACTCGTAGGTGTAGCGCACGCACGTCTCGCGCTTGCGGTCGCGGACCACTATGGCGTCGGGCAGGTGCAGGACCAGGTCGCGGTCGGCGGGGTCACGGTCGATGTGCCGCTGGACCGGCTCGAACTGGAAGGCGAGGTCGTAGCCGAAGGCCCCGTACAGGCCCAGGTTGGAGTCCTCCGGGCTGCGCAGGGCCGCGACGACGGCGCGCAGGGCCGTGAACACGCTCGGACGGCGGCTGCGCTCCTCCTCGGTGAAGAAGGTGTCGGGGTCGGGGTCGGGGACCGTGACGGCGACGTGGTCGGCGCCCCGCTCGCGGTCGCTCCTCCCGGGAACGGTGTCGAGCGCGTCGGCCAGGACGGGCAGCAGGACCCGGCCCCGCTCGTTGAGGGCGGTGGCGGTGACCCGGCGCCCACGGGTGCTGATCTCCAGGCAGGGGTCCACGTACCCCAGGTGCCAGCGGTCGTAGCGGCCCGGATACTCCATCCCCGAGGAGAGGACCCCGCCCCGGCGGCCCTCCAGGGAGGTGACGAGTCCGGTGAGGATCTCGGGGTCACAGGGGGTGGCGTTGCGTCGGACGGTCACGCCGCTCGGGGTGCGGTACGTGGTGGTCTGTGCGTCGCTGGGCTTCACGGCCGGGGTCCTTTGGCGCTCTGCGGTCGGGTGGTCATCGCCGTCCGGGGCCGTTGGATACGACAAACGACCGCCGGTTGGGGGCGGTCGCTGCGGTGTTCGTGGAACGCGAACTGTCGGTGCGCCGCCTAGGAGCGGCGCCACCACTGTCCCTGGTGGGTCGGACTGGTTCGCATGTGGCCGAGTGTAGCGGGTACACGGCGGCGGGTGGGCCCGAACACGAAAACCCCCGCCCGGTTCCGGGAGAGGGTTGGGTCCTCGTCCGCGCACGGGCGGACTGGCGTGCGCCACGGCGGCCTGCTAAGCTACGGCACCCACGCCACTTCAATACGGCATCACAGAACTTCCTAAGGGCAAGGTTAGCCACCAGATGGACTCCTGTCAATACGACCGTTCGACGCCCTCCGCTCAGGAGGCCGCGGTCACGGTCGAGCAGGCCCGCGTCAGCGCCATGTACGAACGCCTCGACGCCCTGCGCGCCCGGACCGGCCAGCGGCTGGCCGACGCCCACCTCCAGGAACGCTCCGGGTACGCCGCCATCGTGGAACGCGAGACCCGTTCCTACGAGCACGCGCGCCGCAGGGCCCAGCTCGGTTCGGTCGAGGAGGGTCTGTGCTTCGGCCGGATCGACGTCTCCCACGGCCCCGGTGACACCGAGGCGCGCTACGTGGGGCGGATCGGGCTGCGCGACGCCGAGTACGACACCATCCTCGTGGACTGGCGGGCCCCGGCCGCCCGCCCCTTCTACGCGGCCACACCCAGTGCCCCGGAGGGGATCACCCGGCGCCGCCACCTCAGGGTGCGCGGCAGGCGGGTGGTCGGGCTGGACGACGAGGTCTTCGACGCCGACGGCCTCACCGAGGGCGACCGCCGCCAGCTGGTCGGTGAGGCGGCCCTGCTGGCCTCCCTCCAGCGGGGCCGGACCGGACGCATGGCCGACATCGTCTCCACCATCCAGGCCGAGCAGGACCGGGTCATCCGCGCGCAGCTGGCCGGGGTCCTGGTCGTCCAGGGCGGCCCGGGCACCGGAAAGACCGTCGCGGCCCTGCACCGCGCCGCCTACCTCCTCTACACGCACCGCCGGGTCCTGGAACGCCGGGGTGTCCTGGTGGTGGGCCCCAACCCGGCGTTCCTGCGCTACGTCGGCGACGTCCTGCCCTCCCTCGGGGAGACCGACGTGGTCATGCGCACGGTCGGCGAACTGTTCCCCGGCGTGGAGGCCTCCGACCACGAGCCCCACACGATCGCCGCACTCAAGGGCTCCCCTCGGATGGTGGCGCTCGTGCGTGCGGCGGTGACGGACCGGCAGCGCGCCCCCCGGCACGCCTTCGGCGAGGCGGACCTGCGCGTGGAGACCGACGCGGGCACCCTCGTCGTGCCCGCCGACGTGTGCGAGCACGTGCTGGAGACCACCCGCAACCTGCGGCTGCCCCACAACACCGCGCGCAAGTACCTGGTCAACACGCTGCTCGGCGAGCTCGCGCGGGCCGAGTCCCAGGGGCTCGGCCGGCCGGTCTCGGACGAGGACCTCCCGCACGTGGGCGCACGGCTCTGGCAGGAGGAACCCGTCCAGCGGGCACTGGACGCCCTGTGGCCCGACCTCACTCCGGAACAGCTGCTACGCGACCTCTACGCCGACTCCGAGGCCCTGCTCAGGGTGGGGGCGCGGTCCGGGGTCACGGAAGCCGAGCGCCTGGCGCGCCCGGCCGGGGCGCCCTGGACCGTCGAGGACGTGCCGATGCTGGACGAGGCGGCCGACCTCCTCGGCCGGGACGACAGCCGTCTGCGGGCCCGCCAACGGCGGGACCACGCGGAGCACGAGGAACGGGTCCGGTACGCGCAGGGCGTCCTGGACCTCACCGGTCTGACCGAGGACCCGAGGGAGGGGCTGGACGCGCACCTGCTCGCCGACCGCCACCACGACTCCGGACCCGACCTCAGCACCGCCGACCGGGCCGGCGCGGACCGCGACTGGGCCTACGGGCACGTGATCGTGGACGAGGCCCAGGAGCTGTCCCCGATGGCCTGGCGCACGGTGATGCGCCGGGTGCCGACCCGGTCCCTGACCGTCGTCGGCGACGTCGCCCAGACCGGCAGCGCGGCGGGGACCAGCTCGTGGGAAGCCGCCCTGGAGCGGTACGCCCCGGGCAAGGTGCACGTGGAGCACCTGAGGGTCAACTACCGGACCCCCGCGCCGATCATGGCCGTCGCCGCCGACGTACTCCGCGAGGCCGCCCCCGACCAGGAGGTGCCCGAGTCCGTGCGCGAGGAAGGCGACGCCCCGCGGGCCGTGCGGATCGCGGACCTCCGTGACCTGCCCGCGCTGGTCGCCGAGGAGCGGAGGGCCGTCGGCGAGGGCCGCGTCGCGGTCGTCACCTCCGACGCCTCCCTGACCGGGGTGAGGGAGGCTCTGCCGAACGCGCTGCGCACGGACCCGGGTGCGCGGGACGCACCCGGAGACGCCGTGGTGGTGCTGTCCGCGACGCAGTCCAAGGGGTTGGAGTTCGACTCCGTGATCGTGGTCCGCCCCGAGGAACTGCTGGCGCAGCCGCGCGGCGCCAACGACCTGTACGTGGCGGTGACCCGCGCGACCCGGCGCCTGACCGTCGCGCACGAGGCGCACCTCCCGGACCTCCTCAAGCGCCTGGCCGGATGACAACGGGTCCGTCGGGGGCTCCCGGAACACAGGGCCCCCGACGGACTCCGGTCAGGTGTCCCGGACGGACCCGCACTGCTCCAGGTCCCGGGAGGCCTCCAGGTCGTAGGCGTCCTCGACCGCACCCTTGGGCTGATCCCCCTCGGGGTGGTCGTCCCCGTAGCTGGGGGTGAAGGTGTACTCCTCCACGCAGTGCACGGGCGCCACCGCGCGCGACCACATCGGCGCCGCCTCCAGCTCCTCCGCGCCCACGTCGTAGAAGCCGACCTCACCGAAGTGCGAGGTGACCAGCCGGGTGGAGGCCGATCCGCCGGCGACGGGGTGCACGATCGTGTACTCGGTGACCACCGAGAGGTAGTCCCACCCCTGGTCGTCCCGGGCTGCCTCCGCGCGCATCCCGCCGTCCACGCGCACCTCGTCCCCGATCGGCTCGGCGGTGCCGTGGGTGAGGTTGAAGGGCAGGTGGCGGCTGTTGAGCTCGTGGTCCTTGTTACCGAGGTTGTCCAGGTACCACTCCAGGGTCTGTCCGGTGAGGAGTCCGGTGAGTTCGCTGTTGTCCTCACCGAACACGGCGTCCTCGTTGAGGTAGACCGCCTCCAGCAGCTCCTGGGTGTGGGCGTAGGAGCGTTCGACCTGCTCCTGGGAGTAGGGGCCGACCGCCTCGGCCTCGGGTACGGGGAAACCCAGCCCGTAGTCCTCGGCGGGGCTGCCCGCGAAGGGGGCGTCCCGGTCCACCCGGTCGACGGGGTCCAGCTGGGTGAGAACGCCCGTTCCGGGCACGGCGCGGTCCAGGAGGTCCTGGGCCGGCGCACAGCCGACGAGGGGCAGGAAGAGGAGGACCGTCGCCCAGGGGGCGGCGGCGATACGTGGGGGCATGACGCTGACTTTCGTTCTCTATGTGGCAAATGAGAACTTAGTCCGCCTTCTTTACTCCTGACGGCCCGGGATCGCCACACTTGCGTCACGATCCACCGCGGACCCAAAGGCTAGACAGGGAGCATGACCCACACCCCGGGCTCCTCCGCCCCACACCCCCTGCCTCCGCTGCCCCGACCGGTCACCGGCGTCTTCGTCCGCAACGTCCTCCAGACCGCGTGCCCCGGCTACCTGGCCCTGGTGTGGCTCGACGCCGAACCCCTGCACACCGGCGCCGACTTCGCGTTCGTCGATGATCTCCCGGCGACCTGCCCCCACCCAGACGAACCCCTCCCCGAGGAGTACAGGAGGGCCTTCGAAACGGGGGTCCGCGAGGGCCTGGAGAACCGGGGCCGGGGCAGGTCCCCCTACGCCTCGCGGATCGTGTTCCGCGACGCCGCGTGGAGCTGGGTCGACTCCAACCCCCAGAGCTTCGAGATCGCCGGCAGGCGCGCAGCCGTCGAGATCCTGGACTGCGTCCGGGAACATCGCGAACCCCGCCAGGCCGGAGGGAACGCACGGATCGACCGCCCCATCCCACCCATGCCGCACACCCGGACACGCGGATAGGCCCAGGCCCGCCCGTGGACACGGGCGCGTTGTGAAGTTCTGTGCCTGTTCGGTGGACTATCGCGAAATTGTACGTACACTCTGTACGGACAAAGCGTGTACCGGTGCCGTGAGACGTCGGTCCACGAACCCGGTCCCATGTGAACGGACACTTATGAGTGACAGCCAGGGGTCGCTGGTACCCCTTCTCAAGTGGATGAACAAGGTCCCCGGCGGGGCCATGCTCATTCCCCTCGTCCTGGGCTCGATCCTGGGCACCTTCGCACCGGCCGCGCTGGACATCGGCAGCTTCACCACGGCGCTGTTCAAGGACAGCGCGATGCCGCTGATCGCCCTGCTGATCTTCGCGACCGGAACCCAGGTCACCCTCCGCACCAGCGGTCCGGTGCTGGCCACCACGGGTGTCGTCCTCCTCGGGAAGAGCATCATCCCGGGCCTGCTCATCATCGCCCTGGCGATGGTCACCGGTCCCGAGGGCGTCCTGGGGATCTCCATCATGGCGATGCTGGCCGCAGCCACCAACGCCAACGGCGGCCTCTGGCTCGCCCTGACCGGACAGTACGGACGGACGAAGGACCGCGGCGCCTACATCGCCGGGGCCATCAACGACGGTCCGTTCTTCGCCCTGCTGTTCATCGGCGCCTCCGGGCTCGGGCAGATCCCCTTCCTGACCCTGGTCGCCGCCATCATCCCGTTCCTGCTCGGCGTGCTCGTCGGCAACCTCGACTCCCAGTGGCGAGAGCTCCTCACCCCGGTCCCCGCGATCGTCATCCCGTTCTTCGCCTTCGCGCTCGGCACCGGGATCAACCTGGCGGACGTGGCCAGGGGCGGCCTGTCCGGCGTCCTCCTCGGCGTGGCGATCACCCTCGTCACCGGTGGGCTCGTCTACCTCGGCTACCGCTTCCTGCTGCGGCGCGGCAAGGAGTCGGGGATCGGCTTCGCCGCGGGCACCGCGTCGGGCAACGCCGTCGCCACCCCGGCCATCATCGCGGCCGCCGACCCCTCCTTCCTCTCCTACGCGGGCACCGCCACCACCCAGGTCGCCGCGAGCGTGCTGGTCACCGCCCTGCTCGCACCGCTGGTGACCACCTGGGTGCTGCGCCGTGCCGGAGCCGCGCCCGCCGAGGCGGAGCGCGCGGAGATCGCCGAACAGCAGAAGGCCGACAGTGGATCCGCCACTGACGGTCCCGACCAGGAGGAGACCCGGTCATGACCCACACACGCACACCACGGGTGGCCGTGGTCGCGGACGACCTCACCGGCGCCGGTGACACCGCCGTGCAGTTCGTGCGCGCCGGCTGGCGCACCGAGCTCCAGCTCAGCGCGGCGGAGTCCACCTCCGACGTGGTCGCCGTGACCACCGACTCGCGGGCCCTCGCTCCGGAGCGAGCCGCCACGGTGGCCGCCGAGGCCGTGCGCGGACTCCGTGACGCGGGCGTGGACCTGATCTACAAGAAGGTCGACTCGACCCTGCGCGGACCCATCCGCGCGGAGATCGACGGCGTCCTCTCCGTGTCCCCACCCGGAACCGTGGCCGTGGTCTGCCCGGCCTTCCCCGCCAACGGGCGCGTCGTGCGCGACGGAGTCCTGCTGGTGGACGGGGTCGAGGTACACCGGACGGCCGTCGGCGACGACCCGGTCTCCCCGGTGACCGAGAGCCGGATCGCCGAGCTCCTGGACGCCAGGTACGTCCGGCTGACCGGTGACGACACCGAGGCCAACGCGGAGCTGCTGCGCGCCGCCGCCCCGGTGGCCGTCGTCGACGCGGAGAGCGACGCCGACCTGGCCCGGGTCGCCGCCGCCGTCACCGCCCTGGGAGACCGCGCCGTCCCCGTGG
>NZ_ANAE01000129.1 GCF_000341265.1 Nocardiopsis prasina DSM 43845 | reverse complement strand
CCGGGGCCGCCGCCGCCGTCACCGCCCTGGGAGACCGCGCCGTCCCCGTGGGTTCGGCCGGTCTGGCCACACGGCTGGCGGAGGCCTGGCGCCCCGTCCTGGAACCGGACCCGACCCTGGTGGTGGTGACCTCCCTCCACCAGGCCGCACGCGGTCAGGTGGCCGAGCTGATGGCCGACGAGTGGACGCGGGTGGAACAGCCCGACGCCCACGCGCTGGCCGACGACGCCGCCTGGCGGGAGTGGTCGCAGCGGGTGCTGGACACCTTCGACCCCGCCTGCCCGCACACCGCCCTCGTCGCTCCCGACGACCGCACCAGCGGGCTGGACCCCGCCCTGGTCGCCCGACGCTTCGGGGAGCTGGCGGCCCGCGTCGCCCAGCGATACCCGCTGTCCGGGTTCGTCGTCACCGGCGGCGACGGGGCACGTGCCCTGACCGCGTCCCTCCAGGCCAGGGCCATCGTCCTGACCGGCGAGGTGGCCCCGGGCATCCCGTTGGGCTCCCTGGCGGGCGGCCCCCGCGAGGGACTCTCCATCGTCACCAAGGCCGGGGGCTTCGGCTCCCCCACCGCCCTCATCGAGGCCGCTGACGCGGTCCGCAACACGAAAGGCAGCAACGTATGAGCCGCCCCACCCTCGCGGTCACCCTCGGTGACGTCGCGGGTATCGGTCCGGAGATCACCGCCAAGGCGCTCCTCCACCACCCGGAGGTCCGTGAGCTGGCCAGGCCCGTGGTCGTCGGCGACGCCGACGCCCTGCGCAGGGCCGTCACCGCCGTGGGCGGGGACGCGTCGGCGGTGAACCCGATCGACTCCCCCGCCGACGCGGCCGACACCCCCGGCGTGATCGACGTCGTGCAGACCGGCCCCTCGCTCGGCCACGTCCCCTACGGCGAACTGAGCGCTGAGGCGGGCGACGGCGCGGCCCGCTTCGTCATCGCGGCCGTGGACCTGGCCAAGCGGGGTCTGGTCGACGGGATCGTCACACCCCCGCTGAACAAGGCCGCCATGCACCTGGGCGGGCACCTGTGGCCGGGGCACACCGAACTGCTGGCGCACGAGTTCGGGGTCAGCGACTACAGCCTCGTGCTGTCCGCGGGCGAGCTGTCCTTCTTCCACCTGACCACGCACGTCTCGCTCCGCCGTGCCATCGAGGACGTCACCCAGGAACGCACCCTGGAGGTCCTGCGGCTGATGAGCGCGTTCGCCCGCGCCCAGGGGGAGGCCGACGAGCCCATCGGCGTGGCCGGACTCAACCCGCACGCCGGGGAGAACCGCCTGTTCGGCGACGAGGACGCCGACGTGCTCGCCCCGGCCATCGAACGCGCCCGCGCGGAGGGCATCAACGCCCACGGGCCCATCCCGGCCGACGCGCTCATCCCGGCGGCCGTCCGAGGCAAGTGGAAGCTGGTCGCGGTCTGCTACCACGACCAGGGGCACGCGCCCTTCAAGGCCGTCTACGGCGACGACGGCGTCAACATCACCGCGGGACTGCCGGTGGTCCGGGTGTCGGTCGACCACGGTACGGCCTTCGACATCGCGGGCCAGGGCATCGCGCGCGAGGCCAGCCTGGTCCTGGCACTGCGCCGGGCCGCCGAGCTCGCTCCCGGTTGGGGGCACGTCTGGAAGGCCACCGCCTCCTGACGGCACGGACGACGCACCGCCGCGAGGCGGCCGGGACGCCCCTGTCTCCCCTGGTTTCCGGGGAGGCGGGGGCGCGCCCCGTCGCGCGCGACCCGCGGGTCCGGGGGCGCCTCCGACGCTCCGTGGCACCCGCGCCACACGCCCTAGAATGACGGCCATGCCTGTCGACCGCTCCGACCCCCGGCCCCTGCACGCCCAGGTGGCCGACGCGCTGCGCGCGGAGATCCGCGACCGCTCGATCCCGCCCGGAGACGCCCTGCCCAGCGAGGCCGCCCTGCGCGAACGCTTCGGCGTCTCCCGAAGCGTGGTCCGTCAGGCTCTGGCCACCCTGGAGGACGACGGGACGGTCCGCCGGACCAGGGGCCGGGCCCCGGTCGCGGCGGTCCCCACCGAGCACCACCGCCTGGTGCAGCGGGTGACCGGACTCTTCGACCAGTTCTCCGCCGAGGGGCTGAGCCTGCGCACCGCGGTGCTCTCCCTGGAGCGGACCCGCGGCGGACCGCCCTCGGCCGTCCACCACCTGGTGACCGAGGACCTGCTGCGCCTGGAGCGCGTCCGGTCGGTCGACGACGAGGCGCTGTCCTACGTGCGCACCTGGCTCCCGGCGGGGCGCTTCGCCGACCTGGACTCGGCGATGCTGGCCAACGCCTCCCTGCACCGGCTCATGGAGACGCGGTTCGACGCCGTTCCCAGCAGCGGCCGCAGGCAGATCCGGGCGGTCCCGGCCGACCCGCGCATCGCCCGTGAGCTCGGTGTCTCCGACGGAGTCCCGCTCCTGCTCCTGGAGGGCGGCACCTTCGACCAGGACGGCCTGCCCCTGGAGTGGTTCGAGAGCTGGCACCGCTCGGACCGGGTGGTCTTCGACATCGAGGCGGACGGTGCGGCCGACCAGATCCGCATCGCTCCGGGTCCGTCGTTGGCGGCCGCCCCGTCCCCGGAGGGCCCGCAGGAGGCCGCGTCCGAGGCTCCCGCGCCGCACTCCGGGCTGGACCGCGCCGCGGCCCTCGCCGCCGAACTGCGCACCGAGCTGGACCGTCTGCGCGCCGGGAGCTGATGCTTCCCGCGGTCCTCGCGGTCACGCCGGACTGGGGCCCACGGCGACGGGGGTGCCCGGGGTCGCCCGCGTGCGAGAGGTCACTAGGATCTGGGGCATGCCCATCGTGTTCGACCTGGTCAGCACCGACGCCTCACGTGTGGTGGTGCGCCCCTCGCCGCTCGCCGAGCTGATGGCGTTCCTGCACAGCGTCGCCGAACCGGGCCACCACCCCGGCGCGAGCCGGGACATCCGCGCCGTGCGGACCGGAGTGGACCGCGCCACCGATCGGCGCCTGCGCACGTTCGCCCCCCTGTGGGCGCGGTTCCGTCTGCGCGCGCTGCTGCCCCTGGACACCAGCCACCCGGCGACGTTCCAGGACGAGCTGGCACTGATGAACGCCATGCCCGCGTCGGTGTTCGACTCCATGGTGGCGGAGACCATCGCGAGCGGGAGCTGGGAGCGCTACTACGGCCTGCGCGACCCCAGCGATCACCGGGCGGAGTTCCTGGAGGTGTGCCGGGCCAAGAGCGAGGAGCGCGAGGAGCTGGGCGAACTCTTCCTGGCAGACCGCGCGGCCTTCCGCCACAACCTGTCCGACCTGCTCCAGCACTGCCATGACACGTTCTTCCGCGCGCGCTGGGAGGCGACCCTGCCCCAGCTCGCCACAGCCGAACGCGAGGTGCGGGGGCGGTTCTCCAGGGACCGGCTCGGGGTCGTGCTGGCCTCGCTCACACCGGGCGGGCACTACCTGCCGCAGACCGCGCAGGTCGCCTACGACAAGCTCCAGAACGCCTTCGTCTCCTGTGCGGGACGCGACCTGGTCCTGGTGCCCAGCCTGTTCACCCGCCCCCACCTGGTGGTGAAGTTCGAGGAGGCCCAGCCCCGCGCGAACCTGCCCATCGTGGTGCAGTTCCCCATCACCGAGATGGGCACCACCGACGTCCCTCTCAAGGAGTTGCAGCACCGTATGGCCGTGCTCTCGGACCCCGCCCGGCTGGTGTTGTGCCGTCACCTGGTCAACGAGCACTGCACCACCGGCGAGCTGGCGGCACGGGTCGGCATGACCGAACCCCAGGTCTCCCGGCACCTGCGGCGCCTGCGCGAGGCCGGGCTGCTGGAGTCGGTGCGCGACGGAAGGCTGGTGCGCCACCGCATCAGGCTGGGCACCGTCTACGCGCTGGGACACCAGTTCCTGACCCGCCTCGTGCAGTGACGCCGAGACGCGGGGGCCGCTCCGTGGCCCCGATCCCCCGTGCCCCGTGCGGCGACGCGGCCCGGGACGCCACGGGCCCCGGTCCGCGTCCGCGCGGAACCGGGACCCGCGCCGGTCAGAAGTCGACCAGCTCCGCGGCCAGCCGCAGCTGCTCGGCGTCCTCCGGCAGGACGAACCCCTCGGCAAGCATCCGGTCCAGGACCCGCGAGTGCTCGCGCCGGTAGCCGTCCGCGTCCCCGTAGCGCTCGACGAGCCGTTCGGTGCCCAGCGGCGTCTCACTGCCGTGGTACCAGGAGGGCCGACCCATGGGGGTGGCGGCCACCAGGGTCGACAGCGGTGCGTCGGTGTAGGTGGTGCGCAGCCCTCCCCTGGCGTTGCCGTCACCGTCCCTGAGCACGGTGTCGGTGTCGTCCACCGTCTCCAGGAGGCGGGACGCCGGGGGTGCCGCCTCGCCGCGCGCCCACGCGGAAAGGGACTCCAGCAGGGCGTTGTACACGTGGGAGTTGGGGAAGGTGGACCACCGGGCGCCCTCGGGGAGCGGGCAGTCCCGGAGCCGCTCGCGGTCCCGGTCGCTCATCTGGCGGGTCTCCCGGTGCGCCATCCCCGCCACCTCGTACAACCGGAAGGTCGGCGAGTCCGGCCTGCGGTGCGTGAGCCCCCGCACCTGGCCCGAGACCCCGCAGGCCCAGCGGACGGACTGGAACTCCGCCTCCCCCAGGACCTCCATGACCGGGGCGTCCACGTCCGGCAGCGCGGGGCCGCCGGAGGCGCAGGGCATGTACCCGTCGAAGACGGGGCCGCCGTCCGGGCGCCGCAGGACACCGTGGTGGCGCTCGACGAACCTGCGCACGACCCCGCCGGTCTGGGAGATCCCGGCGAACAGCAGGGTGCGCACGGCGGCCTCGGGCAGGCCGGGAAGCCCCTCCCTCAGGGCGTTGGCCACCTGGGCGACGATCTCGAACGACTGCGGCGTGGCGCGCCACCACCGCTCCTTGAACTCGTCGTACTCGCGGGCCAGCACCTCCGGAGTGGGGTTCTCCGTGAAGGGGATGCTGCCCGCGAAGTCCTTGGCCAGCTCCCCCGGGGAGAAGGTCATGTCCGCGTACCGGCGCTCGTCGACCCCCTTGATGAGGTCGAGCGCGGACGGGGCCTGGGAGTCGATGCCCACCCAGATGAAGCCCCCGCGCATGATCTGGCGGTTGAAGGCCCGCCACACCGAGTTCCCGCCCCAGATGTGGCTCACCTCGGCCAGCGCCCGACCCGTGTACAGCGACATGTCCGAGGGACGCCGGATGAGGATGCGGGTGCTGTAGGGGTCACCGGCGGCCGTGCCGGAGACGAGGTACTCCTCCTGGACGTAGTCGTAGGTGGGCATGCGGTCGACCCCGTAGGGTTCGAGCACCACGGCCCGGTTCCCGTCGGTCTCGGGGACGGGACCCCGGATCAGGGCATGCTTCGCCTGCGCGTGTCGGGTGGTCATGTTCTCCTTCTTCCAGAACGGAAGGGGGGCGGGCGGGCGGGAACGGACGGTCAGAGTCGGGGCACGGCCTCGAGCAGCGTGCGCGTGTAGTCGTCCTCAGGGGCGCGGAGCACCCGGGACGTGGGGCCGGACTCGACGACCCGGCCGCCGTTCAGGACGGCGACGCGGTCACACATGAAGTCCACGACGGCCATGTCGTGGCTGACGAAGAGCAGGGAGAGCCCGCGTGCCCGGCGGATGTCCTTGAGCAGATTGAGGACCTTGGCCTGCACGGACACGTCCAGTGCCGAGACCGGCTCGTCGGCGACGATCAGTTCGGGTTCCAGGGCCAGGGCGCGGGCGATGGACACGCGCTGGCGCTGACCGCCGGAGAACTCGTGGGGCAGGCGCCCCATCCAGGACCGGGCGAGCCCGACCTCGTCAGCGAGTGCCAGGGCGCGGGCCTCCCTCTCGGCGGGGGTGTGCAGTCCCTGCACCCGGTAGGGCTCCTCCAGCAGCTCGCGCAGGGTCATGCGCGGGTTGAGGGAGTTGGACGAGTCCTGGAAGACCATCTGCATGCGGCGCCGGTAGGCGCGCAGTTCGGCCCGGCGCATGGACAGGATGTCCCGGCCCAGCACCGTCACCGAGCCCGAGGTGGGCCGGATGAGGCCGATGGCCATGCGGCCCAGGGTGGACTTGCCCGAACCGGACTCGCCGACCAGGCCCAGGACCTCGTCGCGGCCCAGTTCCAGGGACGCGTCCCGGACCGCCACGTGCGCGGTCCGGCGCAGGATCCCGCCGAGACGGAACCTCTTGGTCACGTTCTCCATGCGCAGGACGGGTTCGGCCCCCGCGGCGCCGTCGGTCGTGCTCATCACTGCACCGCCTTGGTGAATCGGCTCTTGTCGATGACGGGGAGGCGGTCCGGACTGTCCCCGAGCCGGGGTGAGGCCTCCAGCAGACCGCGCGTGTACCCGGACTCCGGGGCGGACACCACGCGGTCGGTGGGCCCCGACTCCATGGCGTGGCCGTCGAGCATGACCACGACGTCGTCCGTGTACCGGGAGACCAGTCCGAGGTCGTGGCTGATGAGCAGGACGGACAGGCCGAGCTCCTCGCGCAGCTCGGCCAGCAGGTCGAGGATCTGCTTCTGGATGGTGGCGTCGAGCGCGGTCGTGGGTTCGTCCGCGATCAGCAGGTCGGGCTCGCAGGAGATGCTCATGGCGATCATGACGCGCTGGCGCATTCCGCCGGAGAGCTGGTGCACGTAGGCGTCGAGGACGCCCCGGGAGGGCGGGATGCCGACCAGGTCGAGGAGTTCGGCGCTGCGTGCACGGGCCTGGCGCCGGGTCAGCCCCAGGTGCAGGCGCAGGGGTGCCGCCATCTGCGCGCCGATGGTCTTGGTGGGGTGGAGCGCGCTCATGGGCTCCTGGAACACGAAGCCCATCTCGCGTCCGGCCATGGCTCGCCGTTCCCGGGCGGGCAGGGACAGCAGGTCGCGGCCCCGGTACAGCACCTGCCCGGAGGCGATCGCCGTCTCGGGGAGGATGCCCATGACGGCGGTGGCCGTCATGGACTTGCCCGAACCGGACTCGCCCACGATCCCCAGGGTGCCCCGGCGGCGCAGGGTGAGGTCGAGGGAGTGGACCACGCGGCGCGGACCCTCCGGGGTCAGGACGTCGATGTCCAGGCCGCGCACGTCCAGCAGGATGTCGTCGGTGGAGTTCGTGGTCACTCCTTGGCCTCCAGCCTGATGCGGGGGTCGAGCGTGGCGGCGACCACGTCGACCAGCAGGTTGACGAGGACGAAGGCCACCGCGATGAAGAAGATGCAGCCCTCGATGAGCGGGTAGTCGCGCCGTTCGACGGCGGTGAGCAGCAGCTTGCCCAGACCCGGCAGCGAGAAGACGTTCTCGGTCACGACCGCTCCGCCGAGCATGGAGGCCAGGGAGAGCCCGACCACCGTGACCAGGGGCGCGAGCGCGGCCGGGAAGACGTAGGAGCGGGTGATGGTGCGCTCGGGCAGGCCCTGGGCGCGGGCCGTGGCCACGAAGGGCTGGTGCTTGGCGTCGAGCACGCCGTTGCGCGAGTACCGGAACAGCGTGGCCGCCTCCAGGGTGCCCAGCGCCAGGCAGGGCAGCGCCATGTAGCGCACGTACTGGACGGGGTCCTCGGTGATCGGGGTGAAACCGGCGACCGGCAGCCACTGGAGGGTCACCCCGAAGAGCATGACCATCAGGATGGCCAGCCAGAAGGTGGGCATGGCCACGCCCACCGCCGAACCGACGACCATGGTCCGGTCCAGGGCCCTCGACCTCGTGGCTCCGGCGACGGCGCCGAGCGCGGGGCCGATGAGCAGCGCGAGGAGCATGGAGATCAGCGCCAGCTGGCCGGTCACGAGCGCGGCCGACAGGACCAGTTCGGCCACGGGCGCGTGCAGGAAGATGGACTCCCCGAAGTCGAAGCGCGCCATCCTGGCGAGCCAGTCCAGGAACTGCTGCCACATCGGGGCGTCGAGTCCCAGCTCGGTGCGCAGCTCGGCGATCTCGGTCGCCGTGGCGTTCTCACCGAGGATGACGGCGGCGGGGTCACCCGGGGTCAGTCGCAGCAGGACGAAGAGCAGCACCATCGGCACGGCGACGGTCGGGATGAGCGCCAGCAGGCGTTTGAACACGTAGGAGAGCACGGGTCACCCGTCCTTCTCGTCGGAGCGGGCGGTGGCCGCGACCCGTCGCGAGGACCGGGCGGAGGACTTGGAGGAGCGCGCCAGTTCGGCCAGGCGCCGGGCCCTCGGGTCCATGGCGTCGCGGAGTCCGTCGCCGAGGAGGATGAGCCCGAGGACGGTCAGCAGGATGGCCGCGCCCGGGAACACCCCGATCCACCAGGCCACCGCCGCGTACTGCTGCGCGGCGGACAGGCTCGCGCCCCAGCTGGGCACGTCCGGAGGCAGCCCGATGCCGAGGAAGCTCAGGGCCGCGATGGACAGCACCGTGGCGGCGAAGCCCATGGTGGCCTGGACGATGAGCACCGAGACGGACTCGGGGGCCACGTAGCGGAAGAGGATCCAGGAGTCCCGGGCTCCCAGCGCGCGGGCCGACTCCACCATGGGCGCGGAGCGCGCGGTGAGCGCGGCGGCGCGGACCACGCGGGCGATCGGCGGCACCAGGACCACGGTGAGGCCGAACAGGACCGGTCCCACCCCCCGGCCCAGGACACCGACCAGGCTCATGACCAGGATGATGTTGGGGAACGACATCAGTCCGTCGATGACGCGCATGACGATCGCGTCCACCCAGCGGAAGTAGCCGCAGACGACGCCGGTGAGGAACCCGGCGACGATGGCGAGCAGGGTGCAGGCGGCGGCGATGCCGAGCGAGGTGCGGGCTCCGTGGAGCAGCACCGTCCACATGTCGCGGCCCTGCTCGTCGGTGCCCAGGGGGCCACCGGTTCCGGGCGCCTGGAGTCGCTCGCTGGGTCGGAGCAGGTCGGGGTCGCCGCCCAGGACGGGCGCGAGGAGTGCCAACAGCGTGATGACCGCGACGATCGCGGCGCCCGTCATCGCGCTCGGGTCCCTGGAGAGGGACCGCAGGGTGGTTCTCATGAGGAGTCTTTCGTGCGCGGTGGGTTCCGGGGCCCGGCGGCCCTGCGGCGGGCCGCCGGGCGGCGGGGTCCTACTGGTCGATCCAGATGTTGTAGAAGCCCCGGACGGTTCCCTGCGTGGCCTCGAAACCGCCGACGTCGGCGGAGGTCACCGCGAGACGGGGTTCGTGGCCGAAGCGGATGAACGGGACGTCGTCCCAGATGAGTTCCTGGAGTTCGTCCCAGGCGGGCTTGCGGCTCTCGGTGTCCTCGCCCTCGGTGACGGCGGCCATGAGCTCGGCCTTCTCCTCGGTGGCCCACCAACCGGGGAAGTCGTCGTTGAGGAAGACCACGGTCAGGGGGTCGGAGTAGGCCGCGCCCCCGCCGAGGAACACCTCCCAGGTGTCCTCCTCGGTCCGCGTGGAGCCGAAGGTGGCGGCGTCCATCGCCTGGAGGTCGACGTTGAGGCCGACCGCCTCCAGCTGCTGCTGGACGATGGGGCCGTAGTTGTCGTTGGAGGGGCGGTAGAGCACGCGCACCGGGGTGCCGTCGTACCCGGCCTCGTCGAGCAGGCGCTCGGCCTCCTCGGCCGAGCGGTCCGTGTAGGCCTCGGATCCGGCGTCGGAGTACCAGGGCGAACCGGGCGGGAAGAAGCTGGAGTCCTCGGTGAAGTAGTCGGTCCCGCCGAGGTACTGCGTCTCGATCTCCGCGAAGTCCAGCGCGTTGAGCACGGCGCGGCGCATGAGCACGTCGCCCATCAGCTCGGATCGCAGGTTGAACTGCATGATGGAGAACTCGGAGTCCTCGCTCAGCACCGCCTGGAGCGAGGGGTCGGCCTCGTAGACGTCCAACTGGTCGACGCCGAGGAACTGCGGGGCGACGTTCACCTCGGCGGTGCGCAGCTGGTTGAGCGTGTTGGACTCGTTGAACGGGATGAACCTCAGGGTGTCGGCGTGGGCGGTCTTGGCCCCCGCGGCGCCGTCCGGGTCCTCGTCCCGCGGGGCGTAGTCGTCGAACCGGGAGGCCGTGGCCTGGCGGTCCACCGTGAACTCGTCGAGGCTGTAGGGGCCGGTGCAGTCCAGGGACGACAGCTCGTCGTCCCCTGCGGCCTCCAGCGAGGCGGCGGACATCACGTAGGCGCCGGTGTCGGGCGTGGAGAGCAGTGCGGGGATCGCGCCGGTGGGGTTGACGGTGGTGATCGTGACCGTGAGGTCGTCGGTCTCGACGATTTCCTCCACCAGGCTGTTGAAGAGCTCGCCCGGGTCGGAGTCGGCGTAGCGGTCGAGCGAGGCCACGACGTCGGCGGCGGTGAGCTGACCGCCCTCGTGGAACGGGACGCCCTCCCTCAGGCGCAGCGTGTACACGCCCGCGTCGGCGTCGTACTCGTAGGAGTCCACGAGGCCGTCCTGGATCGAGGTGTCGGCCGCGTTGGCGAACAGGCCCTCACACACCGAGGCGGCGACCATCCAGTTGGAGCGCGAGGTGGTGGCGTGCGGGTCGATGACGGCGGGCAGGGAGGCGACCACGAGCTCGCCTCCGGTCACCGGCTCCGAGGAGGCTCCGCCGCTCTGGGGGGAGCCGCAACCGGACAGGAGGAGTGCCGTGCCGCCCACCAGTCCTAGTGCGGCCGCGCTGCGCTGAGAGATCACGGATCAGGCCTTTCGGGGAAATCGGGATGGTGGTCCCGTGGGGACACCCACAGGTTAGGCATGATCCACCCACGTGAAAGGCATCGTTTACCGCGACCCCGGTAAGAAACGATCAGGTGACGGGAGTTACAGGTTTGACTGGTGGGACCGTGGGTGTCCGTGACCCCACCCACAGCGACCACTCCGGGGCCGCCGCCTCCCCCGGACGCACCCGTCCCCGGGCCCGCGTCCGCCCCGACGGCCCCTCGATTCTCATTTGAGCACGGCGATGTGGACCGCCTGGGGGCAGATCGAGGACGTCCACTTCATCCTGATCCGCATGGACCTGGACTCGGGCGGGGGCCTCTCCGCCGGAGAGCTCGCGGGCGAGTGCGAGGGTGACTTCCGCGAATTCCGCGAGTGTCGGGAACGTCTGACGCGGGAGCGCGCACGGGAGGCCCTGGACGAGGCGGACACCGAGTTCGACGAGTTCCTGACCGTCGCCCTACGGGAACTGGAACAGGGTGTGTGAAGGCGCGGCCGCGGTGGATCGGGCGCGCGGTCGATCGTCGGCGCCAGGGGGTACCGGGCGTCCACCAGCGCCGTCACCGCGCCGCAACCGGAACGCGGTACGGATTTCACGTGGGGGGTCTGGTCAGAACGCCCGCGAGGCCCCATGGTGTGAGGGTTCGACCGACTCCCTCCTCCCCCAAGGAGCAGCGTTGCCCGCGATCCCCCGTACGTTCCCCCTGACCCACGCGCGCCGGACGGTGGTCCGCGCCCTGTCCGCGCTCACCGCCGCCGTACTCGTCGCCGTCCTCGGGTGGGCCACCCCGGCCCTGGCCCACCACGTCCTTCCGCCCGGCATCCCCTCCACGTCAGCGGCGCAGTCGCAGCTCAACGGCCTGACCGTCCGCGCCAAGAACAACGGCGCGGGCTACGACCGCAGCCTCTTCCCGCACTGGGTGATCATCAGCAGCCCCTGCGACGCGCGCGAGACCGTCCTGCGACGCGACGGCCACACCGTCCAGGTGGACGGCAACTGCCAGCCGACCTCCGGCCGGTGGTCCAGCGAGTACGACGGCGTGTGGACCGACAACGCGTCCTCGTTCGACATCGACCACATGGTGCCGCTCTACGACGCCTGGCGGTCGGGCGCCAACGGCTGGTCCGCCGCCCAGCGCCGCGCCTTCGCCAACGACGTCTCCTCGCCCCAGCTGTGGGCGGTCTCCGCGAGCAGCAACCGTTCCAAGGGCGACCGGGACCCCTCGGCGTGGATGCCGCCGCGCACCGCGATCCACTGCGACTACGTCAAGGCCTGGGTGAACGTGAAGCACCGCTACGGCCTGTCCGTGACCAGCACCGAGAAGTCCTCCATCCAGGGCACCATCAACTCCCGCTGCTGACCCCCGACGACCGGGGCCGTGTGGACGGTGGTCCACACGGCCCCCGGACGTGTTCGGCGCGGTGGCGGAAGGGGGCTTCCGCACGGTTCACCGGCTCTGCATGATGGTGCGATGAGACGCTGTGATTTCTGCGAACTCCCCCTGGACGGCGGCTGCGCCTGCGCGCTCAGAACCGACCGTCGTCGCGGCGAGGCGACCCCCGTGAGCGAGATCCACATCCACAGCAGCGGAAAGGCGCACCTTCCCGGCTGCCAGCACCAGTACCCGAGCGGGGTCAGCGCCCCCAAGTGGGGATGGGTCCTCGACGCCGATCCCTCCGTGTGGCGCAGGATCAGCGAGGGCTCGCCCCTGAGGGCCACCCACGGCAACACCGACCGGGTCGCCACCAGCCGCTGCAAGGACTACGACGTCTGATCCCCCGGTCGTCGATCCTGGTCCCACCGCCCTGACCGGGGCGGTGGGCACGGACCACCGCCCCGGCCTCCGGCTCACCAGCCGGCAGTGGCGCCCAGCTCCCGCAGGGCGGGCCGCACGGCGTCGAGGACCGTCGGGAACCACACCGAGAACTCCGCCGTCCCGCGCAGCCGCTCCAGTCCGACGGCGTCCACGAAGCACGTCTCGGCCACCTCCTCCGGGTCGGGCCGGGTCCGGCCCCGGACCACCCCGACGAACAGGTGATTGAACTCGCGTTCCACGAGCCCGGAGACCGGGTCCGTGTGGTGGTAGCTCACCGTCCCCGCGGCGCGCAGCAGGGTCGGGGCCACCCCCAGCTCCTCACCCGTGCGCCGGGAGGCCGCCACGAAGGGGAGCTCGCCCGGTTCCGGGTGACCACAGCAGGTGTTGGACCACAGGCCCGGCGAGTGGTACTTGGACAGGGCACGGCGCTGGAGCATCAGCTGACCCCGTTCGTCCAGGAGGAAGACCGAGAAGGCCCGGTGCAGCTGGCCCGGGGCCCGGTGCGCGGACAGCTTCTCGGCGGTGCCCGTCGTCGTCCCGTCCTCGTCGACCAGTTCGAGCATGATCGGCCGGTGCTCGTCCCGCACGGTCTCGTTCACGGACCCGGGGACTCCGGCATGGGTGTCGGTGGTCATGAGCGCCCTTCGTGTTCGACGGTGTTGTGGCGTGCCGCGTGGTGACGACGGCCCGGGCCGGGGCCCCGAGGGAGGGGCGCCCCGGTCACCGGGCCGAGCTCGCGGAGGGGTCAGACCTTGTCCGCCGCGATGAGCAGGTAGTGGAAGCTGCCCTCCTTGTAGGCGGTCAGGAAGGGGTCCTCCACGCCGGTCGCGACCTGCGACTGCGCGCGCAGCTCCCAGTACGGGATGGTCGCGGCGGTGAGGTCGACGACGTTGATCGGCACGAGGTTGTTGGCGGACATCGCCCGGAAGTACTCGCTCCGGGGGTGGATGTTGCAGGTGTAGTGCTCGTCGATCCGGCTGACCGCCTTGGAGCGGCCGCCGGTCACGTCGTTGTAGCAACCGGTGATGGTGACGTAGCGGCCACCGTACTCCAGGAGGCGGGAGTGCTCGCTGAACAGCTCGAACAGGTCCACGTACATGGTGGACTCGTTGTTCCAGCTGGCCCGCATCGAACCCGTCTCGAAGCCGGTGTCCAGCATGTTGCGGAAGTGGAAGCGCACCTTGTCGTCCACACCCCGCTCGCGGGCCTGGGCGTTGGCGAACTCCACCTGCTGCTCGGAGATGCTCACCCCGTCCACGTGGCAGCCGAACCGGGCGTTGGCCATGAAGCTGGTGCCGCCGCGGCCGGAGCCGGTGTCCTGGATGCGGTCGTCCGGGGTGATGTCACCGAGGTGGTCCAGGAGCACGTCCGCCTGCGCGGTCTCCAGGCGGTGCATCTCCTCGATGATCCGCTGTTCGCGCGTCTCCTCGGGGCCCTCCAGCACGGAGGGGTCGTAGTCGCCGATCCCGTAGTGGTGGTGGAAGAGACCGTCGACCTCACCCAGGCGGATGTTCACGGGGTCCTTCTCCGCGTTCCAGTAGTCCGCGACGGACTGCTGGTAGGCGGTACGCAGGACCTGGCCCTGGTTCCGCACCTGGTTGTGAGAGGGCATGGTCGTGGTCATCGTGTTGCTCCTTGTCATGGTGGTGTTCGTCCTCGGCTCGGGCGCACCGCGTTCGCGGCGCACACCGAACCGGAGCGGGGGCACGCGCCCCCGCTCGGAGGGGTCTCGGATGCGGTGGGGTCAGGCGGCGGAGGCGCCGTGGTAGCGCGCGGTCCGGGCGTGCCACTCCCGGCTTCCCCCGAGCCAGGCCCACACACCGGCGAGGAAGCGGCGCAGCTCCGGTGAACCGGAGAGGGCGAGCGCGGCCGCCTCGGCCTCGTAGGTGTGCATGATCTCGTCGTGGATGAGGACGGTGCGCTCGATGGCCTCCTGCTCCGAGCAGTTCTCCTCGGTGGCGATCAGCCGGGGGACGCTGAAGTCCGAGGGGTCCTCCTTGCCCATCGAGTAGAGGTCGTTCACGATCACGCTCGCCGACCCTGCCAGGGTGAAGACCCTCCGCACCCGGGGGTCGGCGAACTCGGCCTGGGAGAGTTCGTAGCCGGCGACCGCGTCGATGAGCACCATGCAGGGCACGAAGCTGTTCTCGTGCCGGTGCATGAGGAACTCCCAGACCGGGGGACGCTGGCCGGTCGCCGCCCAGACCCCCTCCTGGTTGTAGGCCACGAACATGATGGCCAGCTCGTGCCGGAGACGGCGTACCTGAGCGGCGGAGGCGTAGTCGGACAGGTTGTCCAGGGCGGCGCGCAGCGCCACCATGACCGGATCGGCCTGGACGACCTCCTCCAGCTGCGGTGCGTAGCGCAGCGGCAGGTGCGCCTGGTCGATCACCGAGTGGGCGATCGCCAGCCGCTGCCCGAGCAGTTCGGGCTGGGCCTCCTCCACCTCACCGTCCATGTAGTGGTCGTCCACCGACCACTCGGACAGCGCGCACTTGGCCGCGGCCAGCAACCGTTCGGAGTCGTCGGTCTCGGGGTGGGCGAGCATGATGAGGCGTCCGAAGTCGCAGGCGCGCACCCGGTCGAGCTGGCCGGGGTACACACCGACCTCCTCGGCCCACTCGACCAGCCGGTCGTTGACCTCCTCCCCCAGCGCCGGGTCGTCCCGGACGGCGGGAGGGCAGTAGAGCACGGGGACCGGTGATCCGCCTTCGCCCTGCGGGAGTCCGGGACCCGCGGGCGAGGCCGGGACCAGGGTGGCGGCCCTCTGGCCCCTCGGCTCGGAGACGGGCGGCCGGTCGGGCAGCAGGATCCGGGCGGCGGAGGTCCCCAGCCCCGAGGGCCCGCCAGGCAGACGGGGTCCGCGAACCGGTCTCGCCGACGTCGCGAGCAGGTCGGCGTTCCCGGGGCGTTGGGGGTCGCGCAGCAGCGACCGCACCAGCTCCGCCGTCGAGTGCCCCGCGCTGGTCGAGGACATCCGGGACAGCAGTGACACTCAGTCCCCCTTCCCTGAGGGTGTGGACGGCTCAGGCACGGGGGCGGACCTCGACGTTCTCCAGGACGCCCAGGGCGTCCGGGACGAGCACGGCGGCGGAGTAGTAGGTGCTCACGAGGTAGGAGATGAGCGCCCTGTCGTCGATGCCCATGAACCGGGCGTTGAGGCCGGGCTCGACCTCGTCGGGCAGGCCGGTCTGGTGCAGGCCGATGACGCCCTCGTTGTCCTCGCCCGTACGCACGGCGATGATCGAGGAGGTCTGGTGGTCGGAGATCGGGATCTTGCCGCAGGGCAGGATCGGCACCCCGCGCCACGCGGGCAGGTGGTGTCCGCCGACCTCGACCGTGCCGATGTTGAGGCCCAGCTTGTTGCACTCCTTGCCGAAGGCCGCGATGGCCCGGGGGTGGGCGAACATGAACTGGGTGTTGCGCCGCATGCTGACGAGGTCGTCGAGGTCGTCCGGGGTGGGCGGGCCGGAGTGGGTCTGGATCCGCTGGCGGAAGTCGGCGTTGTGCAGCAGGCCGAAATCGCGGTTGTTGACCAGTTCGTGCTCCTGGCGCTCGCGCAGCGCCTCGATGGTCAGACGGAGCTGCTGCTCGGTCTGGTTCATCGGCTTGTTGTAGAGGTCGGCGACCCGGGTGTGCACGCGCAGCACGGTCTGGGCCACGCTCAGCTCGTACTCTCGCGGCTTGAGCTCGTAGTCGACGAAGGTGCCGGGGAGCTCGACCTCACCGGAGTGCCCCGAGGAGAGGGCGATCTCGGCCTCGCCGTACTTGTTCTGGCTGTGCCCCGGTGCGGACAGGTAGCCCTGGACCTGGACCTGGAGGCTGGGAGAGTCGTCCAGGAGCGCGATGAACTCCCGGCGCGGCAGCTCCAGGAGGGTGCCCGCGGTCGCCGCCTTGACGGTGAACCCCCAGATGGGATCGGTGTCCAGGAGGTACCGCTCACCGACGTTGTCGCCGTCCGCGAGCACACCGAGGCGGTTGGTCTCCCCGTAGGCGCCCTCGCTGGTCTTGTGGACTCGGCCGTGCGCCAGGAGGAACAGCCGGTCGGCGGGGGTGCCCTCCTGCGCGAGGACCTCACCCGGTTCGAACTCCCGCTGGGTGAAGCGCCCGGCCAGGGCCTCCAGGACCTCGATGTCGTCGTAGCCGCGCAGCACGGCCAGTTCCCCGAGCTCGCGCGGGATCACGCGCACCTCGGAGCCGTTCTGCTCGAAGTCGATCCGGCCGTCGCCGATGGTGTAGCTCAGGCGACGGTTGACCCGGTAGGCGCCACCGTCGGTCTGGACCCACGGAAGCGTCTTGAGCAGCCAGCGGGAACTCTTCCCCTGCATCTGCGGAGCGGACTTGGTGGTGGTGGCCAGGTTCCGCGCGGCCGCGGTCGCCAGGCTCTGCTGATCGCTGGTCCGAACCTCGGGGGCTGAGTCGATCGACATCGGAGGTGTCTCTCCTCATGGTGGTCGCGTGTACCCGCACGGCGGTCGGGCCGCGCGGGACTGAGAGGGCGAAGGGGACACGAAACGCAGGGAAGAGCTCATTTCGAGCACTCCCGAACCGTCCCCCACAAACCGCGGCCCACCTTACGAGAAACACCGTACCGAAATCACAGGAACCTCTTTTTCAGACACAAGAAGAGCTTCTGGCCACACTCCGATTACCAAAACGGACCTTCGAGGCACATCACCCCACCTCAAAGACCCAGCACACCTCATGAGCAGCACCAACGGAGTTCCTCACCCTTCCCCGAAGACAGCGAGGACATTATCCCCCAAGGCACCCACAAAAGACCAAAGATCCACCCGAAGACCGCATTAACCCTGCATCCAGGACCACCGAACTCCCCGATTTTCGGTCACCCCAGAAATCACCCCAAAGCCACAAAACACCCGGGGCTACTCCCGGAGCCGCTCCTGCTCGACGAGTGCCTCGAGGTCCGGCAACCGACGCATCGTCGCGAGGGGTTGCGCCATCCGGTGATTGCCCGAGAGCACCTCCTCGTTGCGCCTCATCCACGCCCAGTACCCGGCGGTGAACGGACAGGCCCGGGGCCCCACCCGCACCCCGGGGTCGAACCGGCACGAGCCGCAGTGGTCGCTCATCCGGTGGATGTAGGCGCCCCCGGAGGTGTAGGGCTTGGTCGCCACCTCTCCTCCATCGGCGTACTGGCTCATCCCGATGACGTTGGTGGCCATCACCCAGGGAAAGCCGTCCACGAACGAGGTGGCGAACCACTCGCTCAGCCGCTCGGGCCGGTAGCCCCGCTGGAGGGCGTGGCTGCCCAGCACCATCAACCGCTCGATGTGGTGGGCGTAGCCGCGTTCCCGCACCCCCGCCATGGTCTGGCTCAGACACCGTGCCCCGATCCCCTCGGAGTCGAGTCCGCGCCACCACCCGGGAAGCTCCGTGCGCGCCCCGAAGTGGTTGGACCGCAGGTAGTCGGGCCCCAGATGCCAGTACAGGTGCCAGGTCCACTCCCGCCATCCGAGGATCTGCCGGACGAACCCCTCGACCGAGGCGAGCGGCGCGGTGCCCTCCCGGTACCGGCGCTCGGCGGCCTCGACCACCCTGAGCGGGTCCAGCAGACCCAGGTTCAGCGGGACCGAGAGCAGCGAGTGCGACATGCTCCAGTCGCCCTCCAACATGGCGTCCTGACGGGCGCNNNACCGCCGCCAGCCGCTCGTCGAGGAACCGGCGCAGCGCCCGCCCGGCCTCCGCGCGGCCCACCGCGAACAGGCGGGGACCGTCCTCGCCCACCACCCTGCTCCCGGTCTCCCCGCACAACGCGTCCAGGTCCCTGCGCACCCCCTGGTCGATGGCGTTCTCCCGCGGGTGCCACGGCGCCGGCACCCCCAGCGTCGCGGCCTTGGGCGGTCCCTCACGGTTGCTCTTGTCGAAGTTCCACCCGCCACCCACGGGCCCACCGTCCGGCTCCAGCAGGACACCGAACCTGCGGCGCTGGTCCCGGTAGAAGTCCTCCATCCGGAAGCCCGACCGGCCCTCCACCCACTCGGCGAACTCGTCCTTGCCCAACGCGAACCCCGGAGTGGGCAGGACCTCGCCGACCAGCCCCTCGTCCCGCAGGCCTTCGACCAGCGCCAACGCCGCGTGGGACCCGGGTTCGTGCACGTCCACCGTCCGACCGAATCGGCGCAGCCCCTCCCGGTAGGTCTCCGCCCGGACATAGGTGACCCGGCCGCCCAGGTCCCGCGCCAACCGCCGCATGGCCGCCAGGACCAGGTGCAGCTTCTGTCGGTGGTAGGGCCTGCGCCGCAGGGCCAGCTCGGACTCGATCAGCAGGATCGGCCGGCCCCGGTTCCGGTGGGTTCCGTGGAAGTGCCCGCCGAGCTGGTCACCGAACAACCACAGAGGTCTGTCCTGGGTCATGTGCACCCGATTCCTTCGGAGTCGTGGGGTGTGTTGGAACGCGCTGTGAGCAGGGGCCACCCCGCAGGTGCGCACACCATCGCGAGGCCACGGGCCAGGTGACGCAGGAAGCAGGGTGCGGGTGAGCAGGGCCGGGTCCGGGTCGGCCGCCCCCGCAGTCCGATCGCATCGGTCATCACCTCGGGGCTGACGAGGACGAGAAGGGCGCACCCGACGGTCGGGGGAACGCGCGCAGGAGGGCTCCGCCCACGCGCTGACCAGCGGTGGAGTCCTCCGCTCCCACAGGCTCCCTCGACGGCGGCATCGCCCATGGGGACAGTATGTGGCCGACTCCGCACTGGAAGTGGGAGGCACAGAGGCGGGACGCTGCGCTCGGGAACGCGTACTCTCTGACAACATAAACGTTTGGAAAACGAGCTACTCGGTATACGAGTAATAAGCCGACGGTGTCGGCGCCGCCACCTCAGGGCGTCAGCCGACCACAACCCAGCGCTCCTGCGCTCGAAGGGAAGCCATGACCACCGCCACGCCCAGAATCACCCCGTCGACCACGTCCGCACTCCTCGCGGCCCTGGTGTTCGCCGCCGCCGTGACCGCGGCCGCGCTGGTCGGTGTGCTCTCCAATCCCGGAACCGCCGGGGACTACGCGGCTCTCCAGCAACCGTCGTGGGCACCACCGTCCTGGCTGTTCGGCCCGGTGTGGACGGTGCTGTACGCGATGATCGCCGTGTCCGGCTGGCTGGTCTGGCGCCAGCGAGGCTGGCAGGGAGCCCGCACGGAACTGTCCCTGTTCGCCGTCCAGTTGCTCCTGAACGCGGCGTGGTCGCCGCTGTTCTTCACCGCCGGACTCCGGGGGACCGCCCTGGTCGACATCGTGCTGCTGTTGGCGGCCCTGGCGGTGACCATCCTCCTGTTCGCCCGCGTGTCCCGTTGGGCCGCGGCCCTGCTGGTGCCCTACTGGGCCTGGGTGGCGTTCGCGACCGCGCTCAACTTCTCCATCTGGTCGCTCAACACGGGGAGTTGACCACCGGCCGTCCGACTCCGTTGCCCGTCTCGCGTACCACTCGGCACCGCCCGCGTGCGAACCTGGGCGTGGGTGACACGCAGTCACGCACCCGCACCGAGCAGCATCGAGACCAGGGGGCGACCATGGCGTCGGACGCACAGGCCACGCGGTCCACGGCGCTGGCGGCCATCGAGGAGTACCTCACCGGCCGCCTGGAGAAGACCCAGAGCGCGGCACGCTCCGTGCGCGCCTCGGGCGGCGATCCAGGCGGCACCGGCAGGGAGGTGGAGCTCCTGCGCGCCCGGGAACTGACCGACTGGCAGGAACGGGGTTTCCTCAGCCACCTCAACGCCGCCGCGGTGATCGAGGAGTACTACGGGCGCAGGATCACCAAGGCCCGCCGCGACCTCCGGCGCGAACGCCCCGAACGCGGGGACCGGTACGCGGGGGTTCGGGACGCCTACCGGCGCATCCGCGAGGAACGCGACGACGTCCGCGCCTGGTTCCTGGAGCAGGGCTGGGACCCCGACCTCACCACCACGCTCTCCGAGGAGGCGGGCGGGGTCTGCGGCCACTACTGGAACGGCAGCCCCGCCCCGCGCTGACAGTCACCTTCGCCCGACGGGGCGGATGGATGGCCAGACGTTCCAGGAGCTCGGCCCGGCTCAACCGCCGATGAGCTCGCCCGCCACCGTCTCGGGTTCGACGAGGCATCGCCAGGCGGGTACGCGCACCGTGCGCGCACCGGAAACCTCCTCGAACAGGGCCGCCCTGTCCAGGACCCGCTGGAGTGTCCGACCCGGAGCGGGAGCGGCCGTGGAACCGACACCGGCGCGGTCGACGATCACCGCCGTATCTGTGTGCTCCCCCGGCACCAGCAGGTCACAGGAGTATCCCTCGACACGGTGGCTGACCCTTGGGGCCCTTCCGCGCACGGTGAGCGCCTCGAACAGCAGGCTGCCAGCCTCGTCGAGCGCACCGACGCCCGAGACCTCGTCCTGGGCCGCGAGGTCGCCCAACAGCCCACCCTGTTCGGCCCAGTACTCGCGGTCGCCGACCACGTACAGGCGCGAACGAGCGCGGGTGACCGCCACGTTCCACAGGTTCTGCTGCTGGCGCGCCCAGTTCCCGCTGCTCCGGTGCACACCGGCCGCCGCTGCGGGCGAGACGACAACGACGTCACACTCCCCGCCCTGGAACCGGTGAGCCGTGCCCACGCGAATACGGTCGGCGGCACCCTCCCCGAGCTTGTCCTCGATGAGGCGGACCTGCGGGGCGAACGGCGAGACCACTCCGATGCTCGCCTCCGGAGGCAGGGACCGCCCCAGCTTACGGAGCAGGTCGAGCACCGACTCGGCCTCCTCCCGGTTGAGGCAGGAACGTCCTCCGGGACGTTCACAGGCACCACGCACGTCGATCCACTGCACCGCGGGGTCGCCCGGCGCGACGAGAGCGGCGCTGTTGGTGCGCACCGCCAGGCGTTCGCCGTAGAAGCGCCGGTTCACCGGAGCGACGATGTCGGGGTGACAGCGGTAGTGCTCGTCGAGCCACAGAACCTCGCCGCCGCCCGCGACCAGCGCTGACGCTGCCGCGTGGTAGGCGGAGGAGCCACCGAAGGAGAGCGAGCGCTCCTCCGTCTCCGCCGCTGGCAACCCATGCACGGAAAGGATCCGACGGTCGTCCTGCGCGGTCATGGGGTTGACCGGTTGCAGCTGGTAGGGATCGCCGATCACCAGGGCCCGACGCGACCGGTAGAGCAGCGGAACCAGGTCAGCGACCGTGCACTGACTGGCCTCGTCGATCACCACCAGGTCGAACAGCCCGGGTTCGGGAGGGAAGACCCCGCGCACCGAACGTGACGTGGTGGCCCACGCGGGCACGGTGCGCACCAGCGCCTTCATGCCCTTCCAGCCGTTCTGCCCCGAGGCGAGGTTGCGCAGGCGCGCCTCGACGACGCCCCTCCCCCGGCGCAGTGAGTCCGCGACCCTGCCCAGCAGGTACTCCGTGCTCGCTTCGCGGCGCTGCTCGCTCAGGCCCCGCATCCTGGCCACCGTCTGCTCGGGGCTCGTTCCCCGCTCCGCCCGCCCGCGCAGCTCCCACCACTCGTTCTCCGTGGTCAGGTACGCCAGGACGCCGGACAGTTCCTGGTCCGTCCCCGAGATGCCGAGTCCCCGACGCGTCAACCACCGGTGCCACCAGCCCGTCCAACGCGACTCCAGTGACGCCTCCACCCTGCGTGTCCAGCGGTTCCGGTCCCGTGGCCTCTCGAAGGCGGAGGGGTCGACCGCCGTCGGCAGACTCCGCCGCAGCCGGTTCCGTTCTCCGGCCAGGAGCGCCAGACGTCGCTCCGTCCGCTCCGCCTCCGCCAGTTCGTGACGGCCCGCGTCCAACCCCTTCTGGTGAACCACCAGACGTGCGTGCGCGGTGGCCGCATCCGCCGCACCCCACTCGGCGGCCATCAGGGCGTTGAGGATCTCGGACTCACGGGCACGGCGTTCCTGGTTGCCGGTGCGCACCATCAGATCCGCGTCCGGCGCGAGCTTGTTGACCCTCGTGACCACCTCGTCCACGGCCGTGTTGTTGGTGGAGGCGACCAGGACCGACTGGCCCGCCGCGACGGCCGTGGTGACCACGGAGGTGATGAGTTCGCTCTTACCGGTTCCGGGAGCGCCGGTGGCCACGGTCAGCACCCGGCTCATGGCGGAGGCGAGGATCTCCTCCTGCGCGGTGTTGCTGCGGCCGGTCACGACGGGCAGCACCGGCTCCCCGCCACCGGCGGCAGACGCAGGGCCGGACAGGGCCGCGAGCGCGGTCCTGTCGATCGTCTCCAGACGGATCCCACCGCCGCTCCGGTCCAGATCGCCGAGCAGCTGCTTGACCGCCGCTCCAGCGGGGTCTGCCCGGTAGAGGACGGCGGCGTTCTGGGCGCCCCGTCGGGCGCCGTGCCGCACGTCCAACGCCGTGCGCAACTCCCCGGCGATCAGATCATCGACCCTGGCCAGGTTCAGGCGGTCGCAGACCGTGCGCGCCTTGTCGGCAAGGCCCGAGACCCCTCCCCCGTCCCAGTCGACCTCGAACCAGGTGACCAGCTCCTCGATGTCACCCTCGTCCAGGTCGGCGGCCGAGACCAACAGTTCCCGGTTGAGCTCCGGCTCACCGACGGGAACCAGGAAGCGCTCGCCGTCCTCCTCCTCGACCTCCACGTCCATCACGAACAGCGGGGCGAGTTTGGCCTTGCGGCCACGGCCGCGCTCGGACCGCACCGGATCGAAGAGCACCGCCGGATAGCCGTAACGCAGGTGGCGGCCCTCGTCGACCGCTTCCCGGGCCAGGCCCTCCGCCCTCCCGGCCAGTCTCCACCGGTCCGCAGCCCTGCTGAGCAGCACCTCCGAGCCCATTTCGCAGACAGCGACGTCCCGCCCGCTCGCGTCCGGCAGCTGCTGAAGCACGCTCTGCTTCATCAGGCAGTCCCGCAGGTAGTCGAGGTAGGGACCCCAGCCCCACACACCACCCGCACGGTGCCCGCCGCGGCCCGTCTCCCCTGCGGGAGCCTTCGCGCCTTCCTCTGCGGCGCTCCCCTGTTCCCCGGCTCCGGCCTGGGCCTTCGGCAGATCAGCGGCGGTCGCCGACCCCGTGTGCCGGGCCAGTACCAGTGAACCGCGCACGCCCAGGGACGAGACCGTGACGCGTTGGCCCTCGACGTGGTCGACCTCGCGGTGGACGTGCTGGTAGAGGTCGACCGCGTCGATCCACCCGTCGCCGTTGGAGTCGGTGGCCGCCCCCGCCAGCCCGCGCACCACGGAGGCACTGAACGGGGACGGACGCGCACCCGCGCTGTTGTCACCCTCCCGAGCCAGCTCCAGGGCGCCCGAGGCCGCGATCACGTAGGTCCCCGCTCCATCGCTGAGCTGGCGCTCCAGATCAAGGGGCTCGGCCTCCTCGCCACCGGCGGACCGGGTCGCGAACCCGTCGGCGAACGCGCCTCCGTGGCAGCAGTCCAACAACAGCACCTTGCTGCGCATCCGGGAGTCCTCCAACAACCGCTTGAGGACCTCCGCGGACAGCGCGGTCGTCTCCAGGCGCTTGCGCCGCGTGTCCCGCAGCGCCAGGTGCAGGCGTCCCCGCTTGTCCTTGACCCCGTGCCCGGAGAACGAGACAAGGAGGAGGTCGTCGGGCCTGCCCTCCGACAGCGCCGTCTCCAGGGCCTCCATGGCCTCGTTACGGGTGGGGTCCAGCAAGGGCTGGACCCGGTCGTAGTGCCCGTTCGCCTTCAGGACCCGCTCGATGGCGCGGACGTCCTCGTGCGGTGAGTCGAGCGGGGCCAGGTCGTCGTAACGGTTCACCCCGATGAGGATCGCTGTCCGGCGCATCAGTCACCGTCCTTCGCGGTCACCTGGGTCTTGCGCCCCTCGTTCAGCGCGCGCACGTAGGCCTCGACTTCCCCCGTGCCCACGCGACCCTTCACGGTGACCTTGGCGTCGCCGAGCTCCACCGTCACCGACCGCTGACCGCTCTGTTCGATCCACTTCCCCAGCAGCGTCACCAGCCCGGTGAGCACGGGCCTGAGGAACGCACCCGCCAGCACCACAGCCCCCGCGAGCAGCGCGGGGTCGGCGGACCTGGTTCCCGCCACCGCGTCGCCCTCCGCCACACCCACCTCGTCGACATCCAGGTCCTCCAACAGGAGTACCAGGTCCCGGGTGTGCTGTTCCGCCTCTTCCTCCGTGACGTCCTCGTCGAAGTCGACCCTGGCCACAAGCTCGCTCGGCTCCACGCGCGCGTTCTCCCGATTCCCCAACAAGGGGCCGCTCCGTCACGACCCGCTGACACTCCGCCACGCAGGTCTACCAGCCGGAACCGTCGTTCGTCAGGGACTTTCAACCACTGACCGGAACCGGCCATGCGTCACGAAGGCTCGCACGCGGACTCTCGCTCAGGCGTCCCTCGCGGCGGGCACGGCGGCGACCACCGGCTCGTTCCAGCGGCCGGTCGCGAGGAAGTCCTCCAGCGCCTTCGTGTAGGGACACGATGTCCAGCTTGAGGGTCTGCTCGACCCATGTGTCGTCGTAGTAGCTCTTCATGTACCGCTCGCCCTGGTCGCACATGAGCCATGACCACGCTGCCCTGCTCACCGTCGGACAGCATCTCGGCGACGATCCGCAGGGCTCCCCACAGGTTGGTCCCGGTGGAGGGGCCAGCGCGGTGGCGCAGGCGTGACAGGAGCAGCCGCATGGCGGCAATCGAAGCGGCGTCGGGCACTGAGATCATCCGGTCGACGACGGCGGGCAGGAACGAGGGCTCGACCGTGGGGCGCCCGATCCCCTCGATGTGCGACGGGCTCCCCTTGATCCACGTCGAGGGGTCCTCCGGCCACTGGCTCTTGGGGTGGCCCTGGTTGGCCACCCAGTTGGGGAAGAACGCGGAGTTCTGCGGGTCCACGACGCACACGCGGGCGTCGCGACGGCTGAAGCGGATGTGTCGGCCGATGGTCGCACCGGTGCCGCCGGTGCCCGCTCCCACCACGAACCACTTGGGGTCGGGGTGGCGCTCCTCGGAGATCTGCTGGAAGACGGTCGCCGCGACGTTGTGGTCGTCCCGGTAGTCGTAGGCGCGCTCCGCGTAGGTGAACTGGTCCATGAAGTGCCCCTTCGGGGTCTCCTTGGCCAACCGTGCGGCTTCCTTCTTGATGTCGCCGTCGGGTCCGGGGTTCTTCACCTCGCCCCCGTAGGCCTTGATGAGCTCCACCTTCTCCACGCTGGTGTTCTTGGGCACCACTGCTGTGAACTTCAGCCCCAGAAGCTGGGCGAAATAGGCCTCGGAGACCGCCGTGGACCCGCTGGAGGCCTCGAACACGTGCGTGTCGGCCTCGATCCAGCCGGTGCACAGGGCGTGCAGGTACAGCGCACGCGCCATGCGGTGCTTGAGGCTCCCGGAGGGATGCACCGATTCGTCCTTGACGTAGAGGTCTATGCCCCAGTCCGTGGGGAGGGGGAAGCGGAACACGTGCGTGTCCGCCGAGCGCGTGGCGTCCGCGTGCAGCAGGCGTACGGCCTCCTTCACCCAGGCGCGTTTGCGGCCGTCGTAGTAGTCGACGATCCGGGTCGTCACAGGCTCTGTGATCTGCTCGGTCTGTGTCGTGGTCATGCGCCGTGGCTACCCGGACACCGGCGACACGGACCGCATGACCGCGAAACCACCGCTCGTGCCTCCTGCTTACGCCTGGTTTCTCTGGGTTGGTCCTCCTCGGCTCGGGCGTTTTCGGCTCTTCCCCATCGAGTGATCAGGCGAGGCCACGATCCCGGGTTGGGAGGGCCTGGCGGTGACGGAAGGAAGCCGCTCCCGCGGGGATCGGGTGGGAGCGGAGCACGATCCCCTGCTTCCCCGCGGTCGTGGAAGGGGGGTTCCCGGTTCCCGCCCGCGCGATGGGGCCTGGACGGGGCCCGGAGGGAGGTTCTTTTATTTGGTGGCGCGTTGGGAACCGAAAGTTGCCTGAACGTCACCATGCGGGTGCACTGTTAGAGAATGAAGCGCTGCGATTTCTGTGAACTCCCCATCGGTGAGGGGTGCGCCTGTGCGCTGCCCCGGGACTACATCGGTAGCTGTGGGACGGGGACTCCGTTCTCCACCGTGAAGCCGTACCCCTCCAATGACGCCATCCTCATCTCCCTGCGGGGCGTGGCCCACCGGCTCGGTTGCTCCCACCAGTCCGAGTCGGACGTCCGAGCCCCGTTGTGGGGTTGGATCAACTACCCGGACCCCCGGCTGTGGCAGCGGATCAGTGAGACCTCCCCCCTTCAGGCCACCGGGGGCAACACCAAGCGCGCGGCAACCCGGCGGTGCCGGAGCTGCGACCACTGACGGACTCCGGGACGGGTTCCACGAAGCCGTCCCGGGACCGGGTCAGTCGCAACTGCAGTCGCAGTTCTCGCAGCAGGAGCAGTTGCCACAGCAGCTGCACGCGTCGCAGCAGGTGGAGCAGGTGTCGGCCACGCACGCGCAGGCGTCGCACCAGGAGTCCTGGGGTTCACCCGACCACGGGCCGGGGTGCGGGTCGCGGCAGCAGTACTGGCAGGTGCAGCACATGAACAGCGCCGTGGCGCAGCCGGTGAGGATGCCCCGGCCGCGCGGCGGTTCCTGGAGTTCGGGGGTGCCGCAGGAGCAGGCGCCGCAGCATCCGCCCTTGCCGGAGCGCTTCGAGCCCTTTCCGCCGTGCCCGGAGTGATCCCCGTGTCCGGCGTCGTGGGGGTGTCCGCCGTCGCCGGGGTAGTCAACGTGGCCGCCGCCGTGGGGCGGGTAGTGACCGTGCCCTGGGTGGTCACCGTGGCCGGGGTGGTGACCGTGACCGGGGTGGCCGCCGTGGGCGAAGGTGCGCTCGACGGCGCGGTGGAGCTCCTGGACGAGGAGCACGCGGACCAGGCGGTCGTCGGTGAACACGGCCTCACGGAGGGCCAGGTCGACACCGAGGACCGCGTCGTCGCAGAGCTCCCGGGCCCGGCTGACCGGGGTGCCGGTGGCCGTGAGCGGGTTCCACGAGCCGTTGGCCAGGTCCTCCTCGCGGTCCTCGACCGCGTCCAACAGGTGCGCCACCCGGCCGAAGAGGCGACCCGCCTCCCGGAGCGGGTCGGCGTTCCCCGGGATTCCCGCCAGGGCGGCGGTGTGCGCGAAGGCCTCGCCGGTGGCCTCCTCGGTGGGCCGGGTGACGGTCAGGACGTCCGTGCCCTCACGGGCGGAGAGTTCGGCCTCGCGTTGGCGGTCCACCACTGAGACCAGGGCCCTGCCTTCGAACCCGAGTCCGCTGCCGGTCCGCTGGGCACCGTTCTGCCAGCGCGCCGCCACGCGACCGGCGACGGCGCGCACGCCGGGGCGGGCGTAGGCGCCGTCGCCGTCCTCGATGTGGTCGCTGATCTTGGCCGAAGCGAGCATCAGGGAGACCGCCGCGGCCAGGTGGGCGCCGGAACCGTCTGCGACCTGGGCCCCGCGCATGCCGCGGAGGAGGCAGCGGCCCGCCACGCGGGTTCCGGCCTGGTCGCGGGACTGCGCCGCGGTCAGGACCGACACGACCAGACCGTCGTAGTTGGTGGCGACCCTGGAGGCCTGGCCGTGGTCGTCCCGAAGGGCGAGGCACAGTCCGCACATGTGGGACATCCACTCCCGCGCGAGATCCTCGGACAGGCTGTGACGGCAGGGCCGCAGGATTCCGAACACGAAACCGACACCTCTTCTCCCGGTGCGCCGATCGCGCACTGATGCGGGATGTGACTCCCGGAAGGGGTGTCCGGTTCTCACTGGTTCGTGACTGGTCAGCGGGCCAGAGGCGAACCGCAGCACTTCTTGAACTTGCGCCCGGACCCGCAGGAGCACGGTTCGTTGCGCCCGGGTGACGGAGCGGGGCGCTCGGCGGTGGGGAGGTGCCCGCTCGGAGCGCCCCTGAGGTCGTCCTCCAGAGGGGGCAGGTAGGCGTCGGTGGAGCGGGTCGCCAGGTCGTGGGCGTCCGGGGCCATGCCGAGCGCCTCGCGCATGCGGGCGCGGCCGAGCAGGGGCAGCAGGCCGAGCCGGTTGAGTTCGGCGACGGTCTCCGGGGGCTGGGCGAGCATCCCCCGGCAGACGACGTTGTAGCAGTGCAGGGCCTTCTCGAAGTCGCCCCGCGACGCGAGGTCCTCGGCGAGGAGCACGGCCACGCCGCGTTCCAGGCCGGAGTCCATGAGCTCCTTGAGCAGGGCGTCTGTCTCGGCGGTCCGGCCCTCGGCGCGCAGCATCGTGACGATCTGGTTGGTCGCGAACTGGCGGTGCCCGCTCTTCGGCGCGTGCTCGCGCAGGGCCTCGGCGAGCGTCCGTGCGGCGTGTTCGTCCCGCTCGCGCAGGACGTCCACGGCCTCAAGGAGGATCTCACCGGCCTCGTCGGGGAAGGCCGTCAGGTCCTTGAGGTGTCGCTTGGGCAGGTCGAGGTCGCGGATCGCGTCCCACAACGGCTGCGGGACCGCCGTGGGGGCCGGGGAAATGTCGGTCATCCTCCCAGGTTAGGACGTGTCGGGTGGGTGCTGCCCGTCACACGGGGGCGGTCAGATCGGGCTGATACGGCTGAGGAGGTCGAGGAGGCCCGTCCCCGTGCTGGAGCCGACCTCCAGCCCGATGACGAGGGCGGCCACGGCCAGACCCAGGACGATCAGGATCAGGGGCCAGCGCCGTTTGCGTTCCGGGGTCTCGGAGAAGGGTTGCGCGTCGATCCAGGACTGGTCCAGGCGGGCGATCTCCCTGCGGAGGTCCTGGACCTCGGTGTGGTAGTGGTCGCGCTCGTCGCGGACGCGTTGGAGTTCCGCGCGCTCGGCGCGGACGGCGGCGCGGGCATCGACGACGTCAGTGTGGGCCCCCTCGGGGCCGCGTTTGGAGTGCCACCGCTCCAGGCGGGAGAGGGGCAGGTCCGCGTACTGGGTGGGCCAGTTGTCGTCGGGGGCGTCGAAGTCCTCGTCCGGCTCGGGCACGGTCTCGGCCGCGTAGTCGGGGGTTTCGGGGAGGGCGAGGGGCGGGGCGTCCTCGGGGGAACGGGGTTCGGGCCGGTCGGCCCGGACGGGTTCGGGGGCGCTCATCGAGGCGGAGACGGTCCAGGGCTCGGGATCGGTCCCCGGTGTCTTGGTGGCGGGCTCCGTCGTGCGCGGCGCCTCGTCCCAGAAGCCCGTTCCGGGTGAGAGCCGGGTGTCGCCGGACGCGGCCTCGGGTTCGGCTGAGCGGGCCGTGTCGGTGTCGGGTTCCCCCGGTCGCGGTTGACGGCCGAAGATCGAGAGGGGGTCGTGTTCCGGTTCCTGCGGGGTCTGGCGCCGCGCCACTCCCAGGAAGGTGTGCCCCCGCCTTCCGGAGGAACCATCGAGGCGTCCGGCCCAGGTCTCCTGCTCGGCGGTGTCCTGGGAGTCGTCATCGGTGAAGGGGTCGGGGGCCTCTTCGAGATCGCTCTCAGGGTCTAACACCGGGTCGGGGTCGGCTCCAGGCAGCGGCGAGGGCCAGCGAGCGGATTCGACCTCGGTCAGTGGCGACGTCCTCGGGCCCTGTTCGACCTCGGTCAGTGGCGGGCGCACCGGGGAGGACTCGACCTCCGGCAGCGGCGAGGGCCGCGCGGACTCGCCCCCGGTCAACGGCGAGCGCGCCGGGGAGGATTCGGGCTCGGTCAGCGGCGATGGCTCGCCATAGGCGCCGTAGGCGCCGAAGGCTGGGGTGGCCGTGGTGTCCTCCTCGGCGGCCACCCCGCTCTCGGGGACCTGCTCCACCGTGTGGGTCTCGTCGGGCTCCTCCTCCTGCGGCTCGGAGCGGGGGGCCGGGTCCAGCCAGTCGCGGAGCAGGTCGCGGCGTTCACCGAAAGTGGTGGCCTCGGGAATCCCGCGATCCCTGAGGTGGTCGGCGAGCGCGTCGCCGCCCTGCTCCCTCAGGACGGTGACCAGGCCCTCGGCGATCCGCAGGTGGTCGCTGGGGACCGGTGAGAGGAAGGGCGACCCCGTGGCGTGGTTCGCGGGGGGTGGCGCGAAGGCCAGGTGCGGGCCGTCCCCCGCGCCCAGGACCGGGTCATAGGTGGAGAAGGACCAGCTCCACCCAGCGGCGGGCAGGGCGGCGCGCGGGGTGAGGACGTCGTGCAGGGTGCGGTGCATGCCCCACAGGAAGCGCAGCTGGACGGCCTGCCACAGGTCGGCCCGGTCGGGGTCCAGGGCCAGGTGGACGGGGCGGTCGGGGTGCGCGAGCGCGTGGGCGACGGCCCCGGCGAGGATGGGTTCGCCGTCGATCTGGGTCTCGGCGGCGCGCCGGTCGCGGGTGCGCAGGGCGCCCGGCGCCGCGGTGCGTTCCCAGGGCGCCGGGGCAGACAGGCTGCGCATGGTCGCCCAGCCCGGTGTCGGTGGCCTGCTCGCGGCGGGCCGGGTGTTGGGGTTCTCGTGCAGGGAGAGGACACGGGGGAAGGTGAGCCCCCGGGTGGGCCCCACGATCGCCCAGGCGTGCGCCTCGCGGACGTCGCCGGGCCACCGGTAGACCAGAGCGCTCTGGCCGTCGGGGTAGTGGTGGGCCCAGAGGGTCTCCGGGTAGGCCGCCGGGTCGGTGCCGGGCAGCGCGGAACGGTAGTCGGCGGTGAGGGCGGGGATCAGGCGGTCGCGCCATGAGCGCAGTACGGGCTGGTCCCGGTCGGGGAGGGACGTGGCGGCCGGTCCGGGGCCGACGCGACCGAGGAGGGTGGGTTCGGCCCAGGCGAAGTGGATCTGGTGGTAGGCACCTGAGTCCGCTTCCAACGCCGTCGTGCTCTCGGGCAACTGGCCCCTCCCCCTTGGTTCGCGGATCCGTGGTGCGCGCGGATCCGCCGCGCGCCTACCTAGGGAAGGTATCCGCCGGAAGCGTCAGGAAACCGCGAAAGCGGAGTTATAGGGACATGTGCGAGCTATGTCGGGTCCGAATCAGCGCACGGCGGCGAGCCGGGAGTGCTGATCGGAGGTCAGGGTCAGGTCCATGGCCTCCAGCGCCTCGTCCAGCTGGGCGACGCTGCTGACACCGACCAACGGGATGACGCCCGGATCGTGGCCCGCGAGCCAGGAGAGCACCACCTGGTTGCGGGTGGCTCCGGTCTCCTTGGCCACCTCGTCCAGGACGGCCAGGCGGGCGGCGGTGCCGGGGTGGTCGTAGGCGTACTCCAGGGGCCGGTCCGGGCGGGTGTAGGCGCCACTCAGCAGCGACGTGTACGCCACCAGGACGTGTTCGCACCCCTGGGCCGCCTCGGCGCGGACGAAGTCGAACAGTTCGGGGGTGGCGTGCATGTGACCCGCGGACTCCAGGGGCACGTCGCCACGGGGCTGGAGGTAGCTGTAGCGGTACTGGAGCACCCGCGGGCGCGGCCACCCGTGGGCCTCCGCCGCGGAACGGGCCCGCTCCAGCCGCCAGGTGCGGTGGTTGCTGAGCCCGAGCTCACGGACCGTCCCCTCGGCGACGAGCCGGGCGAAGGCTTCCATGGTCTCCTCGACCGACGTGTCGGGGTCCTCCCTGTGGGCGTACAGGAGGTCGAGGGTGTCGACCCCCAGGCGTTCGCGGCTGCGCTCGGCGGCCGTCGCCACGGCTGCGGACGAGAGCCCCTCCGCCGCTTCCAGACCGGCGCCGGGCACGGTCGGCTGTGCGCCGATCTTGGTGGCGATCACGACCTCGTCGGTCACGCCGCGCTCGCGCCGCCAACGGCCGAGGAAGGTCTCGCTCTCGTGTCCCTGGCCTCCCTCGATCCAGAACTGGTAGCAGTCCGCGGTGTCGACGAAGGTGCCCCCGGCCTCGACGAAGCGGTCGAGGAGGGCGGCGGAGTTGGCGGCGTCCGTGGTGCTGCCGAACTGCATCGCCCCCAAGCACAGGGCGCTGACGGTGCGGCCGTTGATCGTGGTGTGTCGCATCAGGCGCTCTCCCCGGTCACGGGGACCGCTTCCGAGGCTTCGTCGGCGAGCGCCCTCGCGTAGTAGTCGATCTTGTGCTGGATCGTGATCTGACGTTGGCAGAGCTCGGCGATGCGGGCGTCGAGGTCCCGCTGGTGGCTCTGCAGCACGTCCAGGCGCTCGGGGATGGTGTGGTCGCCGTCGCGGACCAGCTCGGCGAAGTCGCGCAGCCGGGCGATGGGCATGTCGGTGTCGCGCAGACACCGGACGAGGTGAAGCAGGTCGACGTCGTCGGTGCGGTAGCGGCGATGACCGCTGGGGGCGCGCTCGACCCTCCGGAGCAGGCCCGCCTTCTCGTAGTAGCGCAGGGTGTCGAGGGTGAGACCGAAGCGCTCGGCGACCTCACCGGGGGTGTAGTAGTCCTCCATGCCGCAAGCATGGGACCTGGAGCGCACTCCAGGTCAAGTACCGGCGGAAAGTTCGCCTCGGGAGAGGGGAGCAAAGGGGCGGGTGGGGGTGAAGGGACGAGGGTGAAAGGTAGCGGTACTAGGCAGCCGACCGACCACGAGGCTCCCGGGGGGCCGAGTGGCTCCGGGGAGGGCCCGACCAACCACGTAGGACGCGTGGGACCGAAGGGTCCCGGCCCGATCCGCGAGGCGACCGACCGGCCCACGGGCCCCGGGTGGGGACGAACGGCCCCCGCCCGAGCGGCGCCAGACAACCGACCAACCACGAACGCACCAGGTGCGGACGACCGGCGCTGCCTCGCCGAGGCGGCCCTGGCCGGGGCTCCGGGTCAGGTGCCGCTGCCCCGGATGGCACCGACCACGGCACCGGTGAGGTCGTCGATGATCTCCTGTTCGCTCACCTCGGGGTGTTCGAGCCACCACTCCCCCGCCGCCTGGACCATGCCCACGACGGCGTGCGCGGCGATCTGGGCCCGCAGCCGATCCCTGATCCGCCCCTCGGTGAGCAACAGGTCCGCGAGCTCCTCCCCCAGGCGGCGCACCATCAGTCCGAGGTCGCTGCGGGTGCGCACGTCCTCCGAGGTGGCGCGGTCCATGAGGAACCGGTAGAGGTTGAGGTTCTGCGAGATCATCGACAGGTACGCGCCGACCGTGGCCCGGGCGCGCACGTCGAAGTCGGCGTGCTGGTACAGCTCGGAGCGGATGGCCTCGATGAGCGGGTCCACGTGGCGCTGGGCCAGCGCCTGGTAGAGGCCGCCCTTGTCGCCGAAGTGCCGGTAGAGGATGGGCTTGCTGATTCCCGCCTCGGTGGCGATGGCGAGCATGGAGGCGTCGGGGCCGTCGCGCTGGATCACCCTGTCCGCGGCGTCCAGGATGGTCCGCCGCCGTTCGGGGTCGCGGCCGCGCCCGCTCCTTCCCCGGCGGGGCGCCGCCGCGGGGGTGTCGTCGTCGGGCGCGGTCTGCTGAGTGTTTTCGAAGGCCACAAGCGTTCACCGTACTGGAGGGCCCGGCACGGCGGACCGGGGCGCGGACGCGCCCCTCAGGTCGGGATGGCGATCCAGGTCGCGCGTGCCAGGGCGAGCACGCGGCCGTCGCCGTCGTACAGGGCGCTGCCGGTGTGGACCTTGCGACCGTCCACGGACTCCAGGTGTCCCATCACCACCTGCGTGGACCCGACCGGCGGGACCGCGAGGACCTGGGCGGTCAGTCGGCCCAGGACGATGGGGCGGCCGGAGATGTCGCTGGACCAGCCGCCGGGGCAGTCCAGCGCGGCCCAGACCTGGGCGAGGGCGGCCGTTCCGTCGCCGCCGTCCACCTCCGGGCGGACCTCCCACGTGCAGGCGACGGTGTTGCCGACCCCGTCGGGGCCCTCGCCGGAGCGGACCCGTCCCGCGAACAGGCGCAGGCCCTCGCCCTCGGCGCGTTCGGGGCCGCAGCTGTAGCAGCGCGGGAAGGGGTGGTCGTCCAGCCCGGCGTAGCGGTCGCGGGCCTCCTCGGCCTCGGTGACGCCAACAGGTCCTCCGGGGATCAGTCCGGGGTCGAGGGGACCGGTCGTGACGGCCTCGGCCACGAGGCGGGCGCGGTCCTCGGCCGCGGGGTCGACCAGACGCAGGCCCTCAGGGGACTCCTCCACCGTGAGCGGGCGGTCCAGCGGCGGCGGGGTGCGCAGGGTGACCCGGACGGCGGGGCCGCCCGGGGCGGTCAGCCGCGCGGCGAGCAGTCCCGCGCTGTAGCCGCCGTTCCCGGAGCCGTCGGGGCCGTTGAAGGCCGCCGGGATGGTGAGGGTGGGGGCGCCGTTGCCTGGTGTCATGGGCCACAGGCTAACGGGGGTGGTGGGTGGCGGCGCCGTCCGCCCCGTCCGGTGTGCGGCCTCGGGTCGGGGTGCCAGGGGTGGTGATGGGGGTTGGTGTGGTGTCAGGGCGCGGAGTTCGTTCTCCGGGATGGATCACGGGTTGTTTCAGGAATCTCGCGCATGTGTTTCGATTCATTTCCTCCGAGTTTCCTTTCTTCACTTCGGGCCCGAACTCAACTCGGTCAGCACGAAGGGAAAAGCAGACCTCCGACCGCATCGGCAATCCCTTCATGGGATGAGATGACCATGGGCCTTCTCCATGACGCGTGGCAGGCCCGACAGCCCGCGAAGACGCAGGTGATCAACGGACGAGAGGATGGCGGCAGGCCCGGTTTCCTACCTGGAGTTCCTTTTTTGGCTAGCTTTGGGGCCAAATACGCCTCAGGTGGATAACAGCCCGTTGTGGACTATTGCCACGGACTCACCCGCTGCCTAGAATCCGATCTACTTCGATCCTGGATTCGTCCCCCAACGGCAGAGGAACCACTGCGTGAGAATCACCGGGAAGATCACCAAGGCCACGGCTGTGGTCGCGGCGGGAGCGCTCGTGCTCTCCGCCTGCTCGACGTCAGACTCCGGCGACGGCGGCGACGCCTCCTCCGGCTCCTCCACCATCACCTTGGCGTGGGACCAGGAGTACGACAGCTTCAACAACACCACCGCCGGAGCCAACTCCAGCAAGAACGCGATCATCAACCACCAGTTGACCAGCGGCTTCTGGTACTTCGGCGAAGGCGGCGCGGTCGCCCCCAACACCGACTTCGGGACCTACGACCAGGTCTCCGACGACCCGCAGATCGTCGAGTACTCGATCCACCCGGACGCCGTGTGGTCCGACGGGGAGGTCATCGACTGCTCCGACGCGCTGCTCTGGTGGGCGCAGCAGAGCGGCCGCTTCGAGTTCTCCTCCAACGGCACGGCGGGTGTCGAGGACACCCTCATGCCGGACTGCGAGATCGGTGACAAGGACTTCGCGCTGGAGTACGAGGTCCCCTTCTCGGACTGGGCGAGCAACGGCCCGGGCAACGGCAACAACACCCTCATGCCCGCGCACGTGGTCGCCGAGCAGGGCGGGCTCACCGTCGAGGAGCTCGTGGAGGCCATCCGCGACGAGGACCACGACGCTCTGGCCGACTCCGTCGAGTTCTTCAACGAGGGCTGGACCGTCACCGGCGCTCTGCCGGACTCCTCCCTCACCCCGTCCTCCGGGCCCTACCAGCTCGCCGGTTACGAGGCGGGGCAGTCGCTGACCCTGGAGCCGAACGAGAGCTGGTGGGGTGAGGCCCCCGCCACGTCCAACATCGTCGTGCGCTGGATCGCCTCCGACGAGCAGACCCAGGCCCTGGAGAACCGCGAGATCAACATCATGCGGCCCCAGCCCACGGTCGACCTGATCAACCAGGTCGAGGCCCTGGAGGGGGTGGAGTACCAGGTCTACGACGAGTACATCTACGAGCACCTCGACTTCAACTTCGACTCCAGTCCCTTCGAGGAGTACGAGCTGCGCGAGGCCTTCACCGAGTGCGTGCCGCGTCAGCTGATCGTGGACAACCTCATCAAGCCGGTCCAGCCGGACGCCGAGACCATGGACGTCCGCAACATCGCGCCCTTCGACCCGGGCTACGCGGAGGCCGTTGCCGCCAGCGGCGGCGACCAGTGGGCCGAGGTCGACCTCGACCGCTCCCGGGAACTCCTCGAGGAGCTCGACATGGTCGGCCAGGAGGTGCGGCTCGGCTTCATCGGCGGCAACCCCCGCCGCCAGCAGACCGCGGAGCTGATCAAGGACTCCTGCGACCAGGCCGGGTTCGACGTCCAGATCAACGGTGAGGACACGTTCTTCGACACCGACGGCGGGCTGTCGCAGAACACCTACGACGTGGCCATGTACGCGTGGTCCGGCTCGGCCCAGGTGAGCAGCTGGAACTCCACCTTCCGCTCCCCCGACGAGTGCACCGGCGAGGCCAAGGGCAACAACAACGGCTGCTACGCCAACGACGACCTGGACGGGCTGCTGGCCGACGTCCTCCAGGAGGCCGACCCCGACGCCCAGCTGGAGATCATCAACGAGATCGAGACGATCCTCTGGGACGACCTGGTGACGATCCCGCTCTTCAGCCACCCCGGCACCGCCGCGTGGAGCGACAACGTGGAGAACGTCATCCCCAACCCCGCGCAGACCGACATCGTCTGGAACGTGTGGGACTGGTCGGTCCAGTAGGCCGCACCACACCCAACGCGCGCGAACACCCGTGCCGTCCGATCCCCACCCGGACGGCACGGCCCCGGCCCTGGCCGGGAGGGCCGGCCCGCCGGCCGCGCGCGAACATCCCCCTGCCTCCAGGAGTCAGCACCCGTGCTCGTCTTCATCGCGCGAAGACTCGTCGTCTCGGTCTTCGTGCTCTTCGCCGCGACCTTCGTGATGTTCGTCCTCGCGACCAACACCGGGGACCCGCTCGCCGACCTCCGCGAACTGCCGGAGAACGCCCGCGAGGCCGCCATGGCGGAGCGGATCGAGCGGATGCGTCTCAACCTCCCCGTCTACTCCCGCTACTTCCTCTGGCTCGGTGGCGCCCTCACCGGTGACTTCGGGGTGAACCGGCAGGGCCAGGACGTCAACGTCCTGCTCACCGACGCCGTCTCGGCCACGATGCAGCTGGTGGTGGCCGCCACCCTCCTCGCGATCATCATCGGCATCGCCATCGGTGTCGTGTCCGCCCTGCGCCAGTACAGCGGATTCGACCACTCGGTGACCTTCGGTGCCTTCGTCGCCTTCTCCCTACCCATCTTCTGGGTCGGGGTCCTGCTCAAGCAGTACGGCGCCATCGAGTTCAACAACTGGCTGGCGCAACCGGCCATCCCTCCCCTGGTCATCGCCGTGGTGGCCCTGCTCGCCGGGCTGGCCTGGAGCTCGTTGGTCGTGGGCGACCGGCGGACCCGGATCATCGCCTTCGCCGGTGCCGCGGCCGCCACGGCGGGGATCCTCACGTTCGTCTCGGTCACCCGGTGGTTCACCGACCCCGGCCTGGGCCCGGTGGTCGTGGCGGTCAGCGCCTTCGGCGCCGCCGTCGGCTTCAGCGTGCTCATCTCGGGGCCGAGTCCGAACCGCCCGATGTACGCCGCGTTGGCGTCGGCGGCGGTGGGCACGGTCATGTACTTCGCGCTGTCGCCGGTCCTGGCCGACCCCAGCCTGGCCGTCATCGGCGGCCTGGCCCTGGCCACCGTCGCCGTGTGCGTGGCGCTCGGCTACGGGATCGGCGGTGTGCTGTACCGGCGCGAGGCCGTGGCGACGGCGCTGTGGACGGGCCTGTTCACCGGCGGAGTCATCTTCGTCGACCGGATGCTGCGCTCCTTCGCCTCCTACAGCTCCTCCATGCAGGGCCGACCCATCTCCACCGTGGGCGCCCGCACCCCCAACTACCAGGGCACGTTCTGGGAGCTGTCACTGGACTCGGCGGGCCACCTGGCCCTGCCCACCCTGGCCCTGATCCTGGTCTCCCTGGCGACCTACACCCGTTACAGCCGCGCCAGCATGCTGGAGGTGATGAACCAGGACTACGTGCGCACGGCTCGGGCCAAGGGCCTGCCCGAACGCACGGTCATGACCCGGCACGCCCTCCGCAACGGGCTCATCCCCATCACGACCCTGGCCGCCTACGACTTCGGAACCGTCATCGGCGGGGCGGTGGTCACCGAGACGGTCTTCGGCTGGCGCGCGATGGGACACCTGCTGCTCACCGGACTCAACGAGGCCGACCCGGCACCCGTCATGGCGTTCTTCGTGGTGGCGGGCGGCGCGATCGTCCTGTTCAACATGGTCGCCGACATCACCTACGCCTACCTCGACCCCCGGATTCGGCTGTCATGACCGAGGGAGACACTCGATGACGACGCACCACGACGCTCCGCCGCCGGACCCCGAGGACGGTACGACCGCGCCCGGGCACCCGGACCCCGACGCCGCCGCGGGCCTGAACATCGCCGCCCGCACCCAGTGGCAGCTGGTCCGCTCGCGGTTCTTCCGGCACCGCGCGGCCCTGCTCGGCATGGTTCTCCTCGCCGGGGTGGTCCTGCTGTCCTTCACCTCGATCGGGTTCGGCCCCGTGCCGGGCTGGTGGGACAAGTCGCCCTCCGCGACCGGTCCCCTCACCGACGGCGGCGACCCCACCCTGAGCCTGGTGCCGAGGTTCCTCGGCGGCGCCGGGCTGGCCCTGGGCGAGCACCCCTTCGGGCAGGACAACGTCGGCAAGGACTACTTCGCGCTGACCATGCGGGGCACCCAGGTCTCCCTGACCGTGGCCTTCCTGGTCGGGATCGTGGCCACGGTCGTGGCGACGGTGATCGGTGCCTGCGCGGGCTACTTCCGGGGCTGGACCGAGGCGGTGCTGATGCGCCTCACCGACGTCCTCATCGCGATCCCGCTGCTGGCGATCGCCGCGGCGGCCGCCAAGATCGCCGGGCAGGCCGGCATCGTCTACCTGGGAGTCGTCCTGGGGCTGGTGACCTGGACCCAGACCGCCCGCCTCGTACGCGGCTCGGTGCTGTCCCTGCGGGAGAAGGAGTTCGTGGAGGCCGCCCGTTCGGTGGGCACCTCCTCGGTCCGCATCATCTTCAAGCACATCCTGCCCAACACGGTGGGCGTGATCATCGTCAGCGTGACCCTGGCCATCGCCGCGGCGGTGCTGCTGGAGTCCGCCCTCTCCTTCCTCGGGATGGGCGTGCAGCCGCCGGACACCTCGCTGGGACGGCTGATCACCGACTACCGGAGCGCGATGGGCACCCGCCCCTGGCTGTTCTACTGGCCCGGCCTCTTCATCATCCTGATCGCGCTGTCGGTGAACTTCATCGGCGACGGCCTGCGAGACGCCTTCGACCCACGACAGAACAGGGTGCGTGACTGATGACCCAGACACCCGCCATCCCCCCGCCGCCCGGGCCCCTACCCGACCCCGTCCTCGGTGCGGCGGTCACCGACGCGGCCGGGGAGGTCCACACCGCCCGCACCCTCTCCGATGCCGAGGCCCCCACCGAGCACGAGGTCCTGCGCGTCGAGAACCTCTCCGTGGAGTTCCCCACGGACGACGGCGTGGTCAGGGCCGTGCGCGACGTCTCCTACACCCTGCGCGAACGCGAGGTCCTGTCCATCGTCGGCGAGTCCGGCTCGGGCAAGTCGGTCTCCTCCATGGCGCTGCTGGGCCTGCTGCCCCGCAGCGCACGCGTCAGCGGGAGGGTGCTCTACCGGGGCCGGGACCTGCTGGAGATGCGGCAGAAGGAGCTGCGCTCCCTGCGCGGCCGACGGATCTCGATGGTGTTCCAGGACCCCATGACGGCGCTCAACCCGGTGCACACCGTCGGGGACCAGCTGGCCGAGGCGGTCCGGGCGCACAGCCTGGTCCCGCCCCGCAAGGCGCTCGAACGCGCCCGCGAGATGCTCGACCTGGTGGGCATCCCGCAGGCCGCGCAGCGCCTGCGGAGCTATCCGCACGAGTTCTCCGGCGGCATGCGGCAGAGGGTCATGATCGCCATGGCGATCATCAACGACCCCGACGTGATCATCGCCGACGAGCCGACGACGGCTCTGGACGTCACGGTGCAGGCCCAGATCCTGGAGAAACTGCTGGAGGTCAAGGACACCGTCAACGCGGCGATCCTGCTGATCACGCACGACCTCGGAGTGGTGGCGGGCCTGGCCCACCGGGTCCTGGTCATGTACGCGGGCCGCCCCGTGGAGATCGGGGGGACCGACGACGTGTTCTACCGGACCCGGATGCCGTACACGGCGGGGCTGCTCGGCTCGACCCCGTCGATGACCTCGGAGCGCCGCGAACGCCTGCGGCCCATTCTCGGCACCCCTCCCTCCCTGATCAACCTGCCCCGGGGCTGCCCCTTCTCACCGCGCTGTCCGCTGGCGGACGCCACCTGCCGGTCGGCCGAGCCCGAGCTGGTCGAGGTGGACGGACCCGACAGCGGCCACCTGGCCGCCTGCCATCACAGTGACCGGCTGGTGGACGTGGCGGACCCGACGACCTTCTTCCGTAACGGGGGGACGCGATGACGACCGTTCCAGAGGAACCCGGTACCCGGACGGACCCGGACACCCCGCTGCTCGACGTCCGGGATCTGGAGGTGCGCTTCCCCGTGCACGGCTCCGGGCTCCTGCGCCGGGTGGTCGGGCAGGTGCACGCGGTCAACGGGGTCAGCCTGCGGTTGGCCGAACGCGAGACCCTGGGCGTGGTCGGGGAGTCGGGCTGCGGCAAGTCCACCACCGGCCGGGCCATCCTCCAACTGGTCTCCCCCACCGCCGGTTCGGTGCGCTTCCGAGGGGAGGAGCTCACCACGATGTCGGCGGCGAGGATGCAGCGGGTCCGCCGCGAGGTGGGCATGGTCTTCCAGGACCCCTACGCCTCGCTCAACCCCCGGCTCCCGGTCAACGACATCATCGCCGAACCCCTCAAGGTGCATCGGCGCTGGCGTGACGGCGGGCCGGAGCGGGTGGCCGAGCTGCTGCGGATGGTGGGTCTGAGCCCCGAGCACGGGAACCGCTACCCGCACGAGTTCTCCGGCGGTCAGCGGCAGAGGGTCGGGATCGCCCGGGCCCTGGCGCTGGAACCCAGCCTGCTGGTGCTCGACGAACCCGTCTCCGCGCTGGACGTCTCGGTGCAGGCCGGGGTGGTGAACCTGTTGGCGGAGCTCCAGGAGCGCCTGGGCCTGTCCTACGTGTTCATCGCGCACGACCTGTCGGTGGTGCGGCACATCTCGGACCGGGTGGCGGTGATGTACCTGGGCGGGGTGGTGGAGACCGGCACCCGTGAGGACGTCTACGACCGGGCCTCGCACCCGTACACGATCGCCCTGTTGTCCGCGGCGCCCTGGGCCGACCCGCGTACGGAACGGGTGCGGGAGCGGATCGTCCTCACGGGTGACGTGCCGAGCCCGGTGAACCCGCCCAGCGGCTGCCGGTTCCGTACGCGCTGCTGGAAGGCGCGGGACCTGTGCGCGGAGGAGGCTCCCGAGTTGGTGGACCGGGGAGCGGGCCACCCGGTGGCCTGCCACTTCCCGGAGTAGGCGGCGCCGGGCGCGGGGGTGGAGTGGCCCCGCCCCGCGCCCCGCCGCTTCCTTCGGCCCGGGGCCGTTCCT